>NZ_JBVHXA010000011.1:0-204331 GCF_055563935.1 Streptomyces sp. NPDC029169
AAACGCCCGGTTACATTCCGAACCCGGAAGCTAAGCCTTTCAGCGCCGATGGTACTGCAGGGGGGACCCTGTGGGAGAGTAGGACGCCGCCGAACTCCCGCCCTTTTAGCTCAGTCGGTAGAGCGTCTCCATGGTAAGGAGAAGGTCAACGGTTCGATTCCGTTAAAGGGCTCCAGTGAAACAAAGAAGGCCCCCGCCTTGAGGCGGGGGCCTTCTTTGTTTTGCGTTGTGTGTGGGCCGGCGCGATGGCGGCTGAGACCCCGGAGGGTCTCAGCCGCCCGATCAGTTGCCGGTCAGGGGCTCCGGGAGGCGCATCGCCAGGATGGCCATGTCGTCCGAGGCGGGCTCCTGGGCGAAGCGTTCGACCGCGCGGAGGATGCGGGCGGCGACCGCGCCGGCCGTCAGGCCCGTACACGTCTTGAGGACCTCGATCAGGCCGTCGTCGCCGAGCATCCTCGTGCCCTCGCGGCGTTCCGTGACGCCGTCGGTGACGCAGAGCAGGACGTCGCCCGGTTCGAGGGTGATGGTCTGCTCGTACAGCTCCAGGTCGTCCAGGACGCCCAGGAGCGGCTGCGGGTCGGCGGCCGGGACGACCGTGCCGTCCTGGCGCAGGCGGAGCGGCAGAGGGTGGCCGGCGCAGACGACCTTCAGGATCGCCGAGCCGTCCTCCTGCGGCCACATCTCGCCGTAGAGGAGCGTCAGGAAGCGGCTGCGGGCGCCCTCGTCGAGGATCGCCGCGTTGAGCCGTTCCAGGACGGCGGGGCCGCCGAAGCCCTCGCGGGCGAGGAGGCGCAGGGCGTGCCGGGCCAGGCCCGTGACGGCCGCGGCTTCCGGGCCCGTACCGCAGACGTCGCCGATCGCGAAGCCGTATGCGTTGTCGCGGATCGGGAAGAGGTCGTAGAAGTCGCCGCCGACCTCGTTGCCCTCGCCGGCCGCGCGGTAGATGACCTCGACCTCGACGCCGTCGATCTGGGGGAGGCCGGGGGGCAGCAGGCTGCGCTGGAGGGACTGACTGATCGCCATGCGCTCGGAGTAGAGGCGGGCGTTGTCCAGGGCGAGGGCGGCCCGGCGGGAGAGGTCCTCGGCGAGTTCCAGGATCTCCTGGCGGAAGTGGTCGTCAGAGGGCTTCCCGAGAGTGAGCATGCCGATGACGCGGTTGCGGGCGACCAGCGGCAGGACCACCGTCTCGCCGCCGACGGCGGCCGCCGTGGCGAGCGTGGTGTCGATACCGGAGGACAACGGGCCGCTGCCGTGGCCGAGTTCGCGCATCGAGGTGGAGAGTGCGGCCCGGTGGGCGGCCTCGCCGGGCGCCGTCCAGACGCGGGCGCCGGGGGTGGGCACCGGGTCCGGCGGGGCGATGGAGGACAGCAGGGCCTTCAGTCCGTCGATGCGGTCCTCGTCCTCGTGCAGGACGTACGAGAGGTACGGGTCCGAGGCCTGGTCGGCGATCGTGTAGACGGCGCACCAGGTGGCGAGGGTCGGGACGGTCATCTGGGCCATGAGGGCCAGGGTCTGGTCGCGGTCGAGGGTGCCGGCCAGCAGGTCGGAGGCCTCGACGAGGAAGCTGAGCGAGCCGCGGCGGAGCCGTTCGAGTTCGCCGAGGCGGGCCGACTCGACGGCCAGCGCGATCCGGTCGGCGGCGAACTGGAGGCGCAGGGCCTCCTCGTTGGAGTACCGGTTGGAGCTTTCGGCGGCGACGCCGAGGGAGCCGGTGAGGCGGCCCTCCACCTTGAGCGGCACGGTGACGACGGAGCGCATGCCGGTGCCTTCGAGAAGGGGGACGGCGCCGGGGACGGCGGCCAGGTCCTCGTGGACGGCCGGCATGCGTGCGGAGCCGTAGCGGCTGGCGCCGGTCTCGACGGGGACGCGGGCGAACCGCTGGCGGGCGGAGGGGAGTCCGGTGGTGGCTCGTACTTCCAGTTCGGTCTCGTCGTCGGTGGCGAGCAGGAGGAAGGCGGAGTCGCCGTCGAGCATGTCGCGGGCGCGTTCCACCGTGCGCTGGAGGAGGCCGTCGAGGTCGTCGGGGGCGGGGGAGCCGATGAAGACCTCGAAGGGGTCCGTGGCGCGGCTCTCGGAGCCCGCGTCGGAGACGGCGGGGCGCTGGGGGGTCTGGAGGACGGCGCGCTCGTACTCCCGTACCAGCAGACAGACCGTCGAGGGTTCGCCGGAGGAGTCGCGGACGCGGAGGTGGGAGGCGTAGACGGGGATGACGCGGCCGTCGGCGCAGCGGATTCCGTAGCTGCCCTCCCAGCGGGAGAGGCGCAGGGCCTCGGCGAGGCCGGTGCTGATGCCGGGGGTGTGCGGCCAGGCGGCGAGGTCGCCGAGCGGTTTGCCGGTGACCTTCTCGGCGCTGTAGCCGAAGAGCTCCTCGGCGTCCTCGTTCCAGACAGTGATGGCTCCGCCGCGGTCGATCTGGGCGACGGCGACGCGGACGCGGCTGTCGGCGGCCGGGAGGAGGGCGTCGGGGAGGACCGGTCCGGCGGAGCGGGTGCCGATCGGGCGCTCGGGGAGATCGAGCTGGAACCAGACATGTTTGTGCGTGGGGGTGTACTCCACGCCCCAGCGGGTGGCGAGGGCGGCGCACAGGAGCAGGCCCCGGCCGTTCTCGCGGTCGGGGTGGGCGACGGTGCGGCCGCCCTGGACGGGGATCTCGCGCTCGGGGTAGCGGTCGGCGACCTCGACGCGGATGCCGTCGTCGCTGCGCAGGCAGAGGACGTCGGCGGCGGTGCCGGCGTGGATGACGGCGTTGGTGACGAGTTCGCTGGTGAGGACGACGGCGTCGTCGACGACCTCGGCGTATCCCCAGCCCTGGAGGGTGTCCCGGACGAAGGCGCGGGCGGTCGCGACGGACCGCCCGACGGGGTCGAAAGTGGCAGCCGCCCGCGCGGTGATCACAGAACTCCTCGTACGCGTTTCGACGCCCGGCTCCGCCATGGTCGGTCTGCCCCTCCCGCTGCCCGGTGGTCGTTTCGCGCCATACCGCCCCTGCCGGGCGGCCGGGGGCGGTTGGACAGCCGGATGCCAGGTTACTTACCTTCGCTGTCCGAGCGGATGCCGGTCGCCGCTGTTTCCGTCCCCCCAGGGCGGGGACGCTATGCGAAGCTGCCGAACTGTTATCGCCAGGTTCGCCAGCGGTGAAACACTGGGCAGGCTTGTGGTGACGGCCCGGGCAGTACGGTCAACCCCTTCGGGAGGGACACGGTGGAGTCTGGCACGGCGGCGCGGCGCGGTGGTGGCGGCACGACGCGCGCGAAGGGCGGACGGCCCCGGAGCGGTGGGACGGTGCAGGTGGACGCGGCGGCCATGGAGCGGCTTCTGGCTGCCCTGGTCTCCATGCGGGACGGGAACTTCCGTAAGCGGCTGACCGTGTCGGGCGACGGGGTGATGGCGGAGATCTCCGCCGTCTTCAACGAGGTCGCGGACCGGCAGATGCATCTGACCGGCGAGTTGTCGCGGGTACGGCGCATGGTGGGGCGCGAGGGCAAGCTGTCCGAGCGGCTGGAGGCGGGGCCCAGCGAGGGCGCCTGGGCGGCGGCGATCGAGGCCGCGAACGCGTTGGTCGACGACATGACGCGGCCGGTGTCCGAGGTGGGTCGGGTGCTCTCCGCGGTGGCCGAGGGCGATCTCGACCAGCGGATGGAGCTGCGCTCGTACGGTCCGGACGGGGCGGCGCGGCCGCTGCGCGGGGAGTTCCTGAAGGTCGCGCGGACCGTGAACAACCTGGTCGACCAGTTGTCGGCGTTCACCGACGAGGTGACGCGGGTCGCTCTGGAGGTCGGTACCGAGGGCAAACTGGGCGGTCAGGCTCAGGTGCGCGGTATGTCCGGTTCGTGGAAGGATCTGACGGATTCCGTCAACACGATGGCGTACCGGCTGACGGCTCAGGTACGTGACATTGCTCTCGTGACGACGGCGGTCGCCAACGGCGATCTGTCGCAGAAGGTCACGGCGCATGTCGACGGCGAGATGCTGGAGCTGAAGAACACCGTCAACACGATGGTGGATCAGCTGTCCTCGTTCTCCTCCGAGGTGACCCGGGTCGCGCGCGAGGTGGGCACTGAGGGCGAGCTGGGCGGTCAGGCCGAGGTCGCGGGTGTCGCGGGCGTGTGGAAGGACCTCACCGACTCCGTCAACACGATGGCGGGAAATCTCACCAATCAGGTGAGGGGTATCGCCGAGGTCACGACCGCGGTCGCCAATGGTGACCTCTCGCAGAAGGTCACCGTGAGCGCGCGCGGCGAGGTCGCGCAACTCGCGGACACCATCAACCAGATGACCGAGACGCTCCGCACGTTCGCCGACGAGGTGACGCGTGTGTCCGGTGAGGTCGGTGCGCAGGGTCTGCTCGGCGGTCAGGCGAAGGTGCCGGGCGCGGCGGGTACATGGAAGGACCTGACCGATTCGGTCAACACGGTCTTCCGGAACATCACCACGCAGGTGCGGGACATCGCGACGGTGACGACGGCGGTCGCCAACGGTGATCTGTCGCGAAAGGTCACGGTCGACGTGGCCGGCGAGATGCTGGAACTGAAGAACACCGTCAACAAGATGGTCGATCAGCTGTCGGCGTTCGGTTCCGAGGTGACCCGGGTGGCCCGGGAGGTCGGCGTCGAGGGTCTGCTCGGCGGTCAGGCCGAGGTGCCGGGTGTGGCGGGGAAGTGGAAGGACCTCACCGACTCGGTGAACACCGCGTTCCGGAACCTGACGGGTCAGGTGCGGGACATCGCGCAGGTGACGACGGCGGTCGCCAACGGCGATCTGTCGCAGAAGGTCACGGTCGACGTCGCGGGCGAGATGCTGGAGCTGAAGAACACCGTCAACACGATGGTGTCGCAGCTGTCCTCCTTCGCCGACCAGGTGACGCGGATGGCGCGTGACGTGGGCACGGAGGGCCGCCTCGGCGGCCAGGCGCGGGTCGACGGCGTCTCCGGTACGTGGAAGGAGCTCACCGACTCCGTCAACTTCATGGCCGGCAACCTGACGTCCCAGGTGCGGCAGATCGCCCAGGTGACGACGGCGGTGGCGCGCGGTGATCTGTCGCAGAAGATCGACGTGGACGCGCGCGGCGAGATCCTGGAGCTGAAGAACACCATCAACACGATGGTCGACCAGCTGTCCGCGTTCGCGGACCAGGTCACCCGGGTCGCCCGTGAGGTGGGTACGGACGGCCGGCTGGGCGGTCAGGCGCAGGTGCCGGGCGTCGCCGGAGTGTGGCGTGATCTGACCGACTCGGTGAACGGCATGGCCGGGAACCTCACCGCCCAGGTCCGTAACATCGCGGGGGTCGCCACGGCGGTGGCGCGCGGTGACCTGTCGCAGAAGATCGACGTGGACGCGCGCGGCGAGATCCTGGAGCTGAAGAACACCCTCAACACCATGGTCGACCAGCTCTCCAGCTTCGCGGAGCAGGTGACGCGGGTGGCCCGTGAGGTGGGTACGGAGGGCATCCTGGGCGGTCAGGCCGAGGTGCAGGGGGTCTCCGGCACCTGGAAGGACCTCACCCAGTCCGTGAACTTCATGGCCAACAACCTGACCTCGCAGGTGCGGAACATCGCCGAGGTCACCACGGCGGTCGCCAAGGGCGATCTGTCGAAGAAGATCACCGTCGACGCCAAGGGCGAGATCCTGGAGCTGGTGACGACCGTCAACACGATGGTCGACCAGCTGTCCAACTTCGCGGACGAGGTCACGCGCGTGGCCCGTGAGGTGGGTACGGAGGGCATCCTCGGCGGCCAGGCACGGGTGCGCGGGGTCACCGGCATCTGGAAGGACCTGAGCGACAACGTCAACCTGATGGCCAACAACCTGACGAGTCAGGTGCGGAACATCTCCCGGGTCTCCTCGGCGGTCGCCAACGGCGATCTGACGAAGAAGGTGACGGTCGAGGCCCGCGGCGAGGTCGCCGAGCTCGCCGACACCGTCAACACGATGGTGACGACTCTGTCCTCGTTCGCGGACGAGGTGACGCGAGTCGCCCGCGAGGTGGGTACGGAAGGCGAACTGGGCGGCCAGGCACGGGTGCCGGGTGTCTCGGGCACCTGGAAGGACCTGACCGAGTCGGTGAACTCGATGGCCTCCAACCTGACGGGTCAGGTGCGCCAGATCGCCGCCGTCACGACCGCCATCGCCAAGGGTGACCTCACCAAGAAGATCGACATCGACGCGCGCGGTGAGATCCAGGAGCTGAAGAACACCATCAACACGATGGTCGACCAGCTGTCCTCGTTCGCCGAGGAGGTCACGCGCGTGGCCCGTGAGGTGGGTACGGAGGGCATCCTCGGCGGCCAGGCCCGCGTCCGGGACGTCGACGGCACCTGGCGCGACCTGACCGAGTCCGTGAACGAGATGGCCGGGAACCTGACCCGGCAGGTCCGCGCGATCGCGGCCGTCGCCACGGCGGTGACCCGCGGCGATCTGAACCTGAAGATCGACGGCGTGGACGCGGCGGGCGAGATCCAGGCGCTCCAGGACAACATCAACACCATGATCGCCAACCTGCGCGACACCACCCTCGCCAACGAGGAGCAGGACTGGCTGAAGGGCAACCTGGCCCGGATCTCCGGTCTGATGCAGGGCCGGCGCGATCTGGACGACGTCGCCTCGCTCATCATGAGCGAGCTGACCCCGGTCGTCTCCGCCCAGCACGGCGCCTTCTTCGTGGCGATGCCGACCGCGGCCGCGACGGGCAGCGCCGAACTCGGCGGGTCCGGGGAGAGCTCGTACGAGCTGCGGATGCGCGGCAGTTACGGCTACTCCGCCGGTTCCATGCCCACCTCGTTCAGGCCGGGCGAGACGCTCATCGGGACGGCCGCCGAGGAGAAGCGGACGATCCAGGTCAATGTGCCGCCGGGCTATCTGAAGATCTCCTCCGGTCTCGGCGAGGCCGCCCCGGCGCATGTGATCGTGCTCCCCGTCCTCTTCGAGGGGAAGGTCCTCGGCGTCATCGAGCTGGCCTCCTTCCAGCCCTTCACCCAGATCCAGCGGGACTTCCTCAACCAGCTCGCCGAGCTGATCGCCACCACCGTCAACACCATCAGCGTCAACACCAAGACCGAGGTGCTGCTCAAGCAGTCCCAGGAGCTGACCGAGCAGCTGCGCGAGCGCTCCGCCGAGCTGGAGCACCGGCAGAAGGAACTCCAGGGCTCCAACGCCGAGCTGGAGGAGAAGGCCGAACTGCTCGCCCGGCAGAACCGGGACATCGAGGTGAAGAACACCGAGATCGAGGAGGCCCGGCAGGTCCTGGAGGAGCGCGCCGAACAGCTCGCCGTCTCCATGCGGTACAAGTCCGAGTTCCTGGCCAACATGTCGCACGAGCTGCGCACCCCGCTCAACTCGCTGCTGATCCTGGCCAAGCTGCTCGCCGACAACGCGGACCACAACCTCTCGCCCAAGCAGGTCGAGTTCGCCGAGACGATCCACGGCGCGGGCTCCGACCTGCTCCAGCTGATCAACGACATCCTCGACCTGTCCAAGGTCGAGGCGGGCAAGATGGACGTCTCCCCGACCCGTATCGCGCTCGTGCAGCTCGTCGACTACGTGGAGGCCACCTTCCGGCCGCTGACCGCGGAGAAGGGGCTCGACTTCTCGGTCCGGGTCTCGCCCGAACTGCCCGCCACGCTCCACACCGACGAGCAGCGTCTGCTCCAGGTGCTGCGCAACCTGTTGTCCAACGCGGTGAAGTTCACCGACAGCGGCGCCGTGGAGCTGGTGATCCGGCCGGCCGGGACGGATGTGCCGCAGTCGATCCGGGAGCAGCTCCTGGAGTCCGGTTCGCTGCGCGACCCGGAGGCCGAGCTGATCGCGTTCTCGGTGACGGACACCGGCATCGGGATCGCGGCCGGCAAGATGCGGGTGATCTTCGAGGCGTTCAAGCAGGCGGACGGGACGACCAGCCGCAAGTACGGCGGTACGGGTCTGGGGCTCTCGATCAGCCGGGAGATCGCGCGGCTGCTCGGCGGCGAGATCTACGCGGCGAGCGAGCCGGGCCGCGGCTCCACGTTCACGCTCTATCTGCCGCTGAGCCCGAGCGGGCTGCCGCCGCACGGGTACGGGCCGGGCGAGCCGGGCTCAATGGACCCGCGGTCGGGTCTGGAGGACGGCTCGGTCGACGAGATGCCGCCGTTCCCGCCCTCGCCGATGGCGGCCGATCTGCGCTCCGGCGCGGGGGCGCTGTTCCGGCACCGGCGCAAGGCGGCGCAGGCCGGGGTCGGCGAGCGGCCGGCGCTGCCGGGACAGCCCGGCAGGGGCGGTCAGGGCGAGCAGACGGCGGCCGACGAGGACCGCGTGGACTCCGAGCCGCGCCGTACGTTCATGTTCAGCGGCGAGAAGGTGCTGATCGTGGACGACGACATCCGTAACGTCTTCGCGCTCACCAGCGTCCTGGAGCAGCACGGTCTCGCGGTGCTGTACGCGGAGAACGGCCGCGAGGGCATCGAAGTGCTCGAGCAGCACGACGATGTGACGGTCGTTCTGATGGACATCATGATGCCCGAGATGGACGGGTACGCGACGACGACGGCGATCCGCCGGATGCCGCAGTTCGCCGGGCTGCCGATCATCGCGCTCACCGCGAAGGCGATGAAGGGGGACCGGGAGAAGGCGATCGAGTCGGGTGCCTCCGACTACGTCACCAAGCCCGTCGACCCCGATCATCTCCTCTCCGTGATGGAGGAGTGGATGCGCGGAAACGGAACCGGGGGTTGTTGACGGACTGTCGCCGAGGGCGTGTGAGAGGGCGGGATCCGGGGAACCTTCTGGTCTCTCACCACGTTTCTGCTACGTGCACAGTGACATCGTGGTGACAGGGTGTGGCGACAGGCGGGGTGCGGCTACCATGACCGGCACAAGGACGGACGGCGCATGGGAGTCGTCTTCTGGGGCGGCGCCCGGTGCGTCCCCCGGCTCGGCGAGTCGGGGGGAACCGATGCCGGGGCGAGGAGGACGGGGCATGGTGCAGAAGGCCAAGATCCTCCTGGTCGATGACCGGCCGGAGAATCTGCTGGCGCTGGAGGCCATTCTCTCCGCGCTCGATCAGACGCTGGTGCGGGCATCGTCCGGGGAGGAAGCGCTCAAGGCGCTGCTGACCGACGACTTCGCGGTCATTCTGCTGGATGTCCAGATGCCGGGAATGGATGGATTCGAGACCGCCGCGCACATCAAGCGGCGCGAGCGGACCCGGGACATCCCGATCATCTTCCTCACCGCCATCAACCACGGCCCGCACCACACCTTCCGGGGCTACGCGGCGGGCGCGGTCGACTACATCTCCAAGCCGTTCGACCCGTGGGTGCTGCGCGCCAAGGTCTCGGTCTTCGTCGAGCTGTACATGAAGAACTGCCAGCTGCGTGAGCAGGCCGCGCTCCTCCGGCTCCAGCTGGAGGGCGGCGGCCACGGCGGTCACGCCAAGGAGTCCGCCGGGCTGCTCGCCGAGCTCTCCGCCCGCCTCGCGGCGGTCGAGGAGCAGGCGGAGGCGCTGTCCAAGCAGCTCGACGACGACTCGGCCGACGCCGCAGCGGTCGCCACCGCCGCGCACCTGGAGCGCAAGCTCACCGGGCTGCGGCGGGCCCTGGACGCCCTGGAGCCCGGCGCGGGCGGCCCGACCGTTCTCCCCTCGCAGAGCTGACGTAACGTCAGGATGCGACCGCCCGCAGTGAGCGGGCGTCAGTTTCACGCCCGCGTACGGACGACACGAACGGGTGAGCCCGGACGGGCACGTGTCCGACGCCGCTCACACCGGTAACCTCAGCATCATGGCCTCACGTACGTCCGGCAAGGGTTCCCAGGGCACGGCGGGCACCGCGAAGCCGCGCGCCGGCCGTACGAGCGGCGCCGCGAAGAAAGCGGCGCCCCCGAAGTCGCCTGCCAAGCCCGCCGCGAAAAAGACCGCGGCGAAGAAAGCCGTACCCGCGAAGCGCGCGCCCGCGAAGAAGACCGCCGCGAAGAAGGCCGCCCCCAAGCCCGCGCCGTCCCCGACCGGGGGCGTGTACCGGCTGGCACGCGGGCTCTGGCTGGGTCTCGCGCACGGCGTCGGGGCCGTGTTCCGGGGCATAGGGCGCGGGGCGAAGGGGCTCGACCCGGCGCACCGCAAGGACGGCATGGCGCTGCTGCTGCTCGGCGTCGCGCTGATCGTCGCCGCCGGCACCTGGTCCAGTCTGCGCGGCCCGGTCGGCGACCTCGTCGAGATGCTCGTCACCGGCGCCTTCGGCCGCCTCGACCTGCTCGTGCCTCTGCTGGTCGGCGCCATCGGCATCCGGCTGATCCTCTACCCGGAGAAGCCCGAGGCCAACGGCCGGATCGTCATCGGTCTCTCCGCCCTCGTCATCGGCGTGCTCGGCCAGGTCCACATCGCCTGCGGCTCCCCGGGGCGCGGTGAGGGCACCAAGGCCATGCAGGACGCCGGCGGGCTCATCGGCTGGGCCGCGTCCAAGCCGCTGATCTTCATGATGGGCGAGGTCCTCGCCGTACCGCTGCTCGTCCTGCTCACGGTCTTCGGACTGCTCGTCGTCACCGCCACGCCCGTCAACGCCATCCCGCAGCGCCTGCGGGCGCTCGGCGCCAGACTCGGCCTGGTCGAGCCGGCGTACGACCCCGAGACCGACGGCGAGGAGTACGAGGACGACTGGCGCGAGGCCGCCCCGCAGTCCGCCCCCCGGGCGCGGCGCGCCGCGCCCGGACCCCAGCAGGTGTACGACGTCGACCAGGCCGAGGAGGAGGCGCTCACCCGGCGCCGGCGCCCGCGCCGGCCCTCCGTGCAGCCGGCCTTCGACCGGCCCATGGACGCCGTGGACGTCGCCGCCGCGGCCGCCGCCGCCCTCGACGGTGCCGTCCTCAACGGAATGCCGCCCTCCCCGCTGGTCGCCGGGCTGACCCGGGACGTCACCGCCGAGCGCGCCGCCGCGGTCGCGGCAGCCGCCGCCGAAGCCGGGGCGGCCGAGGTCGCGGAGGCTCCGCCGGCCGCCCCGGTGCCGACCGCGCGCGGCGAGAAGGCCGGTCGCCTGCCCGGAGCCGTACCGGATCTCACCAAGCCGGCGCCCGAGCACACCGACCTGCCGCCCCGAGCGGAGCAGCTGCAGCTCTCCGGGGACATCACCTACGCGCTGCCCTCGACGGATCTGCTGGAGCGCGGCGGGCCGGGCAAGACCCGCAGCGCCGCGAACGACGCCGTCGTGGACGCGCTCACCAACGTGTTCACCGAGTTCAAGGTCGACGCGGCCGTCACCGGCTTCACGCGCGGTCCGACGGTGACGCGGTACGAGGTCGAGCTGGGTCCCGCGGTCAAGGTCGAGAAGATCACGGCGCTGACGAAGAACATCGCGTACGCCGTGGCCTCCCCTGACGTGCGGATCATCTCGCCGATCCCGGGGAAGTCCGCGGTCGGCATCGAGATCCCGAACTCCGACCGGGAGATGGTCAACCTCGGCGACGTGCTGCGGCTGGCCGACGCGGCGGGCGACGACCATCCGATGCTGGTGGCGCTCGGCAAGGACGTCGAGGGCGGCTATGTGATGGCCAATCTGGCGAAGATGCCGCACATCCTGGTCGCCGGTGCCACGGGCTCCGGAAAGTCCTCGTGCATCAACTGCCTGATCACGTCGGTGATGATAAGAGCGACCCCGGAGGACGTCCGGATGGTGCTGGTCGACCCCAAGCGGGTCGAGCTCACCGCGTACGAGGGCATCCCGCACCTGATCACGCCCATCATCACCAACCCCAAGCGGGCCGCCGAGGCCCTGCAGTGGGTCGTGCGCGAGATGGACCTGCGCTACGACGACCTGGCCGCCTTCGGCTTCCGGCACATCGACGACTTCAACGAGGCCATCCGCAACGGCAAGGTCAAGCTGCCCGAGGGCAGCGAGCGCGAGCTGAAGACCTATCCGTACCTGCTGGTGATCGTGGACGAGCTGGCCGACCTGATGATGGTCGCCCCGCGCGACGTCGAGGACGCCATCGTCCGCATCACCCAGTTGGCGCGTGCGGCCGGCATCCATCTGGTGCTCGCCACCCAGCGGCCGTCGGTGGACGTCGTCACCGGTCTGATCAAGGCGAACGTGCCGTCGCGGCTCGCGTTCGCGACCTCCTCGCTCGCCGACAGCCGGGTCATCCTCGACCAGCCCGGAGCCGAGAAGCTCATCGGAAAGGGTGACGGTCTGTTCCTGCCGATGGGTGCGAACAAGCCCGTCCGCATGCAGGGCGCCTTCGTCACCGAGGCCGAGGTCGCGACTGTCGTGCAGCACTGCAAGGACCAGATGGCGCCGGTCTTCCGGGACGACGTCACCGTCGGCAGCAAGCAGAAGAAGGAGATCGACGAGGAGATCGGCGACGACCTCGACCTGCTGTGCCAGGCCGCGGAGCTGGTCGTCTCCACCCAGTTCGGCTCGACCTCGATGCTCCAGCGCAAGCTGCGCGTCGGCTTCGCCAAGGCCGGCCGACTGATGGACCTGATGGAGTCACGGAACATCGTCGGACCGAGCGAGGGGTCCAAGGCGCGGGACGTGCTTGTCAAGCCGGACGAGCTGGACGGGGTACTGGCCGTCATCCGCGGGGAAGGCGCACCGTAGACCTGGCCGGAACGAGACCGGGCCGAGACTCACTCGTAAGGGAACAGGGGCAACCGTTTCCCTTGGCCGTACGTCAAGTTGGAGGGAGGGACAGAAGGATGTCCCAGCCTCATGGCGTACAAACTGAGTCCGCCCGGTTGCCCCACCCTTTCGTACCACCCATAGACTGAACGTCCAGCAGGTGGTTACACGCTCGAAAGGCGCTCTCGTGTCCATCGGCAACTCCCCCGAATCCCCCGAAGACGACCGGAACTTCCCGGCAGACGACCGGGATTCGATCGGTCGTGCCCTCCAGCAGGCCCGGATCGCCGCCGGTCTCACCGTCGACGAGGTCAGTGCCTCCACGCGGGTCCGCATCCCGATCGTGCACGCGATCGAGGAGGGCGACTTCTCGCGCTGCGGCGGCGATGTCTACGCCCGCGGGCACATCCGTACGCTCGCGCGCGCCGTCGGCACCGATCCCGCGCCGCTGATCGAGCAGTACGACGCCGAGCACGGCGGACGGCCCGCACCGACCCCCGCCGCGCCGCTCTTCGAGGCGGAACGTATCCGCCCCGAGCCGCGTCGCCCCAACTGGACCGCGGCCATGGTGGCCGCGATCGTCGCCGTCGTCGGTTTCGTCGGCTTCACGATGTTCAGCGGGAACGACACCCAGGGCGGGGCCGGCGCCGTCGCCGAGGGTCCGGCGCCGGCGAAGAAGACGACCAGCCCGACCGTGAAGCCCACGAAGACCCCCAAGCCCGTGCCGAGCGCCATCGCCGCCGTCCCCAAGGACAAGGTGACGGTCAAGCTCACCGCGATCGACGACAAGAGCTGGATCTCGGCCAAGGCGAGCGACGGCAAGCTGCTCTTCGACGGGCTCCTCCTCGCGGGCGAGTCCAAGACCTTCCAGGACGACGAGCGCGTCGACCTGATCCTGGGCAACGCCGGCCCGATCGAGCTCTTCGTGAACGGCAAGAAGATCGAAGAGAAGTTCGAGTCGGGTGCCGTCGAGCGGCTCTCGTACACCAAGGGCGACCCCGAGGCCGGATGATCTTCCGGGCGGCCGTCGCGCAGGTGAACCCTGCGCGGCGGGGGTACGGCCGGGACGAAGTAGTCTTGAGCCCATGCCCGAACGCCGCACCGTCGCCCTTGTCACTCTTGGCTGCGCCCGTAACGAGGTGGACTCGGAGGAGCTCGCAGGCCGCTTGGCAGCGGACGGCTGGGAGCTCGTCGAGAACGCCGAGGACGCCGATGTCGCCGTCGTCAACACCTGTGGATTCGTCGAGGCCGCCAAGAAGGACTCCGTCGACGCCCTCCTCGAAGCCAATGATCTGAAGGATCACGGCAAGACCCAGGCCGTCGTCGCCGTCGGCTGCATGGCCGAGCGGTACGGCAAGGAGCTCGCCGACGCCCTGCCCGAAGCCGACGGCGTGCTCGGCTTCGACGACTACGCCGACATCTCCAACCGGCTCCAGACCATCCTCAGTGGCGGCAGCGTGGAGGCCCACACCCCGCGCGACCGCCGCACGCTGCTGCCGCTGTCCCCGGTGGAGCGGCAGGAGGCCGCCGCAGCCGTTGCCCTCCCCGGCCACGGCGCCGCGGCCCCCGTCGAGGCGCCCGAGAACGTGCCCGCTGATCTTCCCGACGGCCTTGCGCCGGCCTCCGGGCCGCGCGCCCCGCTCCGCCGCCGTCTGGACCGCAGCCCCGTCGCCTCGGTGAAGCTCGCCTCCGGCTGCGACCGCCGCTGCTCCTTCTGCGCCATCCCGTCCTTCCGTGGCTCCTTCGTCTCGCGGCGTCCCTCCGACGTCCTCAACGAGACGCGCTGGCTCGCCGAGCAGGGGGTGAAGGAGGTCATGCTGGTCTCCGAGAACAACACCTCCTACGGCAAGGACCTGGGCGACATCCGCCTCCTGGAGAGCCTGCTGCCCGACCTCGCGGCCGTGGACGGCATCGAGCGGGTCCGGGTCAGCTACCTCCAGCCCGCCGAGATGCGGCCCGGCCTCATCGACGTGCTGACCTCCACCGAGAAGGTCGTCCCGTACTTCGACCTGTCCTTCCAGCACAGCGCCCCGGCCGTGCTGCGGGCGATGCGCCGCTTCGGCGACACCGACCGCTTCCTGGAGCTCCTGGAGACGATCCGCGGCAAGGCCCCGCTGGCCGGTGCCCGGTCCAACTTCATCGTCGGCTTCCCCGGCGAGACCGAGGCGGACTTCGCCGAGCTGGAACGCTTCATCACGCACGCCCGCCTCGACGCCATCGGCGTCTTCGGCTACTCGGACGAGGACGGCACCGAAGCCGCCACGTACGAGCACAAGCTCGACCAGGAGATCGTGGACGAGCGGCTCGCCCGTCTCTCGCGGCTCGCCGAGGAGCTCACCGCCCAGCGTGCGGAGGAGCGGATCGGAGAGACCCTGGAAGTACTCGTCGAATCGATCGACGACGAGGACGGCGTGATCGGCCGTGCGGCCCACCAGGCGCCCGAGACGGACGGCCAGGTCGTCATCACCGCGGACTCCGCCGCGAGCCGGAATCTGGTTCCCGGCCGTATGGTCGAGGCGAAGGTCGTGGGAACGGAAGGCGTCGACCTGGTGGCCGAGTACTGCGAGCTTCTGGGGAGCGGCCCCCAGGCCCCCGAAGTCGAGGAGGCGGGCAGATGACCGGAGCCCCGGCATCCGCGGCGGGCGGGACCGGTAGGCGGCCCGCGCCCGGTGGCAAGCTGGGCTCGGCGGCCGTCAACCAGGCCAGCCTGTGGAACATCGCCAACATCCTCACCATGATGCGGCTGGTGCTCGTTCCCGCCTTCGTGGTGCTGCTGCTCCAGGACGGCGGGCACGACCCGGTCTGGCGCGCCTGGGCATGGGCCGCGTTCGCTGTCGCCATGATCACGGACGTCTTCGACGGCCATCTGGCGCGGGCGTACAACCTGGTCACGGACTTCGGCAAGATCGCCGACCCGATCGCCGACAAGGCGATCATGGCGGCCGGGCTGATCTGTCTGTCGTCGCTCGGGGACCTGCCCTGGTGGGTGACCATCGTGATCCTCGCGCGGGAGCTCGGGATCACGCTGATGCGGTTCTGGGTGATCCGGCACGGGGTGATTCCGGCCAGCCGCGGCGGCAAGATGAAGACGCTGGCGCAGGGCACGGCGGTCGGCATGTACGTGCTGGTGCTCACCGGTCCACTTGCGACGTTGCGCTTCTGGGTGATGGCGGTGGCCGTCGTGCTGACGGTCGTCACCGGTCTGGACTACGTGCGGCAGGCGATCGTGCTGCGGCGCCAGGGGCTGGCGGAGGAACGGGCGGCTGAGCGGGCGGCTGAAGTGCCGACTGAGCGGACTGCTGAGGTGCCGGCCGAGCGGGGGGCCGAACCGGGCGCTGTGTCCGGAGAGCGGCCTGTGCCGGGGCCGGCGAAGGGGCCCGGCACCGGGGCGGCGGACGAGGCGCCAGGGGCGCCAGGGGCGTCCGATACGTCCACGACGGGTCCGGCGGCGGGATCGGCACGATGAACGCGGCCGCCCGGGTACTGGATCTGCTTGCGGAGCGTGGTCAGAGCCTCGCCGTCGCGGAGTCCCTCACGGGCGGTCTGCTGGCCGCGGAGCTCACTGCCGTACCTGGAGCGTCGAAATCGTTCCGCGGGTCCGTCACGGCGTACGCCACGGCCGTCAAACAGGATCTTCTGGGGGTCGACGAGACCCTCCTGGCGGAGCGCGGAGCGGTCGATCCCGAGGTCGCGCTGCAGATGGCGGTGGGTGCGCGGTTCCGGCTCGAGGCCGACTGGGGCGTCGCGACGACCGGTGTGGCCGGGCCCGAACCGCAGGACGGACAGCCCGTCGGCACGGTGTACGTGGCGGTGGCGGGGCCCGTGGGGGCCGGGAAAGTGGCCGCATTGCGGTTGAACGGCGACCGTGCGGAAATCCGTAGAGAGAGTGTACGGAGCGTGCTGGAACTGCTCGGCGACGAACTCTCGGGAAATGCGCGGGCACAGGATACGGAACAGAACGGGGGGAATTGATGTTTGCAGCCCTGAGTGAACACGACATCGCTCCCCGCACGGCCGCAGCGCGAGGCGGTACGGTGGGGCGTGAAGGATGCGGCTACGCGGTCCGAGGAGGGAGCCACCGATGATTCTGCTCCGTCGCCTGTTGGGTGACGTGCTGCGTCGGCAGCGCCAGCGCCAGGGCCGTACTCTGCGCGAAGTCTCCTCGTCCGCCCGAGTTTCGCTCGGCTATCTCTCCGAGGTGGAGCGGGGGCAGAAGGAGGCTTCCTCCGAGCTGCTCTCCGCGATCTGCGACGCGCTGGACGTACGGATGTCCGAGCTCATGCGTGAAGTGAGCGACGAGCTGTCACTGGCCGAACTGGCCGAGTCGGCGGCGGCGAGCGAACCGGTGTCGGCGCCGGTACGCCCGATGCTCAATTCGGTGTCGGTGACGTCGGTGGCAGGTGTGCCCACCGAGCGGGTGACCATCAAGGCGCCCGCGGAAGCGGTGGACGTCGTCGCTGCCTGACCGAAGTGGGCGAAGGCCCCGGTCGATGTCCCCTGCGGGGCATCGGGCGGGGCTTTCGTCCTTTTCGTGCTTCTTTCAATCAGTTGGTTTCGAGATGCCCGGCTTTCGCGGTTCGTGCATCGTGGGGAGAACGTACGACTGGTTGGAGAATCCGCATGTCTGTCGTCAAGAGCCCCCGTGCGCCGGGTCTGCCTCCGGTGCGCCCTCCCGCCGGGTGATACGGCCGGTCTAGCGTCGACCGGAGGAGGCGGCCATGGTACGGCGACGGGTTCCGCTGGTGACGCTCGTGTGGGGGACGGGCGGGCTGGTGGCCGGCGGGCTGTGGTGGTGGGCGGTGTTGCGACTGGCGCTGGTCCCCGAGCAGTCGGGGCTGGTGGAGGGGGCGGTCGCGGCCGGTGGCTGGGGGCTGAGTCTGCTGCCGGTGCACGTGACGGCGTCCGCCGCCGTGGGCGGCCGGGCGCGCGCGGGGCGTGGGCGCGCCGCACGGGCCGTTGGGGACGCAGGAGGTGCACAGGTCACCACGGCATCGCGACGCCGCCGTTGGGGCGGAGGATCTGACCCGTCGTGAAAGAGGCGGCGTCGGACGCGAGATGGAGGACCGCGTGTGCGATGTCCTCCGGCTCGCCCACCCGGCCCAGGGGGGAGTGGCGGACCATGGCCGCCTCCGCCTGCTGCTGCGCGGCGGGCTCATGGCGGTCCGTCATGGGCGTACGGATCCAGCCGGGGGCGATCGCGTTGACCCGGATGCCGTGCGGGCCGACCTCGGTGGCCAGCGTCTTGGTCAGCTGGACCACGGCGGCCTTGGTGACGCTGTAGCAGAGCAGGCCCGGGCTCGCGGTGTCCATGGCGCCCGAGGCCATCGTGACGATGGAGCCGCGCGTGCCGGTCGCGATCATCGAGCGGG
Organism: Streptomyces sp. NPDC029169; assembly: GCF_055563935.1. Classification (NCBI taxonomy): domain Bacteria; kingdom Bacillati; phylum Actinomycetota; class Actinomycetes; order Kitasatosporales; family Streptomycetaceae; genus Streptomyces; species Streptomyces sp. NPDC029169. The sequence continues at coordinate 17,948 of NZ_JBVHXA010000011.1, forward strand.
CAGCCTCCTGGCAGGCGTAGAGCACCCCCTTGAAGTTGACCGCGAGGACGCGGTCGAGGTCCTCGTCGCGGGTCTCCAGGACCGTGCTCGTGTGCATGATCCCGGCGACGGCGGCCATGGTGTGCAGCGGGCCCGCGCTCGCCACGGCGGCGGCGAGGGCTGCGCGGTCGGTGACGTCCAGGACGTGGGTGTGTGCCGTGCCGCCCTGCTCGGAGACGAGTTTCGCGGTCGCGCGGAGGCCGGGTTCGTCGCGGTCCGCGCAGTGGACGGTGGCGCCCGCCTGGGCGAGGAGCGTGGCGGTCGCGCGGCCGATTCCGCTCGCGGCTCCGGTGACGAAGGCGGTGCGGCCGGTGAAGTCGTACGCCGTGAGGGCCATGAACGGACCGTACGACTGGATCTGACGGTTCGTCAATTGCGGGGAGGCTGCCCTGACGGGCCGCGCTGGCAGCCGGGGCACCAGTACGAGACGCGGTCGCCGGGGCCGGACCCGTGGGCGGGGGGATCCGCCCGGCGGACAGGCGTGCCGCAGCGCAGGCAGGGGCGGTTCTCGCGGCCGTAGACGTAGAGGGGGTGGTTGGGGTGCCGGGTCGTGGTGGTGCGCCGGCCGGGACGGTCCTTGTTCGCCTCCAGGAGGCGGTGGGCGGTGGCGACCAGGCGTTCGGGGACGCCGGGCGGGAGCTCGCCGACCGGGAGCCAGGGTGTGACGGCGGCGAGGAAGGCCAGCTCCGACGTGTAGACATTGCCGATGCCCGCGAGATTCCGCTGGTCGAGGAGGGCCTCGCCGAGGGGCCGGGCGGGGTCGGCAGTGAGACGGCGGACGGCCTCCGCCGGATCCCAGTCCGGGCCGAGGAGGTCCGGGCCGAGATGGCCGACCACGTGCTGTTCCTCGGCCGTGCGGATCAGTTCCAGGACGGGGAGGCGGTAGCCGACGGCGGTCTGCTCCGCATTGCCGAGGATCGCCCGGATCTGATGCGCCGGGCCGCCGCTCCAGCGCTCACCGGTGGCGAACACCCGCCACTGACCGTCCATCCGCAGATGCGAGTGGAGGGTCAGTCCGCCGTCGAATCGGGTGAGCAGGTGCTTGCCGCGCGGTGTGACGTCGAGGACGGTGCGGCCGGTGAGATCGGCGGTGGCGAACTTGGGCACGCGCAGGTCGGACCGGGTCAGGACGCGGCCGGCCAGCGCGGAGTGCAGGCGGCGGGCGGTCTGCCAGACGGTGTCTCCTTCGGGCATGACTCCATGATGGGTCCTCCGCGTCTTCCGGGTCCTCTATGGCGGGTCTCCTACGGGCGGAGGCGCAGCCCCCTCGGGGTGGCGTGGAAGCCGGCCGCCTCCAGCGGGCGGGCGAGCGGGGAGGTGAGGGCGGTGGAGCCGTTGACCCGCTCGACGGTGACCGTGCCGAGCGACCCGGCCAGGGCGGCCGCGGCCAGGGCCTCGGCGGCGGCTCTCAGCGCCGGGTCCTCGGGGTCGGCCGGCCAGCACAGCAGCGTCTTTCCGCCGCGCTCCATGTACAGCGTCAGCTCCCCGTCGACCAGGACGACCATGGAGCCCGCCTTGCGGCCGGGCTTGTGCCCCGCGCCGCTCGGCGGCTCGGGCCAGGGCAGCGCCGCCCCGTACGCGTTGGCCGGGTCGGCGGCGGCAAGGACCACCGCGCGCGGGCCCGCGCCGGCCTCCGCGCCGCGGTCCCGGGCGGTCGCCGCCGCGCGGAGCCGGTCCACGGCCCCGTCCATCGCGAACTGGGCCGCGCCGAGACCCTCCACCACATAGCCGCGGCGCGCCTGCCCGCTGTCCTCGAAGGCGGACAGAATGCGGTACGTCGCCGAGAAACCGCCCTCGACGCCCTCGGCGGCCACGGCGCCCCGGGTGACCACACCGTGCCGGTCCAGGAGTGTGCGGGCGAGCGCGTGCGCGCGGTGGGTCGGCTCAGGCTCCACGGGCGGAAGCAGCGACCAGCGTCCGCTGACCGTGGGTGGTCCGGTCCGGGACGCGGGCCGGGCGGCCGCGGTGAGCGTGCCGTAACGGCCGCGCGGGACCGTGCGCTTGGCGCGATGAGCCGTGGACCCCGCCGTACGGCCCGAGCCGAGCAGGGAACGCAGCGGGGCGAGGGTGTCGTTGGTGAGCCGGCCCGACCAGGCCAGGTCCCAGACCGCATCGGCGAGTTGGGGATCGGTGGCGTCCGGGTGCGTGGTGGCCCGTACCTGATCGGCGATCTGGCGGAAGAACAGGCCGTATCCGCCGGACAGGGTGGTGAGCACCGACTCGTGGAGCGCGGTCTGCTCCAGCGGGTGCGGCGGCGGGAGCAACAGCGGCGCCGCGTCGGCCAGATAGAGCGAGATCCAGCCGTCCTTGCCGGGCAGGGCTCCCGCGCCGGCCCAGACGACCTCGCCCGTCGTGGTCAGCTCGTCGAGCATCGCGGGGGAGTAGTCCCTGACCCGGGACGGCAGGATCAGCTTCTCCAGGGCCGAGGCCGGCACGGGCGCGCCCTGCAACTGCTCGATGGCGCGGGCCAGCCCGTCGATCCCGCGCAGGCTGCTGCTCCCCAGGTGCTGCCACTGCGGAAGGAACGTGGCGAGCGCGGCCGGGGCCACCGGCTCCACTTCGTGCCGGAGCGCGGCGAGGGAGCGGCGGCGCAGGCGGCGCAGGACGGCTGCGTCGCACCACTCCTGGCCGATCCCGGAGGGATGGAACTCGCCCTGGACGACCCGGCCGGCCGCGGCGAGGCGCTGGAGGGCCCCGTCGGTGACGGCGGCTCCGAGGCCGAAGCGGGCGGCTGCCGCGGAGGACGTGAACGGGCCGTGCGTGCGCGCGTGCCGGGCCAGGAGATCGCCCAGGGGGTCCTTCACCGGCTCCGTGAACGCCTCGGGCACTCCCACCGGCAGGGCCGTGCCGAGGGCGTCCCGCAGCCGGCCCGCGTCCTCGATCGCCGCCCAGTGGTCGGTGCCCGCGATCCGGACCCGGATGGCCCGGCGGGCGGCTCCCAGCTCGTGCACCCAGGCCGGCTCCGCGCCGCGCTCGGTCAGCTCGGCCTCGGTGAGGGGCCCGAGTACCCGCAGTGCGTCGGCGACACCCTCCGGGTCCTTGATCCGGCGCTCCTCGGTGAGCCACTGGAGCTCCCGCTCCAGCTCCGTCAGCACGTCCGCGTCGAGCAGCTCGCGCAGCTCCGCCTGACCGAGCAGCTCGGCGAGGAGCCGCGAGTCCAGGGAGAGGGCGGCGGCCCGCCGCTCGGCGAGCGGGGAGTCTCCCTCGTACAGGAACTGGGCCACGTAGCCGAAGAGCAGGGAGCGGGCGAACGGCGACGGCTCGGGGGTCGTCACCTCGACCAGCCGGACGCGGCGGGACTCGATGTCGCCCATGAGCTCTTGGAGCCCGGGGACGTCGAAGACGTCCTGGAGGCATTCGCGGACCGCTTCCAGGACGATCGGGAACGATCCGAACTCGCTCGCCACCTGGAGCAGTTGCGCGGCGCGCTGGCGCTGCTGCCACAGCGGGGTGCGCTTGCCCGGGTTGCGCTTGGGAAGCAGCAGGGCCCGCGCGGCGCACTCCCGGAAGCGGGAGGCGAACAGGGCCGATCCGCCGACCTGGTCGGTGACGATCTGACCGATCTCGCCCTTGTCGAAGAGCGCGTCCGCCGCGCCGACCGGGGCCTGGTCGGAGTCGTACGTCGTGTCGAGGTGCCGGCCGGGGTCGATCGGCTCCTGGTCCAGGAGGTCCAGGCCCATCAGGTCGGCGTCCGGCAGCCGCAGCACGATCCCGTCGTCGGCGTGCATCACCTGGGCGTCCAGGCCGTACCGCTCGGCGAGCCTGGCTCCCAGGGCCAGCGCCCACGGGGCGTGCACCTGGGCCCCGAAGGGGGAGTGGATGACGACCCGCCAGTCGCCGAGCTCGTCCCGGAACCGCTCCACCAGGATCGTGCGGTCGTCCGGCACATGGCCGCAGGCCTGGCGCTGCTCGGCCAGATACGCCAGGACGTTGTCGGCCGCCCAGGCGTCCAGGCCGGCGGCGACCAGGCGCAGCCGGGCGTCCTCGGTCTCCAGGGAGCCGACCTCGCGCAGGAACGCGCCCACCGCGCGGCCCAGTTCGAGCGGACGCCCCAGCTGGTCGCCCTTCCAGAACGGCAGCCGGCCCGGCACGCCGGGGGCCGGGGAGACCAGGACCCGGTCCCGGGTGATGTCCTCGATCCGCCAGGAGGTCGTGCCCAGCGTGAAGACATCGCCGACCCGGGACTCGTACACCATCTCCTCGTCCAGCTCCCCGACCCGGCCGCCGCCCTTCTTGGGGTCGGAACCGGCCAGGAAGACGCCGAAAAGCCCCCGGTCGGGGATCGTGCCGCCCGAGGTGACCGCGAGCCGCTGCGCACCCGGACGGCCCGTGACCGTGCCGGCCACCCGGTCCCACACCACGCGCGGGCGCAGCTCCGCGAAGGCGTCCGAGGGATAGCGCCCGGCCAGCATGTCCAGGACGGCCGTGAACGCCGACTCGGGCAGGGAGGCGAACGGAGCGGCCCGGCGGACCGTGGCCAGCAGGTCGTCCACCTGCCAGGTGTCCAGGGCGACCATCGCCACGAGCTGCTGGGCCAGGACGTCCAGCGGGTTCGCCGGGACACGCATCGACTCGATCGAGCCGCTGCGCATCCGCTCGGTGACCACGGCCGCCTGGACGAGATCGCCGCGGTACTTCGGGAACACCACGCCCGTCGACACGGCGCCGACCTGGTGTCCGGCACGGCCCACGCGCTGGAGGCCCGAGGCGACCGACGGCGGGGACTCGACCTGCACGACGAGATCCACCGCACCCATGTCGATGCCCAGCTCCAGACTGGAGGTCGCCACCACGGCGGGCAGCCGGCCCGCCTTGAGGTCCTCCTCGACCTGGGCGCGCTGCTCCTTGGAGACCGAGCCGTGGTGGGCGCGGGCGAGAAGCCCGGGCGCGCCCCGCGCGGCGCCGGACTGCGCCATGATCTCGGCCGGCGGCGGCCCGTCGTCGGGCAGTGGCTCGCCCATGGCGCGCTCGTACGCGATCTCGTTGAGCCGGTTGCACAGCCGCTCGGCCAGCCGGCGCGAGTTGGCGAAGACGATCGTGGAGCGGTGGGCCTGGACGAGGTCGGCGATGCGCTCCTCGACATGCGGCCAGATCGACGGCTTGTCCCCGCCGTCCGTGCCCTCGGAGGCGGGGGAGCCTCCCAGCTCGCCCATGTCCTCGACCGGGACGACCACCGAGAGGTCGAACTCCTTGCCCGACGGCGGCTGGACGATCTCCACCTTGCGCTGCGGCGAGAGATAGCGGGCGACCTCGTCCACCGGACGCACCGTCGCCGACAGGCCGATCCGGCGGGCCGGGCGGGGCAGCAGCTCGTCGAGACGCTCCAGGGACAGCGCCAGATGCGCGCCGCGCTTCGTCCCGGCGACCGCGTGGACCTCGTCCAGGATGACCGTCTCGATCCCGGCGAGCGCGTCGCGGGTGGCGGAGGTCAGCATCAGGAACAGCGACTCAGGGGTCGTGATCAGGATGTCCGGCGGCTTCGTGGCCAGCGCGCGCCGCTCGGCGGGCGGCGTGTCACCGGAACGGATCCCGACCCGCACCTCCGGCTCGGGCAGCCCGAGCCGGACCGACTCCTGACGGATACCGGTCAGCGGGGAGCGCAGGTTGCGCTCGACGTCGACAGCCAGCGCCTTCAGCGGCGAGACGTACAGCACGCGGCAGCGCTTCTTGGGGTCCGCCGGCGGCGGGGCGGAGGCCAACTGGTCCAGGGAGGCGAGGAAGGCCGCGAGCGTCTTGCCGGAACCCGTCGGGGCGACGACGAGCACGTCCGAGCCCGCGCCGATGGCCTGCCAGGCGCCCTCCTGCGCCGCGGTGGGCGCGTGGAAGGCCCCGGTGAACCAAGCACGGGTCGCGGGGGAGAACGAGTCGAGTGCGGACCTGACCATGCCACCCATCGTGCACCCCGCCACTGACAACCGCCCGGACCTGGGGAAAACCCGCTCGTGACGGCGGCGGCCGGTGGCGCAGAATGGGGGCATGGCGACGGGCGAACGCGCACGGTACTGGCAGTACGCCGAGCTGCCCGGCGTCGACCTGCTGCACGCCCACTACGTGCACAAGGCCTTCGCCCGGCACACGCACGAGTCCTTCGTCTTCGCCGCCATCACCGACGGCGTCGAGGCCTTCCACTACCGCGACGAACTCGTGCACGCAGGGCCCGGCCAGATCGCCCTGGTCAACCCCGACACCCCGCACACCGGGCACGCGGGCGTGCCCGAGGGCTGGACGTACCGCACGATCTACCCCGACGCGGAGCTGATCCGGTCCATCGCCGCCGACACGATCGCCCTGCGGGGCGACGTCGGATTCACCGCGCCCGTCGTCGACGACCCGTACGCCGCGCAGCTCGTCCTCGGCGTCCACCGGGCCGCCGAAGAGGGCAACGCGCTGGCCGCCGACAGCCTGCTGCGGCTGGTCACCGCGAGGATGCTGCGCAGCCACGGGGGCCGGATCGCGCCGCTCGCTCCGCGCTCGGCCGGCGCCCGCAACGCGGCACGCGCGCGTGCGGTCCTGGAGGAGCGGATGACCGACCCGCCGACGCTGGAGCGGCTCGCCGCCGACCTGGGCACCAGCCCCTTCGCCCTGCTGCGGGCCTTCCGGGACGCCTACGGGATGCCGCCGCACACCTGTCTCACCGACGCGCGCGTGCGGCGGGCCCGGCGGCTGCTCGACACGGGGACGGCCCCGGCGGAGGCGGCCGTCGCCGTCGGCTTCACCGACCAGCCGCACCTCAACCGGCACTTCACGCGGAGCGTGGGTGTGCCGCCGGGGGCGTACCAGCGCTCGCGGGGTCCGGGTGCGGGTGCGCGGGGTGGCGGGTCGCGGGGTGCGGGTGCGGGTGCGGGTGCGGGTGCGCGGGGCGCGGGCGTGGGCGTGGGCGTGGGAGATGCGGGGTCGCGGGGTGCAAGAACGTACAAGACCGGGGACGGCCCGGCCTCGTAGCGTCCCTGGCGTGGCAGAACAGACAGCACCCCCAGTCATACGGGAGGGGACCACCACGGCGGACTCGAGGGTCGTTCGCGACGCGCTCGGGGTCGGGATCGCCGTCGGCCTCTCCGGCTTCGCCTTCGGCGTGACCTCCACGGGTTCCGGGCTCAGCCTGCTCCAGACCTGCGCGCTCAGCCTGCTCGTCTTCACCGGCGCCTCGCAGTTCGCGCTGGTGGGGGCACTCGCGGCCGGCGGGAACCCGTTCACGGCCACCGCGGGCGCGTTCTTCCTGGGCACCCGTAACGCGTTCTACGGGCTGCGCCTGTCCCAGCTCCTCGCCCTGCCCCGTGCGGTCAGGCCCTTCGCCGCGCAGTGGGTCATCGACGAGACGGCGGCGGTCGCGCTGGCGCAGCCGACGCGGCGGACGGCGCGGGTCGGCTTCACCGTCACCGGGCTCACGCTCTACCTGCTGTGGAACCTGACGACGCTGCTCGGCGCCCTCGGGGCCGAGGCCATCGGCGATACCGAGGCCTGGGGCCTGGACGCGGCCGGACCCGCCGTCTTCCTCGCGCTCCTCGCGCCCATGCTGAGGACCGCGACGGAGCGGTACACGGCGGGGCTCGCCGTCGTGCTCGGCCTCGGCCTGCTGCCCGTGCTGCCGGCCGGGGTCCCCGTCCTTGCGGCGGCGCTCGCCGCGCCCGCGGTGCTGTGGGTGCGGGGGCGGCGCATGGCAGGTCGGACGGGAGCGGCGGACGCGTCGGGCGACGAGGGGGAGCGATGAGCGTCTGGATCGCGATCGGCCTCACGGCCGTCGGCTGCTACCTCCTCAAGCTGCTCGGACTCCTGGTGCCCGCGGGCGCCCTGGAACGACCGCTCGTCCAGCGCCTGGCGGCCCTGCTCCCGGTGGCCCTCCTCGCGGCGCTCACCGCCCAGCAGACCTTCGGCGCGGGTACCGGTCTCGCCCTGGACGCCCGCGCGGCGGGCGTCACCGCGGCGGCCGTCGCCCTGGTCCTGCGAGCCCCGTTCCTGGTGGTCGTGGCCGCAGCTGTCGCCGTCACGGCAGGGGTCCGGGCGCTGGGAGGGTGACAAGCCCGGCGGACCGGTAGCCCAGCGGTTCGGCGCCCAGCGGCGTCTGGTCTCGGCCCGCCGAGCGGTCCGGAGCCGGCGTCCGGTGGACACGGTGAGGGTCAGGTGATCGGGCGGCCGTGGGCGCGTAGCGTTCGTAGGGCTTCGATCGTCACGATCGGGCGTGCCTCCAGTGCCGTGCCCGGGGCCCACTGGCGCCAGGTGACCGGCCAGCCGCCGTCCTCCTCCTGTGCCGCCGCCAGGTGGTCGAGCGAGCGTGCCATCTCCTCGTCCGTGAACCAGCGGCGTGCCAGCGAGTCCGGCACGCGCGCGTAGTCGTACGGGAAGTGGTGCTCGCCCGGTGCGTACCCGGGTGCCACCGGGAACTCGTCGAGCCGGTCCGGATCCAGGACCGCCAGCCGCTGCTCCCGCACCAGGCGCCCCAGCCGGTCGGCCACCGCCTGCGCCCGTGACCGGTCCGGGACCCCGTCCAGGAAGGCGACGGCGGCCTCGATCTCGTACGGGTGCGACTTCTCCAGCGACTCCACCGCCGACCAGCAGAACTCCGTCGCGCGGAACAGCCACGCGTGCCACACCTGGTTGCGGTGGAGCAGCCCGACCACGGGGCCGGTGGACAGCAGGGCGCTGGGCGGGTCGTCGACGATCGGCACGAACGGTGCGGCGGGATAGCCGCGCTGCGAGGGGTGGACCGCGGGCAGCGCCCCATCGTGGGTGGACACCTCGGTGAGGTAGCGGCAGATCCGCTCGACCCGCAGCCCGCCGCAGCGGCCGATCGAGTCCAGGACCCGCAGCGCGTGCCCGGTGTGCAGCGGCTGGCTGACCGGGCCGCGCAGATCCGGTTCGAGGGCGTGGCCGTAGCCGCCGTCTTCGTTGAGGTACGCCGCGAGGGCGACCTCGACGGGTTCCGCGGCGCCGCGCAGGAAGTGGTAGGCGAACCGGCGCTGTTCGAGCACGCGGGCCGTCAGCCAGATGAAGTGCTCGGCGCGCGCGAGGGGAGTGGGGTGCGGAGCCGCGAGAGGAGTTCCAGCCATGGTCCGACCGTAGGCTGCCGAGGACGTGTGACAAGGCTTACCGGCCGGGCTGCACTCTTGGGGGCGGGATACTGGGGTCATGCGGTTGACGATTTTCTGGGAGCGGATGGCGGACCACTTCGGCGGGTCCTACGCCGAATCCTTCGCACGGGACCATGTGATGTCCGAACTGGGCGGACGTACGGTGCACCAGGCACTGGACGCCGGGTGGGAGGCGAAGGACGTGTGGCGGGCCGTCTGCGCGGCCATGGACGTACCGGCGGACAAACGCTGACTCGCCCCGGCCGGGACGGAATGTCCGCGCGGTGCGCGAGACTGGCGGGGTGCCTCCGACTGACGAAACCGACGAGACCGGGAAGACGACCGCCGACGGGACCTTCCAGCAGGCCGTGAACGGGCGATCCCCAGAGGCGGGAGCGGAGACGGGGGCGGGCGGGCGGTCGGCCGTGGGCAGAGCCCCTGTGGCGACGGCCGACACGGCACCCGCGGGTGGTGAGCCGCCGACCGTACCCGCGCCGACTCCCGAGCCCGCGCCCGTACCCGCTCCCGGGTCCGGAGCCGGTACGCCAGGGGCCCGTACGCCGTCCGCGTCCGCCGGGCGGATGCCCCGCTGGCTGCCGCGGGCCCTGGTGCTAGCCCTCGCGCTCTACGCCTGCTTCCAACTGGGCAGCTGGGCCTTCCACCAGCTCATCGGGCTCCTCGTCAACATCCTCCTCGCCTTCTTCCTGGCCCTCGCCATCGAACCGGCCGTCGGGCGGATGGCCGCCCGGGGCATGCGGCGAGGACTCGCCACGTTCCTCGTCTTCCTCACCGTCATGGTCGTCAGCGTCGGCTTCGTGGTGCTGCTCGGCTCGATGCTGGCGGGCCAGATCGTCGACATGGTCGAGAACTTCCCCAAGTACCTCGACTCGCTGATCAACTGGATCAACCAGACGTTCCACACCGAGCTGTCCCGCGTCGAGGTCCAGGACAGCGTGCTGCGCTCCGACTGGCTGCGGAAGTACGTGCAGAACAGCGCGACCGGGGTCCTCGACGTCTCCGCCACCGTCCTCGGCGGCCTGTTCAAGCTGCTGACGATCTTCCTGTTCTCGTTCTACTTCGCCGCCGACGGGCCCAGGCTGCGCCGCGCGCTGTGCTCCGTCCTGCCGCCGGCCCGCCAGACCGAGGTACTGCGGGCCTGGGAGATCGCCGTCGACAAGACAGGCGGCTACCTCTACTCCCGCGGCCTGATGGCGCTCATCTCCGGCGTCGCGCACTTCGTCCTGCTGGAGATCCTCGGCGTGCCGTACGCGCCGGCGCTCGCGGTCTGGGTCGGCCTCGTCTCGCAGTTCATCCCCACCATCGGCACGTATCTGGCGGGCGCGCTGCCCATGCTGATCGCCTTCACCGAGGACCCCTGGTACGCGCTGTGGGTGCTGGTCTTCGTCGTGATCTACCAGCAGTTCGAGAACTACGTCCTCCAGCCCAAGCTGACGTCCAAGACCGTGGACATCCACCCGGCGGTCGCGTTCGGCTCGGTGATCGCCGGCACGGCCCTGCTCGGCGCGGTCGGCGCGCTGATCGCGATCCCGGCCGTCGCCACCCTCCAGGCGTTCCTCGGCGCCTATGTGAAGCGTTACGACGTGACGGACGACCCGCGCGTCCACGGCCACCGGCGCTACGGGGAGGCCGTCGTCGCGCGGCTCCAGAAGGCGCTGCACCACAAGAAGGAGCAGGGCCAGGTGTCGTCCGGGGAGGACGGCGCCTGACCGCGCGTCAGCGGCGTTCCAGCCGCACCTTCGGAAGGATCCGCTCCACCGGCGCCGGGAGCCACCACGCGCTCCCCGCCGCCCGCGCCGGGGATCCGTCGTCCGGTGGCCGCGGGCCCGCGTGGTGCGCTTGACACCAAAATCGAACATCCATTCTCATGGGGGTTCGGCCCTTGGAATCGCGGGGTTGTGAGCGAGTTATCCACAGGTCGGAGGGACGGCGGGGCCCATTGTCAGTGGCAGGGGTTAGCGTCTTTCACATGAAGCGATCGACTCAAGCAAACCGGGTGGAACCCATGGCAGGTACCGACCGCGAGAAGGCACTCGAAGCCGCGCTCGCGCAGATTGAACGGCAATTCGGCAAGGGTGCCGTGATGCGCATGGGCGACCGCACCCAGGAGCCGATCGAGGTGATCTCCACCGGCTCGACCGCCCTCGACATCGCGCTCGGCGTCGGCGGACTGCCCCGCGGCCGTGTCGTGGAGATCTACGGGCCGGAGTCCTCCGGTAAGACGACCCTGACCCTGCACGCCGTTGCCAACGCCCAGAAGGCCGGCGGCCAGGTCGCCTTCGTGGACGCCGAGCACGCCCTCGACCCCGAGTACGCGAAGAAGCTCGGCGTCGACATCGACAACCTCATCCTGTCCCAGCCGGACAACGGTGAGCAGGCCCTCGAGATCGTCGACATGCTGGTCCGCTCCGGCGCCCTCGACCTCATCGTCATCGACTCCGTCGCCGCGCTCGTCCCGCGCGCGGAGATCGAGGGCGAGATGGGCGACTCGCACGTGGGTCTCCAGGCCCGCCTGATGAGCCAGGCCCTCCGGAAGATCACCAGCGCGCTCAACCAGTCCAAGACCACCGCGATCTTCATCAACCAGCTCCGCGAGAAGATCGGCGTGATGTTCGGCTCGCCAGAGACCACGACCGGTGGCCGCGCCCTGAAGTTCTATGCCTCGGTGCGTCTCGACATCCGCCGTATCGAGACCCTCAAGGACGGCACGGACGCGGTCGGCAACCGCACCCGCGTCAAGGTCGTCAAGAACAAGGTCGCGCCGCCCTTCAAGCAGGCCGAGTTCGACATCCTCTACGGCCAGGGCATCAGCCGCGAGGGCGGCCTGATCGACATGGGCGTGGAGCACGGCTTCGTCCGCAAGGCCGGTGCCTGGTACACGTACGAGGGCGACCAGCTCGGCCAGGGCAAGGAGAACGCCCGCAACTTCCTGAAGGACAACCCCGACCTCGCCGACGAGATCGAGAAGAAGATCAAGGAGAAGCTGGGCGTCGGAGTCCGGCCGGGGGCCGCGACGGCCGAGGCCGGCGCCGAGGCCCCCGGCGCCGCGGAGGCGGCCGCCACGGACGAGACGGCCAAGTCCGCCCCGGCGGCCAAGGCCACCAAGGCGACCAAGGCCCCGGCGGCCAAGAGCTGAGCCCGTGACCGGTCGCACCGAATGGCCGGGCGACAGCGCCGACTCGTCGAGGGCCGAGAAGGAGCTGTCGCCCCAGGATCCGGCTGAGCGGGCGCGGGCGATCTGCCTGCGCCTGCTCACCGGGACCCCCCGCACCCGCAAGCAGCTCGCCGACGCCCTGCGCAAGCGCGAGATCCCCGACGAGGTCGCCGAAGAGGTCCTCTCCCGTTTCGAGGACGTCGGGCTGATCGACGATGCCGCGTTCGCCGATGCCTGGGTGGAGTCCCGGCACCACGGGCGAGGGCTCGCCCGTCGCGCCCTCGCCCGCGAACTGCGAACCAAGGGCGTCGACCCCTCGCTCATCCAGGAGGCGGTGGGGCAACTGGACTCCGAGCAGGAGGAGATCACCGCGCGCGAGCTCGTCGACCGCAAGCTCCGCGCCACCCGCGGCCTCGACCGGGACCGCCGGCTCCGCCGCCTCGCGGGCATGCTCGCCCGCAAGGGCTACCCCGAGGGCATGGCCCTACGGGTGGTCCGACAGGCCCTGGAGGCCGAGGGCGAGGACACGGAGGGGCTGGACGAGGCCTTCTAGCCGGCCGCGCGGGGGCGGTGCGTTGTTCCGTACGGTCTACGCCCTTGTGCTGGCTACGCCCTCGCGTCGGCTACACCCTCGTACCCGCTACGCCCTCGCGCCGGGCAGCAGTACCGGAAGGCCCGCCGCCTTCCAGGCCTGGAAGCCGCCGATCACGTCGGTCGCCCGGTGCAGCCCCAGTTGCCGGAGCGAGGCCGCCGCCAGCGAGGACGCGTAGCCCTCGTTGCAGAACACCACCACGCGCAGGTCGTGGCTGTCGGCCTGGGGCGCGTGGTGGCTGCCCAGCGGGTCGAGCCGCCACTCCAGTTCGTTGCGCTCCACGACCAGCGCGCCCGGGATCAGCCCGTCCCGCTCGCGCAGCGCCGCGTACCGGGTATCGACCAGGAGCGCGTCACCCGCCTCGTACGCCTCGTACGCCGCGCGGGGCTCGATCCGGTCCAGGCCGGCCCTGACCCGCTCCAGGAGTTCCTCGATGCTCACCCGCTCGCCTGCCTCGTACGCGCTCACTGCCAGTCCTCCGGACGCTCGACCTGCTCAAGACGGAGCACCACGCCCGACCGGCTGAAGCGCCGGATCAACGGGAGCGGCGGATAGTACGCGTGGACCGACACCGCGTGCGTGTCACCGGACTCGTTGAGCACCTCGTGCACATGGTGCTGCCCGAACGCACGCCCCTTGCCCGCCGGCAGCCGTCGCTCGCGGTCGACGCCGTCGGCCAGTTCCAGGGTCTTCCAGCCGCCCGACGGCAGCCGCACCGCGAGGGAGTTCTCCTTCAGGGTGCCGCGCGCCGTGGTGAACGCGCCGTGCGACTCGGCGTGGTCGTGCCAGCCCGTGCCTGTGCCGGGCGGCCAGCCGATGAGCCAGGCCTCGCTGCCGCCGGGGCCGTCGAGCCGTACCCAGGTACGGCCCTCGGGATCGAGGGGGAGGGAGTCGATCAGTTCGTCGTCCGCCGCCGTCCGACGGACGAAGTCCAGGAGATCGGCGGCGGAAGGCGCGGAGGAGACAGCGGAGGAGACAGGGGACGCGGATGGCGCGGAGACATGCTGGTGCACGGAGGACCGTCCTGGGAGTTCGCGGGGAAGCGCGCGACGGCGCCCCGACATCCGTCGGCGGGCGCGGCCAAGGGCGCGCGGAAGGAAGGGCGAATTCAGCAGGACGGGCGACACACGCAGCCCGCGAAACGGAGGAGATCCATATGGACCCTCCGCCACAGGCGCACATCGGTGTCGGTCACGCTCCGGAGTAGACCATGCGCGCCGGTGACGGTCAATTGACGTCCGCCGTCCGGTCGCCCTTCCCGGTCTGCGACTTCTCCGCCGCGGCCCCGATCGCCGCGGCCCCGCTCGCCACGGTCTCCGCCTTCCCGCCCCGGGTCGCGTCCGCCGCCGCGTACAGCTCGTCCGGCCGGACCCCGGGGAACGAGGCGACCAGATGCCCGTCCGGACGTACCAGCAGCACGGTGTGGGCCGCGGCCCCCGGATACGCCTCCGTCACGAGCAGCTCCGCCTTCACCGGCAGGGCCCGTACCGCCTCGACGAGCCGGGGCATCACGCCCGCGCTCATCCAGTGCCGCCGGTCCCACACGCCCGTCCCGGGCGCGACGAGGACCACCAGGAGCCGCCCCCGGCCGAGCCGGTCCCGGAGCCGTACCGTCGTACCGTCCGGTGCCGTCACGCGTACGTCCTCGACCGGCGCGCCCTCGCCCGTCCCCACCACGACCTGGGACACCCCGGCGTCCTGGGGCGCGAGGGGGGAGTGCGGGTACGCGGGGGGCGCGCCCAGCGGGCCGCGCCCCAGGTGACCGTCCGTCAACAAGTTGTCGTGGCCCCGGGAGCCGCCCGGCAGGTACGTCCGCAGCCCCCCGCCGCCGCGCAGCACCGGCAGCGACTGGTCGGCGGCCCGCAGCCGGGAGGCGACGGCGGCGCGGCGCTCGCTCTGGTAGCTGTCGAGGAGCGTGTCCGAGGCCCCGTGGTGCCAGGCGTACGCGAGCTTCCAGGCCAGGTTGTCGGCGTCCCGCAGCCCCTCGTCGAGCCCCTGCGTCCCGACCGCGCCGAGCAGATGCGCCGCGTCGCCCGCCAGGAACACCCGGTCCACGCGCCAGCGCCGCGCGAGCCGGTGGTGCAGCGTGTGGACACCGGTGTCGATCAACTCGTACGGCGGAGTCTCCCCGCCGCACCAGCCGGCCAGGGTTTCGCGGATCTTGGTGACGAGCGCGTCCGGGGTGACGAGATCACCCCGCGGCGGCAGCAGCCAGTCGATCCGCCAGACCCCGTCCGGCAGCGGGCGGGCCGTGACCTCCTCGCCGCCGCCGCGCCACGGCGGCTGACGGTGCAACAGGGCCTCGCCGGGCCAGGGGAGTTCGGTGCGCAGCGCGGCCACCGCGTGCCGCTCCACCGCCGTACGGCCGGGGAAGCGGATCGCGAGCAGCTTGCGCACCGTGGAGCGGGCGCCGTCGCAGCCGACCAGATGGCTGCCGCGCCACCATGTCCCGCCGGTTCCCGGTCCGGGGCCGCGGGTGTGGGCCGTGACCCCGCTCGCGTCCTGCTCGATGGTGTCCAGGCGGGCGTCGTGGACGAGCTGGATCAGCTCCTGCCCGGCGATCACGTCGCGCAGTCCCCGGGCGAGGGCGTGCTGCGGGATGTGCAGCGGAGCCGCCGGGCCCTCGTCGTCACTCTCCGTACCGCCGAGACCGAGGCTCAGCTCGATGTGCCGCATCTGTTGCTTGCGCCTCAGTGAGCGCCAGCCGACCCAGCGGACCCCTTCGTCACGCAGGGTGGCGCAGCCCAGCCGCTCCACCATCGCGGCCATGTCGGCGCGCAGCACGACGGTGCGGGCGGGGCGGATCTCCTCCTTGCCGGGGCCCTCGTCGAGGACGACGCTGGGCACGCCCTGCGAGGCCAGGGCAAGGGAGAGGGCGAGGCCTACGGGCCCCGCGCCGACGATGATCACCGGGTCCACGGCGCGGCTCCTGAAGGCCGTTCGGTCATGCGGGTAGCACAGCGAAGTGTGGCGCGAGCCCGGTGCGTGATCACAGAACGTATGCAACCCATTGCGGGTGCTTGCGTCAAGCGACGGGGGCAGCGGCGCGACCGCCACTGCCCCCGGATGATGTCACATACTGTCAGTTCTTCGTGATACCGGGCTCGTCGGGCCCGGCGTCCGTGCCGCCCCCGGCGGGGTCGCTGCTCAGCACGATCGCCGTCGCGGTGGCATTGGGGACGACGATCCCCGTCTTGGCCCGGCGGCCCCGCTTCTCGATCCAGGTGGCGAGCGCGGAGAGCGCGAGACACAGCGCGATGTAGATGGCGCCGAAGACCACGATGGTGGAGACGTACGGGTACTGGCCGTTGACCTGCGTGTTGGAGGCGATGAGTCGGGCCGAGTAGAGCAGCTCGGGGTAGAGGATCACGAAGCCGAGCGAGGTGTCCTTCAGGGTGACCACCAGCTGGCTGATGATCGTCGGCAGCATCGCCCGGACGGCCTGCGGCATCAGGACGGTCGTCATGACCTGCGTCTTGCTCATGCCCAGGGCGTACGCGGCCTCGCGCTGCCCCTTCGGCACGGCGTTCACGCCGGCGCGCAGCACCTCGGCCTGGACGCAGCCGTTGTAGATCGACAGGCCGAGGGCCAACGCCCACATCGAGTAGTCGACGAGGAAGGCGACCCAGACGGCGTAGATCGTGATCAGCAGCGGGATGGAGCGGAAGATCTCGATGAAGCCGGTGGCCACCACGCGGACCGGCGCGTGGTCCGAGAGCCTGGCGACGGCCAGCAGCACACCGAGGACGAGCGAACCGACCGCCGCGAGGCCGAACGCCTTCAGGGTGGCGAGGAGGGCGTCGGCGATGTTCTGCCGGATCCCCGCGTAGTTGAAGATGTCCCACATCGCGGGGTCGAGGTGACCCTTGTCGGCCAGCCGGACCACGCTCACGGCGAGCAGCGCGACGATGGCGAGGGTGCCCACGACGGCGTAGATCCGGTTGCGGACACGCGCCTTGGGGCCCGGGGTGTCGAAGAGAACGCTGGCACTCATCGGGCGACCTCCATGCGGCGCTCAAGGAGACGGAAGATCCCGCTGATGGTGAAGGTGACGACGAGGTACGCGATGGCCACCCACAGGAAGATCGGGCCGATGGCGTAGCCCTGCTCGCTCATCAGCGTCTGCCAGCCGAAGAGTTCGGTGACACTGAACGCGCCCGCGATGGCCGAGTTCTTGGTGAGCGCGATGAAGATCGAGCTCAGGGGCGGAAGTACGGTCCGAGTGGCCTGCGGCAGCACGATCATCCGCAGCGTCTGCGAGAAGGTCATGCCGAGCGAACGGGCGGCCTCCGCCTGGCCGATCGGCACCGTGCTGATGCCGGACCGGACGGCCTCGCAGACGAACGCGGAGGTGTAGAAGCCGAGCGCGAGCGAGCCGAGTACGAAGGGGCTCATCCCCGGGAACAGGATCTCCGGGACGACGAAGAACGAGACGAGGAAGAGCAGCGTCAGCGGGGTGTTGCGCAGCAGCGTGACCCAGGCGGTCCCGAAGAAACGCAGCGGCGGGACGGGCGAGACCCGGAAGCCGGCGACGATGACGCCGAGGACCAGCGCGATGACCGAGCTGACGGCGGTGATCGACACGGTTCCTATGAAGCCGTCGCGGAACTCCGGGAAATGGTCGAGCAGTACGTTCATGAGGTCTCCGCGTCGGCGGTCAGCGGCTTACGGGCAGGAGGCTTACGGGCAGGAGGAGCGGCGCCCCGTACTCCCGTACGGGGCGCTCGACTTCGGGCGAGGGATCAGTAGCGGTTGACCGCCGGCGGCGCGACGTACGCGGAGCCGGAGAGACCCAGAGTCGCCTCGTAGATCTTCTTGTACGTGCCGTCCTTGATGTTCTTCTCAAGGATGTCGTTGATCTTGTCGCGCAGGACCTTGTCGTCCTTGTTCAGGCCGACGCCGTAGGGCTCCTCGGTGAACGGCTTGCCGACGACCTTGAGCTTGCCGGCGTTGGCGGCGGCGTAGCCCTTGAGGATCGAGTCGTCGGTGGTGACGGCGTCGACCTGCTTGGTGAGCAGCTGCTGCACGCAGTCGGAGTACTTGCCGAGCTCGACGGTCTGGGCGCCGTACTCGGGCTTCTTGATCTCCTGCAGCGGGGTGGAGCCCGTGATGGAGCAGACCTTCTTGCCCTTGAGGGTCTCGGGACCGGTGATCGCGGTCTCGTCCTTGCGGACCAGGAGGTCGGCGCCGGCCTTGTAGTACGGGCCCGCGAAGCCGACCAGCGCCTTGCGCTTGTCGTTGATCGTGTAGGTGCCGACGTAGTAGTCGATCTTGCCGAGCGAGATCGTCGACTCACGGGACTTGGAGTCGACGGTCATCCACTCGATCTTGTCCTCGGTGAAGCCGAGCTCCGCCGCGATCATCTTGGCGATCTCGACGTCGAAGCCGGACCGCTCCTTGGTGGCCTGGTCCTCGAAGCCGAGGTACGGCTGGTCGGCCTTGGAGCCGATGATCAGCTTGCCGCGCGTCTGCGCCTCCTTGAAGGTCGGCGACTCCAGCTTCACATCGGTGGCGACGATGTACTTGGGGAGCTGCGGGGCGCTCTTGTCGCCGGGCTTCACGGCGGGCTTGTCGCCGGCCGAGCCCTCCTTGCCACCACAGGCGGTCGCGGTCAGTGCGAGCACGGCGACGGCCACGGCCGCGGTCTTGCGGAGCTTCATGGTGAACATCCCTTGGTTTTTGGCGTGTTGATCTGCAGGGTGAAGCATGAGGGCTGACCGCCGTCAGTGGTGCAGGATTTTCGAAAGGAAGTCCTTGGCGCGGTCGCTTCGGGGGTTGCTGAAGAACTCGTCGGGCGTGGCCTGTTCGACGATCCTGCCGTCGGCCATGAACACGACGCGGTTCGCGGCGGACCGCGCGAAACCCATCTCATGGGTGACGACGACCATGGTCATACCGTCGCGCGCCAGCTGCTGCATGACCTCGAGAACCTCGTTGATCATCTCGGGGTCGAGCGCCGACGTCGGCTCGTCGAACAGCATGACCTTCGGCTCCATCGCCAACGCCCGTGCGATCGCGACGCGTTGCTGCTGGCCGCCGGAGAGTTGCGCCGGGTACTTGTCCGCCTGGGTACCGACACCCACCCGGTCGAGCAGCGCGCGGGCCGTGGACTCGGCGTACGCCTTCGTCGTCCGGCGGACCTTGATCTGACCCAGCATCACGTTCTCGAGCACCGTCTTGTGCGCGAAGAGATTGAAGGACTGGAAGACCATGCCGACGTCGGCGCGCAGCCGGGCCAGCTCCTTGCCCTCCTGGGGCAGCGGCTTGCCGTCGATCGTGATGGTGCCGGAGTCGATCGTCTCCAGGCGGTTGATGGTGCGGCACAGCGTGGACTTGCCGGACCCCGAAGGCCCGATCACGACCACGACCTCGCCCCGGGCGATCGTCAGGTCGATGTCCTGGAGCACATGCAGCGCGCCGAAGTGCTTGTTCACGTCGGACAGCACGACCAGGTCGCCCGCCGCCGCAACGGCGTCTTCCGAGCCCTTGGTCACTGACACTCCGCTCATCGGCTTATTGCTCCGTCCTCCTCGGTTGGGGAGGACACTAGGCACGCGGTGCGACGAGCGTCATTACATCTGAGCGGAAATTGAGGATAACGATACGGCCTCAACCGGACACACTGCGTGAAGAGGACGCCCGGTGGCGTACCGGGTGCATAACAGAAACCCTGGTGGAACAGGGGGACACTTGACTGTGACAGCGACCATCGGCGTTCATGCCCTGGTACACAGATAGCCATCACGCGATCACGAAGCCACGCAGCCGCCGGGATCACGAAGCCACGAAGCCACCGGAGGGGGGCCATGAGACTCCTGCTCGTCGAGGACGACGATCATGTCGCCGCGGCCCTGTCCGCCGTACTGGCGAAGCACGGGTTCACGGTCACGCACGCCCGGAACGGCGAGGAGGCGCTCCAGGCCGTGCTGCCCGCCGCGCACGGCGAGCGCCCTTCGTACGGAGTGATCCTGCTCGACCTCGGGCTGCCCGACCAGGACGGCTACCAGGTCTGCGGCCGGATCCGTCAGCTCACCCCGACGCCCGTGATCATGGTGACCGCGCGCGCCGACGTACGGTCCCGGATACACGGCCTCAACCTCGGGGCCGATGACTACGTGGTCAAGCCGTACGACACCGGGGAACTGCTCGCGCGGATCCACGCCGTCAGCCGGCGCACCGCCGCCGGCGAGGAGTCGGGCGGGGCGGGCGATGACGCAGCGGTGCGGCTCGGATCCGTCGTCATCGAGCTGCCCACCCGCCGGGTCAGCGTCGACGGCACGCCCGTCCAGCTCACCCGCAAGGAGTTCGACCTGCTCGCCCTGCTCGCCCAGCGGCCCGGTGTCGTCTTCCGGCGCGAGCAGATCATCAGCGAGGTCTGGCGCACCAGTTGGGAGGGGACCGGCCGCACCCTGGAGGTGCACGTCGCCTCGCTGCGCTCCAAGCTGGCGATGCCCGCCCTGATCGAGACCGTGCGGGGCGTCGGGTACCGCCTGGTCGCGCCCGCCGCGTAGCCGCCCGGATCCCCCACGTGCGCACACGTCTCCTCCCGCTTCTCCTCGTCCTGATGGCCGGCGTGCTGCTCGCCCTCGGCTTCCCGCTGGCCGCCAGCATCGCCGCCGCCGAGCAGCAGCGCGTGGTCGTCGACCGGCTCGACGACGCGGCACGGTTCGCCGCGCTCGCCCAGTTCGTGAGCGAGTCCGAGCCGACCGTCGACGAGCGCCGCACCACCCTCCGCGGTGAACTCGCCAGTTACCACGACGTGTACGGCATCCGGGCCGGCATCTTCTACCGCGACAACACGGCCATGGCCGCCGCGCCGGAGGACTGGGTCGTCCCTTACGAGGGTGAGGGCCGCCGCGCCTTCAAGGAGGCGCAGCTCGGGCGCCGCAGCCACGACCCGCCGCAGGTGTGGCCGTGGCAGCAGCACGCGCGCCTCACGATCGCCTCACCGGTCGTACGGGACGGTGACGTCGTCGCCGTCGTGGTGACCGACTCGCCCACCGGGCAGCTGCGCTCACGCATCCTGAGCGGCTGGCTGATCATCGCGGCCGGGGAGTCCGCAGCGATGCTGCTCGCCGTCGGCGCCGCTTTCCGGCTCACCGGCTGGGTGCTGCGGCCGGTCCGCGTGCTGGACGCGGTCACCCACGACATCGCCACCGGCCGGATGAAGTCCCGGGTCGCCGCGGCCGGCGGGCCGCCCGAACTGCGGCGCCTTGCCCGGTCGTTCAACGAGATGGCCGACAACGTCGAGGACGTCCTGGAGCAGCAGCGGGCCTTTGTCGCCGACGCCTCGCACCAGTTGCGCAACCCGCTCTCCGCGCTGCTGCTGCGCATCGAGCTGCTCGCCCTCGAACTGCCCGAGGACAACGAGGAGATCGCCTCCGTCCGGACCGAGGGCAAGCGGCTCGCGCAGGTCCTCGACGATCTGCTGGACCTCGCGCTGGCCGAGCACGCCGCCGCCGATCTGCGTCTCACCGACATCGGCGCGCTGGTGGCCGAGCGGGTCGCCGCGTGGCGGGCGCTCGCCGACGAGAAGGGCGTACGGCTCGGCGGGGAGTGGCGGGCGGTGACGGCGTGGGCGGACCCGGTGGCGCTCTCCAGCGCGCTCGACGCGGTGATCGACAACGCGCTGAAGTTCACCCCGGCGGGGGAGGAGGTCACGGTCACCGTGGCGTCCGAGGGCGACAGCTGCACGATCGAGGTGGCGGACGGCGGTCCTGGGCTCACGCCGGAGGAGCTCGAACGGGTCGGGGACCGCTTCTGGCGCAGCGGCCGCCACCAGAACATCAAGGGCTCGGGGCTCGGTCTTTCGATCTCCCGGGTCCTGCTGGCGGCAGGCGGCGCCTCGATCGCCTACGCCCCGAACGAGCCGCACGGACTGCGCGTGACGGTCACGGTGCCTCGGACGGGGCCGCAGGGGCGGTGAGGGAGCGGGGGGGCGTACCCGACGTACGGCGTGCGCCTGAGGGTCT
Organism: Streptomyces sp. NPDC029169; assembly: GCF_055563935.1. Taxonomy (NCBI): domain Bacteria; kingdom Bacillati; phylum Actinomycetota; class Actinomycetes; order Kitasatosporales; family Streptomycetaceae; genus Streptomyces; species Streptomyces sp. NPDC029169. The sequence continues at coordinate 39,788 of NZ_JBVHXA010000011.1, forward strand.
GTACGGCCCGGGATTCGTACGGCCTCAGGGGTGGTACGGCGCGGGGGAGCCGTACGGCTCGGTGTGTACGGCCCCGTCCTAGCCGGCGGTCTCCGGCCTGCGGGCGCCCGAGGGCCTAGCCCTACGGCTTCACCGAGCGGTAGTAGCGGCGCGCGCCCTCGTGCAGCGACAGGGGTTCCGTGTAGATCGCGGTGCGCAGGTCCACCAGCTGCGCCGGGTGGACCTGGCTGCCGATCCGGTCCCGGCTTCTGATCACTGTACGCGTGAAACCCTCCACCAGCGCCGGATCCGCCGCGTCCGTCGTCACCAGCAGGTTCGCCACCGCCAGCGTCTCCACCGGCTGGCCGTCCTGCGCCCGGGCGTAGGCGTCCGCCGGGATCACCGCGGAGCGGTAGTGGCGGGTCGACTCACCGACGTCGTGCAGCCTGTCCACCAGAGCGGCGTCCAGTGAGACCAGCCGTACCGGAAAACGCTCGGACAGTGCCTGGACGGCCTGCGTGGGCAGACCGCCGGACCAGAAGAACGCGTCCAGCTGCCCGCGCTCCAACATGCCCGGCATGGTGTCGATGCCGGCGGAGACCGGTTGGATGTCGGTGTCGGGGGTGAGTCCGCCCGCCGCGAGGATCCGGTCGGCGACGAGCCGGACGCCCGAGCCCTCCTGGCCGACGCCGACCCGCAGCCCGCGCAGATCGGCCACGGACTGCACGGGCGACTCCTTGCGGACCACCAGCTGTACGTAGTCGTCGTAGAGGCGGGCGGAGCCGCGCAGCCGCTCGAACCCGGGCTTCTTGTCGCGCTGGTACTGGGCCACGGCATCGGCCGTCGCGATGGTGAAATCCGCCTCACCGGAGGCCAGGCGTGCGAGGTTCTGCTGGGAGCCCTCGCTGTTCCTGAGCGATATCGAGACATCCGGCAGATCGGTGGCGAGGGCCTGCCGCAGCAGCTCGCCGTACCGCTGGTAGACCCCGGTGGGAACGCCCGTACTGAACGTGACGCGGCCGCTCGGCGCCGGAGTACCGAACGGAACCAGCCACCACACCAGCACCCCGCACACCACCAGGAGCGCCGCCGACACCTGGAGAAGGCGACGGCGGGCGGCACGGGAGAGCGAGGCGAGCATGGCGCGATCCTGCCAGTTCGATCCCCGCCCTGGCCAGGCCGGGCGGGGAGACGCCGGTCGGGCCTCCATGCCGATGCCCCCTCTGGTGCGTCCGGCGGTGCGTCCCGCCGGTGCCCGCGCGCCACGCGCGCGTGGCCGGCCGCGCGCCGTGCCTTCGCCGTGCCTGCGCCGGTCAGAGACCGCCGGCCTGGGATCGCAGCCACCCCAGCAGGGCGGCGATCCGGCCGTCCCGCTCGGGCGGTTGCCGACTGAGCAGGTGATATCCCGTGCCGTCCTCGACCAGGCCGTAGGGCGCCACCAGCTGTCCGCGCATCAGGTCGTCGTAGACGAGCGCGTACGGACCGATGGCCATGCCGACGCCGGCGACGGCCGCCTGGAGCGCCAGGTAGAAGTGCTCGAAGGTCTGCTCCCCGACCGGCTCGACGCGGCGACGCGTGATGCGCCGCCAGTCGGCCCACGCCCGAGGCCGGGTGCTCGTGTGCAGAATCGTCACACCGGCGACGTCGATTCCTTTCGGGAGCCGTTCCGCCATGTCCGGGCTGCAGACCGGACCGATGCGTTCCAGGAAGAGGGGCGAGCGGCTCACGTCCGCCGGTACGGGGAAGTCGTCGCGGCGCAGAGCGACGTCGACGGGGTCCCGCTCGAACGAGACGGGCCCGCCGGCCGCCGACAGATGCACGGTGAGGTCCGGCACCTGGACCGCGAGGTCGGGCAGGCGGGGAATGAGCCAGCGCATCAGCAGCGTCGGCTCGCAGGACAGCGCGAGCGGACCGCCGCGCTTGCGGCGCGCGACCTCGCGAGCCGCCGTGTCGACCTGGTCGAGCGCGTCCCGGACGGCGGACGCGAGGCGACGGGCCTGAGGGGTCGGCCGCAGCGAGCGGGTCCCACGCTCGAAGAGCGTGACACCGAGGGATTTCTCCAGGTTCTGGATCTGACGGCTGACCGCGCCGTGGGTCACATGGAGCTCCTGGGCGGCCCGGGTCATGCTCGCGTGCCGGACGGTCGCCTCGAAGGGGAGCAATGAGTTCAGCGGGGGGAGATCGGGCCAGCGCACGTGTGAAATCTACTCACAGGTGGGGTGAGAAGGAATCGCTTGTCCAGCGGCTTTCCGGGCGCCAGGGTTGACGGCAGTGGCGAGGGCGTCACGCGATCCGAGGAGGACGACACATGAGGCGGGAACCCCAGGCCGACCCCGTGACGAGCATCGCCGTCCTCGCGGACGACCTCACAAGCGCCGGCGACGGCGCGTCCCCCTTCCGCAGGACCGGCCACCGCGCACAGATCCTGCTGTCGTGGGGCGCCTGGCCCGACGGTGGGGCGGGGTCGGGGGCCGGGCTCGGAGTCGTTGCTGTCGACCTCGGAAGTCGTCTGCTCGACGAGGCGGCTGCCGTGGCTCGGACACGGCGCGCCGCGGGCGCGTTCGCGGGTGCCGACGTGCTCGTCAAGACAGTCGACTCCACCCTCCGGGGCCATGTGGCCGCCGAGATCCGCGCCGCCCACGCCGGTTCGGCCCGGCGGGCCGTCGTCGTCGCGCCCGCGTTCCCCGCCGAGGGCAGGACGACGATCCGCGGGATCCAGCACGTCCGGGGCGTGCCGGTGCACGAGACGGACTTCGCGCGCGACCCGGCGCACCCGGTCCGCACCGCGGACCTCGCCAGGCTGCTGCCCGAAGCGGAACTGCTCGAACCCGAGGGGTTCGGCAAGCTGCCGGAACTGGTCGACAGGGGAGGCGTGTTCGTCTGCTCGGCCGCCGCCGACGCTGACCTCGACCTCCTGGTGTCCTCCGTGCCCCGGCCGGGCGACGTCCTCTGGGTCGGCTCCCCGGGCCTCGCCGCAGCCCTGGCCGGTCACCACCCCCGTAACCAGGCCGCGCCAACGCCCGAACCGGCCGCATCCCGGCGCCCGCTTGTGGTCGTCGGCAGCGCGCACCCGGCCACACGCCGACAGCTCGACCGGCTGCGTACGCGAGTGGACGTGGGTACGGCCGTCGCCGACGGCGACCCCGCAGGGGCCGTCGAGGTCCTCCGGCGCTCCTCCGCCCCCGTGCTCGTCGTCCACACGCCCGACGCCCGCCGTGCCGCCGCCGGCTCGCTGACCGGCGATCTCGCCACCGTCGTACGGGAATTGGTGACGGACGGGCTGGTCGACGGACTCGTGCTCACCGGCGGGGAGACCGCGGTGGCCGCCCTCGACGCCCTCGGGACCTCCGGCATCGACCTGACCGACGAACCCGAACCGGGGGTCGCCCGGGGCGTCCTGCTCGACCCGCCCCGCATCCCCGTCCTGATCAAAGCGGGCGGCTTCGGCGACGACGGAACACTCGACCGCCTCTGCCGCCTCCTCGGAGAGGGCGGGCCGGTCTCATGAAGCCACCCATCGCCCTCACCATGGGCGACCCGAACGGCATCGGCCCCGAGATCACCGTCAAGGCGTACGCCGACCCACGGCGCCGCCCTCCGGTCGTCGTCATCGGTGACCCGGACACGCTCGCCCGGGCCTGCCGCATCACCGGCACCGAGCTGACCGTGCGGCCGATCGCCTCCGTCGCGGAGGCAGCCCACAGCCCCGGAGCCATGGACGTCCTCTCCGAGGGCGCGCTCCCCGCCGACCTACCGCTCGGCACCGTGGACGCCCGCGCCGGAGCCGCCTCGTTCCAGTACATACGCCGTGGCATCGAGCTCGCCCTCCGCGGCGAGGTCCGGGCCCTCACCACCGCACCCATCAACAAGGAGGCGCTGAGGCTGGCGGGGCTGCCCTACCCGGGCCACACCGAGATCCTCGCCGAGCTCTCGGGCGCCGGCGACTACGCCATGATGATGGCCAACGACGAACTGAGGGTCGTCCTCGTCACCGTCCACCAGTCCCTGCGCACGGCACTCGACTCCCTCACCACGGCCCGCGAGCTGGAGATCATCCGGCTGACGCACCGCACGCTCCGGGCCGGCGACCCGACGGGCCCCCGCCCCCGGATCGCCGTCGCCGCCCTCAACCCGCACGCCGGCGAGAACGGGCTCTTCGGCCGCGAGGACCTCGACCTCATCGAACCGGCCGTAGAGGCAGCCCGGCGGGAAGGCATCGACGCCAGCGGCCCCTGGCCCGCCGACACCGTCTTCATGCGCGCCCGTGCGGGCGAGTTCGACGCCGTCGTCGCGCAGTACCACGACCAGGGGCTGATACCCGTCAAGTACCTGGGCCTCGAGCACGGCGTCAACATCACCATCGGCCTGCCGTTCGTCCGCACCAGCGTCGACCACGGCACCGCCTTCGACCTCGCGGGCCGGGGCACCGCCGACCACACCAGCCTTCTCACCGCCCTGCACCAGGCGGACGAGCTGGCCGCCCCCGCCCCCGCACGCGACCCGGAGGACCCCCGTGGACTTCATCTTCATGCTCACCCGTGACGACAGGACCGTCACCGACTGCCTCGATGTCCTCGACACCGTCCGGGACCTCGGCATCGGCCACCTCGGCTTCAAGGACGTCGGCGTCGAGCAGGCCACCCTCGGCAGGCTCCACCGGGGGATCAAGGACATGGGCGCCACCAGCTACCTCGAAGTGGTCAGCACCACCCGCGACGAGGCCCTCACTTCGGTCAGGCGTGCCGTCGATCTCGGTGTCGACCGACTCATGGGCGGCACCTGGATCGACGAAACGCTGGCCCTCGTGGCCGGCACCGGCATCGAGTACCTCCCCTTCGTGGGTGAACCGCTCGGCCACCCCACCCGCCTCGCGGGCGGCCCCGACCGGATCGCCGAGGACTGCCGCCGGGCCGAGGCCGCCGGCTGCGCGGGCGTCGACCTCCTCGCCCACCGGGCCACCGACGCGGACCCCCTCGACCTCGTCCGCGCCGCCCGGGCGGCCACCGGCGGCCGCCTGGTCGTGGCCGGCAGCATCACCACCACCGCCCGGATACAGGCCCTGGCGGCCGCCGGGGCCGACGCCTTCACCATCGGCTCCGCCGCCTTCGACGGATCCCTGCGCCCCGAAGCGGGCACCCTCGCCGCCCAGCTCACCGTGGCCGTCGAGGCCGCCCGGAGAGCCCCCGCGCCGTCGTCCCGGCGGCTCGGGCCGGGGCAATCCCCGGCACCGCATACCCTTGTTCCATGACCAGCAGCGACCGGAGCCAGGCAGTGGACGTCCAGCGAACCTACGAAGTGCGCACCTACGGGTGCCAGATGAACGTCCACGACTCCGAGCGGCTCTCCGGTCTGCTGGAAGACGCCGGTTACGTCCGCGCCCCCGAGGGTTCGGACGGTGACGCAGACGTCGTCGTCTTCAACACCTGCGCGGTCCGCGAGAACGCCGACAACAAGCTGTACGGCAACCTCGGCCGGCTCGCCCCCAAGAAAACCTCGCGCCCGGGCATGCAGATCGCCGTCGGCGGCTGCCTCGCCCAGAAGGACCGCGACACCATCGTCAAGAAGGCCCCCTGGGTCGACGTCGTCTTCGGCACGCACAACATCGGCAAGCTGCCGGTCCTCCTGGAGCGCGCCCGCATCCAGGAAGAGGCCCAGATCGAGATCGCGGAGTCGCTGGAGGCCTTCCCCTCCACGCTCCCGACCCGCCGCGAGTCCGCGTATGCCGCCTGGGTCTCGATCTCCGTCGGCTGCAACAACACCTGCACGTTCTGCATCGTCCCGGCGCTGCGCGGCAAGGAGGAGGACCGCCGCCCCGGCGACATCCTCGCCGAGATCGAGGCCCTGGTGGCCGAGGGCGTCTCGGAGATCACCCTCCTCGGCCAGAACGTCAACGCGTACGGCTCCGACCTGGGCGACCGCGAGGCCTTCTCCAAGCTGCTCCGCGCCTGTGGCGAGATCGAGGGCCTGGAGCGGGTCCGCTTCACCTCTCCGCACCCCCGCGACTTCACGGACGACGTCATCGCTGCGATGGCCGAGACCCCGAACGTGATGCCGCAGCTCCACATGCCGCTGCAGTCCGGCTCGGACACCATCCTCCGGGCCATGCGCCGCTCCTACCGGCAGGAGCGTTTCCTCGGCATCATCGAGAAGGTGCGCGCGGCCATCCCGCACGCCGCCATCTCCACCGACATCATCGTGGGCTTCCCCGGCGAGACCGAGGAGGACTTCGAGCAGACGATGCACACGGTCCGCGAGGCCCGCTTCGCCAACGCCTTCACCTTCCAGTACTCCAAGCGGCCCGGGACGCCGGCGGCCGAGATGGACGGGCAGATCCCCAAGGAGGTCGTGCAGGCGCGCTACGAGCGTCTCGTCGCGCTCCAGGAGGAGATCTCCTGGGAGGAGAACAAGAAGCAGGTCGGCCGCACGCTGGAGGTCATGGTCGCCGAGGGCGAGGGCCGTAAGGACGGCGCGACCCACCGCCTCTCCGGCCGCGCGCCCGACAACCGGCTCGTCCACTTCACCAAGCCGGACCAGGAGGTCCGCCCGGGCGACGTGGTGACCGTCGAGATCACCTACGCCGCCCCGCACCACCTGCTCGCCGAGGGCCCGACGACGTCGGTACGCCGTACCCGCGCCGGCGACGCCTGGGAGAAGCGCACCGCAGCGGAGGCCGCCAAGCCGGCGGGTGTCCTGCTCGGGCTGCCGAAGATCGGCGTGCCGGATCCGCTCCCCGCGGCCTCGGCACCGGCCTGCGGAGGCCACTGACATCTGCTGATCGTCAGAGGACCATGTCGGACACGCAGACGTTGCGGAGCATCGCCGAGCTCGCGCACGACTCGACCGACGCCGAGATCGCGAAGACGACCGCGGCCGAGGCCCTTGAGGCGTCGATGCCGGAGCCGCGGGACAGCGTGCCGCCCATGGACCGGAGACCGTCGCAGTAGGCTGCGGATCATGCTTGTCGCCGCAGCCGTCTGTCCCTGCCCGCCCCTGCTCGTGCCCGAGGTGGCGGCGGGAGCCGCCGGTGAGCTCGCTGGAGCCCGGACGGCCTGCGCCGACGCCATCGGGCTGCTCGCCGCGTCCCGCCCCGACCGGCTCTATGTCGTCGGCCCCGCGTACGGGGACGCGCGCGGAACCTACCCTGCCGGTTCGACGGGCGGTTTCGGCGGCTTCGGCGTCGATCTCTCCGTACGGCTCGGTGACGGGCCCGAGGGGGAGCGACCGCTGCCCGCCTCCCTCGCCGTCGCCGCGTGGCTCCTGCAGCGCGCGGACTGGGCCGACGCGCCTGTCGAGGGCCTCGGGGTGGGCCAGTTGCTGGGAACCGCCGAGTGCGTCTCCACCGGCCGTGAGCTGGCCGCCGCGGCCGACCGCGTGGCGCTCCTGGTGATGGGCGACGGCAGCGCGTGCCGGACCCTCAAGGCCCCCGGCTACCTGGACGAGCGCGCCGCCGCCTTCGACGCGGAGGCGGCCCGGGCGCTGGGCGCGGCGGACGTGGACGCCCTGCTCGGGGTGGACGAGAACCTGGCGTACGAACTGAAGGCCGCCGGGCGGGCCCCCTGGCAGGTTCTCGCGGGCGCCGCCGAGGGCGCCGGGCTCGACGGCCGACTGCTGTACGAGGACGCCCCGTACGGCGTCGGCTACTTCGTGGCCGCCTGGTCCTGACGGCGCCCACGGAACACCGCGTGCGGCGGCCGACGAGGGGCTGACGACGGCCGACGAACGACGGCGGACGACAGACGGCGGCCTACGAACGACGAACGACAAACGGCGAACGACAAACGGCGGACGGCGAACGACAAACGGCGGACGGCGAACGACAAACGGCGGACGGCGAACGACAAACGGCGGACGGCCGCGGAGCACGATGCTCCGCGGCCGTCCGCCGTGCGGGAGGGATGTTCGGTGACGCCGGGCGTCAGGGGGCCGGCGGGGTCGGGCCCTGGCCTTCGCCCTGACCCGTGTCGGTGCCCTTCGTGCCCTCGTCCTTGTGGGCGATCCGCCCAAGGGCGTCCTTGGCCTTGCCGGTGCCAGATTCGATCTTGGTGCTGTACTTGCCCTTGGTCTTCTCGTCGACCAGCTTCGCGGCCTTCTCCAGACGCTGGTCGATCTTGGCCTCATGCTGCTGCGCCAAGTCCGAGACCTTGTCCTTGGCCGGGGCGAGCTTGGCCTTCAGTGAATCCAGGAGACCCATGGGTCACCTTCCCTCCGGTGAGTGCATATGCCGTGCCCTGTCTCCAGGAGCCGCTACTTCCGGGCGCTCTCGCCTGCCTCGTTGTCCGCGGCCTCGTCCGCCGACTGCTGCTTCGGAATCTCCACGGCCTCGACGACCTCGACGACATCCGCATCCGCCACCGCGGCCGCGTCGCCCGCCTCCGCCGGCTCCGCGGTCGCGCCGTCCTCCGTGCCGTCCTTCGCCTCGGCCCCGGTGGCCCCGTCGCTCAGCGCTCCGGCCTCCGTCTCCTCCGGCGCGTCCGTCACGGCGACAGCCTGGGCCTCCTCCGTCGACGCCTCGGCAGCTTCCTTGCCCTTCCGCCGAAACATTGCAAAAACGCCCATTTCCACTCCATAGCGTACTCGTGTGGGAAAAGCCCCGCGGCGCCCGGGGCGCCCTGTTGCGCCACCCGGCGCAGCCGGTACGGAAACCGGCGGTCGGAACCTCGCAACTGGCAACGAACCCGGTTGCGGACCGTCACGTCGCTCATTCGGGGACCTCCTGGGAGGTTTGCGAGACTGTGACAGTGAGAACTGCAGCTCCCGCCCCGCGGGTCATCGCCGTCGTCGGTCCCACAGCGGCCGGAAAGTCCGATCTGGGTGTATTCCTCGCCCAGCAACTGGGCGGTGAGGTCGTCAACGCCGACTCGATGCAGCTCTACCGAGGGATGGACATCGGTACCGCCAAGCTGACGCTCGAGGAGCGCGGCGGCATCCCGCACCACCTCCTCGACATCTGGGACGTGACGGAGGCCGCCAGCGTCGCCGAGTACCAGCGCCTCGCGCGCGCCGAGATCGACCGGCTGCTCGCCGAAGGCCGTACGCCGGTCCTGGTCGGCGGCTCCGGCCTGTACGTGCGGGGCGCCATCGACGCGCTCGAGTTCCCGGGCACCGACCCGGCCGTACGCGCCCGCCTGGAAGCCGAGCTGGAGGAGCGGGGCTCCGGCGTCCTGCACACCCGCCTCGCCGCCGCCGACCCCGAGGCCGCGCGCGCGATCCTGCCCAGCAACGGGCGCCGCATCGTCCGGGCCCTGGAGGTCATCGAGATCACCGGCAAGCCCTTCACGGCCAACCTGCCCGGCCCGGACTCCGTCTACGACACCGTGCAGATCGGCGTCGACGTGGCGCGCCCCGAGCTCGACGAACGGATCGCCGCGCGCGTGGACCGGATGTGGGAGGCCGGCCTCGTGGACGAGGTGCGCAGCCTGGAGGCGCTCGGGCTGCGGGAGGGGCGCACGGCCGCCCGCGCACTCGGGTACCAGCAGGTGCTCGCGGCGCTCGCGGGGGAGTGCACCGACGACGAGGCGCGCGCCGAGACCGTACGCGCCACCAAGCGCTTCGCGCGCCGCCAGGACTCGTGGTTCCGCCGCGACCCGCGGGTCCACTGGCTGAGCGGCGCGGCGGAGGACCGCGGGGAACTCCCGCGACAGGCGCTGACGTTGGTCGAACGAGCGGTTACAGCCTGATCACGTGATGGCATCGGGACGCCTTGCCCGTCATTCCAGGGGTCTCTGGCGTGCCATCATCGAGCATCGATCGACCAAGTGGAGTCCGAGTGGGAGGGCGCGTGGCGATGGAGGCCGGCCCTCGCGACAGAGAACAGCACGACGCGGCCCCGGGCGAAGCCCAGGGTGACGCGCCCGGTTTGAGCCCGGACGGTCCGGACGACGCCGAAGGCTCGTCCGTCGAGGTCGACGCCGACGAGGTCGAGGTCGAGCTGCGGCCGCAGCGCCGGCTGCGGATCTGGCAGCTCGCGCCCATCGTGGGCCTCGCCGCCGTCGGCTCGCTGATGTTCGCCTTCCCCCTCGCCTTCGGCTCCGGCGACGGCGGTGCCGTCGTCGCCATGCTCGGCCTGCTGATCAGCTCCTGCGCGGCCGGCTGGGGCATGATGGCCGCCCGCAGGGTCGGCTCCGCCTGGCCCGGCCTTCCGGCCCGCGGCTCCGGCGAGCGGCCGAACTGGCGCGTGATCGCCCTGTACGTGTTCCTCAGTGCGCTCCTGGTCGCCCTGGCCGTCTGGCGCGTGGCCCGGCTGCGCTGAGGCGCCCCCGTCAGCGGAGCGCCCCGCCCGAGGGGTGGATCTTCGAGCGGCTGTCGGACCCGGCCCGTACAGTTGATCCCGTGACCACGACACAGACCTCGCCACTCGCATTCCTCAAGGGCCACGGGACCGAGAACGACTTCGTGATCGTCCCCGACGCCGACAACGCCATCGAGCTGCCGGCCGCCGTCGTGGCCCGCATCTGCGACCGACGGGCCGGCATCGGCGGCGACGGGGTGCTGCACGTGGTCCGCAGCGCGGCCCACCCCGAGGCCCGCGGCATGGCCGACGAGGCCGAGTGGTTCATGGACTACCGCAACGCGGACGGTTCGGTCGCCGAGATGTGCGGCAACGGCATCCGGGTCTTCGCCCGCTATCTGGAGCACGCGGGCCACGTCACGGCCGGCGAGGTCGCCGTCGCCACCCGCTCCGGCGTCAAGCGCATCCACCTGGACAAGGACGGTTCCGTCACGGTCTCCATGGGCCGCGCCCGGCTCCCCGAGGACGGTGTCACCGTCACCGTCGACGGCCGCAGCTGGCCCGCCCGCAACGTGAACATGGGCAACCCGCACGCCGTGGCCTTCGTCGACTCCCTCGACCACGCGGGCAACCTGCTCACCGAGCCTCCCTACGCCCCCGCCGCGGTCTACCCGGACGGTGTGAACATCGAGTTCGTCGCCGACCGAGGCCCCCGCCACGTGGCCATGCGGGTACACGAGCGCGGCGCCTCCGAGACCCGCTCCTGCGGCACGGGCGCCTGCGCCGTCGCCGTGGCCACCGCCCGCCGGGACGGCGTCGACCCCGCCGTGAGCGGGACGCCCGTCTCGTACACCGTGGACGTCCTCGGCGGCTCGCTGATCATCACCGAGCACCCCGACGGAGAGGTCGAGATGACCGGCCCCGCCGTCATCGTCGCCGAGGGCACGATCGACCCGTCCTGGCTCGCGGGCGAGTGAGCCTGCCCGTCGGTAAGGACCGAAAGCGCCCGACGGACGGATTCGAAACAGTCAACGACTGATCTTTCGCTCGAATGGGTGATCCGTTTCACGCTGAGCGAGAGCGGGACTCCGCCACGTGGTGGGGTCGGTAGCATCAAGCACCGGCCCCACAGGCACGCCTTGCCCGTTCACCGCCGGTCGACGTCGCCGGAGGTGCCCCATGAGTGCAGAGGCCACCAACCCTGTGAGCGAGGCGGAGGCCACCGGCCCCGACGCTCCCAGCCGAAGGCGAACCCGTCCGAGGATCGACCTCCGCAGGCTGGGTCGTGCCGCACTGCTCGGCCCCACCACCAGAGACAGGCTGCCCGACGCCATCGGACATGTCGCGGAGGCCCACCGGGCCCACCATCCCGACGCCGACCTGGCCGTGCTGCGCCGGGCGTACGTGCTGGCCGAGTCCTCGCACCGCGGACAGTTCCGCAAGAGCGGCGAGCCGTACATCACCCATCCGCTCGCCGTGACCCTGATCCTCGCCGAACTCGGCGCCGAGACGACGACGTTGACCGCCGCGCTCCTCCACGACACCGTCGAGGACACGGAGGTGACGCTCGATCAGGTCCGGGAGCAGTTCGGCGACGAGGTCGCCTATCTCGTCGACGGCGTGACCAAGCTGGAGAAGGTCGACTACGGCGCCGCCGCCGAACCCGAGACGTTCCGCAAGATGCTCGTGGCCACCGGCAACGACGTCCGCGTGATGTCGATCAAACTCGCCGACCGGCTCCACAACATGCGCACCCTCGGCGTGATGCGCCCCGAGAAACAGGTCCGGATCGCCAAGGTCACCCGCGACGTCCTCATCCCCCTCGCCGAACGGCTCGGCGTCCAGGCGCTCAAGACCGAGCTGGAGGACCTCGTCTTCGCGATCCTCCACCCCGAGGAGTACGAGAACACCCGCGCCCTCATCGCCGGCAACACCGGCGCGGGCGACGCGCTCGCCACCATCGCCGACTGCGTCGCCACCGTCCTGCGCGAGGCGGACATCGCCGCCGAAGTCCTCGTCCGGCCACGGCACTTCGTCTCCGTCCACCGCGTCCGTCTCAAGCGCGGCGACCTGCGCGGCAGCGACTTCGGGCGACTGCTCGTCCTGGTGGCGGAGGACGCCGACTGCTACGCCGTCCTCGGCGAACTCCACACCTGTTTCACCCCGGTGATCTCCGAGTTCAAGGACTTCATCGCGGCTCCGAAGTTCAACCTGTACCAGTCGCTGCACACCGCCGTCGCCGCCCCCGACGGGGCCGTCGCCGAAGTCCTCATCCGTACGCACCAGATGCACAAGGTCGCCGAGGCCGGCGTCGTCGCACTGGGCAATCCGTACACGCCCCCGACGGGCGGCGACGGCACCGAACCGGCCGAGGACGGCGAGCGCGCCGACCCCACCCGCCCCGGCTGGCTCTCCCGCCTGCTCGACTGGCAGCAGTCCACCCCTGACCCGGACACCTTCTGGACCTCACTGCGCGCCGACCTCGCCGAGGACCAGGAGATCACCGTCTTCCTCGCCGACGGACGCGCCCCCGGCACGATCAGCCTGCCCGCCGGGGCGAGCTGCGTCGACGCCGCCTACGCCCAGCACGGCGCCGCCGCCCACGGCTGCCTGGGCGCACGCGTCAACGGCCGCCTGGCGACACTCAGTACGGTGCTGAACGACGGCGACACCGTCCAGCTGCTGCTCGCCCAGGACAGCGCGTCCGGGCCGTCCCCTGCGTGGCTGGAGCACGCCCGTACGCCCGCCGCGCGGATCGCGATCACCGCCTGGCTCCAGGCGCACCCGGAGGCCGCCAAGCCCCCGGAGGCCGACCCTCGGCCGCCCGTCTCCTTCACGGCCGACCGGCGCTCCGGCGCCAAGCTCCACGCCGAGCTGCCCGGCGCCGAGGCCACCGCCGTACGCCCGGCCGGCTGCTGCACTCCCGTACCCCCCGACGAGATCACCGGCTTCCAGGTCCGCGGCGGCTCCGTCACCGTCCACCGCACCGGCTGCGCCTCCGTCGACACCATGAGACGGCTCGGGCGGGAACCCGTCACCGTCCACTGGGGCGACAGCGCGGAGTGCCGCGTCACCCTCGTCGCGGAGTCCTTCGGCCGGCCCCGGCTCCTCGCCGACCTCACCGAGGCCATCGCCGCGGCCGGCGTTGCCGTCGTCTCGGCGACCGTCGAGCCGCCCAGCGAACAGCGGGTGCGGCACACGTACACCCTGCAACTCCCGGACGCGGCCGGACTGCCCGCGCTGATGCGCGCCATGCGCGACGTCGCCGGGGTGTACGACGTGAGCCGCGCCCAGCACCCGCCACGCATGATGCGTGACCCCGGAGCGACCTCAGCCCGCGCGTCGCTGCCCGGGTGACGTCAGCACCGCCCTGACCCCTTCGGGTGGCGGTCGCGCGCGCCGCCCGGGGGAGCGGCGAAGGCCCTGGTAGCCGTAGCCCATGCCGCTCACACCCCGAAACCCGTCCCCACGCGCGCGGTGGCAGCGCTCCGCCGTCCTGGTCGCCGCATCGGCCGGCCTCGTCGCCGCCGCCCTCCCCGCGCCGGCGCCACTCGGCATCGGAGACCCGCTCTTCCCCCACCTCGGCAACCCCGGCTACGACGTCCTCGCGTACGACATCGCCCTCACCTATCCGGGCAAGAACACCGAACCGCTCGCCGCCGTCACCCGGATCAAGGCGCTGGCCACCGCCGACCTGGAGCGGATCAACCTGGACTTCACGCACGGAACGGTCGCCTCCGTCACCGTCGACGGAGAGCCGGCGACCTTCGAGACCAGCGGTGAAGACCTGGTGATCACCCCCGCCGACACGGCGGAGGACGGCGACGCGCTCACCATCGACGTCACCCACACCAGCGACCCCCGCGGCCCCGCCGACACCGGCGGCTGGGTCCGCACCGGCGACGGCCTCGCCATGGCCAACCAGGCCGACGCCGCCCACCGGGTCTTCCCCTCCAACGACCACCCCGCCGACAAGGCGTACTTCACCTTCCGGATCACCGCGCCCAGCTCGCTCACGGCCGTCGCCAACGGCCTCCCGGAGGGCCGGACCACCGAAGGAACCAGCACCACCTGGACCTACCGCACGGCCCACCCGATGGCCACCGAACTCGCCCAGGTCTCCATCGGCCGCACCACCGTCGTCCACCGGACCGGACCGCACGGCCTGCCCCTGCGGGACGTCGTCCGCACCGCCGACCGGGACCTCCTGGAACCCTGGCTCAAGCGCACCCCCGGCCACCTGGAGTGGATGGAGCGCCAGGTCGGCCCGTACCCCTTCGAGACCTACGGGCTGCTGATCGCCGACGCCGACACCGGCTTCGAGCTGGAGACCCAGACCCTCTCTCTCTTCGAGAGAAGACTGTTCACCGAACCGGGGTTCCCGGAGTGGTATGTCGAGTCGGTCATGGTCCACGAGCTCGCCCACCACTGGTTCGGCGACAGCGTCTCGCCCCGCACCTGGTCCGACCTGTGGTTCAACGAGGGGCACGCCAGCTGGTACGAGGCGCTGTACGCCGAGGAGACCGCCGGACAGTCCCTGGAACGGCGCATGAAGGCCGCCTACGCATCCTCCGACGCCTGGCGTGCGGCCGGAGGACCGCCCGCCGCCCCCGAGCCGCCCACGGCCGGCCAGAAGATCAGCCTCTTCCGGCCCGTCGTGTACGACGGCAGCGCCCTCGTCCTCTACGCGCTGCGCGAGGAGATCGGCAAGGAGGCCTTCCAGAAGCTGGAGCGCCGCTGGGTGAGCGAGCACCAGGACGCCACCGCCACCACCGCCGACTTCACCGCGCTGGCCTCCGAGATCGCAGGGCGTGACCTCACGTCCTTCTTCGCCGGCTGGCTGTACGCAGAGAAGACGCCGCCGATGCCCGGACACCCCGACTGGCGCTCCCTCTCGGCGGACGAGGCACGCGGCCCCGCGAACGGTCGGTGAAACCGGGATGACGGGCCCGGGCCGACCGTGTCACCATCGTCAGGTCGACGACGCGGCCGGCCCGGGAATCTTTCCGTGCCGTCACACGTTGTGATCGACGCAACGACTTTCCATCGACGTAAGGATCAAATGACCTCCTCTTCATCCCCTTCCCAGGACGAGCAGAGCTTCGCCGAGACGAGCCGCACCGAGAGCCTTCGGGCCGATGCCCTGATGGAAGAGGACGTCGCCTGGAGCCACGAGATCGACGGAGATCGGGACGGCGATCAGTTCGACCGCTCCGAGCGCGCCGCCCTGCGGCGCGTGGCGGGCCTCTCCACCGAGCTCGAGGACGTCACCGAGGTCGAGTACCGGCAGCTGCGCCTGGAGCGCGTCGTGCTGGTCGGCGTATGGACCTCGGGGACAGTTCAGGACGCGGAAAACTCCCTCGCGGAGCTGGCGGCCCTCGCCGAGACGGCGGGCGCCCTGGTGCTCGACGGCGTGATCCAGCGCCGTGACAAGCCGGACCCGGCCACCTTCATCGGCTCGGGCAAGGCACGCGAGCTGCGGGACATCGTGATCGAGTCCGGCGCCGACACCGTCGTCTGCGACGGCGAGCTCAGCCCCGGCCAGCTCATCGCACTCGAAGACGTCGTCAAGGTGAAGGTGGTCGACCGGACCGCCCTCATCCTCGACATCTTCGCCCAGCACGCCAAGTCCCGAGAGGGCAAGGCGCAGGTCGCGCTCGCGCAAATGCAGTACATGCTGCCGCGGCTGCGAGGCTGGGGTCAGTCGCTCTCCCGTCAGATGGGTGGCGGCGGCGGTGGCGGCATGGCCACCCGTGGTCCCGGTGAGACCAAGATCGAGACCGACCGGCGACGGATCCGCGAGAAGATGGCGAAGATGCGCCGGGAGATCGCGGAGATGAAGACCGGCCGCGACATCAAGCGGCAGGAGCGGCGCCGTCACAAGGTTCCCTCGGTCGCCATCGCCGGTTACACCAACGCCGGCAAGTCCTCCCTGCTCAACCGGCTGACCGGCGCGGGCGTGCTGGTGGAGAACGCACTGTTCGCCACCCTCGACCCGACCGTGCGCCGGGCCGAGACGCCCGGCGGCCGGGTGTACACCCTGACCGACACCGTCGGGTTCGTACGGCATCTGCCGCACCACCTCGTCGAGGCGTTCCGCTCCACCATGGAGGAGGTCGCCGACGCCGACCTCATCCTGCACGTGGTGGACGGCTCGCACCCGGCTCCGGAGGAGCAGCTCGCCGCCGTGCGCGAGGTGTTCCGGGACGTCGGCGCGGTGAACGTGCCGGAGGTCGTGGTCGTCAACAAGGCGGACGCGGCCGACCCCCTCATCCTGCAGCGGCTGCTGCGGGTGGAGCGGCACGTGATCGCGGTCTCCGCCCGCACGGGCGAGGGCATCGGGGAGCTGCTCGCGCTCATCGACGCCGAGCTGCCGCGCCCGCAGGTCGAGATCGAGGCACTCGTGCCTTACACCGAAGGCGGTCTCGTCTCCCGGGTGCACGCCGAGGGCGAGCTGCTCTCCGAGGAGCACACCCCGGAGGGCACGCTGCTCAAGGCGCGCGTGCACGAGGAGCTCGCGGCGTTCCTCGCGCCGTTCGTTCCGGCCGCGCACTGACCGGTCCGTAGGTGACACGGAAGGCCCCGTCCCCCTCATCGGGGGGCGGGGCCTTCCGCTTCTCACATCCCTACCGGGTCAGCGAGCGAACTTCTTGCTCACCATCTCGTGCGCGTCCTTCGCGCCCCTGCCCAGCTGCGGACCCGCCAGCCAGCCGTTGCCGCCGGCCGGGCCGATCGACGTGTTCGACACCAGCGCCGGCTTTCCGTTCGGCATGGTCCGGATCCAGCCGCCGCCCGAGGAGCCACCGGTCATGGTGCAGCCGATGCGGTACATGGTGGGCGTGGCCGGAGCCGTCGTCAGCCGGGTCGGCCGGTCGACGCACTTGTGCATGATCAGACCGTTGTACGGCGCCGCCGCCGGGTAGCCCCAGGCGCCCATGTAGCCCGCCCGAGCGTGCGCCGGGGCCGAGAAGTCGATCGGCAGCGCGACGCCGACGGTCTCCTCCAGGGACTTCTTGCCCCGCTCCGGCTGCACGTGCAGCACGGCGTAGTCGTACGGCCAGGCCGCGTTCGTACCGCCGCGGTTGATCCACTCGCCCGAGGTCACGGCCCAGTCGGCCCAGTACTGACCGTACGGCGCGACCTCGTGCGGCTGCGCCTTGCGAAGCGCGGACGCCGACTTGCCGAGGTCGTTGTAGGCCGGGACGAAGGTGATGTTGCGGTACCAGCCGCCCCGCTGACCGGCGTGGACACAGTGGCCCGCGGTCCACACCAAGTTGGACTTCCCGGGCCGGCGCGGGTCCTTCACGATCGTGCCGGAGCAGACCATGCTGCCCTGGGGCGAGTCGAAGAAGATCTTGCCGACCGGCGCGGCGTTGCGGTGGTACGGAGTCTTCTCCCGCTGCGCCTGCACGGGACGCGGCACGGGGTCGGTGCCCCCGGTGCCCGCCGTGGTCGTCATCGTCTGGTCCGGGCTCTTCGCGGACTGCATGCGCTCGGAGTCCCAGAGCCCGTCGATCACGGGGTTGACGAAGTCCTCGGCCTCACGGAGCCAGGTGTCCTTGTTCCAGTTCTTCCACTCGCCGTCCTTCCACTTGTCCACGTCGACGCCGTGCTTCTTCAGCTTGTCGGCGAGGTCCTGGGGAAGGCCGGCGTCATCGCCGCCTCCGGTGGCGGAAGCGGAGGCGCTCGCCCCCGCGGCGGGCTTGTCGGCCGCCGGCGTCTCGGTCGGGCCGCAGGCGGTGGCGGTCAGCGCGAGCGCCGAGGCCAGGCCCACGGCGGCCGGAAAGAGTCGTATGGAACGCATGTGGAGGGATCCCCCTGATGAAATGAAGGTTCTGTGTGTGTGATGTGCTCGTGCGAAGGGGCGGGATCCCGAAGGACCCCGCCCCGAACCGATTCCGCCTAGCGGCCGGCGTACTTCTTGCTGACCGCGTCGTAGATGCCCTTCGCCTCGGCGCCCAGGCGCGGACCGGCCAGCCAGCCGGCCGTCACCGGGCCGATCGAGGTGTTGGACACCAGCGCCGGCTTGCCGTCCGCACCCGCGGCCACCCAGCCGCCACCGGACGAACCACCGGTCATGGTGCAGCCGATGCGGTACATCGTCGGCTGCTCCGCCTTCACCGAAAGACGGCCCGGCTTGTCCTGGCACTGGTACATCTTCTGGCCGTCGAACGGCGGACCCGCCGGGTAGCCGGTCGCCTTCATGTTAGCGATCTTCGACACCGCGGGAGCGTTGAAGTCCACCGGAAGCGCCGAACCGACCGTCTCCTCCAGCGACTTGCCCGTGCTTCCCTTCTCCGGCGTCACATGGATCACCGCGAAGTCGTACGGAGCACCCTGGCCGCCCGTCGCCGCACCCTCCGAGATCCACTGCTCGGAGGTCTGCGCCCAGTCGCCCCACCACACGCCGTACGGAGCGACCTGCTCACGGGTCGCGTTCTGCAACTGCGCGGTCGGCAGGGCCTTGTCGTTGTACGAGGGCACGAAGGCGATGTTGCGGTACCAGCCGCCCTTCTTGCCGGCGTGCACGCAGTGGCCCGCCGTCCAGACCATGTTGGACTTGCCGGGGTTCGCCGGGTCCTTCACGACCGTGGCCGAGCAGACCATCGAACCCTCGGGTCCGTCGAAGAACACCTTGCCCGCCTCAGGGGCGTTGGAGTGGTACGGCGCCGGCACACCCTTGGCCTTGACCGGCGCGGGCGTCGGGTCGGTCACCCCCTTGTCGCCGGAGATGTCCTCCTCCTCGACCGGCTTGTCGGGCCGCTGGGCGTCCCGCATCCGGTCCGGGTCCCAGAGGTCCTCGATGATCGGGTTGACGTAATCCTTCGCCTCACGCAGCCACTTGTCGCGGTCCCAGTTCTTCCACTCGCCGTTTCTCCACTTGTCCAGATCGATCCCGTGCTCCTTGAGCCGGTCCTTGAGATCGTCCGGAATCGTGATCTTGTCGGCGCCGGACGGGCTCGCGGGCGCGCTGGGCTTGTCTCCCGCGTTCTCCTCGGTCGGGCCGCAGGCCGTCGTCGTCAGCGTCAACGCCGCGACGGCGGCTGCCGCGGCCAGCAACGGACGAATCGATCGCATCTCGTGATCCCCCTGGGACTACGTCAACTTGTGCATGAGTGAACAGTGATGGGCGCCGGGGACCGGCGCCAAAGTGCGGCCCCCACTATGCCGGTGCCGGAGGGGACGGTACGAGCCAGGTCCACGGTTCCGGCTCCCCTAAGCCGTTGCCAGGCCGTGATCCCCGCCACGCCAAGGAACTTGGGATTCTCCCGTGATCCTTGGCAGTTCCCGTCGTTGGTACGTACGGGGGACACAGAGGAAGCGTTCAAGGGCCGCCCTTCGCGGGGTTGAGCAACGTACCGATGTGCAACGCAACTGTTACAGCGGGAGGACACCGAGCCGTGGCCGTGACCGAACCAGCTCCGGCCGTACCGCCGGCCGCGCAGGCGCACCAGGGGGAGCGGAGGGCCGGCGAGCGGGGCGCTCTCGAAGGCATCCTGCGCCGACAGTCGTTGCGCGAATCGGCGGCGCGCACCTACGCGCGCTCGCTGCCGATCGTTCCCGTGCGGGCCAGAGGACTGACCATCGAGGGCGCGGACGGCCGGCGTTACCTGGACTGTCTCTCGGGCGCGGGGACCCTGGCCCTCGGACACAACCACCCGGTGGTCCTCGAAGCCATCAAGAAGGTGCTCGACTCCGGCGCCCCCCTCCATGTCCTCGACCTCGCCACCCCGGTCAAGGACGCCTTCACCACCGAGCTGTTCGCCACGCTGCCGGCCGGACTCGCCGAGAGCGCGCGCATCCAGTTCTGCGGGCCGGCCGGGACCGACGCCGTCGAGGCCGCGCTCAAACTCGTCCGCACGGCCACCGGCCGCAGCGGGCTGCTCAGCTTCACCGGCGCCTACCACGGCATGACGGCCGGTGCCCTGGACGCCTCGGGGGGCGCGACGGACGTACGGGTCGCCCGGCTGCCCTACCCGCAGAACTACCGCTGCCCCTTCGGCGTCGGCGGCGAACGCGGCGCCGAACTGTCCGCGCGCTGGACGGAGAACCTCCTCGACGACCCCAAGAGCGGGGTCACGACCCCCGCCGCGATGATCCTCGAACCTGTGCAGGGGGAGGGCGGCGTCATCCCCGCCCCCGACGCCTGGATGCGCCGCATGCGGCAGATCACCGCGGACCGGTCCATCCCTCTCATCGCCGACGAGGTCCAGACGGGCGTCGGCCGCACCGGCGCCTTCTGGGCCGTCGAGCACAGCGGCGTCGTGCCCGACGTCATGGTCCTCTCCAAGGCCATCGGCGGCTCCCTCCCGCTCGCGGTCATCGTCTATCGGGCGGAGCTCGACGCCTGGCAGCCCGGCGCCCACGCCGGCACGTTCCGCGGCAACCAGCTCGCCATGGCCGCCGGCGCCGCCACCCTCGCGTACGTACGGGAGAACGGGCTGGCCGACCGCGCCGCCACCCTCGGCGCCCGGATGCTCGGCCGTCTCCAGGGCCTGGCCGCCGCCCACCCCTGCATCGGCGACGTAAGGGGCCGGGGGCTCATGATCGGCGTCGAGCTCGTGGACCCGGATGCCGTCGGCACCGATGCCGCCGTGCCACCGGTCGCCCCGGCCCTCGCCGCCGCCGTCCAGCAGGAATGCCTGGACCGCGGACTCATCGTCGAACTCGGCGGCCGGCATTCGGGCGTCGTCCGGCTCCTGCCCCCGCTCACCCTCACCGACGAGCAGGCCGAGGCCGTCCTCGACCGCTTCGCCGACGCCCTGGCCGCCGCCGAACGCGCCCACCGCCCGCGCCCGCCCGCGCATGACGCGCCCCTCCGGAACGCCACCGGACCCACCGGGCCGACCGGACCGTCCCACTGATCCCGGACCGAACCCGGACACCCTCACAAGGAAGCCCCCGTGAACGCCAGCCCCGCCTCCGAAGCGTCCGACACCGGCAGCGCCGCACGCGGCCCGCTCACCGTCGAGCAGGCCACCGTCCCGCGCCAGCACTCCGGCCCGTACGACCCCCAGCCCGCGCCCGCGCTGACGGTTGCGGGTGGCGCCGCCACCCGTCAGGACCACCTCGACGACCCCGATCCGCGGCGCGCCGCCGACGCGGCGACCATCGAGAACCTGCTGCGCTGCTGGGTACGGGAGAAGAACCTGTCCGCCCCGGACTCCAGCACGCTCCGTATCCCCCTCGAATCCAGCGGCACCGCCCTCCTCGTCCCTGTCCTCTACTGGTCGCCCACGGGATGGCACCGCTTCGGCCCGCCCGCCCTCGAAGGGCTTCACCCCACCGCCCCGCGCGTCGACGCCGTCACCGTGGCCGCCCTGATCAGCCGCGAGACCGGCCGCCCCGAAGGCACCGAACTCGTCGGCCGGGTCGCCGACTCGGCCCGCCGCACCGCCGACTTCATCACCGAGCGGCGCACCCGCCCGACCCCCGGCCCCGAAGCCGACCTCTTCCTCACCGCCGAGCAGTCCCTGCTGCTCGGCCACCCGCTCCACCCCACCCCCAAGAGCCGAGAAGGCCTCTCCGACGCCGAGGCCCGGCTCTACTCACCCGAGCTGTACGGCTCCTTCCCGCTGCACTGGATGGCCGTCGACCCCACCGTCCTCGCCTCCGACTCCGCCTGGACCGAACAGGGCCGCCCCGTCACCGCCGCGCAGCTCGCCACCGGCCTCGCCGAAGGACTCGAACTGCCCGCGGGCACCGTCCCGTTGCCCCTGCACCCCTGGCAGGCACGCGAACTGTCCCACCGCCCCGCCGTCGCCTCCCTTCTCGCCTCCGGCCTGCTCCACCACCTCGGACCCGCCGGCGCCGCCTGGTACCCCACCTCCTCCGTCCGCACCGTGCACCGGCCCGGCGCCCGGACGATGCTCAAGCTCTCCCTCGGCGTCCGCATCACCAACTCCCGCCGTGAGAACCTCCGCAAGGAACTCCACCGCGGCGTGGAGGTCCACCGGCTCCTGCGCACGGGCCTCATCGACCAGTGGCAGGCCTCCCACCCCGGCTTCGACATCGTCCGCGACCCCGCCTGGCTCGCGGTCGACACCCCGGACGGCGAACCCGTCCCCGGTCTCGACGTGATGATCCGGCACAACCCCTTCGCCGCCGGAGACGACGCCGTCTGCATCGCCGCCCTCACCGCCCAGCGCCCCTGGCCCGGCACCACGCGAATGCGCTCCCGCCTCGCCGACATCGTCACCTGCCTCGCCGCCCGCACCGGCCGCCCGACCGCCGCCGTCGCCGCCGAGTGGTTCCTGCGCTACCTCGACCAGGTCGTCCGCCCCGTCCTCTGGCTCGACGGCGTGGCAGGCGTCGCCCTCGAGGCCCACCAGCAGAACACCCTGGTGCTCCTCGACCCCGACGGCTGGCCCATCGGCGGCCGCTACCGCGACAATCAGGGCTACTACTTCCGCGAGTCCCGCCGCGACGAGCTGGAGAGCCGCCTCCCCGGCATCGGTGCCGCCAGCGACACCTTCGTCTCCGACCAGGTCACCGACGAGCGCTTCGCCTACTACCTCGGCATCAACAACGTCCTCGGACTCATCGGGGCCTTCGGCGCCCAGCACCTCGCCGACGAACGCGTCCTGCTCGCCGGATTCCGCCAGTTCCTCACCTCCGCCACCAGCCTCGGCTCCCCGCTTCCGCACCGGCTCCTCGAGGCCGCGACCCTGCGCTGCAAGGCCAACCTCCTCACCCGCCTGCACGGCCTCGACGAACTCGTCGGCCCTGTCGACACCCAATCCGTCTACGTCACCATCACCAACCCCCTCCGCTCCTGAAGCCCACCCCCCGACCGCGAGGCCGACAGACCACCAGCCGACCGAACCGCCGAGAGGAGAGCCCCCGATGCCTCCCACCGATGCGCGCCCCGGCACCGACAAGGACGCCGCCACCGGCCCCGACACCGGAACCGGCCCCGATCCTGGAACCGGCCCCCTGCCCGCTTCCGGCACGGGCAGCGAGGACACTCTGGACCTGCACCTCTCGGACGAGCTCGTCGCCCTGATCGCGGCCGGCGAGGGCGCGGCGACCACGGACGGCGACCTCCTCGACGAGGTCGCCTCGTGGAGCCCTGCCGTCACCCCCGTCGGCACGTTCCGCCTCGTACCCGTCAGGCTCGAGCGCGACCTGACCCTCATCACCCGGTGGATGAACGACCCGGCCGTCGCCGCCTTCTGGGAGCTCGCCGGCTCCGAGGGCGTCACGGCCACCCACATCCGCGCCCAACTCGATGGCGACGGCCGCAGCGTGCCCTGTCTCGGAGTCCTCGACTCCATCCCGATGAGCTACTTCGAGATCTACCGCGCCGACCTCGACCCGCTCGCCCGGCACTATCCGGCCCGCCCGCACGACACGGGCATCCACCTCCTTCTCGGCAGCGTCGCCGACCGAGGCCGCGGTGTCGGCACCGCGCTCCTCCGCGCCGTGGCGGACCTCGCGCTCGACCACCGCCCCCGCTGCACACGCGTCATCGCCGAACCCGATCTGCGCAACACCCCCTCCGTCTCGGCCTTCTTGAGCGCTGGCTTCCGCTACACCGCGGAAGTCGACCTTCCCGACAAACGAGCCGCCCTCTTGGTCCGCGACCGCGCCCTTCGTCACGTCCTGTGAACGCCTCTGCCTTACATACACCGCTCGACCCACAGCGGTTCCCGACCCGAGGAGTCCCCGTGCCGATGTCCCCTGCCACCCACGACTCCGCACTGCTCGCACCTCCCGAGCTGACCCCCGAAGCCTGGACCCGGGCCGCCGCCCGCCTGCTCGCCAAGACCATCGCCGAGTTCGCGTACGAGGAGATCATCGAGCCCGTGCCGGCTGCCGACACCGCGACCGGGCGGGAGTCCGGCACCGAGTCCGGCACCCCGCCCGGCCCCCAGCGCTATCTCCTGCGTCTCGACGACGGCTCGACCCTCACCTTCACGGCCCGCCGCGGCGCCTACGGAAGCTGGCGCCTCTCGCCCGACTCCCTCGCCTGCGACGGCCGGCCGATGACCGATCCCCTCGACTTCCTCGTCCGTGCCCGCCGCCTCCTGAACCTCGACGGCGCCACCCTCGGCCATCTGATCCGCGAGCTCACCACCACCCTCGCCGCCGACGCCCGCCTCGACCGCACGGCCTGCACCACCGACCGGCTCGCCGACCTCGGATACGCCGAACTCGAAGGCCACCAGACCGGCCACCCCTGGATCGTCCTCAACAAGGGCCGGATCGGGTTCTCCGCCGCCGACGCCGCCCGATGGGCGCCCGAAGCCCGCCGCCCCGCCCGACTCCCCTGGATCGCCGTCAGCTCCGACCTCGCCGCCTACCGCGGAGTCCCCGGCCTGGACACCCCCGACCGGCTCTACGACCGCGAGCTCGACGCCGACGCCCGCGAGACCTTCCGTGCCACCCTGCGGGCCCGGGGCCTCGACCCCGACAGGTACCTCCTCCTGCCCGTCCACCCGTGGCAGTGGGACGAGATCATCCTTCCGCTCTACGCCCCCGCGGTCGCCGCCGGCGCCATCGTCCCGCTGCCCGCGGACGGCGATCTGCGGATGCCGCAGCAGTCGATCCGTACCTTCCTCAACACGAGCAGGCCCGACCGGCACACCGTGAAGCTGCCGCTCTCCGTGCTCAACACCCTCGTCTGGCGCGGGCTGCCCACGGAACGGACCCTCGCCGCACCCGCCGTCACCTCATGGGTCCACGGGCTCCGCGACGGAGATCCGTTCCTGCGCGACGAGTGCGGGGTGATCCTGCTCGGCGAGGTCGCCTCGGTCACCGTCGAGCACCCCCTCTACGACCGACTCCCCGAGGTCCCGTACCAGTACAAGGAACTCCTCGGAGCGATCTGGCGCGAACCGCTCCGGCTCCCGCCCGGCGAACGCGCCCGGACCCTGGCGTCCCTGCTGCACACCGATGTGCACGGCCGTGCCTTCGTCGCGGAGCTCGTCGAGCGTTCCGGACTCGCTCCCACCGCCTGGCTCCAACGTCTCTTCGCCGCCCTGCTGCCTCCGCTGCTGCACTTCCTCTACCAGTACGGCACCGTCTTCTCCCCGCACGGCGAGAACGCCATCGTCGTCTACGACGACCGTGACACCCCTGTACGCCTGGCGATCAAGGACTTCGTCGACGACGTCAACATCAGCGCCCACCCGCTCCCCGAGCACGACGCGATGCCGGACGACGTCCGGGCGGTCCTCCTCACCGAGGAGCCCGACTTCCTCACCCAGTTCATCCATTCAGGGCTGTTTGTCGGTGTCTTCCGCTACCTGGCACCACTGTGCGAGGACCAACTCGCGGTACCGGAGGGTGACTTCTGGACCCTCGTGCGGAGCGAGATCCTGCGCCACCAGGCGCGCTTCCCGGAGCTGAAGGAACGGTTCGAGCTCTTCGATCTCCTCACCCCGCGGATCGAGCGGCTCTGTCTCAACCGCAACCGTCTGCACCTGGACGGCTACCGCGACCGCCCCGAGCGGCCGCACGCCGCCGTCCACGGAACGGTCCCGAATCCGCTCGCGTGACCCGACTGTCAGTGCTGCGCCGTAGGGTGGACGCGCTATGACGAAGCCATCCCTCCCCGACCTCCTGCACGCCGCCGTCTCCGCCGTCGGCGGTGTGGAGCGGCCCGGCCAGGTCACCATGGCCGAGGCAGTTGCCGAGGCCATCGACGACAGCTCCCACCTGCTGGTCCAGGCCGGCACCGGCACCGGAAAGTCCCTCGGCTATCTGGTGCCGGCGCTGGCGCACGGTGAGCGGGTGGTGGTCGCCACGGCCACCCTGGCGCTCCAGCGCCAGCTGGTCGAGCGCGATCTTCCGCGTACGGTCGAGGCCCTGCACCCGCAGCTGCGCCGGCGCCCTGAGTTCGCGATGCTCAAGGGGCGGTCGAACTACCTCTGTCTCCACCGCCTCCATGAGGGCGTGCCCCAGGACGAGGAAGAGGGCCTGTTCGACCCCTTCGAGGCCGCGGCCCCCACCAGCAAGCTGGGACAGGACCTGCTGAGGCTCCGTGACTGGTCGGACGAGACGGAGACGGGCGACCGGGATGATCTGACGCCGGGCGTCTCGGATCGCGCCTGGGGCCAGGTGTCCGTCTCCTCCCGGGAGTGCCTGGGAGCGAGCAAGTGCGCGTACGGGGCGGAGTGCTTCGCGGAGGCGGCCCGTGAGCGGGCCAAGCTCGCCGAGGTCGTCGTCACCAATCACGCCCTGCTGGCCATCGACGCGATCGAAGGCGCCCCCGTGCTCCCGCAGCACGAAGTGCTGATCGTCGACGAGGCCCATGAGCTCGTCTCCCGGGTCACCGGCGTCGCCACCGGCGAGCTCACTCCCGGTCAGGTCAACCGCGCGGTCCGCCGTGCCGCGAAGCTGGTCGACGAAAAGGTCGCCGACCAGCTCCAGACGGCGGCGGAGGGCTTCGAGCGGCTGATGGAGCTGGCCCTGCCGGGCCGTCTGGAGGAGATCCCGGAGGACCTGGCCTACGCACTGATGGCGCTGCGCGACGCCTCGCGCGCGGTGATCTCTGCGCTCGGCTCCACCCGGGACAAGTCCGTCCAGGACGAGGACGCCGTCCGTAAGCAGGCCCTGGCCTCCGTGGAGACCGTCCACTCCGTCGCCGAGCGCATCACCCAGGGCTCCGAGTACGACGTCGTCTGGTACGAACGGCACGACCGTTTCGGAGCCTCGCTGAGGGTCGCCCCGCTCTCCGTGTCCGGGCTGCTGCGCGAGAAGCTCTTCGCGGACCGGTCCGTGGTCCTCACCTCGGCCACGCTGAAGCTGGGCGGCGACTTCAACGGGGTCGGGGCCTCCCTGGGCCTGGCCCCGGAGGGCACCCAGGGTGACGACATCCCGGTGTGGAAGGGCCTCGACGTCGGCTCGCCGTTCGACTACCCCAAGCAGGGGATTCTCTACGTCGCCAAGCACCTGGCCCGCCCCGCGCGGGACGGCGACCGCGCCGACATGCACGACGAGCTCACGGAGCTGATGCAGGCGGCCGGCGGGCGGACGCTCGGTCTGTTCTCCTCGATGCGCGCCGCCCAGCTCGCGGCCGAGGAGCTGCGCTCCCGCATCCCCGAGCTCCCGATCCTCCTCCAGGGCGAGGACACGCTCGGCGAGCTGATCAAGAACTTCTCCGCCGATCCGCAGACGTGTCTCTTCGGCACGCTCTCCCTGTGGCAGGGAGTGGACGTCCCGGGCGCCAGCTGTCAGCTGGTGGTGATGGACAAGATCCCGTTCCCGCGCCCCGACGACCCGCTGATGAGCGCCCGCCAGAAGGCGGTCGAGGACGCGGGCGGCAATGGCTTCATGGCCGTCGCCGCCACCCACGCGGCGCTGCTGATGGCCCAGGGCGCGGGCCGTCTCGTACGCGCCACGGGAGACCGTGGCGTCGTCGCCGTACTCGATCCGCGGCTTGCCACCGCCCGGTACGGCAGCTACCTGAAGGCTTCGCTGCCCGACTTCTGGTACACGACGGACCGCAACCAGGTGCGTAAGTCTTTGTCGGCGATCGATGCCGCTGCCAAGGCGGCCGACGGCGCAGTGACCGTAACCAACAATTGAGCAACCCCGACGGAGAGCAACCACCTCCGCGAAAGCGGCGCCGGATTAGGCACAAAGCAGGGCCCCGGGACCGGCGCAGTGGGTCCCGGGGCCCGGTCAGAGCCGGCGAGGTGCTGTCACACCCGCCGCAGTACCGCCACGACCTTGCCGAGGATGGTGGCCTCGTCACCAGGGATCGGCTGGTACGCCGCGTTGTGCGGCAGCAGCCAGACATGGCCGTCCTCGCGCTTGAAGCGCTTGACCGTGGCCTCACCGTCGAGCATGGCCGCGACGATGTCCCCGTTCTCCGCGACCGGCTGGCGGCGGACGGTGACCCAGTCCCCGTCACAGATCGCGGCCTCGATCATCGAGTCACCGACGACCTTCAGGACGAAGAGCTCGCCGTCGCCCACCAGCTGCCGGGGGAGCGGGAAGACGTCCTCGACCGACTCCTCGGCCAGGATCGGGCCACCTGCCGCGATCCGGCCGACGAGGGGCACGTACGAGGCGGCGGGCTTGCCGGTGGTGTCCGTCGGCTGGGTGCTCGGCTGGTCGGAGCCACGCACCTCGTACGCCCGGGGGCGGTGCGGGTCACGGCGCAGGAAGCCCTTGCGCTCCAGGGCCATCAGCTGGTGCGCGACGGAGGAGGTGCTGGAGAGGCCCACGGCCTGACCGATCTCCCGCATCGACGGCGGGTAGCCGCGCCGCTGGACCGAGTCCCGGATGACCTCGATGACCCTGCGCTGCCGGTCGGTGAGGCCGGAGCTGTCCGCCCTGATGCCGGGAGGTCGTCCTGGCAGCGAGCGCGCAGGCCGGCCTGGGTCCCCGTCCCCGTTCATGGCTGCGTCATTCATGGCATGCACCGCCTCGAGTCGGCCCTGGGAGCGGTCCTGGGCAGTGATGGTGGCACTGTCTGCGGTGGTGGTCACGTCGGCGGCCCCTCTCGAATGGTCTCCCTGGCTGGCACAACGGTAGTGGCTTTCGAAAGGTTGCGCCAAACACACGTTCGAGTGAAAATTCGCAGATTGCCTTACGTGTCTGTGCAGGTGGGTGTATACGCACGCCCGGGCGTCGCTGGCAATTCGGTCAGACGGTAGCGTTCGGCGCCGGGCCGCATGCCGCCGGGGGGTGCCCTGTCGGTGCGGCCGGAGGTGCCCTCCCAGTCTCGCACTCCGGGGGCCCGAATCGGGGGAGCCGCGCGCCGTCCCGTACCCTCGTGGCCGGCCGTACCGCACGCGCCGCGCGACACGCGCGAAGTGCCGGAAATCAGGCCCAACCCCAGATCTAGTGGTTGGATTGCATCAGCCACCTACAAGTTGTGGTCCCCGGTCTTCCGGGGGTGCCCGCATCGCCTATGCTGGTGGTCGCTTCGAGGGGCCTTGACGGGCCCGGCGAGGCTATTCAGTCGTGCCGCGAGGGAGGGTCGGAACCATGCATTGCCCCTTCTGCAGGCACCCCGACAGCCGTGTCGTCGACAGTCGCACCACCGACGACGGGACGTCGATCCGACGCCGCCGCCAGTGCCCCGACTGCTCCCGTCGTTTCACGACGGTGGAGACGTGCTCGCTCATGGTCGTGAAGCGGTCGGGCGTGACCGAACCCTTCAGTCGCACCAAGGTCATCTCCGGCGTGCGCAAGGCGTGCCAGGGGCGGCCCGTGACCGAGGACGCCCTCGCCAAGCTCGGCCAGCGGGTCGAGGAGGCGGTGCGCGCCACCGGGAGCGCCGAGCTGACCACCCACGACGTGGGTCTGGCCATCCTCGGCCCGTTGCAGGAGCTCGACCTCGTCGCGTACCTGCGCTTCGCATCCGTTTACAAGGCTTTCGACAGCCTCGACGACTTCGAGGCCGCCATCGCGGAGCTCCGCGAGCAACGGCCTCCCGCAGAGGACCGCGGGACCGGAGCGACCCCCGAGGTCCCGGTTCCCGCCACCGCCGCCGACTGACCGGCGGACCGGACCGAGGGTCCGGTCGTGGCCGGCCCCTCGCGGCCGAAAAGACGTGTCACGAGTGCCCCGAGCGGCGCTCGCGGCAGCAGACAAAGAAGACGGTGCCCTGGGACTATCTGGGCACTACAGGGTGTTTTGCCCGTATATGGGAGGCGGCATGACAGAGACGGCGAGCGGTCCGGCACGAGGTTCCCGCGCCAAGGGAGCCAAGGCCAAGGGCCTGCGTATCGAGCGCATCCACACCACCCCCGGCGTGCATCCGTACGACGAGGTGGTCTGGGAGCGTCGTGACGTCGTCATGACCAACTGGCGCGACGGCTCGGTCAACTTCGAGCAGCGTGGCGTCGAGTTCCCCGACTTCTGGTCGGTGAACGCGGTCAACATCGTCACCAGCAAGTACTTCCGCGGGGCGGTCGGCACCCCGCAGCGCGAGACCGGTCTCAAGCAGCTCATCGACCGGATCGTGAAGACCTACACGAAGGCCGGCGAGGAGTACGGCTACTTCGCCTCGCCCGCCGACGCCGAGATCTTCGAGCACGAGCTGGCCTACGCCCTCCTGCACCAGATCTTCAGCTTCAACTCGCCGGTCTGGTTCAACGTCGGCACGCCCCAGCCGCAGCAGGTCTCCGCCTGCTTCATCCTGTCCGTCGACGACTCCATGGAGTCGATCCTCGACTGGTACAAGGAAGAGGGCATGATCTTCAAGGGCGGCTCCGGCGCCGGCCTGAACCTCTCCCGCATCCGCTCCTCCAAGGAGCTCCTCTCCTCCGGCGGCAACGCCTCCGGCCCGGTCTCCTTCATGCGCGGCGCCGACGCCTCCGCGGGAACGATCAAGTCGGGCGGCGCCACCCGCCGCGCGGCCAAGATGGTCATCCTCGACGTCGACCACCCGGACATCGAGGACTTCATCGAGACCAAGGTCAAGGAGGAGGAGAAGATCCGCGCCCTGCGTGACGCGGGCTTCGACATGGACCTGGGCGGCGACGACATCACGTCCGTCCAGTACCAGAACGCCAACAACTCGGTCCGCGTGAACGACACCTTCATGAAGGCGGTCGAGTCGGGCGGCAAGTTCGGGCTTACGTCCCGCATGACCGGCGAGGTCATCGAGGAGGTCGACGCCAAGGCGCTGTTCCGCAAGATGGCCGAGGCCGCGTGGGCCTGCGCCGACCCGGGCATCCAGTACGACGACACGATCAACCGCTGGCACACCTGCCCCGAGTCCGGCCGCATCAACGGCTCGAACCCGTGCAGCGAGTACATGCACCTGGACAACACGTCCTGCAACCTCGCCTCGCTGAACCTGATGAAGTTCCTCAAGGACGACGGCAAGGGCAACCAGTCGTTCGACACCGAACGCTTCGCCAAGGTCGTCGAGCTGGTCATCACGGCGATGGACATCTCCATCTGCTTCGCGGACTTCCCCACCGAGAAGATCGGCGAGAACACCCGCGCCTTCCGTCAGCTGGGCATCGGCTACGCCAACCTCGGCGCCCTGCTCATGGCCACCGGCCACGCGTACGACTCCGACGGCGGCCGCGCCCTGGCCGGTGCCATCACTTCGTTGATGACCGGCACCTCGTACAGGCGCTCCGCCGAGCTCGCCGCGGTCGTCGGCCCGTACGACGGCTACGCCCGCAACGCCGAGCCGCACCAGCGCGTCATGAAGCAGCACGCCGACGCCAACACCGCGGCCGTTCGCATGGACGACCTCGACTCGCCGATCTGGGCCGCCGCCACGGAGGCCTGGCAGGACGTGATCCGCCTCGGCGCCAGGAACGGCTTCCGCAACGCGCAGGCCTCGGTCATCGCCCCGACCGGCACCATCGGTCTCGCGATGTCCTGCGACACCACCGGCCTCGAGCCCGACCTCGCCCTGGTCAAGTTCAAGAAGCTGGTCGGCGGCGGCTCGATGCAGATCGTCAACGGCACCGTCCCGCAGGCCCTGCGCCGCCTGGGCTACCAGGAGGAGCAGATCGAGGCGATCGTCGCCCACATCGCCGAGCACGGCAATGTGATCGACGCCCCCGGCCTGAAGACCGAGCACTACGAGGTCTTCGACTGCGCCATGGGCGAGCGCTCCATCTCCGCGATGGGCCACGTCCGCATGATGGCCGCCATCCAGCCGTGGATCTCCGGCGCCCTCTCCAAGACCGTGAACCTGCCGGAGACGGCCACGGTCGAGGACGTCGAGGAGGTCTACTTCGAGGCCTGGAAGATGGGCGTCAAGGCGCTCGCCATCTACCGCGACAACTGCAAGGTCGGCCAGCCCCTCTCCGCCAAGAAGAAGGAGCAGGAGAAGGCCGAGGTCACCGCGAAGTCCGAGGCGACGATCCGCGAGGCCGTCGAGAAGGTCGTCGAGTACCGCCCGGTCCGCAAGCGCCTGCCGAAGGGCCGCCCGGGGATCACCACCTCCTTCACCGTCGGTGGCGCCGAGGGGTACATGACCGCCAACTCCTACCCGGACGACGGTCTCGGCGAGGTCTTCCTGAAGATGTCCAAGCAGGGCTCGACGCTCGCCGGCATGATGGACGCCTTCTCCATCGCCGTCTCCGTCGGTCTGCAGTACGGCGTCCCGCTGGAGACGTACGTCTCCAAGTTCACCAACATGCGCTTCGAGCCGGCCGGCATGACGGACGACCCGGACGTGCGGATGGCGCAGTCGATCGTGGACTACATCTTCCGCCGCCTGGCGCTGGACTTCCTGCCCTTCGAGACCCGCTCCGCGCTCGGCATCCACTCGGCCGAGGAGCGTCAGCGTCACCTGGAGACGGGCTCCTACGAGCCCGCCGACGACGAGGTGGACGTCGAGGGCCTGGCCCAGTCCGCCCCGCGCCAGACGGAGCCCCTGAAGGCCGTCTCGACCCCGCCGAAGGCGGAGGTTCCGGCCCCGAAGCAGGCGCACACCTCGGCGGAGCTCGTCGAGATGCAGCTGGGCATCAGCGCGGACGCCCCGCTGTGCTTCTCCTGCGGTACGAAGATGCAGCGCGCCGGCTCCTGCTACATCTGCGAGGGCTGCGGCTCGACCAGCGGCTGCAGCTGAGCGGTCGGCTGAACGCCGAGTGAGTGAGAAGTGAGTGAGAAGGGGACCGGCCTCGGGCCGGTCCCCTTCTGCGTGTCCGGAGTCAGGCGGGCTTTGCCCCCATCAGCGTCGTGAAGGTCTGCGGGTCCGTGTCGAAGCCGCGGCGGATCGACCGGTAGGACCAGCCGTCCGCTCCGTCGCGGGTGAACTCCACGACCGTCGCCGCCGTGGCACCGGCGACGTCACCGAAGCCGTGCGAGACGAGCTCGGTGTAGCCCTCACGCACCCGTACGCCGGTGTTGGCGATGTCGGCGAACGTCAGCCTGCCGGCGCCCTGCTGTATGGCCACCCCCACCACCACGCGCGCGTAGCGGGGCGCGAGCCGGTCCAGTTCCAGGGTCATCGCTTCGTCGTAGCCGTAGCCCTGCCCGGTACGGCTGTCCCGGCTGAGGGTGATCGTGCCGTCGGGGGAGCGGCTGTCGAAGTGCACCAGATAGGCGGGCGCACCATACGGATCGTCCGCCGTGTAGACCCCGGCGATGATGTCCAGATCGTGCGACGCGGCTCCGATGGGACTGGGGTCCCACTTGAGCGTCACCTCGACCTTGCCGACCCCCTTGTTGAGTCCGCTCACCGTGAATCCCCTCTCTGCGTACGACTGGTGACCACGGTCCCGGTCAACTGTCCGTGGTCTCGGACCGGTTGCTCATGGTGTCATGCGCACTCGGTGCGAGAACGGGGTGGCGGACAGTGAATGCCCCGTACGATGGCGCCGTGCTGGTCAAGTGGATTCGCTGCACCGTGGTGGACCGTCGGGGGTTCGAGCGGGGGCAGCGGAAATGGGCGGGGTTGCTGGGTGAGCCGGGATTCCGGGGCCAGGGCGGAGGGTGGAGCCGGGCGCGGCCCGATGTCGCCCATGTCTTCTCGTTCTGGGAGAGCCGCGCGTTCTACGACTCCTTCATGGCGCGGTCGCACGACCGGCTCGCGGCCGCGCAGTCGGGCTCGTACAAGGACATGCAGGTCAAGCTCTTCGACTACCGCTTCGACGTGAAGACGGGCTTCGAACCGCGGTTCACGGACGCCGATGTGGCGCGAGTGGCGCACTGCCGTGTCCACGAGGACCGGGTCGAGCACTTCGCGCTGATGCAGGAGAAGGTGTGGAACCCGGCGATGGCCGGCTCCCCCGGGATGCTGCGCGGGGTGTTCGGAGAGGCGCCGGGGAACGAGTTCGTGGTGCTGTCGATGTGGCGGTCCGCCGCGGAGCACGGGAAGTACCGTGCGGAACGCGTCGAACGGCTCGGGCTGCGGGCCCAGACGGAGGCCGACGTGGCGGCGCTCAGCGGGGACGTGGTGCAGCTCGAGGCGTCCTGGACGGTGTGATCACCCTTCGTCGCCGGGGTCGGCGGTGGGACGAACGCCCCCGCCGAGACCGCGGCGAGCGTCGCCCGGGCCGACTGGTCGGCCATCGCCGCATCCGCCGGATGGACGCCGGACGCCTCCTCGACCGAGCCCGGCCGGAGAGGGCGATCTAGGGTCGTGGCATGGCACGACCGCTGCGCATCGTCCTCGTACGGCACGGAGAGTCCGAGGGCAATGTCGACGACACGGTGTACGAGCGGGAGCCCGACCACGCGCTCAGGCTCACCGAGACCGGTCTGCGGCAGGCACAGGAGACGGGGGAGCGGCTGCGGGAGCTGTTCGGGGAGGAGCGGATCAGTGTGTACGTCTCTCCGTACCGCCGCACGCACGAGACATTCCGCGCCTTCGGGCTCGACCCCGAGCGAGTCCGGGTGCGCGAGGAGCCGCGGCTGCGGGAGCAGGACTGGGGAAACTGGCAGGACCGGGAGGACGTACGCCTCCAGAAGGCGTACCGCGACGCCTACGGGCACTTCTTCTACCGCTTCGCGCAGGGCGAGTCCGGGGCCGACGTGTACGACCGGGTCGGGGCGTTCCTGGAGAGCCTGTACCGCAGTTTCGAGGCGCCCGACCACCCTCCGAACGTACTGCTGGTGACCCACGGGCTGACGATGCGGCTCTTCTGCATGCGGTGGTTCCACTGGACGGTCGCCGAGTTCGAGTCGCTGTCCAATCCGGGCAACGGCGAGACGCGGATGCTGCTGCTCGGCGAGGACGGCAGATACACCCTGGACCGGCCGTTCGAGCGCTGGCGTACCCCGGAACCGTACGGCTACACCGGATAGAGTGGCTGAGCGATGACCGCTGACTCCACTCTCGACCGGCGCTTCGAACGCGCCCTGGCCAGCCTTCGAGGGCTGGCCGTGGGAGACGCCCTGGGCTCCCAGTTCTTCGTCCCCGCCAACTATCCGCTGCTCAAACGACGCGAGCTGCCGCCGGGCCCCTGGCAGTGGACCGACGACACCGAGATGGCCTGCTCAGTCCTGGCCGTGCTCGCGCGGCACGGCCGGATCGACCAGGACGCGCTCGCGCACTCGTTCGCCGAGCACCACGACTTCGACCGGGGCTACGGGCCGGCGGTCAACCGGATGCTCCGGCTCATCAGGGAGGGCGGCGACTGGCGCGAGCTGGCCGCCGCGCTCTTCAACGGGCGGGGCTCGTGGGGCAACGGCGCCGCGATGCGGATCGCCCCGCTCGGCGCCTGGTACGCGGACGACCCGGAGCAGGCGACCCATCAGGCCGAGATCTCCGCGTACACGACGCACCAGCACCGCGAGGCGGTCGTCGGCGCCATGGCCGTGGCGGCCGCCGCCGCGCTCGCCGCGAATCCGGCGGGTCCGCCGACGCCCACGGACCTGCTGGACGGTGTCGTCGCCCTCGTGCCCCGCAGCGCCGTCGGCGCGGGGCTGCGCCGGGCCCGCGACATGCTCGACTACGGCGACGCCGGCACGGTGGCGGCCGTCCTCGGGAGCGGGCGTCGCACCAGCGCCCACGACACCGTCCCGTTCGCGCTCTGGTCGGCGGCCCGGGCCCTCGGGGACTACGAGGAGGTGTTCTGGACAACCGCCCAGGTCGGTGGCGATGTCGACACCACCTGTGCGATCGCCGGTGGTGTCGTGGCCTCCGGTACGTCCGGGGCGCCGCCCGCCTCCTGGCTGGAGCAGACGGAGGAACTGCCGGACTGGCTGTCGGCCGCTGCCCGCCCCTGACCCCAGGCCGGTGAGTGTCACGGTCCTGACACAGCGCTGTGCGGTCGGCTTGAAACGGCCGGACCGCCGTTAGAGTCGCCACTCCGCAGCGCTGATCATGCCGAGAGCGCGCCGACACGACACCCGGACCGCAGCCCTCCGCCGTCTTGGCACCGCACGCGACCGGGTCGGGAGGGGGTCCCGTGTCCGACATACCGTCCGAACCACCACCGCAGGACAGAGCCCAGGCCGAGCGCAAGCCCAAGCCCGAGCCCACGCCCGAGTCCCGGTCCTCCGCCGGTACAGCGCCGCGCGGCGCCATACCGCCCGGACAGCCGCAGCCGCAGCCGCACCAGCCGTGGGCCGTGGCAGGCGCAGGCGCAGGCGGAGGGTGGCCGGGGGGCCGCCCGCCGCACCCCTGGGCGCCACCCGCGCCCCCGCGCGACAGCTGGCTCACGCGGCTCCGCCCCGCGGCACCGGGCCAGGCGACCGCCCCGACGCTCTGGGCCGTCCTGGCCACCGCCGTGCTCAGCGCACTGCTCCTCGGCGGGGGACTCGGCCTCAATCTGGTGATCGTGGCCGCTCCCGCAGTCCTCGCGGCCGCCTTCGCCGCGCGGGCGGCGGGGCGCCGACTCCGCCCCTGGACGCTGGTCTGGGCGGTCGGAGGCCTCGCCCTCCTCGCCGTACCCGCTCTGCGGGACGCCGGATGGCCGACCTTCCTCGCGATCGTCTCCGCCCTGGGCGTGACGGCTCTGGCCCTGCACGGCGGCCGAGGCTGGCCGAGCGTCCTGTTCGCACCCCTCGGCCTGTTCGACTCCCTCGGCTCCGGCACCGCCTGGGCCTGGCACGGCGTCCGCGACCGGGCCGAGGGCTCCCGCGGCCGGTGGGGTCCGGTCGTGCGGACCGTCGGCGTGGCCGTCGTCCTGCTCGTCATCTTCGGCGCGCTGTTCGCCGGCGCAGACGCCGCCTTCGCGGACCTGCTCGGCTCGCTCATGCCCGACATCTCGCTGGAGCAGGCGCCCTGGCGGCTCTCGCTCTTCCTGCTCGGACTGTTCGGCGCCATCACCCTCGCCCGCACCGCCGCCGCACCCCTGCGCTGGGACCGGATGGAGATCCGCCCCGGCCGGGCCCGCGCACGACTGGAGTGGGCCCTTCCGCTCATCGTGCTCAATCTGCTCTTCGCGGCCTTCAACGCGGTCCAACTCGCCGTCCTCTTCGGCGGATACGACAAGGTCCTCAGCGAGACCGGGCTGACCTACTCCGCGTACGCCCGACAGGGCTTCTGGCAGCTCCTCGTGGCCACGCTGCTCACCCTCGTGGTGATCGGTCTCGCCCTGCGCTGGGCGCCGCGGGCGGACGCCCGCGACCGCACGCTCGTACGCGCCGTTCTCGGCACCCTGTGTGTCCTCACCCTGGTCGTGGTCGCGTCGGCGCTGCGCAGGATGGACCTGTACGTGGACGCCTACGGGCTCACCCGGCTGCGCATCTCGGTGGCCGCCATGGAGATCTGGCTGGGGCTGGTCATCCTGCTGATCATGGCCGCGGGGATCTTCGGCGCCCGGCTGCTGCCCCGTGCGGTGGCCGTGAGCGCCGCGGCAGGCGTGCTCGCCTTCGGTCTCGCCTCGCCCGACGCCCTCGTCGCCGAGCGCAACGTCGAGCGGTACAGCAGCTCCGGAAAGATCGACATCCCCTACCTCGCGGGGCTCTCGGCCGACGCCGTACCGGTGCTCGACGGCCTTCCCGAGCCGCAGCGCTCCTGTGCCCTCCTCGACATCGAGGTGCGTCTGCGCGCGGACGACGGAGGCTGGTTCGCCACCAGCTGGTCGGAGGCGCGGGCACGCACGATCCTGACGGAGCACGCGATCGACCGGACCCCGGCCGAATGCGGAGCGCCGAGCAGGGAGGGCGAGTACGACCCCTACGCGGACGGCGTGTTCGGCGATCCGCATGGCGATCCGTACGGCACCCCCTGAACCCGGACGTGAGGGCACGCCGGCATGCATACCCATACCCCTGTCCCCTCCCCGCTCGCGGGAGGAGGGACAGGGGTACGGGCGTCGGCGAGCATGATGCACCGCTCGAAGATGTGCTCCAGTGCATGGTCAACCACCGAAATCGGCGCGATGACCGATCGGATCGCGCTGTCGCCGAGCGGCATCAGACGGCCGCTTCGGACATCCGACGGGAATCCGGGTATCGCGGGTGGTACCCATCGGCGTAATCTGTCTGGCGCCATGCCCTACGAACCACCCACTCACACCGTCGAGCGCTCGCTCCGAGCCACCACCGGCGCCAAGATCGTCGCCGGGGTCGACGAGGTCGGACGCGGGGCATGGGCCGGTCCCGTCACGGTCTGCGCCGCCGTCACCGGCCTGCGCCGGCCCCCCGAGGGGCTCACGGACTCCAAGCTGATTCCCGCCAATCGCCGTACCGCCCTGGCCGCGGAACTGGAGAAGTGGGTCACCGCCTACGCCCTCGGCCACGCCTCCAACGAGGAGATCGACGAGCACGGCATGACCGCGGCGCTCCGGATGGCCGCCGTGCGCGCGCTCGACGCCCTGCCCGTCCGCCCGGACGCCGTGATACTCGACGGGAAGCACGACTACCTCGGCAGCCCCTGGACAGTCCGTACGGTGATCAAGGGCGACCAGTCCTGCATCGCCGTCGCGGCGGCCTCGGTCATCGCCAAGGTACGGCGCGACGCGATGATGGCCGAGCTGGCGATCGAGGCGGAGGAGTGCGCGGCGTACGACTTCGGCGCCAACGCGGGATACCCCTCGCCCCTCCACAAGGCAGCCCTGGAGGAGTGGGGCCCCACCGCCTACCACCGGCTCTCCTGGGCGTATCTCGACGCGCTGCCCCAGTGGCGGCACCTCAAGAAGATCCGGATCTCCGCCGAGGCGGCCGCACTGGAAAGCGGGGGCCAGCTCGGCTTCGACTTCTGAACCTCCCGGCAGGCCCAAGCCGACAGCCGGGCCGCACGATTGTGCCCACCCGCCGGAGCTCCGCGCACCGGCATTTGATAGACATCCACCCATGCCTCTCATCCCCGAGGAGCCTCAGATTCACGAGAGTGCCCAGGGTCCCCGCGGCACGGCCGCAGGCCACCCCGCGCCGACCCCCCGTCCCGTACCCGGTCCGCGTTCCGCGGCGTCACCGCGTCCCGGGCGTCCCGGCCCCGGACCGGCCCGCCCGGGCCCGCCGGTACCGCGCCCGCACCCCGGTGCCGGGCAGTCCGCGTCGCCCCGCCCGGAGAATCGTTCCGAGCAGCGTTCCGGCCCGCAGATCCAGCTGATCCCGGCCCCGGCCGACGGCGCGCTCGACGCCGCCGAAGAGGCCGTCGATCTGCTCCTGGAGACCGGCCGCGCCCCCGGCGACATCCTCGTGCTCACCACCGGTGAGCAGCACCCCTGGACGGCACACGAGCTGTCCTTCGGCGAGGCCGCCTACTGGGCCCAGCAGGACGCCCGCGACGACGTGTTCTTCGCGGACGCCACCGCCGTGGAGCGGGCCGCCGCTCGGCCCGTGGTCGTCGTGGCGGTCAACGGCGGAGCCGACGAAGCCGCCGCACAGGCGCTGCCCCTGGCGATGGGACGCGCGACCGCGCTGCTCATCGTCTGCGGTGACCCGCAGCGCATCAACGCCGTGCTCGGCGCGGGTGTCTGAGCCGGAGCACCTCTCGCGGTCCTGACCCGGCCGCCCCTCGCGGGCGGCCGGGCCGTGGTCCCGCTCACCGGCGCGGTCTGCTCAGCGTGCCGCGGTCCGACGCAGCGGCTCGGCGGCTCCGCCCGCCGTACGCGGAGTCAGGATGCCCAGGTCGGAGGCGACATCGCCGAGCGCCGCGGGGCGCGACCCCGAGCTGGGGTGCCGGCCGCCGCGACCTTCGCCCAACACCTGCCAGCCACTGCGGGTCAGGGTGATGTACGAACCACAGCGCAGCCCGTGGAGCGTGCAGGCGTCCCGCAGCCCCCACATCCAGGCCCCGTCCTCCTCGGTCCAACGCTCGTCGCCGTCCCGGCAGTAGAGCAGCACGGCCGTCCGTGCCGGAGTACGGAGCCGCAGGTCGTGCGGGATCACCCTGCGAAGATGGGACAGGAGCGCGTTACGGAACTCCCAGCCGTCCGCGGGGACGGGGCGACGCGTGAACGACGCGCTGGCGGCGACCCGTTCCTCGTGGTCGAGCACCGCGACGACCGCAGTCGCCGGCGTCGGCCGATGGCGGCTGTGCAGACCGCTGACGACCTCACGAGGGTTGCGGAGCAGCGGAATTCCGGCCGCCGCCCACTCGGCCGGTTCCAGCATCCGAGCGAGGCGGCTGGCGGAATCGGACGACGAGGTGATCGAGGCGGCTGCGGACGGAGCGAATCCGAAGGTCACGGTCCTCCCTTCGGATACACGCCCGCTGGCGGGCAAGGTCGAGTGAGGGCGCACCACGGCACAGTCCTTCCGGACCGCGTACGGGGCCATGCCGGGCGGGTTCCCAATTCTTGCGGGCCCGTGCGCGAGCGGCAACGAGCAATTGAGGCCGCTGACTGGAATGAGCCGGTATGCCACTCATATCCCTGCCCAGACACCCACTGTTCACTCCCCGTTTCACCCCTGGACGGCAAGTACCAGCGGGAACACCCCCTCCGCGCCCGACCGGCGCAGCAGACGAGCCGCCACGGCGAGCGTCCATCCACTGTCCGACAGGTCGTCCACCAGCAGCACGGGACCGCCCGCCGAGGCCAGTCGCTCCGCGAGCGCGGGAGGCACCGTGAGCGCCTGATGGAGCCCCAGCACCCGCTGAGCGCTGTTCGTCCGGGAGATCCGCAACTCCTCCGCCTCCGGCGCGTATTCGACCGCCCCCAGCAGCGGCATCCGACCGATCTCCGCGATCCGC
The DNA here is from genome assembly GCF_055563935.1 of Streptomyces sp. NPDC029169. NCBI lineage: Bacteria > Bacillati > Actinomycetota > Actinomycetes > Kitasatosporales > Streptomycetaceae > Streptomyces > Streptomyces sp. NPDC029169. The sequence continues at coordinate 80,464 of NZ_JBVHXA010000011.1, forward strand.
TGACCGAGCGAGCCCACCAGCCGCGGCCTGCTCCGCGAGGCGACCGTGACCACACCGGCCGGCCGGGCAGGAGCATCCGGCGCACCAGAGGCCCAACCCCCCGGCCCCTTCGCCCAGTCGGCGAGCACCCGCACGACCGCCTGCACCACATCGTCCGGAACCGGACCGTCAGAAGCCCGCTCGGACACCATCGGACGCAGACGGTTGCCCCAGCCGATGTCCGACAGCCGCCCCAGCGCCCGCCCCCCGAACGACTGCTCGCCGACGGGGATACGACCCTTCAGATCGACGCCCACCGCCGCGAGTCCGGTCGGCCACATCTTGCGCGGCTCCACCTCCACACCCGGCCGTCCCAGCTCACCCTTGGCGGCGTCGAGCGCCGCATCACTCACCTTCGGATCGAACCGGGACCCCGAGCAGTTGTCGCAGCGACCGCAGGCGGCCGCCTCCTCGTCGTCCAACTGACGCCGCAGAAACTCCATCCGGCAGTCCGTCCCCGCCGCGTACGCGCGCATCGCCTGCTGCTCCGCCGCCCGCTGCCGCGCCACCCAGGCATACCGCTCGGAGTCGTACACCCACGGCCGCCCCGTGCTCGTCCAGCCGCCCTTCACCCGGTGCACCGCACCGTCCACGTCCAGGACCTTGAGCATCGTCTCCAGCCGCGTCCGCCGCAGTTCGACCAACGGCTCCAGAGCGGGCAGGGACATCGGGCGGTCCGCCTGCGCCAGCACGTCGAGCGTGCGGCGCACCTGCTCCTCGGGCGGGAAGGCCACCGACGCGAAGTACTGCCAGATCGCCTCGTCCTCCTTGCCCGGCAGCAGCAGCACCTCCGCGTGCTCCACCCCACGCCCGGCACGGCCCACCTGCTGGTAGTACGCGATGGGGGAGGACGGCGAACCGAGGTGCACCACGAAGCCCAGGTCCGGCTTGTCGAACCCCATGCCCAGCGCCGAGGTCGCCACCAGCGCCTTGACCCTGTTGGCCAGCAGATCCTCCTCCGCCTGCTGCCGGTCCGCGTTCTCCGTACGGCCCGTGTACGAGGAGACCGTGTGCCCGCACTGGCGCAGATACGCGGTGACCTCCTCGGCCGCCGCCACCGTGAGCGTGTAGATGATCCCCGAACCGGGGAGCTCGCCAATATGATCGGCCAGCCAGGCAAGCCGGTGCGCGGCGTCGGGCAGCCGGACCACACCGAGGCTCAGGCTCTCCCGGTCCAGCGGGCCACGCAGCACCAGCGCGTCGGTCCCCGCACCCGTACCGAGCTGCTCGGCGACATCCGCCGTCACACGGGCATTGGCCGTCGCCGTCGTGGCGAGCACCGGAACACCGGCCGGCAGATCGGCCAGCATCGTGCGCAGACGCCGGTAGTCGGGCCGGAAGTCGTGGCCCCAGTCGGAGATGCAGTGGGCCTCGTCGACCACGAGCAGGCCCGTGGCGGCCGCGAGCCGGGGAAGGACCTGGTCGCGGAAGTCGGGATTGTTGAGCCGCTCCGGACTGACCAGCAGGACATCGACCTCACCCGCCGCCACTTCCTGCTGGACCGTCTCCCACTCCTCCGTGTTCGACGAGTTGATCGTGCGGGCGCGGATACCCGCACGGGCCGCCGCCTCCACCTGATTGCGCATCAGCGCGAGCAGCGGGGAGACGATCACGGTCGGGCCGCTGCCGGACTCGCGCAGCAGCGACGTCGCGACGAAGTACACGGCGGACTTGCCCCACCCGGTCCGCTGCACGACCAGCGCGCGCCGCTTGTCCGCGACGAGCGCCTCGATCGCACGCCACTGGTCCTCGCGCAGTCTCGCCGTGCCCGTGGGGTCCCCGACGAGGCGGGCGAGTACGGCATCGGCGGTGGCTCGGAGGGCCGCGCGGTCGGCGAGGCGGTCTGCGTTGGTCATGCCCCCATGCAACCCGATGACTCGGACAATGCGCGAACGAGCCGCCCGGGCTGTGGAAAACATGGTGGGCCCGTCACCCTGAGTTATCCACAGGGCTTTCGGAGTCGGCGCTCGTCGCGAGACCGTCGTGACCATGAACACGAACCCGCACGAATTCCGTGGAACGACCGAAACTCAGCAGATCACGCTGCGCGGTCCCGCCGAACTGGCCGACGCCCTCCCCTTCATGCTCGGCTTCCATCCCAGCGATTCCGTCGTCCTCGTCGCGCTCCACGGCGAGCTCGGCCGATTCGGCAGCCGGGTCAGGCTCGGCATCCCGCGCTCGTCGAAGGAGTGGCGCTCGACGGCGGACAACCTCGCGGAGTGCCTCGTCGACGGCTGCACCCGGCGCGGCACCCGCCCGGACGGCATCCTCGTCTTCCTCTGCCAGGACCCCGGACCGGGCGAGACGGGCCGCCACGTGATGGAGCGGCTCAGGCCCTTCGCCCAGCGCCTGCGCACCGCCTGCGGAGCACTCGACATTCCCGTCTACGAAGCCCTCTGCATCTCCGACGGTCTCTACTTCTCCTACTGCTGCCCGGACACCCGCTGCTGCCCGCCCGACGGCACACCCCTGGCCCTGACCGGCACGTCGGTCATGGCCGCCTCGGCGGCCTACGCCGGAATCCAGGTCCGGGGATCCCTGCGGGACATGGAGGCACGACTCAAGCCGCATGCGTCGCCGTCCGACGAGGAACGGCAGCGCAGGGCCCTGAACGAGGCCTCCGCACGGATCGTTCCCAAGATCTTCGACGCCCCGCCCGGCGCCGGCCGGGCGGAGGTCAGGGAGACGACGCTCGGGCTCGCCCGGGAGATGCTCCGCCGGTTCGGCCCTCCGACCGCAGGGGACGACTCCGACGACTCCACGGCGAAGACGCCGGTGGCGGGCCTGGCGCGCGGTACGGCGACGGTTGAGCAGGACGCGGCCGACGACGCGCTGATCGAGACCGATGAGGCCGCGGCCCTGATTCTCGGGCTTCAGGACCGGGAGACGCGGGACCAGGCCGCCGAATGGATGGAGGGCCGCGAGGCCGCGGCCGCCCTGCGGCTGTGGCGGGCACTGGCCCGGCGCTGCGTCGCGCCCTTCGACGAGCACGCCGCGGCGCCGCTGACCCTGGCCGGCTGGGTCGCCTGGTCCACCGGGGACGAGCCGGCCGCCCGGGTCGCCCTGGGGCTCGCCCTGGAGGCCGACCCCGACTACGTCTTCGCCCGCCTGCTCCACCAGGCCTGCAACGAGGGGCTCGACCCCGAATCACTGCGCAGCTGCCTGCGGCACGAACGCGAGTCGAGGGCGGCGACGGCCACGGAGCCTCCCGCCGTGGCGCGTCCGGTCGGGCCTCGGAGCACCCGTCCACCGGCAATGAAGGCCGTGAAGGCGGTGAAGGCGGTGAAAGCCGTGACGGCGGTGAAGGCGGTGAAAGCCGTGACGGCGGTGAAGGGTGGCAGGGCGGTCAGGAAGGGCGCGCGGTCCGCCGGGACCCGTCCCGGCAATGCCTCGCCCAAGCCCCTGCGGGGTGCGACGGTCCGGCGCGGCGGACAGCGTGGGACGAGGAGTGGGCGATGACGGCCGTGACCAGGCCGCCCGCAGCGGCGTTCACGTCTGTGGCGGAGCCCGACGACCCGTGCCGCCGCCGCCTCGCCGGCAGCCCGGATCGCACAGAGAGCACCGCAGACCAGCCATGTCCTCCCGTCCCGCCCCAGCCCCCGGACCCCAGGTCGGGCAGGCGCCCGCCGCCGGCCTCCCGCCCGCCGGCGCCGTCGCACCACCGCGGGAGCTGCCGTCGGTGCACAACGCGCTCCTCTGCGTCGCCCTGCCCGCCCTCGCCGTCTGCCCCGAGCACGGCCAGCTCACCGGGCACGGCCTTGAGGGGGTCTACGCGTCCGGGCGCCGGCTCCTCGCCCGCTGTGTGCTGCGGGTGGCAGGTCGGGAACCCCTCGCCCTCCAGGGCCGCCAGGTGGCCGCGGACCGCGCGGTCTTCCTCTCTGTCGTCCGCACGGCGGGAGACACCGGGCCCGACCCCGGGCTCACCGTCGAGCGCTCACGCAGCGCCGACGGAACCGAGCGGATCACGCTGCGCAGCTCCGCCGGCAGACCGCTCCGGCTCCTGGTGGAAATCGCTCTGGGGACGGATCTCGCGGACCTGGGCGCCGTGGCGGCCGGGCGCGCGGGACCGGAGCGTGTCGCGAGCGTCCATGGCACGGGGATGCGCTGGACCGCGGAGGACGGCCGGTACGCGTCCGTCACCGCCGATCCGCCCCCGACGGACGCCCTGGCGGCTGCCGGGCTTCTGCGCTGGGAGATCGAGTTGGCCCCCGGATCCGCCCGGACCATCGAGCTCAGAGTGCGCGGGGATCACCTCGGGGATCGCATCCCGCGACTTCCCGGGCCCGCGGGGGCCGGTGCGGGGCGGCCCGGCGGCGCGGTTCTGGCGGAGGCACGAGCCGAGGGTGACGATCCTCGGGTCGGCGAGCTGTTGCGTGTGGCCGTCGACGACCTCCGGGCGCTCCTCCAGCGCGATCCGGAGCGCCCGGCCGACGTGCATCTCGCCGCGGGAGTGCCGTGGCGCTGCGGACCGGCCACGGCCGAGGCGCTGTGGGCCGCGCGGATGGCTCTCCCGCTCGGCACCCGGCTCGCCGTCACGACACTCCGCGCGATGGCACGCCGCCAGCTCGACGGGCCGGGACCGGCGTCCGGGCACATCCCCGGCCCCCTCAGAGACGCCGGCCCCTTCCTCCCGCCTCGCTGTACGGGCATCGAAGCCACCCTCGCCTTCCCCGCGGTCCTCGCCGAGGCCAGACGCTGGGGCCTGCCCGAGCAGGACCTCGCGGAGCTGTTTCCTGCGGCGGAGCGGTGCCTCCAGTGGCTCCGTACCGCAGTCGGCCCGCACGGATTCGTCCCGGACCCGGGGCCCGCCGGACCATGGCGGGCCGAGACGCAGGCCCACGCCCACCGTGCGGCCGTGCTCGGCGCCGACCTGCTCGACGCCTGTGGCCGGCCCGGGGGAGACGCCTGGCGGGACTGGGCACGCGGACTGCGCGAGCGGTTCCGTACCGAGTTCTGGCTCGACGACCGGTCCGGGGGCAGGCCCGCCGCGGCCGTGGCGCCGGGTGGCCGGCCGTGGACGCAGCTGGGCGGCTGGGCGGCGCACCTCCTCGACACCGGCCTTCTGGGCGGCGGCCGGTACGCACCCGGTCTTCTGGACAAGGCGGCGACGGAACAGCTCGCCAGGCTTCTGGGCACCCCCGCGCTGGACTCCGGCTGGGGCCTGCGCAGCCTCGGTGCCAAGGAGCCCGGCCACAATCCGTTCGGGCACCGGGCCGGGGCGGTGCGGGTCCACGAGACGGTGGTGGCCGTGGCCGGTCTCGTCGCGGCGGGGTACGAGAAGGAGGCGGTGTCCCTGCTGAAGGGGACCCTCGACGCGGCGGAGGCGTTCGGCTACCGGCTCCCCGAGATGTACGCCGGGGGCCTGCGGACGGCCGGGGCGATCCCGGTTCCGCATCCCACGGCCTGCCGGCCGGCCGCGGTGGCGGCCGCGGGCGGGGTCCACCTCGTGACGGCTCTCGTGGGGATCCGGCCCGACGCACCCGGTGGCACCGTCGCACTGCACCCGTTTCGGTCGGCTCCGCTCGGCGCGGTGCGGCTGTCGGGGATCCGGGTTGCGGGGGAGTCGTTCGCGGCGCGGGTGAGCCGGCTCGGCCTCGGCATGGTCGAGGAGGCCGCCGACGGCCTTCAGCTGGGAGTCTGATCGGATGCCGCTCGACAGGGCAGGGGAAGCCGCAGGGCAGCCGGAAGAAGTCGCCGTCGATGCGCCGGAGGGGCGTGTTTATCGTCAGGAAGACGACTATGATCGCGACATGCCTCCCTACGACCCGTCGGCCTTCCCGCCCTTCGCCGTCACCGTCGATCTGGTCGTGCTCACCGTTCGGCGCCACGCCCTGTGCGCCCTGGTGGTACGACGGGGAGAACCGCCGTTCCAGGGCCGGTGGGCGCTGCCCGGCGGATTCGTCCGGGCGGACGAGGACCTCGATGCCGCCGCGGCGCGTGAACTGGTGGAGGAGACCGGGCTCTGCGTCCACGACCCGGGTACGCCGGAGCCCGTGCCGGGCAACGGTGCCCACCTGGAGCAGCTGGCGACCTACGGCGACCCGCAGCGCGATCCCCGGATGCGCGTGGTCAGCGTCGCTCATCTGGCGCTCGCCCCGGATCTGCCGGCCCCGCGCGCCGGCGGCGACGCGAACAGCGCCCGCTGGGCCCCGGTGGAGGAGCTGCTCGGCAAGGACGGATCCGTGGAGCGCGAGGAGGGGCAGGCCGAGCCGCTCGCCTTCGACCATGCGCGGATCCTCGCCGACGGCGTCGAGCGCGCCCGCTCGAAGATCGAGTACTCCTCGCTGGCAACGGCCTTCTGTCCGCCGGAGTTCACGGTGGGCGAGCTGAGGAGGGTGTACGAAGCGGTGTGGGGTGTCACCCTCGACCCGCGCAACTTCCATCGGAAGGTGACCGGTACGCCGGGCTTCCTGGTTCCCGCCGGTGGAACCACGACGCGTCAGGGCGGGCGTCCCGCACAGCTGTTCCGGGCCGGTGGGGCCACCCTGCTCAACCCGCCGATGCTCCGTCCTGAGGTCTGACCGCTTCGCTCCCGGGCGACCCGAGGCCCCAACCCTGCGCCGAAAGTCCGAAATGTAGCGTTATCTTGCTTCGAAGCCGCCCTGCCGCGGAGCGGTCTCACCTACCGCGAGAGAAGCGATGCTCCAGGCCATCGGACTCACCAGCAGCCCCCGCCGCGACCTCCCGCCAGCCGTGGACGATCTCACCTTCGAAGCACGGCCCGGCCAGGTCACGGCCCTTCTCGGTCCCGCCGGATCCGGCAAGACCACCGCCCTGCGGCTGATGCTCGAACTCGAGCCGGGCCGGGGCGTCACCTACTTCCGGGGCCGACCGCTCCAGCGCATCGCGCACCCCGCGGGCGAGGTCGGGGTGCTGTTCGGCGATGTACCCGGTCACCCCTCGCGGACGCTGCGCAGCCAGTTGCGGATGCTCTGCGCCGCGGCCGGGGTCCCGGCGGCCAGGGCGGACGAGATGCTCCGGCTCGTCGGCCTCACCGGCCTGCACGACCAGCGCATCGGCAGACTGCCCCGGGGCATGGACCGCCGACTCGGTCTCGCCTCGGCCCTGTTGGGCGATCCCCACACGCTGCTGCTCGACGAACCCGGTGCCGGGCTCTCCGCGCGCGAGAAGGCATGGCTCCACCACATCCTGCGCGCGCACGCCGCCGACGGCGGCACCGTCCTCTACACCACCGCGGACCCCAAGGACGCGGCCCGCAACGCCGACCGGGTCGTCACGCTCGATGGGGGGCGGCTCGTCGCGGCACAGGACGCGACCGAGTTCGCCCGGACCCGGCTGCGGCCGCGCGTGGCCGTGCGGACACCCCACGCCGCGCGCCTCGCCGCCGCCGTCACCCAGGAGGCGCGGGCCGCGCGCCGCACGGTCGAAGTGGTCACCGAGCAGGGCAATCGCCTCTCCGTCTACGGCAGCGACTGCGCCGCGATCGGCGAGACGGCCTTCCGGCACGGCGTGCTCATCCACCAACTGGCCGACGAGGTGGGAGCCACCGGTCCGGTCGAATCGCCGGAAGCCTCCCGCACCGCCCCCGCCCCCGGGCCCGAAGGGCCGACCGCCGACGCCGTGCCGCAGCCCGGACCGCCGAAGGTCCGGAGGCCGGCCCGTTCGCCGCTGCGGCCACTGCGGTACGAGATCCGCAGACTTCTCGGCGTTCCGGCGACACCGCTCGTCGCGGCCGCGGTCCTCGTCGCCTCCGTGGTGATCTCGGTGCTCCTCGCGCGCAGTGGCCGGACACCCCTGCCCACGGTCCTCGCGGGCTGGCCCGCCCTCTCCCCGCTGCCGCCCGCCGCCCTGGGCGCCGGACTGCTCGGCGCCTTCTCGTTCGGCGACGAGTACCGCTACCCGGCGCTCACCACCGGTCGCGGCACCGTTCCGCGCAGGCTCGGGCTGCTGCTCGCCAAGCTCACGGTCGCCGCCGCCGTGGCCCTGGTCCTCGCCGTGCTCGTCGTGGTGGCCGACCTGGAGGTGCTCCGCCTCGTCTACGGCGGCGAGTTGATCCCCGTCCCCCGAAACTGGCCGACGCTGTGCGCTAGTTGGCTCGGACTGATCGTCGGCTGCGCCTGGGCGGGAGTGCTCGGGGCCGGGGTCTTCCGGGTCGCCGCGGCGGGAGTGGCGGCGGTGCTGGCGGTGCCCGTCGTCGTGGCCCCGCTGCTGCGTCAGGTGACGTCGGGCCCCGCGGCCCGGTCGATCGCCGGACTTCCCGGCCGACTGCGGGAATTCGTCAGCGTCGAGTGGCCGGTGGCGGCCGACCGCTGGTTGCTGGGGGCGCTGCGGGTGGTCGCCCAGCCCGTGGGGGTGGCCCTGACGCTGGCGTTGACCGCCCTGCTCTGCGCGTATGTGATCACCGGGCTTCACCGCAAAGCGCGTTGGTGATCAAATCCGGATCGAAAGCTTCCGGTTGTCCGACAACTCCCTTAAAAATGCCCAGCTATGTCCGATTAATCGTCAATTGTGTAGGGGGTGCCGATCACCCTTTCGTGTGCTTTTCACCAAAGACCTCAAGGGCCACGGGGGCCACGCCGACAAAGGATGCGTGAGTACCCTTGCGCACACCATGATGACCGCCGCCCGCCCCGTCGACTCCGGCCTCGGCGCCCCGGGCGATCTCGATCGATACCCGTACGCGGAGGCGCCCGTCGCCGAGCGCGTGGGTCCGCCCTCCTGGGAAGGGGTGGAGACGGACCTCGGCCGGGTCGGTCGACGCACCGCCGGCAGCCGGGGCCGCGGACTGCACGGCCAGCTCGTCCAGCAGCTCGGCCAGATGATCGTCTCCGGTGACCTCGGAGCCGACCGTCCGCTCGTCCCGGAGGAGATCGGCCAGCGCTTCGAGGTCTCCCGCACCGTCGTGCGCGAGTCGCTGCGCGTGCTGGAGGCCAAGGGCCTGGTCAGCGCCCGCCCCAACGTCGGCACCCGGGTCAGGCCGGTCAGCGACTGGAACCTGCTGGACCCGGACATCATCGAGTGGCGCGCGTTCGGCCCCCAGCGCGATGACCAGCGCCGTGAGCTCAACGAGCTGCGCTGGACGATCGAGCCCCTCGCCGCCCGCCTGGCCGCAGGTCACGGCCGCGAGGACGTCCAGCAGCGACTCTCCGACATGGTCGAGATCATGGGCCACGCCTATGCCCAGGGTGACGGGATCACCTTCTCCCGGGCCGACGTCGAGTTCCACTCCCTGCTGATCCAGCTCGCCGGCAACCGCATGCTGGAGCACCTCTCCGGCATCGTCGCCGCCGCGCTGCAGGTCTCCGGCGGTCCGGTCACCGGCTGTGACCGCCCGGGCGAGTCCTGCCTCACGCACCACGCGCGCATCGTCGACTGCCTCGCGGCCGGCGACGCCCAGGGGGCCGAGGCGGCCATGCGCCAGTTGCTCACGGCCCATCCGGAGGTGGAGCGCGTCGTGCCCGCTCCGCGCGAGCACTGACCCGCGGGCCGTGGCCGGGCGCGCGGAGGTGTACGCATCACGTGTCGCCGGAGCCGCGCGGAACCCGGGGATCATGACGTGTCCCCGGCGCCGCAGCGGCTCCGGCGGCTCGAATGTGCGACGAACGCCCGTTATGACCGATTAGTCGTACATGAGGTGTGACTCGGGCCACGCGGATTGGGCGTAACACTCCTCGAAGTCGTGCGATGACCTAAGAGGTGACAGCCGAGGAAGGAATACAGCAGCCGTGTCAGGCGCTGTGCAGTTCCCCGGTCCAGCCCGCGCCGTCGGCACATTCCCCGTCGACGGTCGTCGGCTCCGGCCCGATCCCGGGCGGGGCCGGAAGCCGTTTACCATCGTTCCGAGAGGTTGTTCGTGTCGGCCAGCACATCCCGTACGCTCCCGCCGGAGATCGCCGAGTCCGAGTCTGTGATGGCGCTCATCGAGCGGGGAAAGGCTGATGGGCAGATCGCCGGCGATGACGTGCGTCGGGCCTTCGAGGCTGACCAGATTCCGCCAACCCAGTGGAAGAATGTTCTGCGCAGCCTCAACCAGATCCTCGAGGAAGAGGGTGTGACGCTGATGGTCAGTGCAGCGGAGTCGCCGAAGCGCGCCCGCAAGAGCGTCGCAGCGAAGAGCCCGGCCAAGCGCACCGCCACCAAGACCGTCACCGCCAAGACGACCGTGACGAAGACCGTCTCGGCCGCCACGGCGGCCCCGGCGGAAGAGACCGTGGACCCGGCCGACGAGGCCGGAGCGCCGGCCAAGAAGGCGGCCGCGAAGAAGACTGCCGCCAAGAAGACGGTGGCCAAGAAGACCGCCGCCAAGAAGACGGTGGCGAAGAAGACCGCCGCCAAGAAGGACGCCGACGAAGCCATCGAGGGCGAGGAGCTCCTCGAGGACGTCGCGCCCGGCAAGGGCGAGGACGAAGAGGCCGAGGGCGAGAACAAGGGCTTCGTCCTGTCCGACGAGGACGAGGACGACGCTCCGGCGCAGCAGGTCGCCGTCGCCGGTGCCACCGCCGACCCGGTCAAGGACTACCTGAAGCAGATCGGCAAGGTCCCGCTGCTCAACGCCGAGCAGGAGGTCGAGCTCGCCAAGCGCATCGAGGCCGGTCTGTTCGCCGAGGACAAGCTGGCCAACTCCGACAAGCTGGCGCCCAAGCTCAAGCGCGAGCTGGAGATCATCGCCGAGGACGGCCGCCGCGCCAAGAACCACCTCCTGGAGGCCAACCTCCGACTGGTGGTCTCGCTGGCCAAGCGCTACACCGGCCGCGGCATGCTCTTCCTGGACCTGATCCAGGAGGGCAACCTGGGTCTGATCCGCGCCGTCGAGAAGTTCGACTACACCAAGGGCTACAAGTTCTCCACGTACGCCACCTGGTGGATCCGGCAGGCGATCACCCGCGCCATGGCCGACCAGGCCCGCACCATCCGTATCCCGGTGCACATGGTCGAGGTCATCAACAAGCTCGCGCGCGTCCAGCGCCAGATGCTCCAGGACCTGGGCCGCGAGCCCACCCCGGAGGAGCTGGCCAAGGAACTCGACATGACCCCGGAGAAGGTCATCGAGGTCCAGAAGTACGGTCGCGAGCCGATCTCCCTCCACACCCCGCTCGGTGAGGACGGCGACAGCGAGTTCGGCGACCTGATCGAGGACTCCGAGGCGGTCGTCCCGGCCGACGCGGTCAGCTTCACGCTCCTCCAGGAGCAGCTGCACTCCGTCCTCGACACGCTCTCCGAGCGTGAGGCGGGCGTGGTCTCCATGCGCTTCGGCCTCACCGACGGCCAGCCGAAGACGCTGGACGAGATCGGCAAGGTCTACGGAGTGACGCGCGAGCGCATCCGCCAGATCGAGTCGAAGACGATGTCGAAGCTGCGCCACCCGTCCCGTTCGCAGGTGCTGCGCGACTACCTCGACTAGTCCGCGGTCGTACGAGCCGAAGGGCCCGGTTCCCCGAAAGGGGACCGGGCCCTTCGGCCTTGCGCGGGTGCACGGCCGGTCCCCCTGGACGACGCTGGGTGAACCGACATCTTCGGAGAGTCAGGAGGCTCTATGCGTCGCCCCATCGTCCGAGCAGTCACCACCGCCCTGGGCCTGATCTCCGCGGCGGCCGGTCCGTTCGCCGCCGCCGCTCCCGCGGCCGCCGACAGTGTCGTCGTGGGCGGGCAGCCGGCCAGGATCGCGGACGCTCCCTGGGCCGTGGCGCTCTCCAGCCGTGACCGGTTCGGGGGTACGCGTGCCGGCCAGTTCTGCGGGGGAGTGGTGGTGGCCCCCACCCGCGTGCTGACCGCGGCCCACTGCGTGGGCAGAGAGGTCCTGGGCGGCGAGCCCTGGGAGGTGCCCGACTTCAAGGTCATCGCGGGGCGGAGCGCCCTGCGTGGCCAGGGCGGACAGGAGATCCGCGTCTCCGGCACCTGGATCAGTCCGGCGTACGACCCGGCGGCCAGCACCAACGATCTGGCCGTACTGACGCTGGCGAGCCCGCTGCCGCAGTCGTACGTGATCGAACCGGCCCGCCCCGGAGACGCGACCGAGACGCCGGGGACGGCGGCGGACGTGTACGGATGGGGGGACACCACAGGCAACGGGACCTACGCCTCCGCCCTGCATGCGGCGCGCGTCCAGGTGCTGTCCGACGCCGCGTGCGAGCGGGCCTACCCGGTCGGTCTCGGAGCTGCGTACCGCGCCGACACGATGCTGTGCGCGGGCGATCCGCAGGGAGGCAGGGACGCGTGCCAGGGGGACAGCGGGGGGCCGCTGGTGGCCGGGGGACGGCTCATCGGTCTGGTGTCCTGGGGCAGCGGCTGCGGGCAGGCCGAGCATCCGGGCGTCTACACCCGCGTCTCGACGGTTCTGCCGACTGACTTCTGAGCCCTCGCGGGCGCGAGAACGGGCGGCCACCCCCTTGAAGCGGGGGTGGCCGCCCGTCGTCCGGTCAGCGACCGGCCCTTGGCTCGTCGTGAATGCGAGGCGTCAGCGGTCCTCGTCTACTGCCTTGGCCGGCACGTCGGTGAGCCGGTCCGTCTCATCCTGTATTTCCGCGGCGATCTTCTTGAGTTCCGGCTCGAACTTGCGGCCGTGGTGGGCGCAGAAGAGCAAGTCACCGCCGCTGGTCAGGACGACGCGCAGGTACGCCTGGGCGCCGCAGCGGTCGCAGCGGTCAGCGGCCGTCAGGGGGCTCGCGGGGGTCAGAACAGTAGTCACGTCGCCTCTTCTCTAGCTCGACGAGCTGTCGTACCAGGGTCAACATCCAACCAGGCCGAAAACGTTCCCGCTCGTGGCTTTTCCTCGAAACTTCTTCCCGAGGTGGCTGTCTGCTGCCGGTTGGCGGCGAATGAGCCGTATTGCGTCGCTCTACGGATTTCGCATTGCTTGTCTCGGTTTCGTCCTCCCGGCTGGGTTGCCGGTTGTTCATGAGGACGTGCCCGGAGCCTAAATGGTTCATGCCCGGAAGGGAACGTGATGTTCACGTCACCCCTTCGAGGGATCGAACACCCATACGACTCTGCACTAGCATGAGAAATCAGGAGGGTGGCGTGACAACGCCTCTACCAGGCATCGGTACCCTCTGACCGGTGACCGACGCCGGGCCTTACCCCACCGGGCCAGTTTTCAAATTCAGCGAGGAGCGAACCGCGTGACCGCCGAAACGTCCGTGCCGTCCAGTGCGCTGCTGACCGCAGACCGTGACGCTTCCAACTACACCGCGCGGCACCTGCTCGTACTCGAAGGGCTCGAAGCGGTCCGCAAGCGCCCCGGTATGTACATCGGGTCCACCGACAGCCGCGGCCTGATGCACTGCCTCTGGGAGATCATCGACAACTCGGTCGACGAGGCCCTCGGGGGCTACTGCGACCACATCGACGTGATCCTCCACGACGACGGCTCCGTCGAGGTGCGCGACAACGGCCGGGGCATCCCGGTCGACGTCGAGCCCAAGACCGGGCTCTCCGGCGTCGAGGTCGTCATGACCAAGCTGCACGCGGGCGGAAAGTTCGGCGGCGGCTCGTACGCGGCCTCCGGCGGTCTGCACGGCGTCGGCGCTTCCGTGGTGAACGCGCTCTCGGCCCGGCTCGACGTCGAGGTCGACCGGAACGGCGCGACGCACGCGATCAGTTTCCGGCGCGGTGTCCCCGGCATCTTCACCGAGCAGGGTCCCGACAGCCCCTTCGACCCGGGCAACGGCCTGCGGAAGGGCAAGCGCGTCCCCAAGCCCCGCACCGGCACCCGCGTGCGGTACTGGGCGGACCGCCAGATCTTCCTCAAGGACGCCAAGCTCTCCCTGGAGCACCTGCACCAGCGAGCCCGCCAGACCGCCTTCCTGGTGCCCGGCCTGACCATCGTGGTCCGCGACGAGCGCGACCTGGAGGGCGTGGGCAAGAGCGAGGAGACCTTCCGCTTCGACGGCGGCATCAGCGAGTTCTGCGAGTTCCTCGCCCAGGACAAGGCCGTCTGCGACGTGCTGCGGCTGACCGGCCAGGGCACCTTCAAGGAGACCGTCCCGGTCCTCGACGACCGCGGGCACATGACGCCCACCGAGGTCACCCGCGAGCTGGGCGTCGACGTGGCCCTGCGCTGGGGCACCGGATACGACGCCACGGTCAAGTCCTTCGTCAACATCATCGCCACCCCCAAGGGCGGCACCCACGTCTCGGGCTTCGAGCAGGCCATCACCAAGACGGTCAACGAGGTCCTGCGCTCCGCCAAGATGCTGCGCGTCGCCGAGGACGACATCGTCAAGGACGACGCCCTGGAGGGGCTCACCGCCGTCGTGACGGTCCGGCTCGCCGAGCCGCAGTTCGAGGGGCAGACCAAGGAGGTGCTCGGCACCTCGGCGGCCCGCCGGATCGTCGCCAACGTGATCGCCAAGGAGCTGAAGGCCTTCCTCACGTCCACCAGGCGCGACGCCAAGGCCCAGGCCCGGGCCGTCCTGGAGAAGGCCGTGGCGGCCGCCAGGACCCGTATCGCGGCCCGCCAGCACAAGGAGGCGCAGCGCAGGAAGACCGCGCTCGAGTCCTCCTCGCTGCCAGCCAAGCTCGCCGACTGCCGCAGCGACGACGTGGAGCGCAGCGAGCTCTTCATCGTCGAGGGAGACTCCGCGCTCGGCACAGCCAAGCTCGCCCGGAACAGCGAGTTCCAGGCCCTGCTGCCGATCCGCGGCAAGATCCTCAACGTCCAGAAGTCCTCCGTCTCGGACATGCTCAAGAACGCCGAGTGCGGGGCGATCATCCAGGTCATAGGAGCCGGCTCGGGCCGGACCTTCGACATCGACGCGGCCCGCTACGGCAAGATCGTGCTCCTCGTCGACGCCGACGTCGACGGCGCCCACATCCGCTGCCTGCTGCTGACCCTCTTCCAGCGCTACATGCGCCCCATGGTCGAGGCCGGCCGGGTCTTCGCCGCCGTGCCGCCGCTGCACCGGATCGAGCTCGTCCAGCCCAAGAAGGGCCAAGACAAGTACGTCTACACGTACTCGGACAACGAGCTGCGCCAGACCCTGCTCGAGTACCAGCGCAAGGGCATCCGCTACAAGGACTCCATCCAGCGGTACAAGGGCCTCGGCGAGATGGACGCCGACCAGCTGGCGGAGACCACGATGGACCCGCGCCACCGGACCCTGCGCCGGATCAACATCGGCGACCTGGAGTCGGCCGAGCAGATCTTCGATCTGCTCATGGGCAACGACGTGGCGCCCCGCAAGGAGTTCATCACCAGCTCCGCGGCGACGCTCGACCGCTCCCGGATCGACGCCTAGCCGGCCTCCGGCCCGGGCCGACCGGTACGCATATCGGCCCGGGCTCGTCGCACCACCTGGGAAATCCATCACCTGATGGGGTGAAGTGAGGGGGAGAAGAGTCCTGGATCTTCCCGCTCTGTCCATCCTTGTGCACGCGGCCGAAACGGTTCGCTGACAAGGAGAGTTCACCGGTGGAGAAGCACGAAGGGCCGGGCGCCCCCGCGGTGCGGATCGACGACCCCTGGTACGACGCACTCGCCTCCGGCTGGGGCGAGTCGGCCCACGGGGAGACACCGGCCGCCGAGGCCGGGCCCGCCGCGCCGGCGACCGGAGCGGTACCGCGACAGCAGCCGGTCCACGGCGCCGCCGACATCTATCTCGAGGTCCAGCGCAGCCCCGCCTTCCAGGAAGTACGCAGCCGCTACCGGCGGTTCGTGATCCCGGCGGCCGTCGCGTTCCTGCTCTGGTACCTCGCCTATGTCGTGGCGGCGACGGCGGCGCCCGGACTGATGGCGCGGCCCGTCGTCGGGATGGTGAACGTGGCGATGCTCGCCGGGCTCGGGCAGTTCCTCAGCACGTTCCTGCTGACCTGGGCGTACGCCCGGCATGCCCGGCTGCGGCGGGACAGGGCGGCCCTGGAGCTGCGCTGGACCGTGTTCGACGAGACGCGGGCACAGGAGACGGCGCGGGGAGGCCGGCGGTGACCGACGACCACCAGACGCTCGCGCTGCTGCTGTTCAGCGCCTTCATCGCGGTGACCCTCGCGATCACCACCTGGGTGAGCCGCAACCGGCACGGCTCGGCCGAGGAGTTCTATGCGGGCGGCAGGCTGTTCTCGCCCCTGGAGAACGGTTTCGCCATCGCGGGCGACTACATGTCCGCCGCCTCCTTCCTCGGGATCTCCGGCCTGATCGCCCTCTTCGGCTACGACGGCATGCTGTACTCCGTCGGGTTCCTCGTCGCCTGGCTCGTCGTCCTCCTCCTGGTCGCCGAACTGGTCCGCAACTGCGGCCGGTTCACGCTCGCCGACGTCGTCGCGGCGCGGATGGCGGAGCGCCCTGTCCGGATCGCCGCCGGCACCTCCTCCGTCACGGTCTCGGTGCTCTATCTGGTGGCCCAGATGGTGGGGGCCGGCAGTCTGGTCGCCCTGCTCCTCGGGGGCACCAGCGAAGCCGCCCGCTCCTGGACGGTGATCGGCGTCGGGGCCCTGATGGTGATCTATGTGTCGCTCGGCGGAATGCGGGCCACCACCTGGATCCAGATCGTCAAGGCCGTGCTCCTCATGGCCGGCACGATCACCCTCACCGTGCTCGTCCTGCTCCGCTTCCACGGGGACTTCGACCAACTGCTCGCCACGGCAGCGGAACGCAGCGGCCACGGACGGGACTTCCTCGCACCGGGACTGCGCTACGGCGGCGAGTGGACCTCGCGTCTCGACTTCATCAGCCTCGGTCTCGCGCTCGTCCTGGGCACCGCGGGCCTGCCGCACATCCTCTCCCGGTTCTACACCGTGCCGACCGCGCGGGCCGCCCGCCGTTCGGTCATCTGGTCCATCGGCCTCATCGGCGGCTTCTACCTGATGACGATCGTCCTCGGCTTCGGCGCCGCCGCGATCATCGGCCCCGACGCCGTCCGCGCCTCCAACGCCGCCGGGAACACGGCCGTACCGCTGCTCGCGCTCGACCTCGGCGGGGGAGCGGGCTCGACCGGCGGCACGGTGCTCTTCGCGATCGTCGCCGCCGTCGCCTTCGCGACCATCCTGGCCGTCGTCGCCGGCATCACGCTCGCCTCCTCGGCCTCCGTCGCCCACGACCTGTACGCCTCGCTGCGCCGCGGGGGTGCCCGCGCGAAGCCGTACAGCGAGGTGACGGTGGCGCGGATCGCCGCGGCCGGGATCGGCGTGGCCGCGATCGGACTCGGCCTGCTCGCCCGCGATCTCAACGTGGCGTTCCTGGTCGGCCTCGCCTTCGCGGTCGCCGCGTCGGCCAACCTTCCGGTCCTGCTGTACTCGCTGTTCTGGCGGAACTTCACCACGCGCGGCGCCGTGTGGTCGGTGTACGGAGGGCTCGTCCCCGCGGTGCTGCTCGTCGCCCTCTCGCCGGTCGTCTCCGGCAGCCCCGACGCGCTCTTCCCGGGCGTCGACTTCCATGTGTTCCCGCTCCAGAACCCGGGCCTGGTCTCCATCCCGCTCGGATTCCTGGCCGGCTGGATCGGCACCGTCACCTCCTCCGAGCCGCCGGATGCGGCCAAGCACGCGGAGACTGAGGTCAGGTCGCTGACCGGCGCCGGGGCGGTGTGAGGCGACAGGGAGGCGGCAGGGAGCTCGCACGAAGCCCGTACGAAGCCCGTACGCAGCCCGTACGAAGCCCGTACGAAGCCCGCACGCAGCCCGCAGGGAGCCCGCACCGGGCCCGCGGGAGGGCTCAGCTGGTGGCCTTGGCCCAGATGTACCGGTGCTCGGGGCGGCCCGTCTCGCCGTACTTCAGCGTCAGCCGCACCCGGCCGGTCCGTTCAAGCAGCTTGAGATAGCGCTGGGCGGTCTGCCGGCTGACCCCCGCCCGCTCGGCGATCTCCTGCGCGGACAGGGCCCCGTCGGCGGCGAGGAGCACCTGGCGCACCAGCTCCGCGGTGGTGGGGGAGTGGCCCTTGGGAAGGCCGGGCTCGACCGAGCCCGCCGAGAGGGCGCCGAAGATGCGGTCGACCTCGGCCTGTTCCGCCTCGCCGCCGCCGTCCAGGGTGTGGCGCAGCGCGGCGTACGCCTCCAGCTTCGTGCGCAGCCCTGCGAAGGCGAAGGGCTTGACCAGGTACTGCAGCGCGCCGTGGCGCATCGCCGCCTGCACGGTCGCCACGTCGCGCGCCGCGGTCACCATGATCACGTCGGTCTGGTGGCCGAGCCGACGCAGTTCCCGTACGACCGCGAGCCCGTTCTCGTCCGGCAGGTAGTGGTCGAGCAGGATCAGGTCGACCGGGACCTCGTCGAGCCGGGCGAGCGCCTCCGCGGTGGAGTGGGCCATGGCGACGACCCGGAAGCCGGGCACTTTCGTCACATAGGCCGCGTTGATCCGCGCGACGCGTACGTCGTCGTCCACGACCAGTACGTCGATCATCCCGGCTCTCCCGCGACCACGCTCATCGACGGCTCCGGCTCGTTCAGCGCCTCCGGGAGGACGACGGTGAACTCGGCGCCGCCGTCCGGGGCCGTGTCGACCCGGGCGCTGCCACCCTGACGTTCGGCGAGTCGGCGCACCAGGGCCAGGCCCAGGCCCCGTTTGCCGTGGGACGGCAGTTCCTTGGTCGTCCAGCCCTCGGTGAAGATCAGCTCGCGCCGGTCGTCCGGGACGCCGGGTCCGCTGTCGGTGACCCGCAGGACGGCGGTACGGCCCTCGGCCCGCAGGGCGACCTCGACGCGTGCGTCGGCGGTGCCGGCGGCGGCGTCCAGGGCGTTGTCGACGAGGTTGCCGACGACGGTGACCAGCTCGCGCGGGTCGACCAGCCGGTCGGGGAGCAGCGAGTCGGACGAGATCCGCAGGGACACGCCCCGCTCCGCGGCGACCGTGGCCTTGCCGACCAGGAGCGCGGCGAGCAGCGGGTCGTGGATCTTCTCGGTGACCTGTTCGGCGGTGGCCCGGTGGACCCCGACGACCTCGGTGACGAACTCCACCGCCTCGTCGTGCATCTCGAGTTCGAGCAGGCCCAGGAGGGTGTGCAGCCGGTTGGCGTGTTCGTGGTCCTGGGCGCGCAGCGCGTCGATCAGTCCGCGGGTGGAGTCGAGCTCGCGGCCGAGCCGCTCCAGCTCGGTGCGGTCGCGCAGGGTGGCGACGGCACCGCCGTCGTCCGTCGGCATCCGGTTGGCGATCAGCACGCGGTGGCCCCGAACGGTCACCAGGTCCTCGCCCGTGACGCGGCCGGCCAGCACATCGGCCGTGCGCCCGGAGCCGAGCGCCTCCTCCAGCGGGCTTCCGGTGGCCTCGGGGCCTATCCCGAGCAGTCGTTGCGCCTCGTCGTTCATGAGCCGGATGCGCCCGGCGCGGTCGAGGGCGACGACGCCCTCGCGGATGCCGTGGAGCATGGCCTCGCGCTCGGCGAGCAGTGCGGCGATGTCGGAGAACGCCAGGTCGTGGGTCTTCCGCTGGAGCCTGCGGGAGATCAGATACGCGGCCAGCGCACCGGCCGCCAGGGCGCCGCCGGCGTACGCGAGGAGCCCGGGGATCGCCCCCAGGAGCCGGTCGTGGACGCTGTCGTACTCGATGCCGACGGACACCGCGCCGACGATGGTCCCGTCCGCGTCCCGCAGCGGGGCCTTGCCCCGCGCCGAGCGGCCGAGGGTGCCGCTGTCGATCTCCATGACCTCCCGCCCGGCGAGCGCGGCGCTGGGGTCCGTGGAGACGACCCTGCCGATCTGCGCGGGGTCGGTGTGGGACCAGCGCACGCCCCGGGTGTCCATCACGACGACGTACTCGGCGCCGGTGTTCCGCCGGATCCGCTCGGCCTCCTCCTGCACGGGCCCGTGGGCGGCCGGATCGGACGCCTGCAGCGCCTCGGCGATCTGCGGGGAGGCGGTGGTCTCGGCGATGGCGAGGGCGCGCCGCATGGCCTGGTCGTCGAGCTGGTCGCTCAGCGGTGCGAGAAAGAGGCCGGTGGCCAGCACCGTGACGCCGGCGGCGATGGCCAGCTGCATGAGGAGGACCTGGGCGAAGACCCGCCGCGGCCAGCCGAACCGCCGACGGCGCGACGCGGGCCGCGCGGGGGTGGTCGGTGCAGGGGTCATGGCAGGAACGGTACGGGGCGGGGGGCTCGGACCGGAAATGTATGGGGGCGGCGGGGGCGCCGTGGGGGCCGGGGCGGGGGTGTCATCGGCCGCGGGCCGGTTGGGGTGCGCCCGGCCTCCGGCCGGGCTGGGGGTTCCCACCCTCCCCCAGAGCTCCGCCTGGGGGTACCCCCATCTCGCTTCGCTCGCCCGTGCGGGTAAGAGGGCAGAGGTGCGGGTCCCCTTGTGGGCGGTGGCGCGCCGTCGGCGGCTGCGGGGGGGCGATGGCTTCGCGTCAGTACCGGCCCGTGGGGCCCGTACCAGCCCCCGGGCCGCGGTGTGGAGCTCGGGTGTCGCCGCAGCCGGTGGCGGTGTCGTCCCTCGTCGTCCTGGGGCTTGCATATTCTGGGGGCTTTGGCGTGTGTCGAGTCGTCGGAGGGTTTCCTTGACCAACCAGCAGATCCCCGTCGTCGTCCTCTCCGGATTCCTCGGATCGGGCAAGACGACGCTGCTCAACCACCTGCTGCGGAGCGCCCGGGGCACTCGGATCGGCGTCATGGTCAACGACTTCGGCGACATCGGGATCGACGCCTTGACCGTCGCCGGACAGGTCGGCTCCACCGTCTCGCTCGGTAACGGATGCCTCTGCTGCGCCGTCGACGCGAGCGAACTGGACGAGTACCTGGAGGTGCTCACCCGGCCCGAGATGCGCCTCGACGTGATCGTCATCGAGGCGAGCGGCCTCGCCGAGCCACAGGAGCTCGTGCGCATGGTGCTCGCCAGCGAGAACGAGCGGATCGTGTACGGCGGGCTCGTGCAGGTCGTCGACGCGGCCGAGTTCACGGAGACGCGGGCCCGGCACCCCGAGACCGACCGGCACCTCGCCCTCGCCGACCTGGTCGTGGTCAACAAGGCCGACCGGGTCGGGGAGCGGGAGCTGGACGCCGTCCACGAGGCCGTCACCCGGCTCGCGGGGCCCGCAGCCGTGGTCCGGGCCGCGCACGGCCGGATCGACCCCGAGCTGCTCTTCGACCGGGTCGTGCCCGAGGGGGAGATCGAGGGGCAGATGTCGATCGAGGACCTGCTGTACGGAGACCCCGACGACGCGCACGACCACCCGCACGCCGCCTACGAGACCCTCTCCCTGGCCTCCGGCACCGCGCTGCACCCGCGCAGGCTCATGGAGTTCCTGGACTCCCGCCCCGAGGGGCTCTACCGGATCAAGGGATTCGTCGACTTCGGTGCCGCCGACCCCGCCAACCGCTACACCGTGCACGCCGTCGGCAGGTTCCTGCGCTTCTACCCCGAGCCCTGGGCGGCCGGCCAGGAACGGCTCACCCAGCTCGTCCTCATCGGCTCCGGCATCGACGGCGATGCGCTGCGCAAGGAGCTCGACGGCTGCCGCGTGAACGGCCCGCAGGACGCCCCCGACGAGCACAGCATGTGGGGCGTCCTGCGGTACGTACGACTGACCGATCCGGAACCGGCGGAGCTGGTCGACTAGCTCGCCGGGCCCGCCACGACCGCGACCGGCTTCGGCAGTGGCGTGCCCGAGCCGTCACGGCGCGGGTCGGCCTCGGGCAGCTCCACCGGCGTGCCGTTCTTCTGCGCGGCGTACGCCGGGGTCGCGCCCGCCCACGCCAGGATCAGCACGTCCTCGCCCTTCAGGAACCGCTGGCAGCGCACGCCACCGGTCGCCCGCCCCTTACGGGGGTACTGGTCGAACGGCGTCAGCTTGGCCGACGTACCGGCCCCGTCGTCCAGCGTGCCCGTGGAGCCCGCGACCGTGAAGACGATGGCGTCCGCCGCCGGGTCCACCGCCGTGAACGAGATCACCTCGGCGCCCTCGGCCAGCTTGATGCCCGCCATACCGCCCGCCGGGCGGCCCTGGGGCCGTACCTGCGAGGCCTGGTAGCGCAGCAGCTGGGCGTCGGAGGTGATGAAGACGAGGTCCTCCTCGCCCGTCCGCAGCTCGGTCGCGCCGACGACCCGGTCACCCTCCTTGAGGGTGATGACCTCCAGCTCGTCCTTGTTCGCCGGGTAGTCCGGCACCACGCGCTTCACGACACCCTGCAGCGTGCCGAGCGCCAGGCCCGGCGAGGCCTCGTCGAGCGTGGTCAGACAGACCACCGTCTCGTCGTCCTCCAGGGTGAGGAACTCCGCCAGCGGTGCCCCGCCCGCCAGGTTCGGCGCGGCGGCCGTGTCCGGCAGCTGCGGCAGGTCGATCACCGCGAGCCGCAGCAGGCGTCCCGCCGAGGTCACCACACCGACGTCGCCGCGCTGCGTCGCCGGGACCGCCGAGACGATCACATCGTGCTTGGCCCGCCTGCCCTCGTGCGCGGCCGGGAGAGCCTCGGTCACCGTCCGGGCCAGCAGGCCCGTGGAGGACAGCAGCACCCGGCACGGGTCGTCCGCGACCTCCAGGGACGTGGCCGCGACCGGCGCGCCCGCCGACTCCAGCAGGACCGTACGCCGGTCGGTGCCGAACTTCTTCGCCACCGCGGCCAGTTCGGCCGAGACCAGCTTGCGCAGCTCGCTGTCGGACTCCAGGATCCCGGTCAGCTCGTCGATCTCGCCGTTGAGCCGGTCGCGCTCGGTCTCCAGCTCGATCCGGTCGAACTTGGTGAGCCGGCGCAGCGGGGTGTCCAGGATGTACTGCGTCTGGATCTCGCTCAGCGAGAAGTGCTCGATCAGGCGCTCCTTGGCCTGTGCCGAGTTCTCGCTGGAGCGGATGAGGCGGATGACCTCGTCGATGTCGAGCAGGGCGACGAGCAGACCCTCGACCAGGTGCAGCCGGTCGCGCTTCTTGGTCCGGCGGAACTCGGAGCGCCGGCGCACCACGTCGAAGCGGTGGTCGAGATAGACCTCCAGGAGCTCCTTGAGGCCCAGCGTGAGCGGCTGGCCGTCGACCAGCGCCACGTTGTTGATGCCGAAGGACTCCTCCATCGGCGTCAGCTTGTAGAGCTGCTCCAGGACCGCCTCCGGCACGAAGCCGTTCTTGACCTCGATGACCAGGCGCAGACCGTGGCTGCGGTCCGTGAGGTCCTTGACGTCCGCGATGCCCTGGAGCTTCTTGGAGCCGACCAGGTCCTTGATCTTGGAGATGACCTTCTCCGGGCCGACCGTGAAGGGCAGCTCGGTGACGACGATGCCCTTGCGGCGGGCCGTCACGGTCTCGATCGTCGCCGTGGCGCGGATCTTGAACGTGCCGCGGCCGTTCTCGTACGCGTCCTTGATCCCGGACAGGCCGACGATCCGGCCGCCGGTGGGCAGGTCGGGGCCGGGCACGAAGCGCATCAGCGCGTCGAGGTCCGCGTTCGGGTACCGGATCAGGTGGCGGGCGGCCGCGATGACCTCCCCCAGGTTGTGCGGGGGCATGTTCGTCGCCATGCCGACCGCGATGCCGGAGGCGCCGTTGACCAGCAGGTTCGGGTACGCGGCGGGCAGCGCGACCGGCTCCCGCTCCTGGCCGTCGTAGTTCGGCGTGAAGTCGACGGTGTCCTCGTCGATCGACTCCGTCATCATCAGCGCCGCGGCGGCCATCCGGGACTCGGTGTACCGCATGGCGGCCGGCGGGTCGTCATTGCCGAGCGAACCGAAGTTGCCGTGGCCGTCGACCAGCGGGAGCCGCATGGAGAAGGGCTGGGCCATGCGCACCATCGCGTCGTAGATCGACGCGTCGCCGTGGGGGTGCAGCTTGCCCATGACCTCGCCGACGACGCGGGCGCACTTCACATAGCCGCGGTCGGGGCGCAGGCCCATCTCGTTCATCTGGTAGACGATGCGGCGCTGGACGGGCTTCATGCCGTCGCGGGCGTCCGGCAGCGCGCGGGAGTAGATCACCGAGTACGCGTACTCGAGGAAGGAGCCCTGCATCTCGTCGACGACGTCGATGTCGAGGATCCTCTCCTCGAACGCGTCGTCCGGCGGCGGTGTCTTCGTGCTGCGGCGGGCCATCGCGGCTGCGGCTCCTTCACCAACAAGGTTGATCTGACGCGGACCATTGTGGACCGTCCCACCGACAACGCCGACCGCGACCCGGGCACGGCCCGTGCCTGGGCCCTGCGTGAGCCGTCCGCGACGCCCTCGCGACCCGGAAGAGGGACGCCGGGAACCTGCGGGAACTTCGCCAGGTGTCGGTGCGCTTGCATAGGGTGGCAGGACTTTTCCATATCGCGATCGAAGGGACGTACATGCCCATGGGTCACACGGCCACGGCAGAGGCCGGCTCCGGCGGCCTGACAGCGACCGAGCACCGGCTGGCCAACGGCCTGCGCGTGGTGCTCTCCGAGGACCACCTGACCCCGGTCGCCGCGGTGTGCCTCTGGTACGACGTCGGCTCCCGTCACGAGGTCGCGGGCCGCACCGGCCTCGCCCACCTCTTCGAGCACCTGATGTTCCAGGGCTCCAAGCAGGTCCACGGCAACGGCCACTTCGAGCTGGTGCAGGGGGCGGGCGGCTCGCTCAACGGCACGACGAGCTTCGAGCGCACCAACTACTTCGAGACCATGCCCACGCACCAGCTGGAGCTCGCGCTCTGGCTGGAGGCGGACCGCATGGGCTCGCTGCTCGCCGCCCTGGACGACGAGTCCATGGAGAACCAGCGGGACGTCGTCAAGAACGAGCGCCGCCAGCGGTACGACAACGTGCCCTACGGCACGGCGTTCGAGAAGCTGACCGCCCTCGCCTACCCCGAGGGCCACCCCTACCACCACACGCCGATCGGCTCCATGGCCGACCTCGACGCGGCGACCCTGGAGGACGCGCGGACCTTCTTCCGCACGTACTACGCGCCGAACAACGCGGTGCTCTCGGTCGTCGGCGACATCGACCCGGCGCAGACCCTGGCCTGGATCGAGAAGTACTTCGGCTCCATCCCCTCCCACGAGGGCAAGGTGCCCCCGCGCGACGGCACGCTGCCCGACACCATCGGCGAGCAGCTGCGCGAGGTCGTCGAGGAGGAGGTCCCGGCCCGCGCGCTGATGGCCGCCTACCGGCTCCCGCACGACGGCACGCGCGCGTGCGACGCCGCTGACCTCGCCCTGACCGTCCTCGGCGGCGGCGAGTCCTCCCGGCTCCACAACCGTCTGGTCCGCCGCGACCGCACGGCCGTCGCCGCCGGCTTCGGCCTGCTGCGCCTGGCCGGCGCGCCCTCGCTCGGCTGGCTGGACGTCAAGACCTCCGGCGGGGTCGAGGTGCCCGAGATCGAGGCTGCCGTCGACGAGGAGCTGGCCCGCTTCGCCGCCGACGGTCCGACGCCCGAGGAGATGGAGCGCGCCCAGGCCCAGTTGGAGCGCGAGTGGCTGGACCGGCTCGGCACGGTCGCGGGCCGCGCCGACGAACTGTGCCGCTACGCGGTCCTGTTCGGCGACCCGCAGCTCGCCCTGACGGCCGTCAACCGGGTCCTGGACGTCACCGCCGAGGAGGTGCGCGCGGTCGCCGCTGCCCAGCTGCGCCCGGACAACCGCGCGGTGCTGGTCTACGAACCCATCGGTACCGAGCAGAGCGACGCCGACCAGAGCGGCGAGCAGAGCGACAGCGACGAGGAAGAGGGAGCGGACCAGTGACCGACGCTGCCGCGTCTTTGACGAGCATGACGTTCCACCCGCAGCCGAAGCCGGGCACCGCCAGGCCGTGGGCCTTCCCGGCCCCCGACCGCGGAGCCCTGGACAACGGCCTGACCGTGCTGCGCTGCCACCGCCCCGGCCAGCAGGTCGTCGCCGTCGAGGTCCTCCTCGACGCCCCGCTGGACGCCGAGCCCGCGGGGCTCGACGGTGTCGCCACGATCATGGCCCGCGCCCTCTCCGAGGGCACGGACCAGCACACCGCCGAGGAGTTCGCGGCCGAGCTGGAGCGCTGCGGCGCCACGCTCGACGCGCACGCCGACCACCCGGGCGTACGGGTCTCCCTGGAAGTCCCCGTCTCCCGGCTGCCCAAGGCGCTCGGGCTGCTCTCCGAGGCCCTGATCGCGCCGGCGTTCCTCGACTCCGAGGTCGAGCGCCTGGTGCGCAACCGGCTCGACGAGATCCCGCACGAGACGGCCAACCCGGCCCGCCGGGCGGCCAAGCAGCTCTCCAAGGAGCTCTTCCCGGCCGACTCCCGGATGTCCCGGCCGCGCCAGGGCACCGAGGAGACGGTGGAGGCGATCGACGCCGCGGCCGTCCGTGCCTTCTACGAGGCGCACGTCCGCCCCTCGACGGCCACCGCCGTGGTCGTCGGCGACCTGACCGACGTGGACCTGGACAAGGTCCTCGCCGAGACGCTGGGCGCCTGGACCGGGAACGCCGCCGAGCCCCGCCCCGTCCCGCCGATCACGGCGGACGACACCGGCCGGGTCGTCATCGTCGACCGCCCCGGCGCCGTCCAGACCCAGCTGCTGATCGGCCGCGTCGGCGCCGACCGGCACGACCGCGTCTGGCCGGCCCAGGTCCTCGGCACGTACTGCCTCGGCGGCACGCTCACCTCCCGCCTCGACCGCGTTCTGCGCGAGGAGAAGGGCTACACCTACGGTGTCCGGGCCTTCGGCCAGGTGCTCCGCTCCGACGGCAAGGGCAACGGCGCCTCGATGCTCGCCATCAGCGGTTCCGTGGACACCCCCAACACCGGTCCGGCACTTGACGACCTGTGGAGGGTGCTGCGCACCCTCGCCGCCGAGGGGCTGACGGACGCCGAGCGCGACGTGGCCGTGCAGAACCTGGTGGGCGTGGCGCCGCTCAAGTACGAGACCGCCGCCTCGGTCGCCGGGACGCTCGCCGATCAGGTCGAGCAGCACCTCCCGGACGATTTCCAGGCGCAGTTGTACGCGCGGCTGGCCGAGACCGGCACGGTGGAGGCGACGGCGGCCGTCGTCAACGCCTTCCCCGTGGACCGTCTCGTCACCGTCCTCGTGGGCGACGCGGCGCAGATCGAGGCGCCCGTGCGCGCGCTCGGCATCGGCGAAGTGACCGTCGTCACCGGCTGACGAGGTTTCGCACCACTGAAGGACCCCGACGTAGCGATACGTCGGGGTCCTGCTGTTTGTCCGAAATGCTGCGGACGGTGCGTGTATGACCTGTGGCAAGTCTTACAAACAGGCGTGACTGTTTGGTGATTGACGGACGATCCGCCTAGCGTCGATCCGGCTGTTCGCCAGTTGCACCCGCCGCACCCGCGGCATCGGACAGTCATCGCCGAGTCCCCGTCAGGCGCGAGCCTGGGGAGCCGGGGACCCACACGAAGTCCCTGGGGTGAATCGGACGCCTTCGCATCCGTGCGGAGGGGCCCGTAGGAGACCTTCCTGCTCCGAACCCGTCAGCTAACCCGGTAGGCGAGAAGGAAGGAAAGGATCAGCCCCTACATGGCGTTCACCCGTGCCACCGGGAAGCATCGTGGTCCGAGCCGTCTGGCGCGCCGCAGCGCGGGCCTCGCCGGCGTCGCGACCCTCGCCACCACCGGCGTCATCGGAACCCTCGCCTCCCCGGCGCTCGCCGTCGACACGGACGCCCCCTCCCTCGAGGACACCGGCCTGACCCAGATCGTCGCCGCCGACTCCCTCGCGGACACGATCGACGCCCAGGCCGCCGCCCAGGAGCGCGAGGCGGCCGAGGCCGAGGCCCGTGCCAAGGAGGAGGCGAAGCGCAAGGCGGAGGCGAAGCGGAAGGCCGAGGCCCGCGCCAAGGAGATCCGCGAGGCCAAGGAGCGCGCCGCCCGCGAGGCCGAGCGCAGGCGCCTCAACTCCTTCCAGCTCCCGGTTGCCGGCTCGTACGTCTCCACCGGCTACAAGGCCGGCGGCTCGCTCTGGTCCTCCGGCAGCCACTCCGGCGTCGACTTCCACGCCGCCTACGGCACCAAGGTCGTCTCCGTCGGCTCCGGCACCGTCGTCGAGGCCGGCTGGGGCGGCGCGTACGGCAACAACATCGTCATCCGGATGAACGACGGCACGTACACCCAGTACGGTCACCTCTCGGCCATCAGTGTCTCCGTCGGCCAGTCCGTCACCCCGGGCCAGCAGATCGGCATCTCGGGCTCGACCGGCAACTCGACCGGCCCGCACCTCCACTTCGAGGCCCGCACCACCGCCGAGTACGGCTCCGACATCAACCCGGTCGCGTACCTGCGCGCCCGCGGCGTGAACGTCTGACCGACACCGCATCAGAAGGCGTCAGAAGCGCGTCAGAAAAGCCCCGGCTCGTACTGAGCCGGGGCTTTTCGCTGACCAAAAGATATCCATGATTCCTGAAGAGCCATCGGAAATGCCGCCCCGCTGCAATAGAGTCGCCGGAGAACCGGTTTCGCGCGGATCACATGGCGGAGGTCGAACATGCGCATTCCCGCGCACTCGGTATGCACGGCGATCCGGGACGACATCGTCACCGGGGTCTTCGAGCGCGGCAGCCGGCTGACCGAGGAGCAGCTCGCCCGCCGTTACGGAGTCTCCCGCGTCCCGGTCCGCGAGGCCCTGCGCACCCTGGAGTCCGAGGGCTTCGTGATCACCCGCCGCCATGCCGGCGCCCACGTCGCCGAGCCCACCGAGCAGGAGGCGGCGGACCTCCTGGACGTACGGTCTCTCCTGGAACCGCTCGGCGCCGCCCGCGCCGCCCAGCGCCGGACCGAGGCGCACCTCAAGGTGCTGCGCGGCCTGGTCAGGCTCGGGCAGGAGAGGGCCAGGCGCGGCCAGGGGGACGATCTGCGCTCGCTCGGCGGCTGGTTCCACGAGACGCTGGCGCAGGCCTCGGGCAGCCCGGCGCTCACCGCCCTGCTCACTCAGCTACGGCACAAGATCGCCTGGATGTACGCGGTCGAGGCCCCCGCCCAGCCCGTCGAGGCATGGGCGGAACACGGGGCGATCGTGGACGCGGTGGCGCGGGGCGACGCCGAACGGGCCCGCGCCCTGACCGCGATGCACGCCGAGCGCTCGCTGGTCCTGCACCGGCTGAAGCTTCCGGAGCGCGGGGAGCGGGGGCGTGTGAGGGTTTCGCAACACGTCGTCAACACGGCGACCGCCCGGAATTAACGAGCGGACCGTATACAAAGAGCGGGAATTCGAGGGCCTTCTTTGTGCTGCGCGGAATTCCCATGAAATCGGCCGGATGAAACGAAGAAGCCGCACCCACCGTCATGTCGGCGTGTGCGGCTTCTCCGGAAATTCGGTCAGACGGTCTCGGGCAGTTCCTCGAGACCCTCGGCAACCAGCTTCGCGAGACGGTCGAGCGCGACCTCGGCGCCCTCGGCGTCCGAAGCGAGCACGATCTCCTCGCCGCCCTGCGCGCCCAGGCCGAGCACCGCGAGCATCGACGCGGCGTTCACCGGGTTGCCGTCGGCCTTGGCGATCGTCACGGGGACGCCGGAGGCCGTGGTGGCACGGACGAAGATGGAGGCGGGGCGGGCGTGCAGGCCCTCGGCCCAGCCGACGTTGACGCGGCGCTCAGCCATGGTGTTGCCCTTCAAGTCTCAAAGCCGGTTGTCTAGACCAGTCTCTCATGGGTCGCGGAGTGCTCGTGGCCGACCTCCGGCCCTGCGCCAGAGCCGATCGGTTTTCCCACCCTTGCATGGTGCACCAGGCGCCGCGCGACCGGTGTCCGTGTCGGTCCCCGGCCGTACTCTTGCCCCATGCAGAGCGCGTCGGAACAGCCGTCACAGCCGGAACGACCGGAGCGGCCGGACCACGCCTACCCCGACCACTGGGAAGCGGACGTGGTCCTGCGGGACGGCGGCACCGCGCGCATCAGGCCCATCACCGCCGACGACGCCGACCGCCTGGTCAGCTTCTACGAGCAGGTCTCGGACGAGTCGAAGTACTACCGCTTCTTCGCGCCGTACCCGCGGCTCTCCGCCAAGGACGTGCACCGCTTCACCCATCACGACTTCGTCGACCGGGTGGGACTCGCGGCGACGGTCGGCGGCGAGTTCATCGCGACCGTCCGGTACGACCGCATCGACGACCGGGGCATGCCCGCCTCCGCGCCCGCCGACGAGGCCGAGGTCGCCTTCCTCGTCCAGGACGCGCACCAGGGGCGCGGCGTGGCCTCCGCGCTGCTCGAACACATCGCGGCGGTGGCACGGGAGCGGGACATCCGGCGGTTCGCGGCGGAGGTGCTGCCCGCGAACACCAAGATGATCAAGGTCTTCACCGACGCCGGATACACCCAGAAGCGGAGCTTCGAGGACGGTTCCGTCCGGCTCCACCTCGACCTGGAGCCCACCGACCGCTCCCTCGCCGTGCAGCGCGCCCGGGAGCAGCGAGCGGAGGCGCGCTCGGTGCAGCGGCTCCTCACCCCCGGCTCGGTCGCCGTCGTCGGGGCCGGCCGCACGCCGGGCGGGGTCGGCCGGACGGTCCTGCGCAACCTCCTGGAGGGCGGGTTCACCGGACGTACGTACGCGGTGAACCGCGCGCTCCCCGAGGAGACCGGCACGCTCGACGGAGTGCCGGCCTTCCGCTCCGTCGGGGACATCGGCGAACCGGTGGACCTCGCGATCGTGGCCGTCCCCGCCGAGCGCGTGCCGGAGGCCGTCGCCGACTGCGGGGAGCACGGGGTGCGGGGGCTCGTCGTGCTCTCGGCGGGCTACGCGGAGACGGGGGCGGGGGAGGGGCGGGACCGGCAGCGGGAACTGGTACGGCAGGCCCGCTCGTACGGGATGCGGATCATCGGGCCCAACGCGTTCGGGATCATCAACACCTCGGCGGGCGCCCGGCTGAACGCCTCGCTCGCGCCGCAGATGCCGGCCGCCGGGCGGATCGGGCTCTTCACCCAGTCCGGCGCGATCGGGATCGCGCTCCTCGCCGGGCTGCACCGGCACGGCGCCGGCATCTCCTCCTTCATCTCGGCGGGCAACCGGGCGGACGTCTCGGGCAACGACTTCCTCCAGCACTGGTACGACGACCCCGAGACGGACGTCGTCCTGCTGTACCTGGAGTCCATCGGGAACCCGCGGAAGTTCACCCGGCTCGCCCGGCGCACGGCGGCGGTCAAGCCGGTCGTGGTGGTCAAGGGCGCGCGGCACAGCGGGAGCGCGCCGCCCGGACACCGGGTGCCGGTCACCCGGATCCCGCACGCCACTGTCTCCGCGCTGCTCCGGCAGGCCGGAGTGATCCGCGTCGACACGGTGACCGAACTCGTGGACGCGGGGCTGCTCCTCGCGGGCCAGCCGCTGCCGGCCGGGCCGCGCGTGGCGATCCTCGGCAACTCCGAGTCGCTCGGGCTGCTGGCGTACGACGCCTGTCTGACGGAGGGACTCCGTCCGCTGCGCCCGCTGGACCTGACGACGGGCGCGAGCCCGGCGGACTTCCGCGCCGCGCTGGCCGCCGCGCTCGCCGACGACGCGTGCGACGCGGTCGTGGTGACCGCGATCCCCTGGGTCGGCGAGAACGGCGCGGTCGAGTCCGGCGACGGCGAGGTCCTCGCGGCCCACCTCCGCGAGGCGGTCGCCTCCGCCCCGCCGCCCGCGAAGCCGGTGGTCGTCGTCCACGTGGAGATGGGCGGCCTGGCGGAAGCCCTCTCGGCGGCGACGAGCACGCGGCCGGCCGCGCGGGGTGTGGGTGCGGGCATCGTGGGCGCCGAGGCCTCGACCGGCCATGCGGCCACGACCCAGGCCCCGACGGGCGTGGGTCCGGCCGCGATGGGTACCTGGACCGGCGCGGGTCCGTCCGCGGCCGGCGACGCGCGACCGGCGCCCGCTTCCCCGGCGGTCGAGGGTCCGCTCCCAGCGGGTGCCACGACCGAGCCGGCCGGGCACGGCCTGTCAGCCGGAACGGCGGACGGGGCCGCCGCGCCCGGCCCGGATCCGGCTGGTCCCGCGCAGGGCCGCGCGGGGGGTGACGACTCCGGCTCCGGTCGTGCGTCCGGCGAGGACGCGCCGCCCCGCGGGGCCATTCCCGCCTATCCCGCCGCCGAGCGGGCCGTCAGGGCGTTGGCCGAGGCCGTGCGGTACGGGCAGTGGCGGCGGCAGGCCGCCGAGCCCGGGCGGGTGCCCGAGTTCGAGGACATCGACGAGAGCGGGGCCGCCGCGCAGATCGAGCAGGTGCTCGGGGAGGAGGCGGACGACAGAGGGGTGACCCTCGACGCCGAGGCCGCGCGCGAGCTGCTCGGGCGGTACGGGATCGACGTGCTTCCCACCCTGCCCGCGCCCACCCCCGACGCCGCCGTTCTCGCCGCCGCCCGGCTCGGATACCCCGTCGCTCTCAAGACGACCGCCCCCCACCTGCGCCACCGCCCCGACCTCGGGGGCGTACGGCTCGATCTGGCCGGCGAGGAACAACTGCGTACCGCGTACGCCGAATTGACCGAGGCGCTCGGCAAACCCGCCGAGCTCCAGCCGGTGGTCCAGGCCATGGTGCCGCGCGGCGTCGACACCGTCGTCCGCTCGGCCATCGACCCGGCCGTCGGCGCCGTGCTCTCCTTCGGACTCGCCGGCGCCCCCTCCGAGCTGCTCGGCGACATGTCCCACCGCCTCGTCCCGGCCACCGACCGTGACGCCGCCGAGCTCGTCCGCTCCATCCGCACCGCCCCGCTCCTCTTCGGCTGGCGCGGCTCAGCCCCCGTCGACACCCCCGCCCTCGAGGAGCTGCTGCTCCGCGTCTCCCGGCTCGTCGACGACCACCCCGAGGTCGTAGCGATCACCCTGGAGCCCGTCGTCGTCGCGCCGCACGGCCTTTCCGTGCTCGGTGCCACCGTCCGTCTCGCCCCGCCCCCGCCCCGTACGGACCTCGGTCCCCGCAGCCTCCCTGCCTATTGACGAGCGGCCCGAAGTGCCCCTTGCGACGGATTAGGATGGAGTCCATGGCGAAGACCGGTACGACGACCCAGGGGCTGCGCGCGGCGATCGAGCGCAGCGGCTACTACCCGGCCCTCGTGGCCGAGGCGGTGGAAGCCGCCGTCGGTGGTGAGCCGATCGCGTCGTACCTGGTCCACCAGGAGACCACGTTCGACTCCAACGAGGTCCGGCGCCATGTCACGGTCCTCGTCCTGACGGCCAACCGTTTCATCGTCAGCCACACCGACGAGCAGACCGCCGACAACAGCTCCCCGACGCCGTACGCGACGACCTCCACCGAGTCGGTCAAGCTCGACCGGATCTCCTCCGTCGTCGTCAGCCGGGTCGTCGCCAACCCGGAGTCGTACACCCCCGGCACCCTGCCCCGTGAGGTCGTCCTCACGATCGGCTGGGGGGCCGTCTCGCGGATCGACCTGGAGCCCGCCGCCTGCGGCGACCCCAACTGCGACGCCGATCACGGCTACACCGGCAACGCCACCGCCGACGACCTCAGCCTGCGCGTCAGCGACGCCGGTGACGGACCGGACACCGTGCGCCAGACCCTCGCCTTCGCCCAGTCGCTCTCCGAAGCCACCGCGGCGACCCGCTGATGGTCCAGCCCACCACCGTCGCCTCCGGCTGGCCGGACGAACCGGATCTGCTCGACCCCGCCACCGCACCCGTTCCCGCGTACGGCACCGGGTCGCTGGCCGACCTCCTCCCGACGCTCGTCGCCGGACAGGGCGCCCCCGGGTTCGACGCCCGGATCGCCGAGCTCACCCCCGCCGACCGGAACTGCGTCTTCCTGATCGACGGCCTCGGCTGGGAGCAGATCAAGGCCCACCCGGACGAGGCCCCGTACCTCACCTCACTCCTCTCCTCCTCGCGCGGCGGCACGGGACGTCCGATCACGGCCGGCTTCCCGGCCACCACCGCGACCTCGCTCGCCTCGGTGGGCACCGGACTCTTCCCCGGCGGGCACGGCCTCCCCGGCTACACCGTCCGCAACCCCGAGACCGGCGAGCTGATGAACCAGCTCCGCTGGAAGCCGTGGACCCCGCCGCAGGTCTGGCAGCCGTACCCCACCGTCTTCCAGCTCGCCCACGAGGCCGGCATCCACACCGCCCAGGTCTCCTCGCCGATCTTCCAGGACACCCCGCTCACCAAGATCGCGCTGAGCGGCGGAACGTTTCACGGCAGGCTCTCCGGCGAGGAGCGGATGGACTTCGCCGCCGAGCAGCTCGCCGCCGGTGACCGCTCGCTGGTCTACACGTACTACAGCGAGCTCGACGGGGCCGGACACCGCTTCGGTGTCGACTCCGACGCCTGGCGCGGCCAGCTGATGTTCGTCGACCGGCTCGCGCAGCGCCTCGCCGAGCAGCTGCCGCCCCGCTCGGCGCTGTACGTCACGGCCGACCACGGCATGGTCGACGTCCCCTTCGACGAGCAGCACCGGATCGACTTCGACGAGGACTGGGAGCTGCGCGCCGGTGTCGCCCTCCTCGGCGGCGAGGGGCGGGCCCGCCATGTCTACGCCGTGCCGGGGGCCGAGGCCGATGTCCTCACGTGCTGGCGGGAAGTGCTCGGTGAGCAGTTCTGGGTGGCGAGCCGGGACGAGGCCATCGCGCTCGGCTGGTTCGGCGACGGGGTCGACGAGCGCGTGTACGGCAGGATCGGCGACGTCGTCGCCGCTGCCCACGACGACGTCGTCATCACCGCCTCCGTCAACGAGCCCCACGAGTCGGCGATGGTCGGCATGCACGGATCGATGACGCCCGCGGAGCAGCTGGTGCCGCTCCTCGAATCCCGTTCCTGACGCCCTACCCGTACTCCCGCGTCCGTACGTCCGTTCACTCACCCACGACCTGAAAGGTCCCCGACCTCCCATGCCCGAGCTGGTGTTCTTCTCCGGAACGATGGACTGCGGAAAGAGCACCCTCGCTCTTCAGATCGAACACAACCGGTCCACCCGCGGGCTCCAGGGCATGATCTTCACGCGGGACGACCGCGCGGGGGAGGGCAAGCTCTCCTCGCGCCTCGGTCTGGTCACGGACGCCGTGGAGGCGGCCGAGGGCTTCGACTTCTACGCGTACCTCGTCGGCCATCTCTCCAAGGGCGGCCGCTGCGACTACGTCATCGCGGACGAGGCGCAGTTTCTCTCGCCCGAGCAGATCGACCAGCTCGCCCGGGTGGTGGACGACCTCGAACTCGACGTCTTCGCCTTCGGCATCACCACCG
This sequence comes from Streptomyces sp. NPDC029169, assembly GCF_055563935.1. Taxonomy (NCBI): domain Bacteria; kingdom Bacillati; phylum Actinomycetota; class Actinomycetes; order Kitasatosporales; family Streptomycetaceae; genus Streptomyces; species Streptomyces sp. NPDC029169. The sequence continues at coordinate 115,396 of NZ_JBVHXA010000011.1, forward strand.
ACTTCCGCTCCAAGCTGTTCCCCGGCTCCCAGCGGCTCGTGGAGCTCGCCGACCGCGTCGAGGTGCTTCAGGTCGAGGCGCTGTGCTGGTGCGGGGCCCGGGCGACGCACAACGCGCGCACCGTCGGCGGCGCGATGGTCGTCGAGGGTGCGCAGGTCGTGGTGGGTGATGTGAACGCGGGTGACGAGATCGGCTACGAGGTGCTGTGCCGGCGCCACCACCGCCGCCGGATGACGGCGGCGACGGCTCACGCGGCTGCCCTGTCCCCGGACGTGCTGCCGGTCACCTCCGGCTGAGTCCCCGACGCAAGAGACCTTGCTCCTGGCTCCAGCGCTGGCGTGTGTGTGCTCCGGGGCCGCAGGCTGCGTCCACAGCTGCGGGCCCCGGCTCACCAGCACACCGTCCGGGCGCCCTGGGGTGCCGTCCATCCGCCGCCCGACCCCCGCATGAAGAAGGCGCAGCGCGTGTCGGCGGTGCCCCTCCCGGCGACGTACGTCAAGGGGACGGTCAGGCCGCCGAATCGCTCCCCTCGGAAGGTGTACAGCTCTTTGATCAGCCCGTCCCTGCTGATGTCGCCCGCGCCGCGCGCCGCCTTCTCGAACACTTTCGCCGACGCCCACCCCTGTGCGGCGGCCGGTCCCGGCGCGTTCCCGGCGTACTTCTTCCACGCGGAGTCGAACTGCTGGAAGGACGCCGACCGGACGCCCTTGAAGGGGAAGACGGACATCGAAGCCAGCACGTCCGACAGACCGGGCTTGCCGGCGGTGTCGGCCCCGACCGTGGCCGACGGCTGGAGGAACTGGGGGCTGAAGTTCTGCCGGCGGCAGGATGAGGCGACCCTGGCCACGGTGTTCGGGTCGCCGGTGACCAGCATCAGCTCCACGCCCGCGTTGCGTGCCTGGAGGCACTCGGCGGTGTAGTCGGGCTGGGTGAGTGTGATCTTCGCGCGGTAGACCGGGCTGAGGCCGAACCGCTGGGCCGCCCCGCCGCTGCCGAACATGCGGCTCTCGGCATGCCCGCAGGCGTCGCTCTCGGTGCAGAAGAGGCCGCCCAGCTTCTTGCCCTTCCCGTACGTGGCGCCCACCTTCGCCAGCCCGTCCATCTGGGAGTTCGAGGAAGGGCACTGACTGAACAGGACCGGGCTGTTCGTCCACGCGGTGGTCGAGCAGTCGCCGCCGATGACGGGAACCTTCTTCTGCTCGACGTAGCCCTTCCAGGCGGCGAGGGTGTGGGTGGTGGTCATCGCGGCGACGATGGCGACCACCTTGTGCCGCTCGACCAGTTCCTGTACCTGGCTGCGGCCCTTCGCGGCATCGGCCCCGTCGTCCATGACGATCACTTTCACCGTGCGGCCGTTGATGCCGCCCGCGGCGTTGGTGGCCGCCGCCCATGCCTGCAAGGCGCGCGGCCCCTGCGCGAAGGCGACACCTCCGGGGCCCGAGAGGGTACCGACGCTGCCGATGACGATGGGCCCACCGCCGCGGCCCCCGCCGCCGCCCCCGCCTGAAGCGCCGCCCCCGCCCGAAGCGCCGCTCCCGCCGGGCCCGCCACTCCCTCCCCCGCCGCCCTGGGCCGATGTGCCTCCCGCGCCGTCCGTCGGGCCGGCGCCGGCGCCCGCCGTTCCCTGGCCTGCCTGCCCCTCGCCGGTCCCGTCCGTACCCGGCAGGATCCCGCCCGCGGCGGACCCGGCTCCGCTTTCGCCCTGGCCGCCGCCGCCCGCACCGGAGCCGGAGCCGGCCCGGACGATGGTGTCGTGGTCGAGCCGGGTTCCGCAGGCGGCGAGCACGAGGCTCAGCACCGCCATGGCCGCCAGCGCGCCACGGGTTCGAGGTGGGGTCACGGTTCCTCCGCTCACGTGTGTGCGCCCAGGTACTGCTCCATGAGCCGGGACGCGTCGAGTTCACCGGGTTCCCCGGCGAACTCGGTCCTGCCCCGGTTCATGAGGTAGACGTAGTCGGCCAGTTCGAGTGCCCGGGTCACGTACTGCTCGACGAGCAGCAGCGCGCATCCTGATGCGGCCAGCTCGCCGAGAAAACTGAAGATCTCGTCCACCACCACAGGCGCCAGGCCCATCGACACCTCGTCGAGCAGGACATAGGCGGGGTCGGTGACATAGGCGCGGGCCAGCGCCAGCATCTGCTGCTGACCGCCGCTCAGCGAACCGGCCGTCTGGCGGAGTTTGCGCCCCAGGACGGGAAACGCCTCGACGGCTTTCTCGACCGCCTCGTCCACGCCAGCGCCCCCGGCCTGGACGAGGATGTTGTCCCGTACCGTCAGGTTGGGGAACACCCCGCGGCCCTCGGGCACATGGCAGACCCCGTGCCGGGCCAGGGTGTGCGGGGGCTTTCCGGTCAGGTCCCGGCCGTCCAGCCGGATCCGTCCGGAGCTGGGAGGCAGGAGGCCGGAGGCGACCCGCAGCAGCGTGGTCTTGCCCACGCCGTTGGGGCCGAGGAGCGCGACCACCGAGCGGGGCGGCACCCACAGCGACACGTCGCGCAGTACGGGCGTACCGCCGTATCCGGCGCTGATGCCCTGGAGTTCAAGCACTATGCCGCCTCCGATCCCAGGTAGGCGGCGCGCACGGTCTCACTGGCCCGTACCTCGGCCGGGGTGCCGGCGAAGATCAGCTCGCCGAAGTCCAGGACGAAGAGGTGCTCGCAGACGGACATCACCAGCGCCATGTCATGCTCCACCAGCAGTACGCCGCACCCGCGTTCGGCCACGACCCGCGCCACGATCGCGCCGAACCGTTCCGTCTCCGCGGTGTCCAGACCGGACGACGGCTCGTCGAGCAGCAGCAGCTCGAAGCCGCCCGCCAGCACCCGGCCGAGGTCGACCAATCGGCGTTGCCCGGTCGACAGCGCGGCCGCCGGCTCATGGCGCAGGTCCCCGAGCCGGCACAGTTCGAGTACGTCCTCGGTGGCGGTGCGGACCGCTTTCCGCTCGGTGGGAGGGCACCACAGCTGTCTGAGGGGATGGCTGCGCGCGAGGCGCGCTTCCAGGCCGATGGCGATGTTCTGCTCCACCGTCAGCGAGTCGAACAGGTCCATCTTCTGGAAGGTCCGGCCGAGGCCGAGCTGTGCGCGTGCGGACGGCGGGCGGCCGGTGATGTCCTGGCCGAGGAGACGGATCGTGCCTGCCGAGGGCCGCAGCAGTCCGGAGCAGGCGTTGAACGTGGTGGTCTTGCCCGCCCCGTTGGGGCCGATGAGCCCGGTGATCCGGCCGAGCGGTGCTTCGAAGGACACGGCGTTCACGGCCGTGTTCCCGCCGAACCGGATCGTCAGCCCTTCGACGCACAGGCCTGTGTCGTCGGCGCCGCTCACTGCGGTACTTCCCTGATCGCCGACGCTCACCGCGACACCTCCTTCGTCAGACCGGTGCCGAGCCGTACGCGCGCGGGCTCGCCGCGGCGCACGGTCCTCGCCGTGGCCGTCCGCAGCCGGTGTGCGGCAGGACCGGCCGTGCCGAGCCGCTCGGCGGCGCGCCGCGCCGTCGGTTCGGCGACTCCCGCTCCTCGGCGTCCGGTCGCACCGGCCTCACGCAGGGCCACCAGAAGCGCGCCCACGCCGAAGGCGACCGGGAGCCAGGCGACGACCGTCGCGTCGGTGACGTAGGCGGGGACGATCGCCAACTGCGCCGCCGCGGCCACCGGCGCGGCCGCGCGCAGCCCGGTGCAGAGCACCAGAAGGGCCAGCCAGGTCAGCGAGGCGTACGACACGAACGGCACCCCGGTCGCGGCCTGTCCCTGGGAGGCGTGGAGGGCACCCGCGACTCCGGCGATGAACGCCGAGACGGCGAAGACGGTGACGCGGGTGACGTTCACCCCGAGCCCGAGGGTCGACAGCGTGGTCGGCGAGTCGGACAGGGCGCGCAGCAGCCGCCCCAGTCTGCTCCGTCCGATGGCCGCGATCAGCAGCGACGCGGCGAGGGCGAAGGCCAGCAGTACGTAGTAGAAGGCGGTGTCGCCCGCGAACAGGGCGGGGCGCGTGGCGGGCAGCGTACTCGTCGCGCCGAACATCAACTCGGAGCCGTAGACGACCCGTTCGAGCAGAATGCCGAGCCCCAGGGTGGCGAGGGCCAGATACAGCCCCGACAGCCGGATCGCGGGAATGGCCACGAGCACGCCGACGGGCACCGCGATCGCGCCCGCGAGCAGCACGGCGACCAGCCAGGGCAGCCCGACCCCGACCGCGAGGTGCGAGAAGGACGACGCGCCCACGGCGACGAGCGCGGCGTGGGCGAGGGAGACCTGGCCTGAGGTCCGGACAAGGAGATGGAGGGACGAGAAGACCAGCACGAACACCAAGGCCATCGAGTAGACCGGCAGCTTGGCGCCGACCACGAACGGGACCACCGCCGCCGCGACGACCGCGCCGACCGCCAGCGCCCGCGCGACGGCCCCGCTCACCAGCGGCCGCGAAGGCGACGAGGACGAGCCGTGCCCGCCGACCTCGACCAGCTTGCCCCGGCCCGCAAGCAGCAGAACGGCGAAGAGCACCAGGAACGGCAGCGCCGGCGGCAGCCCGGACAGGACCTGGGAGCCGGACACCGCCTTGGTGGCCACGGCAGCCAGCACCCCGACGAGCAGCCCGCCGGCATACGTCAGCGGAAGGCTGGAGAACAGCCCGACCGCCGCGGCCCCGTACGCCTGCACCACCAGCAGGGTGAGCAGCAGGGCGTCCAGTCCGATCTGCGGGGCGAGCAGTACGCCGGAGACCGCGGCGAACCAGCATCCGATCAGCCACGCCCGGCTGCGCACCGCGAAGGCGCTGGTGCCGGCCAGCTCGAGCAGCGCGGGATCGTCCACGACGGCCCGCATCTTCACGCCCATCGAGGAGACCCGGAAGAAGACGAAGAACCCGACGGCGCCCAGCGCGGCCACGATCGCCGAGACGAGCTGGTCGACGCCGACGTTGACGCCGATCAGCTCGATGGTGTCGGTGGGCAGGAAGCCGGGGAAGTCGAGCCCGGCGCCGCCGTAGTGGGCGACGAGGGCCATGGTGACGGCCAGTTGGAGACCGACGGTGGCGACGATCTTCGTGGTGGGATTCGCGCCCGCCAGGATCCGGGTGACACGCTCCATGACCAGCGCGACGCAGGGCGGCACCACGACCACGGCGATGGCCAGGGCCACCGGCCAGGGCAGCCCGCGCACGACCCGCAGTTCGTAGTAGGCGTACGCGGCCAGTGCGGCGATCGCCCCGTGGGCGAAGTTGAAGATGCCGGACGTCTTGTAGGTGAGGACCAGACCCATCGCCGCGAGGCCGTAGACCGAACCGGTGGTGATCCCGATGACGACGAACGGCAGCCATTCGTTCACGCGGCACACACCCCGCACATCTCGCCGTCCCCGGGGGCGGCCCCGGTCACGTCCTTGCCGCCCAGCAGCGGGCACTCGGGGTGGTGGAGCCTGACCATGCCCGCCGCCCGCACCAGCGGCCGCTCGCCGGCGACGCGGCGGACCGGCGTCGTCTCGTACGAAGAAGTGGTCTCGTACGCGTCCTCCCGCCGCTCGCCCGGCTCCATGGAGATCAGCCCGATACGGCGCTCCCCGACCGCGCGCCGGGCCCGCAGCAGCCACAGGCACTGCCCGATGGCCGAGACCGCGAAACCCGCCACCGCGAGGTTGAGCCACGCGGTCTGCCGCGCCACCGATGCCGTCCCGCCGGCGCCGAACCATGCGGTCACGAGCAGGGCGAGCCCGGCCAGGGTGGTGCCGCAGACCGTCAGGGCGTCGCGGTCCCGCCACGGTTCCGCGGGCCTTCCCGCTCCGGTCATGACGTGCCCCCGACCGGCGGAAGCACGACGGTGCGGTCGCTGCGGTTGCTCCGGTCGGTGCCGTCGGTGCCGTCGGTGCCGTCGGTGCGGTCGGTGCGGTCGTGGCCGACGGTGCGGTCGCGGCCGTCCTGGGCCGCGCCGTCCACGACCGCACCGGGTTCACTGGAGGTGGCCCTGATCGCCCGCTCGATGCGGTCGAGCTTGCGCCACTCGTCGCGCAGGTCGGCCGAGAGCCACAGGGCGGTCGAGGCCCCGAGCAGGAACAGTCCGCCGATCCCCGCGCTGATGACGTACGGCACCTGTTCGGCCACGTACGCTGTCCCGCTCACCCCGCGCCAGCCGATGACGAGCACCACGGCACCGGCGACGGCGGTCGCCGCCGCGGTCAGCCGGTCCCACTGGCTCCGTGCCCGGGTCATGATGTCCATCGAGTCCTCACTCCCAACAGGCGCAGCAGAGTTCCGAAGGCGAAGGTGGCCGCGGCGCCGAACGCGACGACGAGATAGAGACCCGGCATCCCCATGTCGACCGGGTTGCCTGCCAGTCCGACGCGCGAAGGGTCCCCGGGCGGGGCAACGGCCGGATCGCCGGGCGGCGGCGCCTGTTCACCCGAGGCCGGGGGCTCCTCGGCCCCGGCCCCGTCCTGCGGCGGCTCCACGGGAGCCGCCGGGTCGCCGCCGGCACCGCCGTCGCCCGCGGCAGGGGGTGGCGGCACCTCGACGGGCGGTACGTCCCCGCCGCCGGGCGGTCGCTCGACCGGGGCGGCCGCGGCGAACGCGCGGCCGAAGGTGTAGTGGACGGTGTAGACGGCCCCCGACTGTGTGTCCTGCTGCCGTACGAGGACCTCCACGCCGGCGGACCTGACGCCCCGCTCGGTCTGTTCCGGCCGCAGATACCTCACCCGTACGCCCGCGGCCTCCAGCACCTTGGCCGGATCGCCCTGCGGAAGCGGCCCCGTCCGGTCGACGGCCCGCACACCGTCCTCGGTGATCTCCACGGCCTGGCCGGCCACTTCGGTGCGGCCGACGCTCAGCTGTGAGGCACGTACGAGCTTGCCGTCCGCCCCGACCGTCGCGGTCGCGACGCTGTGCACCTGGCCCAGCCGCAGCAACCCGCCCAGGACCAGCGGCTGGGTGTCGGCCGTGGCCGACGCCGTGCTCACCCGTCGTACCGGATCGACGGCCGCGTTCGCGAGCGCGGTGGTCTCGGCCGATGCGGTGTCGTCCCCCAGGCGCGTACGCGCCTGGGCGCGGGTGGAGTTCTTCTCGCTCCGCGAGCTGAGGGTGTGGCCCTGCTGTGCGTTCTCGGCGTTCTGGGGGGAGGGGTAGCGGGAGGCCGCGTACGCCGGATAGCCAGGGATCTGCTGCCCGGTCTGGCTGCCGATGAGGGCGGGCGCCGAGACGACGGTCTCGCCCGGGTACGGGCTTGCGGCGAACCCGGACGATTCCTCGACCCGGTGGTCGACGCAGGCCTGCGCGACCGGCAGCCCCGCGCCCGACGGCGCCTGCAACGCCGCGTTGTCGCTGGCGCTCACCATCACCTGGACGCCTTGCGCGGTCGCCGTCACCGGGCAGCCGTCCTCCGCGCCCGGCTCGGCGGCGGTGGCCGCTGCCGGAAGGCACACCAGCAGCACGACCGCCCCCGTCCCGGCGAGCGCGCGGCGGCGCGAGGGCGGGGAAGAGGTCGCTGTCACAGGCATGAACGTCCTCCACGGGTCGACGGCGTCACCGCCACGACTCTCCCGAACGTCGCACGAGCGAGAGGACCTGATCCCGGCTGACGATCACGTCACTCCCACTCAGCGGGACACGGCGACGGACGCCGCCTTCGCCACCGTCGAACCGTTCTGGCTCTTCCTGTTTCAGCCCACGTGCGATACCGACTAGCCAGGCAACTCAGCGTCAACCACCAAGCGGAGGTGGAAGGTGACGGTCCCGGTGACAGCCGACATGTATGTGGGGCGCTCTCCTGTCAGGCCCCAGCCCCAGCCCCAACCCCAACTCCGGTCCCCGGCACCGGCTCCGAACACCATGATCGAGCGCATGACACTCATCCTCGACGCGTTCGATTCCGGCACACCCAAGCTGTCCCTGCTGGAGCTGACCGAGCGCACCGGCCTGCCGCGCTCCACGCTCCATCGCATCCTCGACCAGATGATCCGGCTTCGCTGGCTCGCTCACTCCGCGGGGGGCTATCGCCTCGGCATGCGCACGCTGGAGCTGGGCGGGCTCGCCGCCGGCCACAGCGAGATACGGGACGTCGTCGGACCGCTCCTGCACGAGCTGTGCAGGCGATCGGGGTTCGTCGGCCATCTCGCCGTACTGGACGGGCGCGAGGTGGTCTTCCTCGACAAGGTCGGCGGACGGTTCGCCGCCAACCTGCCCACCCGGCTGGGCAGCCGCCTGCCCGCGCACACGACGGCGGTGGGCAAGACGCTGCTCGCGACGCTCGATCCGCACCACATCGACGCCATGTACGGCACCCGGCTGCCGGTCCGTACACCGCGCTCGATCCGCACCGTCGCAGGGCTGCACAACGAACTGGCACAGGTTCGCCGCAGGCACGGTGTGGCCGCGGACCATCAGGAATCGCTGACGGGGATCTCCTGTGTCGCGGCTCCGCTGCGGGCACGCGGCTGGGCCGGCGCCGCGCTCTCGCTCAGCGGCGACTCCCAGGCGATGGACCTGGCACAGCTGGCGCCGGTCATCCTGGAAGTCGCCCGTGAGGCAGGCCAGGCGTTGTCCTCCACCCTCTCCACCAGGCGGGGACGGCCGTAGGCGGCGTCCCCACCGGGAGCGGCCGGGTCGGTGGCCGGCGCGTCGTGACCGGCAGGTGCTGGGTGTGGTGGAGGAGCGGGGTCAGCGGGCAAGGGATCCGCTTGTGCGGGGCCCGAGCGCCGCCGTCAGGCGAGCAGGCCGCCACGCCCCACCAGCAGCGCCACATCCATGGCGGCGACCAGAATCGAGGCGATGAACGGCAGTCGGACACGGCGGCGGCCGAGGACCGCACTCACCAGCGCCGCCGGCACGGCCACCGCCAACACGGCCGACGAGGCGAAGTCCTGTGGCCCCGGCCCTCCGAGGACGAGCACCACGGACGCCATGACCAGGGGGACCGGCATCAGCAGTCGGGTCCGCGCCGGACCGAGTCGCTGGGGCCACCCTCGTACCCCCGCTCTCAGGTCGGACTCGATGTCCGGCAGCACATTGCCCAGGTGTGCGCCGACGCCCAACAGCGCGCCGGCCGTGACGACCCACCAAGCCGGCACGGCCCTGCCCGGCAGGCTCAGCACCACGAAGGCGGGAAGCGCCGCGAACCCCACGGCGTACGGCAGCCAGGACAGCCGCGTCGCCTTCATCCCCAGGTTGTACGCCCACGCGCCGCCGACGCCGACCAGGTGGACACTCCCTGCGAAGAGACCACCGGCCAGGGACAGCGGGACACTCGCCACCAGGGCAGCGACAGCCGCGGCCCGTACGGCCCCGGCGCCGATCGCCCCGGACACGACCGGCTTGTCGTACCGGTCCGCCGCGCGGTCGCGCCGGGCGTCGACCGCGTCGTTGCACCACCCCACCGACAGCTGGCCGGCCAACACCGCCGCGCCGACCAGCACAGAGCCGCGCCCGCCGTGCCCCGCCGAGACGGCCAGCGCCGTCATCAGAAGGGTGACGGCCGCCGTCGGGCCCGGGTGACAGGCCCTCACCAGGCCGGTGAGGAGGTTCTCGGAGCGTACGGCCCCACCGCCTGCGGGCGTGACAGCGGCGGGCCCGATCTCGGCGGTGGGCCGGTTCGTGGCGTCCACCCGCCGATCGTAGGCGCCGGGCGGGCGATGACGTGGTACGACCACGGGGCGTGGGGCACATATGGGTGCACGTCGTCCGCACCAGGGAGTCTGATGACCCGGATCGCAGCAGTCCATGGAGTCCTGGCAGCACATCGCCACTCCCAGCGGGAGATCACCGACATGGTGGCCGGTCACTGCCTGACCGCCGACGCCGACCGGCGTGCTCTCGACCGCCTCCACCGCGGCACGCGGGTCCGCTCACGCCACACCGCGCTGCCCCTCGACCGATACGGCGAACTGAGGGACTTCGGTGCGGTCAACGACGCCTTCCTCATCCACGCCGTGGACCTCGGCGCCGAAGCCGTCTCCGGGGCGCTCACCGAGGCCGGCCTGTCCGCCCGGGACGTCGATCTCCTGCTGTTCACCTCCGTGACCGGCATCGCCGCGCCGTCGGTGGACGCCCGGCTCGTCGGACGGCTCGGGCTGCGGCCGGACGTCCGACGGCTGCCTCTCTTCGGTCTCGGCTGCGTCGCGGGCGCGGCCGGTGTCGCCCGGCTCCACGACTACCTCCAGGGGTGGCCGGAGCACGTCGCCGTGCTCCTCTCCGTCGAGCTGTGCTCACTGACCTTCCAGCGGGACGACACCTCCCCCGCCAACCTGATCGCGACCGCGCTCTTCGGGGACGGGGCCGCTGCCGTCGTCGCCTGCGGGACCCGAAGGCAGGGGGCGGGGGCGGCGAGCGGCCCGACGGTGGTGGCCAGCCGCAGCCGGCTCTACCCGGACACCGAGCGGCTGCTGGGCTGGGACATCACCGGTTCGGGCTTCCGTGTCGTCCTGGATCCCGCCGTTCCCGACGTGGTGCGCAAGAACCTCGGCGACGACGTCGACGCCTTCCTGGCCGACCATGGCCTCACCCGCAAGGATGTGACGGCCTGGGTCAGCCACCCGGGTGGCCCCAAGGTCCTCGACGCGGTCGCGGAGGCACTCGACCTGCCCGATCACGTCCTCGACGTCAGCAGGCGCTCCCTCACGGACGTCGGCAACCTGTCCTCGGCCTCCGTGCTGCACGTCCTGCGCGACACCCTGACGGGAGGCAGCCCGCCGCCCGCCGGAACCCCCGGCCTGATGCTCGCCATGGGCCCGGGCTTCTGCACCGAACTCGTCCTGTTGCGCTGGTAGGAAGGGAGGGACCGAGAGACGTGAACGCGTATGTCCTTCTGGTACTCGCGATCGGCGCCGAGCGCGTGGCCGAACTCGTGGTCGCCCGTCGGCACACGCGCTGGAGCCTGGCGCGCGGCGCGGTCGAGTACGGACGGCGGCACTACCCGGTGATGGTGGTGCTGCACACGGGCCTTCTGCTCGGCTGCCTGGCCGAGGTGGCGACGATGCGGCGGACGTTCCACCCCGGCCTCGGCTGGACCATGGTGGGCGTGGTCGTCGCGGCCCAAGCCCTGCGCTGGTGGTGTGTGCGGACACTGGGGCCATGCTGGAACACCCGGGTGCTGGTCGTACCCGGGCTGCCGCTGGTGGCCCGCGGCCCCTACCGATGGCTGCGCCACCCGAACTACGTGGCGGTGGTGGCCGAAGGCGCGGCGCTGCCGCTGATCCACGGGGCATGGCTGACCGCCGTTCTGTTCACGCTGCTCAACGCCGCGCTGCTCACCGTGCGCATCCGCTGTGAGGACGCGGCGCTCGTCGCCGCGGGCGGTGCGGCCGGCGCGGACGGCCCGGTCGTGCCGTACGGGACCGGCGCGGCGGACGCCACGCGCCCGGCGCAGGCCTCCGTCCCCGGCGGGCTCGGGTGATCGACCTCCTCGTGGCGGGCGGCGGCCCGGCCGGCCTGGCCACGGCGATCCACGCCGCGTCGAACGGCATGGAGGTTGTGGTGATCGAGCCCCGCCCCGGCCCGGTGGACAAGGCGTGCGGCGAGGGGATCATGCCGCGCGGCGTACGGTCCCTGCGCGCCCTCGGTGTCGAACCGGCCGGCCACGCGCTCAGCGGCATCCGGTACATCGACGGCCCGCACCGTGCACAGGCCGCCTTCCGAGACGGCTTCGGCCTCGGCGTACGCCGCACCGTCCTGAGCGCCGCGCTGTACCGGCGGGCCTTCGAACTCGGCATCCGGATCGAGCCCGGCAAGGTCGGGGAGGTGCGCCAGGGACCGGAGGCGGTGACCGCCGCGGGGCTGCGGGCCCGGTGGCTCGTCGCGGCGGACGGCCTGCATTCGCCCCTCCGCCGCGCACTCGGCCTCGACCTCGCCGCGCGTGGCCCCCGACGCTACGGTCTGCGCCGCCACTTTTCCGTGCCGCCGTGGTCGGACGTCGTCGAAGTCCACTGGTCGCGGCACGGCGAGGCGTATGTGACACCGGTCGCCGACGACCTCGTCGGCGTGGCCGTACTGAGCAAGGCCCGACGCCCCTACGACACGCATCTGGACCAGTTCCCCGAGCTGGCCACACGCCTGTGCGAGGACACCGCCGTGAACGCGGTCCGCGGCGCCGGACCGCTCAGGCAGCGGGTGCGTGGCAGAGTGGCCGGCCGCGTCCTGCTCGTCGGTGACGCGGCCGGCTACGTCGACGCGCTCACCGGCGAGGGCATCGCCCTCGCGCTGGCATCGGCCGAAGCGGCGGTGCGGTGCCTCCGAGCGGGGCGCCCTCAGGACTACGAGCGGGCCTGGCGGCGCCTGTCGCGTCGACGGCTGCTGCTGACCCGGGCACTGCTTCGGGCCGGCTGCCGGCAGGAGACCGCGCGCCTGATCGTGCCGACGGCCGCCCGCCTGCCGTTCGCGTTCGCGGCGGCCGTGCACGCGTTGCAGTGATCGATCCCGGTCCCCGGCATGCCTGGGGACCGGACGCCCCCGCCGCCGATGAGGTCCGAGGTACTCGGCGGATACTGGTCGCATGGACGTGTCCGTGCCCCGGTTCGACCTCCGGGAACGATTCGGCCGCGCACTGTTCACCCGTGTCGCGGGCCCGGAGGGCCCCGACAACCGCGCCCGCATCCATGGCACTCCCGGCCCGCGCTGGTTCGGACCCGACAGCGCGATCCGTACGGTGCACGGCGACGCCTCGATGTTCGTCGGCGGGCTGAGGGCCCTGCTGCTCCAGTCCCTCCATCCGCTGGCCATGGCTGCCGTCGCGGCCCATTCCGGCTACCGCGGAGACCCGTGGGGGCGCGTCCACCGCACCAGCACGTTCCTCGCGGTGACGACGTTCGGGACGGCGGACGATGCGCAGCGGGCCGTCGACCGGGTGCGCGCGGTGCACGAAGGCGTGCACGGGGTGACCGCCGACGGAGCGGCGTACCACGCCTCCGATCCGCATCTGCTCGGCTGGGTGCATGTCGCGGAGGTGGACAGCTTCCTGACCGCCCATCAGCGCTACGGCGCCCACCCGCTGGATCCCGCCGGCTGCGACGCGTACGTTGCCGACACCGCCCGTGTGGCGGAAGCGCTCGGAGTGACCGACCCGCCGCGCGACCGCGCCGAGCTGGCCGACCAACTGGCCTCGTACCGGCACGAGCTGTACGCGACACAGGAGGCCCGCGAGGCCGCGCGCTTCATCCTGCGCCACCCGCCCCTGCCCCGGATCGCCCGGGCCCCGTACGCGGTCCTGGCCGCGAACGGGGTGGCGACCCTTCCGCGCTGGGCGTGCGAGTCGCTCGACCTGCCCTGCCCGACGGGGGTGGAGCGCGCTGTCGTGCAGATGACCGGCCACGCGCTGGTCGGAATGATTCGATGGGCCCTCGGTCCGCCGCCCCCCACGCGGGACGACGGCGTCAGGCCGGCCGGCGGGGCGACGACAGGATCAGGGACCGCACCCACGGCTCGTGGGAGAGGTCCTCGACCCCGCGACGCGAGAGGGTGCCGGTGAGAACCGTCCGTTCCAGGGCCCGGACGTCCACCCGCGCCGTGCAGCTCGTACTCGCTCGTTTCGTCCGCCCCTACGGCGAGTACGGCTACCCCTCGACGGCGCCCTTCGAGGATGCCGGCTGACATGGTGACCGTCCTCGGCGTCGACGCGTGCCCGGCCGGATGGCTGGCGGTGGAGCTCCACGACGGCCACTTCGCGGAGGCACGGGTCGCCACCACCTTGCGCTCCCTCCTGCCCGAGGCAGCGGGAGGCGGCGTCGCGGTCGTGGCCGTGGACATGCCGCTGGGGCTCCTCGACACCGGGTGGCGTCGCGCGGACACGGAGGCGGCGGCCCTGCTGGGGCCGCTCAGGAGCAGCGTCTTCCGGGTTCCGCCGCACGCGGTGTGGCAGGAGGAGGAGTACGACGACGCGCGGCGCCGGTGCCGCGAACTCACCGGGGCCGGGCTGAGCCGCCAGAGCTGGGGGCTCGCGCCCAAACTCCGTGAGGCGAACGCCTGCTTGGCGGAGCCTGGGGGCGACCGGCTCTTCGAAGTGCACCCCGAGGTGTCGTTCCGGGCCCTGGCGGACGGGAAAGCGCTGCGTCACCGCAAGAAGAGCTGGGCGGGGCAGATGGCACGGCGCTCGCTCCTCGCCGCGGCCGGAATCGTCCTCCCGGACGACCTGGGGGACGCGGGGCGCACCCCGCCGGACGATGTGCTGGACGCGGCCGCCGCCGCGTGGACTGCCCACCGCATCGCCCTCGGCCGTGCGCGCCCCCTCCCGGATCCGCCCGAGCGCGATGCGGGCGGGCGCCCGGTCGCGATCTGGTACTGACCTGCGCTCACGGCACGCACGGCTGCCCTGTCCCCGGACGTGCTGCCGGTCAGCTCGCCCTGACGGCGGGAGCCTCGGCGACGAGCGCCTCGACGGCCGAGGTGGCGAAGGCGTGACCGGCCGAGGCGAGGGTCGGGGCCTGCTTCGCCTGGTCCAGGACCCACTTCTGGAGCGGGGGCACGGTGGCGAAGCCGAGCGCGCCGATCAGGGTGAGCGTGATCGCGGCGAGGACCTTGTTGTGGGCGGTGGCCGTGAAGGCCGGCAGGGTCAGGGACAGCGCGCCGAGCGACACGAAGAGCATGGGCATCAGGGCGCAGTCGGCGAACTTTCCGCCGAGCAGGAGGACACCGAGCGCGGCGACGATGACGAAGGTGACGCGCCAGCCGAGAGCCTGGCCGATGGAGATGCCTCCCGGGACGCCGACGATGTTGGCGACGGTCAGCCCCATGAACATCAGCGAGATGGCGGAGGCCTTCTTCTGGGGAGCGACCAGGTCGGCGGCGACGACGGAACCGATGCCGAAGAACGCACCGTGGGCGAGTGAGGCGACGACTCGGCCGATCAGCATCACGCCGAAGCTGGGCGCGAGTGCCGAGAGCGTGTTGCCGACGATGAACAGGCCCATGAGGAACATGCGCATCTTCTTCCGCGACACCTGGTGCCGAGCACCGTCAGGAGCGGGGCGCCGAAGACGACGCCACGGGCGTAGCCGGGCACCAGCCAGCCAGCCGTTGCAGACGCTGGATAAGTGCAAGCGGAGGTATTGCGGGACGCGACTACCGCCGCGTGCAGCTGCCAGGGCCCGTAGCACCTCGTGTTCACCCTCGGTGTGCCGGAAGACCGCCTGCTGATCGGATTCGAGACGCCCGGCTCGGCGGTAATGGCCGTCTGCCCGTGACGTGAACGTGAACGCCGGGCCTACGCGCAACCGCGCACCGCGCGCGACAGACCACGGAGGACGTGTGCCCCCTGCTGCCGAGACCGTGCCCGATCAGGGCGAAGGCGCGCGCACCGAGGGCGATCGGCCCGGCGCGGCGGACGGGGCGGGGGACCGACCCGGTCGGCCGCGGCTGATCGGCCGGGCGCGGCACAGCATCCGGCTCCGGGCGGCCGCCGCGGCCGCCCTGCTGACCTGCCTCGTCCTCTGTGCCGGCGGACTCCTCGCCGGGACGTATCCCTTCGGGGCCACGACCCGCAGCACGGTCGACCTCGGCCAGCAGTACCTGCCGTTCCACGCCTACTGGCGCAGGCTCCTGCTCGGCGAGGCCGACGCCGACGGCGACATGTTCGTCAACTGGAGCGCCGGCTTCGGGTCGAACTTCCTCGGCGACTACGGCACCTACCTGAGCAGCCCGTTCGACCTGCTGGTGGTGCTCTTCCCGGCCGACCGGATCGAGCTCGCCCTCTACGTCATCACCGCGGCCAAGATCACCGCCGCCGGCGCGGCCATGGCGGTCCTGCTCCTGCGGCTCCGCCGCGGCCCCTGGCAGGTCGCCGCCGTCCTGGGCGCGGCGTACGCGCTGTGCGGCTGGACCCTCAACTACGGCACCACCGTGCCGATGTGGCTGGACGGACTGCTCGCCTTCCCGCTGCTCTGCCTGGTGGGGGAGTGGGCCCGTACCGGGCGCCGGCCGGTCCTCGGACCGCTCGTCGTCGGCCTGGCCTGGTTCGCCAACTTCTACACCGCGTACATGGCGACCCTCGGCGCGGCCATCGTCCTGACGATCCGTCTGCTCACCACCGACGGGCCCGCCCGCCGCCGCCTGGCCGGGCTGCTGCGCGCCTCCCGGACCGTGCTCCTCGGCATCGGCCTCGCAGCCCCGCTCGTCCTGGTGATCTTCCTGGGCACCCGGGTCGCCGACCCGACGCCCGAGGTGACCTTCACCGCCGTCGCCTGGACCGAGGTGTTCGCCCGGCTGCTCCCCGCCACGGCGAGCGTCGCCAGCCCCGCCCTCTTCATCGGCACCCCGGCGCTCGCGCTCGCGCTGAGCCTGCCCTTCAACAGCACCGTGGCGCCCCGGACGCGCGCCGCCTGGACGGCCGCGATCGTCCTGGTCGCGCTCTCGCTCCAGTGGGGGCCCACCCATCTGCTCTGGCACGCGGGGGCTTCACCGAACGGCATTCCGTACCGGCAGACCTTCGTGCTCTGCGGGCTGCTGCTGATCGCGGCCTGGCTCTCCACCGCCCGCGGACTGCCCCCGCTGCCCGCCCTCCTCGGCGGTGCGGCCGTGCTCGCGGCCCTGGCCTTCGCCGCCCGGGGCAGCCTCGTCGTCGACCGCTGGACCTACCCCGCCTTCGCCGCCGCCCTGGCCCTCGCGGCGCTCGCCGCCGTGGCCGTCCTGCTCGTCCGGCGGTACACCGTCGGCGTTCGGGTCCTGCCCGCCCTCGCCGTCGCCCTGCTCCTCGTGGCGCAGGCGGGCGAGGCGGCGGTCACCGGCAGCAGGATCGCCGAGCAGCAGCTGACCCAGGTGGCGTGGACCCCGCGCATCGGGCCCTGGCAGGAGGACATGGCGCGCGAGGTCGCGGCGAAGGACGCCTGGCCCCGCCACCGCACGGACCCCGGTGAACTGCCGGGCGGCAACGACGCGCTGCTCGTGGGCGGCCAGAGTGCCGAGCAATACTCCAGCCTCACCGCGGAGACGTACACACGCACCCTCTCCGCGCTGGGCTTCGGCTTCTGGGCCAAGGGCCGCCACCTCGTCACCCTCGACAACCCGGTCACCGACGCGATCTTCTCCGTCGGCACCCGGATGCGGTCCACGCCCACGGCGCCCCTCACGACGGACACCCTCCCCGAGGCGGACATCACCGTCACCGACACCCCCGTACCGCCGCTCGTCACGGTCCGCCCGGACGTCCGGCTGCCCGCGCGCGACACGGGCTTCGGCGAATCCCCCTTCGCCAACCAGGAGTTGCTCCTCGGGTCGAAGGTGTACGACATCCCGGACCGCGTCACGCGCGCGGACGGCACCGACGGCACCGGCGGAGTCACCACCCTGACCGCCTCCTGCCCGGCGGGCTCGGGGCTATGGCTCTGGGCGCCCGAACTCAAGGGCACCGCGGCCCTGACCGGCCAGAAGCCCGTCTCCTTCTTCGGCGGACTGCCGTCCGTGCAGGGCCCGATGCGGACGCTCGGCACCGTCCCGGCCTCCGGCGCCGTACGGATCGAACTGCGCGGCTCCGCCCGGCCGTCCCTGCCCGAGCAGCCCGTCGGCTGCCTGGTCCAGGAGCGACTGGACACCGCCGTACGGCAGTTGACGCAGACCGGCGCCACCGATGTGCGCGTCTCCGGCCACACGGTCACCGCCGAACTCCCCGTCGGCAGCTCGGGAACCGCCGTCATCGCCGCCCCGCGCATCTCCGGCTGGAGCTGCGCGGCGGGCGACCGGCCCTCGGCCCCCGCGCAGAGCCACCTCGGCCTCCTGGCCGTTCCGCTCGACTCCACGACGACGTCGATCAGTTGCACCTTCCGGCCGCCGGGGCTGCGGATCGGCGGTGCGATCGGCGCCGTAGCGCTCCTCGCACTGGCCGCGCTCGGGTTCCGGCACCGGTTCGCGCGCAGGGCGACAAGAGTTCACCTGGAGTCCGCGTCGGGCTCGTCCGACGGGAAATGACGGTGGATACGCTGCCCGTCTGACCGGCGTTCGCCCATGTGAACACGGTGTGTGCTGTCTCGCTCAGTGATCGATTGCTCGTCTGTTCGTCTGGTTGAGTGTGGGGATGTCCGAGTGCCCAAGCTGTCCGTCATCGTGCCGTTCCACAACGTCGGGATCTATGCCTCCGACACCATGCGCAGCCTCGCGAACAACGCGGACCCGGACTTCGAGTTCCTGCTGATCGACGACTGCTCGACGGACGAGACGCCCCACGTCCTGGAACGCTGGCAGAGCCGCGTCCCCAACGCCACCGTGATCCGCCACGAGACGAACCTGGGCGTGGCGCAGGCGCGCAACACCGGCCTCGACGCGGCCACCGGCGACTACATCACCTTCCTCGACGGCGACGACTGGTACGCCCCCGGCCATCTGCGCGCCATGGTCGACGGCATCGAGGCCCTCGGCTGCGACTTCGCCCGCACCGACCACGTCCTCTCGACCGGCACCAAGCGCGCCATCCGGTACGCGCCCGCCAAGCAGCGCGACACGGTGATGGACCCGCGCGACGGCATCGCGCCCGCCAGCATGGTCACGATGGTCGACTACCCCTTCGTGCCCTTCGGCATCTACAGCAGCCGGCTCTTCGAGGACGGCGGCTCGCGGTTCGAGACGAAGCTGCGGACAGCCGAGGACCGGCTCTGGGTCTGGCGCCTCCACCTGAAGGCCACCACCTACGCGGCCCTCAGCCTGCACGGGGTCTTCTACCGGCGCGGTGTCACGACCTCGCTCACCCAGATCACCGACAACCGCCAGCTCGACTTCATCCCGTCGTACGACCTGCTCCTGGACGTGGTCTCCGCGGACCGCGACGCCGACCGCTTCCTGCCCAAGGCGGTGCGCACCTACTGCGCCATGATCGCCTTCCACATGGGCAAGGCCGACCAGTACGAACCGGCCGTGACCAAGCGGCTCAAGCAGAACGTGACCGACGCCCTGCGCCGGATGCCGCAGCAGGTGCTCGACGAGACCCTCGCGACGATGGACACCGCGCGCAGCACCCTGCTCCGCGGCCTGCGCGCCACCGGAAGGACCGCCTGACCCATGCCCGAGAAGACCGCCAACGCGCGTACGACGACCGCGCGCCCGCGTGTCCAGATCTTCGAGGTGTCCACGCTCTACGGCGCGGCCACGCTCGCCGCGGCGATCGACGCCGGTCAGTTCGGCGCACCCGACGACGCCCGGCGGATCCTGCTGGTCTCGAACAACGCCGCGATCCCGGAGACCTCGCTGCGGCTTGAGACGATGACCGGCTACGACCGGATCGCCGCCCGCTTCGACGACGTGATCGACTGGAACGAGGCCATCCACCCGCACCACCCCGCCACTTGGGCGGCGCGCCCGGAGGAGGCCCCGCTGTGGCAGCGGGTGTTCCGTACGGCGTGGGGACTTGGCACCGCCCCGGTCGATCTGATCGTCGAGTCCATCCAGGTCAACCCGGCCAAGGCGCTCGCGGCGGTCTTCGCCGAGAGCAGCGTCCAGGTCTACGCCGACGGCCTGATGAGCTACGGGCCGACGCGCGAGCAGCTGCCGCAGTCGATCGCCTGCCGGATCCGGCGTCTGCTCCACCTCGACCTGGTGCCCGGTCTGCGCCCCCTGCTGCTCTCCGAGTACGGCGTCGAGCCCGAGCTCGTGCCCGACGAGGCGTTCCGCGGTGTCCTCGCGGAGATCGCCGAGGCGGCCGAGGACGACCCGATGGTGAGCAGGGCGGTCGAGGCCGAGCCCACCGCCCTGCTCCTCGGCCAGTACCTCGCCGCGCTCGACATTCTCACCGCCGACGAGGAGGAGGAGCTGCACATCCGGATGCTGCGCGGAGCCGCCGTGGCCGGACACACGTCGGTGATCTTCAAGCCGCACCCGACCGCGCCCGCCCGCTACTCGACGGCGCTGAACGAGGCCGCCGAGGAGGTCGGCGTCCGGCTGACCGTCCTGGACGGCCCGCTGCTCGCCGAGACCTTCTACGAGCGCTGCCGGCCGCGGCTCGTCGTCGGCTGCTTCTCGACCGCGATGGTCACCGCGTCCGTCTACTACGGCGTGCCCATCGCCCGGGTGGGCACCGACACGGTCCTGGAGCGGCTCAGGCCGTACGAGAACAGCAACCGGGTGCCGCTGACCGTCGTGGACCACATCGTGCCCGACCTGGAGACCGGCACCGGCCCGGCCGTGCCCGGCGCGGGACCGGAGACCCTGACGCCGCTCGTCCGCGCCGTGGGCTTCTGCATGCAGTCCAAGCTCCATCCTGAGCTGCGCGACGAGACCGTTCGGTTCCTCGACGATCACCGGGGAGGCGCGGACGTGGAGCGGTACGTCGACCGGGAGCGGCTGACGCAGCTCGGACTGCCGGGCGGCGACGCCACCGGCGGCGTCGGATCCCGGCTGCGCCGGACGCTCACGCGGAGCGGCAGGGGCTGAGCGCGGGGGGAAGGCGGCCGCTCAGGCGGTCGCCTCAGCCGGCGGCCATGGGACCCCTTCGGGGAGCTGCACGTACGTCGCCGGTCGTGTCAGGCAGCCGCCTCAGGCAGCCGCCTCAGGCGGTCGCCGAGTGGACGATCGTGAAGACCGCCCCCTCCGGGTCCGCCACCAGAGCGATCCGGCCCGCCGTGCTCTCCCAGGGCGGCCGCAGGACATGGCCGTCCAGCTCGGTGACGAGCCGGGTGGCCGCGTCGACGTCGGTGACCTCGAAGTACGTCATCCAGTGCGCGCCCCGGTCGCGGGCGAGCGAGGTCCCGACGCCGTGCAGGGCCGCGACCGGACGGCCGTCAAGGTGCAGGGTCAGATAGTCGAGGTCGGCGGAGACGACCGGCTCGGCCTCGTACCCGAAGACCGTCCGGTAGAACTTGGCGACCGCCGACGTCTCGTACGTCAGCAGCTCGTTCCAGACCGGCGTCCCGGGCGGGCCCGCGGCCGCCGTGCCGTGGTGCAGCCCGGCCTGCCAGACGCCGAAGACGGCGCCGACCGGGTCCGAGCAGATCACCAGCCGGCCGGCGTCTTCCGCGTCGAGCGGGCCGACGGCGACCGTGCCGCCGCAAGCGCGGATGGTCTCGGCCGTCTCGTCGGCGTCGTCGGTGGCCAGATAGGTGGTCCAGGCGACCGGAAGATGCCGGTCGGGCGGCAGCTGACCGATGCCCGCCACTTCCCTGCCGTCGAGGAGGGCACGGACGTACGGCCCGAGCTGCTGTGGACCGGGGACGAACTCCCATCCGAAGAGCGCGCCGTAGAACTCCTGCGTCGCGTCAAGTCCGTGCACCATCAAACTCACCCAACAGGGTGTACCGGGTGTGCGCCGAGTCGCCTCGGTCATCGTCACTCTCTCCTCGGACCAGCGTCGTGTCCGTGCGGGGGGACCGGGCGCAGGAGCGCGTACGGGCGGGTGGGGGCGGGGCCCTCCGGGTTCCGCAGCGGGTTCCTGCCCGCCGTCCACCTGCCGTACACGCGCCTCGGTCGCGCGCCTCGTGCAGATGCTCGCACCACCGGGCGCGTCGTGCGCTCCGGCACGCGCCGCTTTCCGTGGCCGGGACGTGGCCGCGACGTGCCCCGGGGCGGCGCGAGCTACGCGAGGATGGCACCTATGAAGCCCATCATCACCGCAAGCGAACTCGCGAGCGAGTCGGCCGGGGCCGGCCGGTCCCCGGTCCTGCTGGACGTCCGCTGGCAGCTCGGCGGCCCACCGGGGCTGCCCGACTACGAGGCCGGGCACATCCCCGGCGCGGTCTATGTCGACCTGGACACGGAACTCGCCGCTCCGCCCGGCCGCGGCGGCCGGCATCCGCTGCCGGACCTGGCGGTCTTCGGGGCGGCCATGCGGCGAGCGGGTGTCTCTGCGGACGCGCCGGTCGTCGTCTACGACGGCGGGCTCGGGTGGGGCGCCGCCCGGGCCTGGTGGCTGCTGCGCTGGACGGGGCACACGGACGTACGCGTCCTGGACGGGGGCCTCGCGGCGTGGACAGCCGCAGGCCACGAGCTCTCCAAGGAGACCCCGCATCCGGAGCCGGGCGACTTCGTGCCGCGCCCGAGCGAGGTCGGACTGCTCGACGCGGACGGGGCGGCGGCCCTGGCCCGCTCCGGTCTGCTGCTCGACGCACGGGCGGCGGAGCGTTACCGGGGCGACGTGGAGCCGATCGACCCGGTCGGGGGCCACATCCCGGGCGCGGTCTCGGCCCCGACGACGGAGAACGTGGACGAGGACGGCCGCTTCCTCCCGCCGGAGACCCTCGCCGCCCGCTTCGCCGCGCTCGGCGCCCACGAGGACGCCGCGGTCGGCGTCTACTGCGGCTCGGGCGTCTCGGGCGCGCACGAGGTCCTGGCCCTGGCGATCGCGGGCATCCCCTCGGCCCTCTACGCCGGCTCCTGGTCGGAATGGTCGAACACCCCCACCCGCCCCGTGGCCAAGGGCCCGGACCCGCAATAGCGAGTCAGGGCCGGCCCCTGACCCGCCCCACCGCGACCGGCCGGCCAGGGGCGTGCAACCCCAAGCGGTCCCCCACCGCCACCAGCGGCCGATACCCGGCCCGCACGGTCGGCCGGTCGGCCCGCGATGTCGGCGCCCGGGCAACAGCCCGGGCGTTCGCGCGGCGTCGCCGGCAGCCAAGGCCTGGCGTGTCTCGGCCGGCCGGCTGCAATGCCCGCGCCCGGGGCAACAGCCCGGGCGGTCGCGCGGCGCCACCGGCGACCAAGGCCTGGCGTGCCTCGGCCGGTCGGCCGCAATGCACGCGCCCGGGCCAGCAGCCCAGGCGGTCACCCGGCGCCACCAGCGGGCCCATACTCGGCCCGCCCCGCCGTTCGGTCGGCCCGCGACGCCCGCGCCCGGGCAACAGCCCTGGGCCGCCCGCAGCCAAGGCCCGGTGGTCGCCGCCGGTCAGGGGGCCGCGATGCCCGCGCCCCGAGCAGCAGCCCCGCCCCTCCCGCGCGACCCGGACCGCCGGGCCGTACGCGCCCACGCCACGAGAAGGGGGCCCGCACCTACCCGGCGCGGGCCCCCTTCTCGTACGGGCGTCAGTCCTGCTTCTTCCTTCGCGTGCCGAAGACGATCTCGTCCCAGCTCGGGACCGCCGCGCGGCGGCCCGGGCGGACGCCGTCGGCTTCGGCCTGGCGGTCCGTCGTGCCGGTCAGGCGGTCGCGGTGGCCCGAGACCGCGCGGGGCATCAGGACGTCGGCGTAGGCCGAGCCCGCGCCGGCCGAGGCCGCGGGCGCCGGGGGCTCCTCCGCCTCGGGCTCCTCGCCGGGCTCCGTCGAGGACGGCTCGGTGTTCCGGTCCGGGACGACCATGTCGCCACGGAAGCTCGGCACCGCCTCCAGCAGGCTGGTCAGCGAGTCCCGCTCGTCCTCCGGCTCGGGAACAGGAGCCGGCCGCTCGATCTGGCGGTCGAGCGCGCGGTCCAGCGGCCGGTCGCGCGGCAGCCGGGCGATCCGGGGCACGAACGGGAAGCTCGGCTCCGGCGCCGCGGCGATCGTGTCGTCCGTCTCGCCGATCAGCGCGCGCGCCTCGTCGTCCACGGCCTGGACGAGCCGCCGGGGCGGGTCGTACGTCCAGCTCGCCGTGTGCACCTCGCCCGCCACCCGGTAGACGAGCAGCACCTCCCACGTGCCGTCGTCACGGCGCCAGGAGTCCCACTGCACGGTGTCCTTCTCGGCGCCGCGCAGCAGCAGCCGCTCCTGCACCGCCTCGCCGAGCTGCGGTCCGGTGTTCTCGCCGGGCCGGCGCACGGGCGTCTTCCGCGCCCGCTCCGCCATGAACGCCCGCTCCGCGAGCACGGGGCCCTCGAAGCGCCGTACGCGGTCGACGGGGATCCCAGCGAGCTGGGCGACCTCCTCGGCGGAGGCACCGGCACGTATCCGCGCCTGGATGTCGCGAGGCCGGAGGTGGCTCTCCACCTCGATCTCGATCTGACCGAGCCGCGCGCGGTCGTTGCGCACGGCGGCGCGCAGCCGCTCGTCGATCGGAAGCGTGTACTCCGTGCTGTCAGCAGCCTTCAGCACCAGTCGTGTGCCGTCGTTGGAGACGGCCACGACACGCAGTTCGGGCATGGGGACCTCCCGGGTGGTGCCTGCCGACGTCACGTGCGTCGCTGCTTCCGCTAGTCGAGTGTGGCCTGCCCGGGTGCAGCCTGCCACAACCTTGCCGAGTTGCCCGGCGTGTCGGGCATGGACCCTAGACCGCCGTTATGGCACGGTTACCTGTTTGCGACGCAGAGTGACCGATGGTCACGCTCCGCAGCGGGCGACCGTGCGATGCCGCGGCGCCGCCGGTTCGAGTGCCACTTTCGGCCCCCTCCCCGTGACCCGGCACCCATGAGGGAGCGCGGACCCAGGGATCGCCACAGTACTCCATTCGGGCCACCTGGGTGGACCGGCGCGCCGCCCAACTTCTCCGGGGGTACGGGAGTTGAGTCTCCGTGATCTCCGTCCGCGCGTGGCGCTCTTCACAGAATCAGCAGAAACGGAACTTTTCTCTTCGCCATGCGCGGGCGCCCCGGAGGCCGGAGCGCCCGCCGGGTGACCGTCCGTCAGTCGCCCAGTACCCGGCGCAGATAGTCGTTGGCGAACAGCCGCCCCGGGTCCAACCGGTCGCGCAGCGCCGTGAACTCGGCGAAGCGCGGGTAGACCTCGGAGAAGTACGCGGCGTCCCGGGTGTGCACCTTGCCCCAGTGCGGCCGGCCGCCGTGCGCGGTCATGATGCGCTCCACCGCGGTGAAGTACGCGCGGTGGGGCGTGCCCTTGTAGAGGTGCACGGCGATGTACGCCGTCTCGCGCCCCGAGGCCGTGGAGAGCGCGATGTCGTCCGCCGGCGCCGTCCGCACCTCCACCGGGAAGCTCACCTTCAGCGGCGAGCGCTCGACCATCGCCTTCACCTCGCGCAGCGCCGCGACGGCCGCCTCGCGCGGCAGGGCGTACTCCATTTCCACGAAGCGCACCCGGCGCGGGGAGGTGAAGACCTTGTACGGGATGTCGGTGTACGTACGGGCCGACAGCGCGCGGCTGGAGACCTTGGCGATCGACGGGATCACCGGCGGCACCGCGCGGCCCAGCGAACAGGCGAGCTGGAAGACCCCGTTGGAGAGCAGCTCGTCCTCGATCCAGGCGCTGAGCCGTCCGGGCGGGGCGGCGGGGCCCGTGCTGCGGTTGTTGCGCTTGGTGTTGCAGTTGTCCGTGTGGGGGAACCAGTAGAACTCGAAGTGCTCGTTCTCCGCGTGCAGCGCGTCGAACTCCGAGGTGACCCGGTCGAAGGTCATCGGCTCCTCGCGCGCAGTGAGCAGGAAGACCGGCTCCACGGCGAAGGTGATCGCCGTGACCACGCCGAGCGCGCCGAGCCCGATCCGGGCGGCCGCGAAGACGTCCGGATTCTCCTTCTCGGAGCAGGTCAGGAGCTGCCCGTCCGCGGTGACCAGCTCCAGCTCCCGGATCTGCGCGGCGATCGAGGCCGAGTCGCGGCCGGTGCCGTGCGTTCCGGTGGAGGTGGCCCCGGCGACCGTCTGCTCCATGATGTCGCCCATGTTCGTGAGCGACAGGCCCTCGCGGGCCAGCGCCACGTTGAGCCGCTTGAGCGGAGTGCCGGACTCCACGGTCACGGTCATCGCCTCGCGGTCGATCCGCCGGATGCCCGTCAGCAGGTCCGGGCGGATCAGCACGCCGTCCGTGGCGGCGATCGAGGTGAAGGAATGGCCGGTTCCGGCCGTCTTTACCCGCAGCCCGTCCGCGGCCGCCTCCCTCAAAGCCTCGGCCAGCTCCTCGGCCGAGGCGGGGCGCACCTCCCGCGCGGGACGGCAGGTGACGTTCCCGGCCCAGTTACGCCACGGGCTGCTCGCTGCCCTCGTGCTCACTCTCATGGTCCCGCTCACGCTGCCCCTCCCGTGTCGGCACCGGCCTGCCCAGCCGGCGATACCCCAGGAGACCCACCGCGACCGCGACCGCGCCCGAGACGACGGGCACCACGTACCCCGCCTCCGCACCCGACGCGTCGACCACCCAGCCGGCGGCCGAGGAGCCGAGCGCCACCCCGATGGCGAGCCCGGTCCCTGTCCAGGTCATGCCCTCGGTCAGCTTGGTGCGCGGTACGTGCGCTTCGACGAGGGCCATCGTGGTCACCATCGTCGGTGCGATGGAGAGGCCCGCGACAAAGAGCGCCACGGCCAGCAACGGCAGGTTCCCGGCCAGTAGGAGGGGGATCATACTCACGGCCATCGCGCAGACACCCACCAGCCATGTACGGGCCGGCTCGCCCTTCACGTGCAGCAGCCCGAACACGGCGCCGGCCAGGCAGGAGCCGAGCGCGTAGACCGCGAGCACGAGGCTCGCGGCGGCCTTGTGGCCCTGCTCCTCGGCGAAGGCGACCGTCACCACGTCCACCGAGCCGAAGATCGCCCCGGTGGCGACGAAGGCGAGGGCCAGGACCTGGAGACCGGGGGAGCGCAGGGCCGAGCCGCCGGACGTGCCGTCGCTCGGGTGCGGCTCGGGTTCGGTGGCGCTCAGCGAGGTCAGCCAGAAGACGCCGACGGCGAGGAAGACGGCGGCGAAGAGCGGTCCCGCCTCGGGGAACCAGATCGTCGACAGACCGATCGAGATGATCGGGCCGAAGATGAAGCACACCTCGTCGACGATCGACTCCCAGGAGTACGCGGTGTGCAGCCGGCGGGCCTCACCGTGGTAGATCGCCGCCCAGCGCGCCCGGGTCATCGCGCCGAGGCTCGGCACACAGCCGATCACGGCGGTGAACACGAACAGGGTCCAGTCCGGGGCCTTCTGCTGCACGCAGACCAGCAGCCCGGCGGCCGCCGCCAGCGACACGAGGGTGACCGGGCGCAGCACGCGGCGCTGGCCGTAACGGTCGACAAGCCGGGAGACCTGGGGGCCGAGCACGGCGGCGGACATCGCCATGGTCGCGGAGAGCGCGCCCGCGAGTCCGTACCGACCGGTGACCTGGGAGATCATCGTGACGATGCCGATGCCCATCATGGACAGCGGCATCCGGCCGATGAAACCGGCGACCGAGAACGATCTGGTGCCGGGCGCCGCGAAGATCGCGCGGTAGGGACTGGGCAACGGGATCTCCGGGCCTCGGCTCAACACGTGTAATTAATAGCTAAAGCCTACGGTGTTGAACTGGATGGCGCAGCCGGTTTTTCGGTCGGGGCGGACCGTCCGCCGTCAGTGGCGGATGGGAGGATCGGTGCCATGTCCGATCAGCACGATCCCGCACCGTACGACGCCCTTCTGCTGCTCTCCTTCGGCGGTCCCGAGGGCCCGGACGACGTGGTCCCGTTCTTGGAGAACGTAACCCGCGGCCGAGGCATCCCCAAGGAGCGGCTGAAGGAGGTGGGGCAGCACTACTTCCTCTTCGGCGGCGTCAGCCCGATCAACGCCCAGAACCGCGCGCTGCTCGACGCGCTGCGCGAGGACTTCGCGCGGGCCGGCCTCGACCTGCCGGTCTACTGGGGAAACCGGAACTGGGCGCCGTATCTCACCGACACCCTGCGGGAGATGATCACCGACGGCAGGCGCCACATCGCCGTGCTCACCACCAGCGCCTACGCCTCGTACTCCGGCTGCCGCCAGTACCGCGAGAACCTCGCCGACGCGCTCTCCGAGCTGGAAGCGGAAGGGCTGCCGCTGCCCCGGGTCGACAAGCTCCGGCACTACTTCAACCACCCCGGCTTCGTCCGCCCCATGGCCGAGGGCGTCCTCGCCTCGCTGGCCGAGCTCGACGAGTCCGTCCGGGCCGGCGCCCACCTCGCCTTCACCACCCACTCCATCCCGGAATCAGCCGCCGACTCCTCCGGCCCCATCGGCGACCACGGCGAGGGCGGGGCCTATGTCAAGCAGCACCTGGACGTGGCCCGGCTGATCGTCGACGCCGTCCGCGAGGAGACGGGTGTCTCCCACCCCTGGAAGCTCGTCTACCAGTCCCGCAGCGGCGCCCCGCACATCCCGTGGCTGGAGCCGGACATCTGCGACCACCTGGAGGAGCTGCACGGCGCCGGGGCCCCGGCCGTCGTGATGGTCCCGATCGGGTTCGTCTCGGACCACATGGAGGTCCTGTACGACCTCGACACCGAGGCCACCGCGAAGGCCGCCGAGCTGGGCCTGCCGGTCCGCCGCTCCGCGACGGTCGGGGCCGACCCGCGGTTCGCCGCGGCCGTACGGGACCTCGTCCTGGAGCGCGCGGCGAGCGAGCGCGGCGTCCACGTCGAGCGCTGCGCCCTCGGCACCCTCGGTGCCTCCCACGACCTCTGCCCGATCGGCTGCTGCCCCGCGCGGGCGGAGCGGCCCGCGGCGGCCGGCGCCGACAGCCCGTACGCCTGAGGAGCCCTGGTGACCGAAAACCCCGCACAGACCGACCCGGCACAGACCGGCCCGGCACAGACCGGTCCCGCCCGGACCGACCCCACCCCGACCGACCCCCTGCTTGCCGAGCTGCTCGGTCTCGCCCTGGAGGCCGGGCGGCGGGCCGGTGCGCTGTTGCGCGATGGGCGGCCCGACGACCTGGCGGTGGCCAAGACCAAGTCCAGCCCCATCGACGTCGTCACCGAGATGGACATCGCCGCCGAGAAGCTGATCACCGGCTTCCTCGCCGAGCACCGGCCCGAGGACGGCTTCCTCGGCGAGGAGGGCGCCGCCAGCCCCGGCACCAGCGGAGTCCGCTGGGTGATCGACCCGCTCGACGGGACGGTGAACTACCTGTACGGGCTGCCGACCTGGGCCGTCTCCATCGCCGCCGAGCTCGACGGCGAGACCGTCGTCGGCGTGGTCGAGGCGCCGATGCGGAACGAGACGTACCGGGCGGTGCTCGGCGGCGGCGCGTACGTCGGGCAGCGCCGTCTCGCGGTCCGTCCCGCGCCACCGCTGGACCAGGCCCTGATCTCCACCGGCTTCGCCTACGTCCAGACCCGCCGCGCCCACCAGGCCGACATCGCCCAGCGGATGATCCCGCGCCTGCGCGACATCCGGCGCGGCGGATCGGCCGCCATCGACCTCTGCGACGTCGCCGCCGGGCGGCTCGACGGCTTCTACGAGCGCGGCCTCAACCCCTGGGACCTCGCCGCCGGGGACCTGATCGCCCGCGAGGCGGGCGCCCTGACCGGTGGGCGCCCCGGTGAGCGCCCGTCGGGCGAGCTCGCGATCGCGGCCCCACGGGGCGTCTTCGAGCCCCTCCAGGAGCTTCTGGAGGAGCTCGGGGCCTGGCACGACTAGCGGCGGCCCTCCCGAGCACGCGAAGAGGCCCCGGTGTGCACGACACCGGGGCCTCTTCACGTCTGCGGGGTCAGGCGCTGGCGGCGCCGACCTCCACGCCGTGCTCGGCGGCCAGCCGGTGCAGGTCGTCGAGCTCGGCCTGCTCGACCTCCGCGAGGAAGTCGTCGCCCGTCTCGCGTGCCCGTGTGAGGTCGGTCTGCGCGGTCCTTATGCGCTGCAGCAGTCCTGCGGTGAAAGCGTCCATGGTGCGCCCCCTCGTCATGGGTCGGTGGCACGGGGGTGTGCCGAGGGTGGGTGGATCACACGCTGCGGACCTCTGGGGGACAGAGCGGCCTGTGGCGGCGTACCACGTACGTGCCACATACAGGGCGTGATCACGGGGTGTGCAGAACGTCCTCCCCAGGAGTTTCCTCACAGAAACCTCAACTGGCCCGTGATTCCGGTGAATTCTTCGCACGCCCCCCTCTGACCCCACCCGTGCTTCCGCACGCCCCCCGCCTCGTCCCGAGCCTCCGTCCTGCCCGGCCGTAAGCCGTCTTACATCCGGTTTACGCGCGTACGGGGCAGGATGGACACGCACAGTCAGTGCTGACGACCGCCCGGTTCCGTATCAGGAGCAGGGGCCCGTAGGAAGGAATGACCGACGTGCGCGTACTCGTCGTCGAGGACGAGCAGCTGCTCGCCGATGCGGTGGCCACCGGACTGCGCCGGGAGGCCATGGCCGTCGACGTCGTGTACGACGGCGCCGCCGCCCTGGAACGGATCGGGGTGAACGACTACGACGTGGTCGTCCTCGACCGCGACCTCCCGCTCGTCCACGGCGACGACGTCTGCCGCAAGATCGTCGAGCTGGGCATGCCCACCCGCGTCCTGATGCTCACCGCCTCCGGCGACGTCAGCGACCGTGTGGAGGGTCTGGAACTGGGCGCCGACGACTATCTGCCGAAGCCCTTCGCCTTCACCGAGCTCACCGCGCGCGTGCGCGCCCTCGGCCGGCGCACCACGGTGCCGCTGCCGCCCGTCCTGGAGCGGGCCGGCATCAAGCTCGACCCGAACCGCCGCGAGGTCTTCCGCGAGGGCAAGGAGGTCCAGCTCGCGCCGAAGGAGTTCGCGGTCCTGGAGGTCCTCATGCGCAGCGAGGGTGCCGTCGTCTCGGCCGAGCAGCTCCTGGAGAAGGCCTGGGACGAGAACACCGACCCGTTCACCAACGTCGTACGGGTCACAGTGATGACCCTGCGCCGCAAGCTGGGCGAGCCGCCGGTCATCGTCACCGTCCCCGGCTCCGGCTACCGGATCTGACCCGGTGGCCGCGACCCCGGCGCCTCCCCAGGCGCCCCCGAAGCCGACCTGGGACCCCAGGGACCCGGTCAGACCCCTCCTCCGTCCGACGATCCGGATACGGCTCACGCTGCTGTACGGCGGGATGTTCCTGATCGCCGGCATCCTGCTGCTGTCGATCATCTACCTCTTCACGGCCCAGGCCCTGGGCGACAGCGCCTCCGAGCTGCCCTTCAAGGTCGTCAAGGGCGAGGTCCAGCCGACCACCTCCTGGTGCCAGCTGCCCGCCACGGGAACGGGAGAGCAGCTCAACGAGGCCGTCTCCGCCTGTCTCCAGCACCAGCGGGACCTGGCGCTCGACGACCTGCTGCGCCGCTCCCTGTTCGCGCTCCTCGGCCTGAGCATCATCGCCTTCGCCTTCGGCTACGCCATGGCCGGCCGGGTGCTCTCCCCGCTGGGGCGGATCACCAGGACCGCACGCCAGGTGGCCGGATCCGACCTCGCGCGCCGCATCGAGCTGGACGGCCCGGACGACGAGCTCAAGGAGCTCGCGGACACCTTCGACGAGATGCTGGAGCGCCTGGAGCGGGCCTTCACCGCCCAGCAGCGGTTCGTCGCCAACGCCTCGCACGAGCTGCGCACCCCGCTGGCGATCAACCGCACGCTCCTGGAGGTCCACCTCTCCGACCCCGGGGCTCCCGTCGAGCTCCAGCAGCTCGGCAAGACCCTGCTCGCCACCAACGAGCGCAGCGAGCAGCTGGTGGAGGGCCTGCTGCTGCTCGCCCGCAGCGACAACCAGATCATCGAGCGCAAGCCGGTCGACCTGGCGGAGGTCGCCTCGCGCGCCATCGACCAGGTGCACGCGGAGGCCGAGACCAAGGGCGTGGAGATCCGCGGCGAGCGGGCCCCGGCCGTCGCCCAGGGCAACGGCGTCCTGCTGGAGCGGATCGCCCTGAACCTGGTGCAGAACGCCGTGCGGTACAACGTGGCCGAGGGAGGCTGGGTGGAGGTCACCACCGAGACCGAGCACGGCCAGGCGGTCCTGGTCGTCTCGAACACGGGTCCCGTGGTTCCCGCGTACGAGATCGACAACCTCTTCGAGCCGTTCAGACGGCTGCGGCAGGAGCGGACCGGGAGCGACAAGGGCGTCGGGCTCGGCCTGTCCATCGCCCGTTCCGTCGCGCGCGCCCACGGCGGCCGTATCATCGCGGAGCCCCGCGAAGGCGGTGGTCTCGTGATGCGTGTCACTCTCCCGATCTGACACACTTCGGGTACCAGCCGGTTCCGTTCGCTTTGCGCGGAATTTTCGGATCGCGTTCCTGAGACGCTCATGTGTGATCGATCACAGGAGGACGCATCCGGCTCTCCACTCTCCGTGATCGAGAATTCCATGGGAAAACCCGGAAAAGTCCGGGTTTCCGAGGCCCTGGATGACGGGAAGTACACGGGGTGGCGCCCGTGAAGGACGGCAGGTGGACCGTGTACGGTCCCGTTCGCCACCCAAAGCCGATCACTCGTGAGAGGGCCGGTTGGGTGTCGATTGAGTAACAGACCTTGATGTGAGGCAAAATCTCCGCCTCGGGTCGGGCACAAGTCCGGCCTCTCACGCGTTACGTGCGCTGAGACACCGCAACCAACCCAGAGGGGGAGAGCGACATGGCAACGGATTACGACACCCCACGCAAGACCGACGACGACGTCGATTCGGACAGCCTTGAGGAACTGAAGGCCCGCCGGAACGACAAGTCCACCTCGACGGTCGACGTCGACGAGTTCGAGGCCGCCGAAGGCCTTGAGCTGCCCGGCGCGGACCTCTCGAACGAGGAGCTCGCCGTACGGGTCCTGCCGAAGCAGGCCGACGAGTTCACCTGCATGAGCTGCTTCCTCGTGCACCACCGCAGCCAGCTGGCTCGGGAGAAGAACGGTCAGCCGATCTGCCGCGACTGCGACTGAGATCGGTCGGCAGTGGCAGGCGACACACCGTCTCGGAAGCGACGCTTCCGGCTTCCCGGGAGGTCGGAGGCGTACAAGGGCGGTCCGGACCCGGCGGAGGGCGCCCACGAGGCCCCGCAAGCCGAGCACACCGCCCTCCTGCCCTCCCACGGCGCACGTGACGACGGGCGAGGCCCTTCGGCCTCGCTCGAAGCAGCGGAACCCGACACGCCTGCACCCGGCGCGCCCGCGTCCGGTGCGCCTGCACCCGACGCATCCGCGTCCGGCACGCCTACGTCCGGTGCGCCTGCATCCGACGCATCCGCGTCCGGCACGCCTACGTCCGGTGCGTCCGCGCCCCCTACGCCTGCGTCCGGCACGTCCGCGTCCGGCACATCCGTGACGGGTACGACCGCGGGCGAAGCTGCCGCGACACGCCTGCCGGTGGAGCGGGAGGCCTCGCACGAAGGGCACGACGGGAGCCGCCGCGGCCTCGTCGAGCGCGTCGCCGATCCGGCACGCGCCCAGCTGGACCGCGTCAAGCTCGACCGCGCGCGGATCGACGCCGTAAGGCGCGGCGTGAAGCGTGGCGGCGAGAGCGCCAAAGCAGGCATCGGCTATCTCGCCGACCGGATCATCGAGCTCGCCCCCCGCGTCCCTGTCCGGGACCTGGCGACGCTCCGCAAGCACTTCCCCGGGCTCGGCCCCGAGCAGATCGCCGACAAGCTCGTCACGGGCGCCTGCAACGCCAGCGCGACCGTCGGCGCCGGCATCGGCGCGGCCGCGATGCTGCCCGTGCCCCCCGCGATGCCCGCCGAACTCGCCGCGGAGATCACCGGCGTCGCCGCGATCGAGCTCAAGCTCATCGCCGAACTGCACGAGGTGTACGGCCTGCGGCCGCCCGGCACGCTCACCCAGCGGTCGACGGCCTATCTGACCTCCTGGACGGAGGAGCGGGGCATCGACCCCATGAAGCCGACCACCGTCAACGCGGCGCTCGGCGGCCAGCTCAAGCGCGAGCTGCGCCAGCAGATCATGAAGCGCATGGTGCGCAACATGCCCAGCCTGATGCCGTTCATGGTCGGAGCCGCCGTCGGCGCGGTCATGAACCGCCGCGACACCAGGAAGCTCGCCCAGCACGTCCGCAAGGACCTGCGTGCGCGACAGGTGCCCTGGGGCGCCCTGGAGGGGCTGCCCCCGCTGGAGCAGCCCGAGAACCCCAAGGAGATCGGCTTCTAGCCCTCGGCCCGAGCGCTCTCGGGAGCCGCTACGGCCTCCCCGGCCTCTCCGCGAGCCGCTACAGCCTCCCCGGCCTCCCCGGCCTCCGCGCGAGCCGCCTCCAAGGCCGCGGCCAGTCCCTCCGGGTCACGGCTGGAGAGATACACGTACGGCGTCGGGTCCTCGGGGTCCGTGACCTCGACCCGGACCGCGCGCGGCACATAGCTGCGCAGCACCATGAAGGCACGCGGATCGGCCTTGTACGTACGCCAGGCGCGCGCCTCCTCCGCGTCCAGCACCTCCGGCGTCCCCAGCGCCGACACCGGTATCCGCGCGTCCCCAGCGACCAGTGAACCGGCCACCACCCGGATCCGGGCCGACCCGTACGACGACACGGCTACGGCCGCCAGCGCGCCCGCGGTGATCAGCCCGCCCAGGGTCGGCACCGTGCCCAGCGGGAACGTGACAAGACCGCCGGAGAGGCCCAGCAGAGCCGTGATGACCCACCACGAGCCCGGAGCGGTCAGCCGCTCGTCGAAGCGCGGCGCGGAGGTCGGAGCGGGGGACGCGTCGGAAGGCTGCATGCGTCCAAGCTTGGCACGGCGCGACCCGCGCCTGGCCTCGCGGGTAAGGTCTGCGGCTGTGACCGCAACATCTCCCGCCCTGACCCCGCCGGCCGACGCCATACCGCCGGTACGCCACCCCGACGCGCCCGCCCCCGGCGAGCTGCTCGGCGCGCACTACGCGTACTGCTTCGGGTGCGGCGGCGGGCAGCCCCACGGGCTTCACCTGGAGGCCCGGGCCGGCAAGGGCGTGACCGTCACCGCCGAGTTCACCGTGACCCCCGACCACCAGGGCGCCCCCGGCCTCGCGCACGGCGGCGTCCTCGCCACCGCGCTTGACGAGACCCTCGGCTCCCTGAACTGGCTGCTGCGGGTCATCGCCGTCACCGGACGCCTGGAGACCGACTTCGCGCGGCCCGTCCCGGTCGGCACCGTCCTGCACCTGGAGGCCGAGGTCACCGCCGTGCACGGACGCAAGATCTACTCGACCGCCGTCGGCCGGATCGGCGGGCCCGACGGCCGCGTCGCCGTCCGCGCCGACGCCCTCTTCATCGAGGTCAAGGTCGACCACTTCATCGACAACGGCCGCCCGGAGGAGATCCAGGCCGCCATGTCCGACCCCGACCAGGTCCGGCGCGCCCGCGCCTTCGAGGTGAACCCCTGATGCGCAACCCTGTCGACGTACTGATCCGGCGCCTCGACCCGGACGTACCGATCCCGGCCTACGGCCACCCCGGCGACGCCGGCGCCGATCTCGTGACCACCGAGGCGGCCGTCCTGGCCCCCGGGGAGCGGGCCGTGCTGCCCACCGGGGTCTCCATCGCGCTGCCCGACGGCTACGCCGCGTTCGTGCACCCGCGCTCCGGCCTGGCCGCACGTTGCGGAGTAGCCCTCGTGAATGCCCCGGGGACGGTGGATGCCGGGTACCGTGGAGAGATCAAGGTGATCGTGGTCAATCTCGACCCGCGCGAAAGCGTGCGGTTCGAACGGTTCGACCGGATTGCCCAACTGGTCGTCCAGCAGGTCGAGAAGGTGCGCTTCCACGAGGTGGCGGAGCTTCCCGGCTCGGCGCGGGCCGAGGGGGGCTTCGGGTCCACCGGCGGTCATGCCGCTGTGGACGGCACAACGGGTGGGAATCGATACGCTTCGGTCGTATCCGACCGGGAAGGACAGTGACGTGTTCGGACGTCGCAAGAAGAGCGGTGCCGCTGAGGACGCAGCGGGCGAGGCCGAGCAGGTCGTCGACGAGGTCGACGCTGAGGACACGGCAGGCGCGCGGCGTCGGGTGAACCTTCCGCCGGCGCCCCGGCCGGACGGGCCGTGGGACATCTCCGAGGTCTCCAAGCCCGAGGAGGGCCGCGTGGACCTCGGCGGCATGTTCGTGCCCGGAGTCGAGGGCATGGAGCTCCGGGTCGAGGTGGCGGGCGACGCGATCGTCGCGGCCACCGTCGTGCTGCGCGACAGCGCGGTACAGCTGCAGGCCTTCGCCGCGCCGAAGAAGGAAGGCATCTGGGGCGAGGTCCGCGAGGAGATCGCCTCCGGCATCACCCAGCAGGGCGGTGTCATCGACGAGGTCGAGGGCCCGCTGGGCTGGGAGCTGCGGGCCCAGGTCCCGGTGCAGCTGCCGGACGGCACCGGCGGTGTGCAGCTGGTGCGCTTCGTGGGCGTCGACGGCCCGCGCTGGTTCCTGCGCGGAGTGATCTCCGGCCAGGGCGCGGTGCAGCCGGAGGCCGCCGGTCTGCTGGAGCAGATCGTCCGGGACACCGTGGTGGTCCGGGGCGAGGGCCCCATGGCCCCGCGCGACCCGATCGTCCTCAAGCTGCCCAACGACGCGCAGATGGTGCCGGACGGCGTGCAGCAGGAGGAGCAGGAGGGCTCCCGCTTCGGCGGAGGCATGGGCCAGCTCCAGCGCGGACCGGAGATCACCGAGGTCCGCTGACCCTGGTCCTCTGTCATCACGGTGGGCCGTATTCCGGACAGCTTGTCCGGAATACGGCCCACCGGTGCGTCCGGACCCTGGCCGGGCGGCCCCCGGGCGGCACATACTGACGGGCGCACACGTTCGGCGAGGGGGAGCACGGGGATGAGTGAGAGCAGCGCGCGGTCCGGCACGGCGGTGGCCAAGGACCCGTCCGGGGCGCCCATGGTCCGCGTCGAGAACCTGCGCCGCTCGTACGGTACGGGTGCGGCGGCCGTCCACGCCCTGCGCGGGGTCTCCTTCGACGTCCCGCGCGGCGAGCTCGTCGCGCTCAAGGGCCGCTCGGGCTCCGGCAAGACCACCCTGCTCAACCTGGTCGGCGGCCTGGACAGCCCCGACGGCGGCCGGATCACCATCGACGGGACGGACCTCGCGGAGCTCGGCGAGAGCGGGCTCCTGGAACTGCGCCGGGACCGTATCGGCTTCGTCTTCCAGTCCTTCGGACTCATCCCGATCCTGACCGCCGCGGAGAACGTGGGCGTGCCGCTGCGGCTGCGCAGGGCCGACCCGAAGGAGCGCGAGGAGCGGGTCGCCCTCCTCCTCGCCCTGGTCGGCCTCGCCGACCACGCGGCCCAGCGGCCAGGCGAGCTCTCCGGCGGCCAGCAGCAGCGCGTCGCCATCGCCCGGGCCCTCGCCAACAAGCCGGCCCTCCTGATCGCCGACGAGCCGACGGGCCAGCTCGACGCCGAGACCGGCCTCGCCGTGATGGAGCTGCTGCGCGCGGTGGTCCGCAGCGAGGGCGTCACGGCCCTGGTGGCCACGCACGACGCCCAGCTCCTGGGCCTCGCGGACCGGGTGCTGGAACTGAGCGACGGCGAGATCACCGAACACGTGGGGTGACGCGGCCCGAGCACGCGATGTGACGCCGCCCGGGACCCGTCAGAATCCCGTCAATACGGCTCGTCGGCCTTCCCTCCGGTGCGGAATGTCCGATTCTCTGGACGTAAGGTCTTCGCATGAGACGCGGCAGGCTACGGATCTACCTCGGCGCGGCACCGGGCGTCGGCAAGACGTACGCGATGCTCTCCGAGGGGCACCGCCGTGTCGAGCGGGGCACCGACTGCGTCGTCGCCTTCGTCGAGCACCATGACCGTCCGCGTACGGAGGTCATGCTGCACGGCCTGGAGCAGGTGCCGCGCGGCACGCTCCAGTACCGGGGCACGGCCTTCACCGAGATGGACGTCGACGCGGTCCTGGCGCGGAAGCCGGCCGTCGCGCTCGTGGACGAGCTGGCCCACACGAACGTGCCGGGCTCCCGCAACTCCAAGCGATGGCAGGACGTCGAGGAGCTGCTCGCCGGCGGGATCGACGTCATATCGACCGTCAACATCCAGCACCTCGAATCCCTGGGCGACGTGGTCGAGTCGATCACCGGCGTACGCCAGAAGGAGACCGTCCCCGACGAGGTCGTGCGCCGTGCCGACCAGATCGAACTCGTCGACATGTCTCCCCAGGCGCTGCGCCGCCGCATGGCCCACGGGAACATCTACAAGCCGGACCGGATCGACGCCTCCCTCGCCAACTACTTCCGCCCCGGCAACCTGACCGCCCTGCGCGAGCTGGCGCTGCTCTGGACCGCCGACCGCGTGGACGAGTACCTCCAGCAGTACCGGGGCGAACACGGCATCCGCTCCACCTGGCAGGCCCGCGAGCGGATCGTCGTCGGCCTCACCGGCGGCCCCGAGGGCCGCACCCTGATACGGCGCGCTGCGCGCCTGGCCGAGAAGGGCGCGGGCGGTGAGGTGCTCGCCGTCTACATCGCCCGCAGCGACGGCCTGACCTCCGCCTCGCCGAAGGAGCTCGCCGTCCAGCGGACCCTCGTCGAGGACCTGGGCGGAACGTTCCATCACGTCATAGGCGACGACATTCCCTCCGGCCTCCTGGAGTTCGCACGGGGCGTCAACGCCACCCAGATCGTCCTCGGCTCCAGCCGCCGCAAGACCTGGCAGTACATGTTCGGCCCCGGCGTCGGCCAGACCGTCGCCCGCGAGTCCGGCCCCGACCTCGACGTCCACATCGTCACCCACGAGGAGGTCGCCAAGGGCCGCGGACTGCCCGTCGCCCGGGGCGCCCGGCTCGGCCGCTCCCGGATCATCTGGGGCTGGCTGGCCGGGATCGCGGGCCCGGCCCTGCTGACCCTGCTCCTCACCCACATCGACGCCGATCTCGGCCTCGCCAACGACATGCTGCTGTTCCTGGCGCTGACCGTCGCCTCGGCCCTGCTCGGCGGGCTCCAGCCGGCGCTCGCGTCGGTCGCCTTCGGCTCGTTCCT
Source organism: Streptomyces sp. NPDC029169 (assembly GCF_055563935.1). Classification (NCBI taxonomy): domain Bacteria; kingdom Bacillati; phylum Actinomycetota; class Actinomycetes; order Kitasatosporales; family Streptomycetaceae; genus Streptomyces; species Streptomyces sp. NPDC029169. The sequence continues at coordinate 153,721 of NZ_JBVHXA010000011.1, forward strand.
GCTGAACTGGTACTTCACTCCACCGGTGCACCAGCTGACGATCGCCGACCCGAAGAACATCGTCGCGATCGCCGTCTTCTTCGGCGTCGCCGTGGCCGTGGCCTCGGTGGTCGACCTCGCCGCCCGGCGCACCCACCAGGCCGCCCGGCTGCGCGCCGAGTCCGAGGTGCTGTCCTACCTCGCCGGGAGCGTGCTGCGCGGCGAGTCCAGCCTGGAGGCCCTGCTCGAACGCGTCCGGGAGACCTTCTCCATGGAGTCGGTCGCCCTCCTCGAACGCGAGAGCGACGTCGAGCCGTGGACCTGCGCGGCGAGCGTCGGGCAGCGCCCGGTCACCCGCCCCGAGGACGCGGACGTGGACATGCCCGTCGGCGAGCATCTGGCGCTCGCTCTGACCGGCCGCGTCCTGCCGGCCGAGGACCGGCGCGTGCTCGGCGCCTTCGCCGCCCAGGCCGCGGTCGTCCTGGACCGCCAGCGGCTCGTCGGGGAGGCCGAGCAGGCCCGCAAGCTCGCCGAGGGCAACAAGATCCGCACCTCCCTCCTCGCGGCCGTCAGCCATGACCTCCGTACCCCGCTCGCCGGCATCAAGGCCTCCGTCTCCTCCCTCCGCTCCGACGACGTCGAGTGGTCGGACGAGGACCGGGCGGAGCTGCTCGCGGGCATCGAGGAGGGCGCCGACCGGCTCGATCACCTGGTGGGCAACCTCCTCGACATGTCCCGGCTGCAGACCGGCACCGTCACCCCGCTGATCCGCCCGATCGACCTGGACGAGGTCGTCCCCATGGCGCTCGGCGGCGTGCCCGACGGCAGCGCCGAGCTGGACATCCCCGAGACCCTGCCGATGGTCGACGTCGACAAGGGGCTCCTGGAGCGGGCCGTCGCCAACATCGTCGAGAACGCGGTGAAATACAGTCCGGACACGCTGCCCGTGACCGTCTCCGCCAGCGCCCTGGGCGACCGGGTCGAGCTGCGTGTCGTGGACCGCGGGCCCGGAGTCCCGGACGAGAGCAAGGAGGGCATCTTCGAGCCGTTCCAGCGCTTCGGCGACGCCCCGCGCGGCTCCGGCGTCGGTCTCGGTCTCGCGGTCGCCCGTGGCTTCGTCGAGGCCATGGGGGGCACGCTGGCGGCCGAGGACACGCCCGGTGGCGGCCTGACGATGACGCTCACCCTCAAGGCCGTGACGGGACAGCTGTCGCCACCGGCTGCCGCCGACCTGCCCGCCGGCCGGGTGACCACGTGACCGCACCGTCTCCCCGTTCTTCCAGACGTACGAAGAGAGAGAAGGAAGCCTTCGATGACCCGGGTTCTCGTCGTCGACGACGAGCCGCAGATCGTCCGCGCGCTGGTGATCAACCTCAAGGCGCGCAAGTACGAGGTGGACGCGGCGCCCGACGGCGCCACCGCCCTTCGGCTCGCCGCCGAACGCCATCCCGACGTGGTCGTCCTCGACCTCGGCCTGCCGGACCTCGACGGTGTCGAGGTCATCAAGGGCCTGCGCGGTTGGACCCGGGTGCCGATCCTGGTGCTCTCGGCACGGCAGACCTCCGACGAGAAGGTCGAGGCGCTCGACGCCGGAGCCGACGACTACGTCACCAAGCCGTTCGGGATGGACGAGCTCCTGGCCCGGCTGCGCGCCGCCGTCCGCAGGGCCGAGCCGGTCGGCGGCGACGACGGCGTCGTCACGGTCGAGACGGAGGGCTTCACGGTCGACCTGGCGGCGAAGAAGGTCCACCGGGACGGGCGGGACGTCCGCCTCACGCCCACCGAGTGGCACCTGCTCGAGGTGCTCGTCCGCAACAGCGGGCGCCTGGTGAGCCAGAAGCAGCTCCTCCAGGAGGTCTGGGGCCCGTCGTACGGCACGGAGACCAACTACCTGCGGGTGTACATGGCACAGCTGCGGCGCAAGCTGGAGGCCGACCCCTCGCACCCGCGGCACTTCGTCACCGAACCGGGCATGGGCTACCGCTTCGAGCACTGATCCGGGTCGGTTCCCGTGTCGGTGGAGGCCGGTACGCTTTCTGTATGAGTGCTGCACCGCGTACAGAGAAGCCGGCCGGACGCTTCCGCCGGATGCTCGACCGGCTGTCCACCTCGCAGGAGGAGCTGGAGTCCGAAGAGCTCCAGGAGGACGCCGAGGCGTCGGGCTGCACACGCATCTGCGACTGCTCCGACCGCCAGATAGTCAAGGTGACTGGTACCTTGCGCACGGTCACGCTGCGCCCGCGGGCGGGTGTGCCCGCCCTCGAGGCCGAGCTGTTCGACGGCACGGCCCCGCTGGACGTGGTGTGGCTGGGCCGGCGGTCCATCGTGGGCATCGAGCCGGGCCGCAAGCTGATCGCCTCCGGCCGGATCTCCATGAGCCACGGCCGGCGGGTCCTCTTCAACCCCAAATACGAGCTCCGACCGCTCGGACAGGAGTAGCCGGTGACGTCGCTCGACAAGCCGACGACGGATCAGGACGCCCGGGACAGCCAGGGCGCCCAGGAACGCCAGGCCTCGAAGGAGGTCACCGAGGCCGCGCTGTTCGAGGCCTTCGGCGGCCTGCGGGGCATGATCGAGACGGTCCTGCCCGGACTGCTCTTCGTCACGATCTACACGATCAACAAGGACCTGCACATCTCGGCGATCGCGGCGCTCGCGGTCTCCCTGGTGCTCGTCGCCGTCCGGCTGATCCGCCGGGACACCGTCAAGCACGCCTTCAGCGGCGTCTTCGGCGTCGCGTTCGGCGTGATCTTCGCGATGATGACGGGCAACGCCAAGGACTTCTACCTGCCGGGCATGCTGTACACGCTGGGCCTCGCCCTCGCGTACATCATCACCACGCTCGCGGGCGTCCCGCTGATCGGCCTCATCCTCGGCCCGGTCTTCAAGGAGAACCTCTCCTGGCGGACCCGTAACCCCGGCCGCAAGAAGGCGTACGCCAAGGCGAGCTGGGCGTGGGGCCTGATCCTGCTCGGCAAGTGCGCGATCCTCTTCCCGATGTACTGGTGGGCCGACACGACCAAGTTCGGCTGGGTCCTGGTCGCGCTGAAGATCCCGCCCTTCCTGCTCGCGGTGTACCTGACGTGGGTCTTCCTGGCGAAGGCCCCGCCGCCGATCGACGTCTTCGCCGAGATGGAGGCGGAGGAGGCGGCCGAGAAGGCCCGCAAGGAGGCGGCGGCGCGGCAGCCGGAGTCGTAAGCGGTACGAGGAAGGGGGCCGGGACCTGGGAGGTCCCGGCCCCTTCGCCGTACGGCCGCCCGCGCGGCCTACGTGGCGCCGGCCATCGCCGGGTCGGCGCGCAGAGCCGCGTGCGAGGGGCCGGGACCTGGGAGGTCCCGGCCCCTTCGCATCGGCGTGCGCGAGCGTCAGCTCGCCGACGCGCCCTCGTCGCGGCGGACCGACAGCAGGTCCTCCAGCTGCTCCTCGCGCGCCTGGGCGGCCACGAAGAGGAGCTCGTCGCCCGCCTCCAGGGTCTCCTCCGGGCTCGGGGTCAGGACCCGCGAGCCGCGGATGATCGTCACCAGGGAGGTGTCCTGCGGCCAGGCCACATCGCCCACCTGCGTACCCGCGATCGCCGACTCCGGCGGAAGCGTCAGCTCCACCAGGTTCGCGTCGCCGTGGCTGAAGCGCAGCAGCCGGACCAGGTCGCCGACGCTCACCGCCTCCTCCACCAGGGCCGACATCAGACGCGGCGTCGACACGGCGACGTCCACGCCCCAGGACTCGTTGAAGAGCCACTCGTTCTTCGGGTTGTTCACCCGGGCCACGACACGCGGAACGCCGTACTCGGTCTTCGCGAGCAGCGAGACGACCAGGTTCACCTTGTCGTCGCCGGTGGCCGCGATGACCACGTTGCAGCGCTGCAGCGCCGCCTCGTCCAGCGAGGTGATCTCACAGGCGTCGGCCAGCAGCCACTCCGCCTGCGGCACCCGCTCCACCGAGATGGCGGTCGGCGCCTTGTCGACCAGCAGCACCTCGTGCCCGTTCTCCAGGAGCTCGCCCGCGATGGAACGGCCCACCGCGCCCGCGCCCGCAATAGCGACACGCATCAGTGACCGCCTTCCTCAGGACCCTCGGCGAAGGCCGCCTCGACCTTGTCGATCTCGTCCGTACGCATCATCACGTGCACGAGGTCGCCCTCCTGCAGCACGGTCTGGGAGGAGGGGATGACCGCCTCGCCCAGCCGGGTGAGGAACGCCACGCGCACCCCCGTCTCGTCCTGCAGCCTGCTGATCTTGTGGCCGATCCACGCCGCGGAGGTGTGCACCTCGGCGAGCTGCACCCCGCCGCTCGGGTCGGTCCACAGCGGCTCCGCGCCCGACGGCAGCAGGCGCCGCAGCATCTGGTCGGCGGTCCAGCGGACCGTCGCGACCGTCGGGATGCCGAGACGCTGGTAGACCTCGGCCCGCCGCGGGTCGTAGATCCGGGCCGCCACGTTCTCGATGCCGAACATCTCGCGCGCGACCCGCGCCGCGATGATGTTCGAGTTGTCGCCGCTGCTCACCGCGGCGAAGGCACCGGCCTCCTCGATCCCCGCCTCGCGCAGCGTGTCCTGATCGAAGCCGACGCCCGTGACACGGCGCCCGCCGAAACCCGAGCCGAGACGGCGGAAAGCCGTCGGATCCTGGTCCACGACGGCGACGGTGTGCCCCTGCTGCTCCAGGGTCTGCGCGAGAGCGGCTCCCACTCGCCCGCAGCCCATGATGACGATGTGCACGTCCCCTTACCCCGCACTCCTGATCGTCTTGCTGACCTGCGAATACACCCTGCTCACAACTTTCCTCACCCGACTGGCCCGGGCCATGGCGGACAGCGCCCTGCCGTGCTGCCCGATCCGAGCTTATGCGGCAACCCTGGGCGGGACCTCATCCGAGGTGGCAGCCACGGAGATTCCGTGCGGATTGGGGGTCGCGGTGAGCATGGCGCTTTTCGAACGCTTACGATCCTCTCCGTGCCCAAACTGACCGACCTGCCCAAACGGATCTTGATCGGACGGGCTCTGCGGAGCGACAAGCTCGGCGAGACCCTCCTCCCGAAGCGCATCGCCCTTCCCGTCTTCGCCTCCGACCCGCTGTCCTCGGTGGCGTACGCACCCGGCGAGGTGCTGCTCGTCCTGTCGATCGCGGGTCTGTCGGCATACCACTTCAGCCCGTGGATCGCGCTCGCCGTCGTCATCCTGATGTTCACGGTCGTCGCCTCCTACCGGCAGAACGTCCACGCCTACCCGAGCGGCGGCGGCGACTACGAGGTCGCCAACACCAACCTCGGCCCGAAGGCCGGACTGACCGTCGCCAGCGCCCTGCTCGTCGACTACGTCCTGACCGTCGCCGTCTCGATCTCCTCGGGAATCGAGAACCTGGGCTCGGCCGTCCCGTTCGTCGTCGAGAACAAGGTTCTCTGCGCGGTCGCCGTCATCCTGCTCCTCACGCTGATGAACCTGCGCGGGGTGAAGGAGTCGGGCAGCCTCTTCGCCATCCCGACATACGTCTTCGTCGCCGGCGTCTTCATCATGATCGCCTGGGGCGCGTACCAGGGGATCGTCCTCGACGAGACCATGAAGGCGCCGACCGCCGACTTCGAGATCAAGGCCGAGCAGGAGGGGCTGGCCGGCTTCGCGCTGCTCTTCCTGCTGCTCCGCGCCTTCTCCTCCGGCTGTGCCGCCCTCACCGGCGTCGAGGCGATCTCCAACGGCGTCCCCGCCTTCCGCAAGCCGAAGTCGAAGAACGCCGCCACCACGCTGCTCCTCATGGGCGGCCTGGCCGTCACCATGTTCTGCGGCATCATCGGCCTGGCCATGGCCACCGACGTACGGATGGCCGAGAACCCCGCCCACGACCTGCTGAACAACGGGCAGCCGGTCGGCGAGGGCTACGTCCAGGACCCGGTCATCTCCCAGGTCGCCGCCGCCGTCTTCGGCGACGGAACGTTCTTCTTCGTCCTGCTCGCCGCGGCCACGGCGCTCGTCCTCTTCCTGGCCGCCAACACGGCGTACAACGGCTTCCCGCTCCTCGGCTCGATCCTCGCCCAGGACCGGTACCTGCCGCGCCAGCTGCACACCCGCGGCGACCGGCTCACCTTCTCCAACGGCATCGTGCTCCTCGCGGGCGCCGCCATGCTGCTCGTGTGGGTCTACGGGGCCGACTCGACGAAGCTGATCCAGCTGTACATCGTCGGCGTCTTCGTCTCCTTCACGCTCAGCCAGACCGGCATGGTCCGGCACTGGAACCGGCACCTGAAGACCGAGAGGGACCCGGCCAAGCGCCGCCACATGATCCGCTCCCGCGCGATCAACACCTTCGGCGCGTTCTTCACCGGCCTGGTCCTGGTCGTCGTCCTCGCCACCAAGTTCACGCACGGCGCCTGGGTCGCGCTGCTCGGCATGGTGATCTTCTACGGGACGATGACCGCGATCCGCCGCCACTACGACTCGGTCGCGGACGAGATCGCCGCCGCCGAGGAGCGTCCCGACGAGTACGTGCGCCCCTCGCGCGTCCGCTCCGTCGTCCTCGTCTCCAAGCTGCACAAGCCGACGCTGCGCGCCCTCGCGTACGCCAAGCTGCTGCACGCCCACGAGCTGGAGGCGCTGAGCGTCAACGTCGACCCGGCCGAGACCAAGGCGCTCAAGGAGGAGTGGGAGCGGCGCGGCATCAACGTCCCGCTCAAGATCCTCGACTCCCCGTACCGCGAGATCACCCGGCCGGTCATCGACTACGTGAAGAACATCCGCCGCGAGAGCCCGCGGGACGCCGTCTCCGTCTACATCCCGGAGTACGTCGTCGGCCACTGGTACGAGCATCTGCTGCACAACCAGAGCGCCCTGCGGCTCAAGGGCCGCCTGCTCTTCACCCCGGGCGTGATGGTCACCTCGGTCCCGTACCAGCTCCGATCCTCCGAGGCCGCCAAGGTGCGGGCCAGGAAGCGCCAGGAGTGGAACGCGCCGGGATCGGTGCGCCGCGGTCCGGTCGAGAAGCGCACGAAGGAACCGGCCGGAAAGGACACGTAGACTGGTGGGCTGCTGCCGCAAGCGGCAGCCCACCTCTCTCTTTTTCTGGAGTCACCCCGTCATGCAGAACGCACCTGTTCCTTCGTTGGTCGGGGAAGAGTACGAGGTCGAGGTCGGCCCCGTGGCCCACGGCGGCCACTGCATCGCGCGTACGGAGGGCGGCCGGGTCCTCTTCGTCCGGCACGCGCTGCCGGGCGAGCGCGTGGTGGCCAGGGTGACGGAGGGCGAGGAGACGTCCCGCTTCCTGCGCGCGGACGCGGTGACGATCCTCGAGGCCTCCAAGGACCGGGTGGAAGCCCCCTGCCCGTTCGCGGGCCCGGGCAAGTGCGGCGGCTGCGACTGGCAGCACGCCAAGCCGGGCGCCCAGCGCCGCCTCAAGGGCGAGGTCATCGCCGAACAGCTCCAGCGCCTGGCCGGGCTCACCCCCGAGGAGGCCGGCTGGGACGGCACCGTGATGCCGGCCGAGGGCGACAAGCTGCCGGCGGGCGAGGTCCCGCAGTGGCGCACCCGTGTCCAGTACGCGGTGGATGCCGAGGGCCACGCGGGCCTGCGGCGCCACCGCTCGCACGAGGTCGAGGTGATCGACCACTGCATGATCGCGGCGCCGGGTGTCACGGAACTCGGCATCGAGAAGCGCACCTGGGAGGGCATGGCCTCGATCGAGGCGATCGCGGCCTCGGGCTCGGGCGACCGCCAGGTGATCCTGACCCCGCGACCGGGCGCCCGCCTCCCCCTCGTCGAGCTCGACAAGCCGGTCTCGGTACTCCGCGTGGACGAGAAGGACGGCGGCGTCCACCGCGTCCACGGCCGCCCCTTCGTCCGCGAGCGCGCCGACGACCGCACGTACCGCGTCGGCAACGGCGGCTTCTGGCAGGTCCACCCGAAGGCCGCGCAGACGCTGGTCCTCGCCGTGATGCAGGGCCTGATGCCCCGCAAGGGCGACACGGCCCTGGACCTCTACTGCGGCGTCGGCCTCTTCGCGGGCGCGATCGCCGACCGCGTGGGCGACCAGGGCGCGGTCCTGGGCATCGAGTCCGGCAAGCGCGCGGTCGAGGACGCCCGCCACAACCTCCAGGACTACGAGCGCGTCCGCATCGAACAGGGCAAGGTCGAAACGGTCCTCCCGCGCACCCGGATCACCGAGGTGGACCTGATCGTCCTGGACCCGCCCCGCGCAGGCGCAGGCAAGCAGACGGTCAAGCACCTCGCGGGCCTGGGTGCCCGAAGGATCGCCTACGTGGCCTGCGACCCGGCGGCCCTGGCCCGCGACATCGCGTACTTCAGGGAGGGCGGCTACCGGGTCCGGACGCTCCGGGCGTTCGACCTGTTCCCGATGACGCACCATGTGGAGTGCGTGGCCATCCTTGAGCCAGCAGCCAAGGGCGTCTGACGTTTTGTGGAGAGGGAGGCTCATCGGGGGTGCACCTTCACCTGTTTCCGGAATGCCCACGGGTGAAGCCGGGCGATGGTCGTTGACCTGGGCTTTCGGGCGTGGCCGTGCGAGCTGTCGGTGACAAGGCGGCTGGGCATCCCGCAGTCGTGACGCTCGCTTGACGCTCGATCTGAATGGCCGTCAGTTCGGGCCGAGTGCGTCCTGTAGTCCCGCCCCGATGGCAGGAGATGCCGCGCTGGTGCGACACCGGCCATGGTGTGGCGGGTGGGTGCCCCAGCTTCGGATCGGCTTCCTGTCGTCACGGCGTTCGGGCAGAAGATCGTCTCCGAGGCCGAGATGGCGCAGGAGCTGGGGCACAACGTGGGCGTGTTTCTGCCTGCCTCCTTCGCCGACGCTACGGTGAAGGCGCACGCCGTGGTGGCGGTCCCCGGTTCGCCGGCCGCCTACGCACGCGGGCTGTACGGGTTCCTGCGCGAACTCGACCAGCGGGGCTGCGACCTCATCATCGCGTCCTTGCCGGCGGAGGAGGGGCTGGGACTCGCGATCGCCAACCGGCTCCGCCGCGCCGCGGGGCCCCGGCCCTCCGAGGCCAGGAGCGGGTGAACGATGGAACGCGTCGGCGAGTGCGCTTGGTCAGCCTTGCGGAGGATGCCTTCTCTCGTGGAGCAGGGTCACGGTGACCGTCAGGCCGCCGTCGGGACGGGGGAAGGCGGTGACCTCGCCGCCGTGGGCGCGGGCGACCGAGCGGACGATCGACAGGCCGAGGCCGGCGCCCTTGGCGGTGACGAGGCGCTCGGTGCCGAGGCGGCGGAACGGCTCGAACAGGGTAGGGACCTCGTAGGGCGGTACCTCGGGGCCGGTGTTGCTCACTTCGATCTCGGCCCGGCCGTCCTCAAGGGTGCGGCTCGTGACTCGTACCCACCCGCCGTCGCCGGTGTTGTGGCGGATGCCGTTCTCCACGAGGTTCTGGACGACCCGTTCGAGAAGCAGAGCGTCTCCGGTGGTGGGCGCCGGGCCGGCTTCTTCATGCAGGGTGATCCCGGCCTTGTCGGCCTCGGCAGCCCTCTGGGCCGTCACATGGGTGACCACGTCCGCGAGGTCGACGCTCTGCCGCTCGGGGACGTGGTTCTCGGCCCCGGCCAGCAGCAGCAGTCCGCTGATGAGCCGCTCGTGCCGGTCGTTGATCTCGAGGAGGTCCTCACCGAGCCGTTTCATGTCAGGGGAGGCGGTCCTGCGGTGCATGGCCAGTTCGACGAGCGCGCGGCCCACGGTCAGCGGGGTGCGAAGTTCGTGGGAGGCGTTGGCGACGAAACGGCGCTGGCCGTCGAAGGAGCGGTCGAGCCGTTCGACCATGAGGTCGAAGCTATCGGCGAGGTCCTTCACCTCGTCGTCGCGGCCGTCGAGCGCGATGCGCTCCTGCAGACCGCGGTCAGCGGCCCGTGCGGTCGCGATGCGGCGGGCGGTGTCGGTGACCCGGTGCAGCGGGGCCAGGACCCGGCCGGCGATGAGCCAGCCGAAGCCCGCGGCGACGCCGCCGACCAGGGTCAGCGCGATGCTGCCCTGGGTGATGAGCGAGGCGGTGGCGGCGTCGTGCAGTCTCTTCTGCTCGTCGGCCACCCAGTTGAGGCTGTCCGAAGGAATGGCCTGCCGGGAGGAGGCCGAGGCACCGCTGGAGTCGGAATGGACGCTGAGGTTCCCGCCACGGTCGAGCTGCTGGGCGAACAGGACGTAGGTGACGCCGAGCAGGACGATGCCCGCGGCGAAGAACAACCCTCCGTAGACCAGGGTGAGCCGGGCGCGCAGGGTGAGCCGGGCGCGTGGGGTGAGCCGGGCGCGTGGGGCGATACGGCGTTTCTTCATGGGATCCGGTACCCCACGCCCGTGATGGTCTCGATGACCGGCGGGTCGCCGAGTTTGCGGCGGAGCTTGAGCACGGTGAGGCGGACCGCCCCGGTGAAGGGGTCGGTGTGCTCGTCCCACGCCTTCTCCAGCAGGTGTTCGGTGAGGACGGCCGCACCGTCGGCGCGCAGCAGCTCGGTCAGGACGGCGAACTCCTTCTTCGCCAGCGGTACGTAGCGGCTGTCCCGGAACACCTCACGCCGCGCCGGGTCCAGTGTGATGCCGCGGCGGCGGAGCACGGGTGGCGCGGCGGGGCGGGAGCGCCGGCCGAGTGCGAGGACCCGGGCGGCGAGCTCGGGGAAGGCGAAGGGCTTGGTGAGATAGTCGTCGGCGCCGAGGGAGAGCCCGGCGACGCGGTCCGTGACCTCGCCGGCCGCGGTCAGCATCAGCAGCCGTGCCTGGCTGCCGGACGCGACGAGGTGAGCGCACACGTCGTCTCCGTGCAGCAGAGGAAGGTCCCGGTCCAGGATGATGACGTCGTAGTCGTTGACGCCGGCCCGCTCCAGTGCCGCGGCGCCGTCGTACGCGACGTCGACCGCGTGGGTCTCCTGCCGGAGCCATTCCGCGATCGCGTCGGCGAGCAGCCGCTCGTCCTCCGCCACCAGGAGCCTCATCCGTTGTCGTCCTTCCGTCACGGCCCCGCCCGTCCAGCGGGCTGTGGCTTCTCATGGTCATCGTCGTCCAAGGGGCCGTTTCCTTCCCGTAAAGGGTCGTCTACGGCGTCTTCGAAGTCGCCGGTCCCGACGGGGAAACAGTGAGGCAACGGCACCGGGAGTTGCATCCCTTCCGTCGGCCGGCACCCCGCCGGCCCATCGGCAAGGAGACGCCTCACATGCCCCGTACACGAACCCCCGCCCTGCTCGCGGTCCTGCCTATGGCCGCCCTGGCCCTGACACTCACCGCATGCGGCTCCGGGGCCGACGGCGCCGGGGTGGCCTCCGCGAACGGCGGCACCAACAGCGCGACGAGCAGCGCCGCTCCCGGCCTGAGCCGGGACGAGATGAACGTGAGGTACGCGCGGTGCCTGCGGCAGCAGGGCCTGGACCTGGCGGACCCCAAGCCCGGTCAGGGCATCGGGCTCTCCATCGACGGCTCGAACAGGGACAAGGCCGACAAGGCCATCGAGGCGTGCCGCTCGGTCGCGCCGCCGGCACCGGCGGACCAGAACGACTCCGAGGACCGCAAGGCCATGCTCGACCTCGCGCGGTGCATGCGCGAGAACGGTGTGGCGGACTTCGCCGATCCCAAGGAGGGCCAGGGCATCGACATCGGCCCCGCACAGGCCGAGGACCCCGACTTCGAGAACGCCTGGAAGAAGTGCGGCGGCGCCCAGGGCGAGCGCGAGCAGGCGGGGAGCGCCCAGTGACGGTCGCGCACTCCGATGAGCCCTTCGGCGAGCAGCAGACGGACCCGCCGCCCCAGGGCGGCCGTAGGCGACACCGTACGCGACGCGCCACGAAGATGACGGCCGCCGTCCTCGCCCTGGCCGCGGTCGGCGCGGGCACGGCGGTCGTCCTCACCCAGAACGGCAGCGGCACGGCCGGAGGAAAAGCGGCGAACGGGCTGCCCCCGGCGACGGCCGAAGTGCTCCGGCAGACGCTCAAGGACACCAGGAGCGCCGACGGCCGGCTCGGTCACGGTACGGAACGGACCACGGTCGGCCGACTTCCCGGCACGCTCACCCGACTGCCCAGGCCGGGCACGGAGATCACCCGCGGCGAGGCCCTGTACACGGTGGACAACCAGCCCGTCGTGGTGCTGTACGGATCGCTCCCGGCCTACCGCGCCTTGGCGAAGGGCTCCGAGGGACCCGACGTCAGGCAACTGGAGGAGAACCTCGCCGCGCTCGGCTACACCGGGTTCACGCCCGACGAGGAGTACACCGACGCCACGGCGAAAGCCGTACGGAGGTGGCAGGGCGACCTCGGCCTGAAGAAGACCGGGACCGTGGAGCTCGGCCGCGTCGTCTTCACCGCCGGTGCGATGCGTGTCACGGGCCTGGAGGGGGAGCCGGGGGACCAGACAGCACCGGGCCAGAAGCTGCTCTCGTACACCGGCACGGCCAAGGCCGTCACGGCGGAGCTGGACGTCTCTGACCAGCGGTTGGCCAAGCAGGGCACCACCGTCCAGGTCACGCTCCCGGACGGCGTCGCGGTCCAGGGCACGATCGTCGAGCTCTCCACCGTGTCCAAGCCCGCCGAGGGGCAGAAGGAGGCGGAGACGAAGATCAAGGTGGTTGTCGGGCTGACGGACGCCCGGGCCCGCGAGGCCGTCCAGTCGTACGACGAGGCCGGCGTCCACGTGACCTTCACCGCGGACACCCGCAAGGATGTCCTCACCGTGCCCGTCGCCGCCCTGCTCGCCCTCGCCGAGGGCGGCTTCGGGGTGGAACTGGTGCGGGGGACGACCTCGACGTACGTCCCCGTCACCACCGGGCTGTTCGCCGACGGCCGGGTCGAGATCTCCGGCAGCGGCATCTCCCAGGGCGCCACGGTGGGGATGCCCAAGTGATCACCCTCATGAATGTGAGCAAGACCTACCCCGGCGCAGTGACCGCCCTCGACGGGGTCTCCCTGACCATCGGCCCCGGTGAGCTCGCCGCCGTCGTCGGCCCCTCCGGCTCCGGCAAGTCGACGATGCTGAACCTGCTCGGCACCCTGGACCGCCCCACCACCGGTCGCGTACACGTCGCCGGCCACGACGTCGGAGCACTGTCCGACACGGAGCTGTCTGCCCTGCGCGCCTCCCGGATCGGGTTCGTCTTCCAGCAGTTCCACCTCTCCGTCGGCACATCGGCCCTGGACAACGTGGCCGACGGACTCCTCTACCGCGGTCTTCGGCCGGCGGAGCGCAGGCGTCGCGCGGCGAAGGTGCTCGAACGCGTGGGCCTCGGCCACCGCATGGACCACCACCCGCACGAGCTGTCGGGCGGCGAGCGCCAGCGCGTCGCCATCGCCCGCGCGGTGGCCGGCGACCCGGCGCTGCTGCTCGCCGACGAACCGACCGGCGCACTGGACTCGGTGTCCGGGCGGACGGTGATGCGGCTCCTGCGCGAACTCCACTCCTCCGGCACCACCGTCGTGATCATCACCCACGACCGGGAGCTCGCCGCGTCCTTGCCCCGCCAGGTGCGTATGCGCGACGGCCGCGTCATCGACGACGTGTGCCGACAGGAAGCGCCGAAAGAGGCCCCGGTAATGGAGGTGAGTCGATGACCTCCGACGTCCTGCGGCCGGCCCGGATGAGGACCGGCGACGTGGTCAGGGTCGGCGCCGTGGGCCTGCGGACCCGCCCGACGCGCGCCGTGCTCTCCGCCCTGGGGATCGCCATCGGCATCGCCGCGATGGTCGCCGTGGTCGGGGTCTCCTCGTCCTCCCGTGCCGAGCTCGACCGCACCCTGGCCATGCTCGGGACCAACCTGCTCACCGTGGCCCCGGGCGACACCCTGACCGGTGGCACGGCCCGACTCCCGACCACGGCGGAAGGGATGATCTCGCGCATCCGGCCGGTGACCTCCACATCGGCCATCGGCAAGCTCCCCGATGCCGACGTCTTCCGCACCGAGAAGATCCCCGAGACCGAGAACGGCGGCATCACCACGTACGCGGTACGGACGAGCCTCCCCGCCGCCACCGGGGCCGGGCTGCGCAGTGGCACCTGGCTCAACGCGGCGACCGGCAGGTATCCATCGACCGTGCTCGGAACCGAAGCCGCCGAGCGGCTGGGCGTCGGCGCCGCCCGCCCGGACACCCGCGTACTGATCGGGGGGCGGTGGTTCACCGTCATCGGGGTCCTCGAACCGGTCCCCCTCGCCCCGGAGTTGGACTCCGCGGCCCTCGTGGGCTGGCAGGCCGCCGAGACCGTGCTGGGCTTCGACGGCCGGCCCACCCGCGTCTACGTGCGCAGCACGGACGCCGACGTGGAAGCGGTGAGGTCCGTCCTCGGCGCCACCGCCAACCCCCAGGCGCCGAACGAGGTCAAGGTCTCCCGGCCTTCCGACGCCCTGGTCGCCAAACAGGCCGCGAGCAAGGCTTTCACCGGCCTTCTCCTCGGCCTTGGCGCGGTGGCTCTGCTCGTCGGCGGCGTCGGCGTGGCCAACACGATGGTCATCTCGGTCCTGGAGCGCCGCGCCGAGATCGGCCTGCGTCGCTCCCTGGGCGCCACCCGGGGACACATCCGCAGCCAGTTCCTCGCCGAATCCCTGCTGCTGTCCGCGCTGGGTGGGGCGAGCGGCGCACTTCTGGGGGCTGTCGTAACCATCGGGTACGCCCTCTCCCAGGACTGGCCCGCGGTGATACCCCCGTGGGCGGTCCTCGGCTGTATCGCTGCCACCCTCGCCATCGGCAGCCTGGCCGGCCTCTACCCGGCCGTCCGCGCCTCCCGGCTCTCGCCCACGGAGGCCCTGGCCGCCCCCTGACCGGCCATGGACCAGCCAAAGCGGCCTGCCGCCTCGCGTGGAGCGAAGCGGCAGGCCGGAGGCGGTGCGGGGGCGGTCACTCCACCCGGCGCACCCGCCATCCCCACCTGATCCCGCCGAGAACGTGCACGATGCCCCGCCCCGACCGGTCCTTGGTCCCGGTGTCGTGCGTCAGGAAGGTCTCGGCCAGGAACTCCTCGTCGAGGTCCACCGTGCCATCGAACGAGATCTGCGAGGTGTCGTGGAAGTTGCAGACCGCGGTGCCATGGATCGAGGTCAGCCCGCCGTCCATGTAGAAGGGGTTCGCCCTGCCGATGTTGTCGACCTCGTGCCGGTTCTCAACGGTCCCCGACTGACGGACCACCTGGATCCAGCGCAGGGTCTCGTGGATGCCCGGATCGCCGGCGCGCGTGTCGGGGTCGTACACGACGTACAGCCCGCCCCCGAACGTGGTGCCCGGCTGCCCCTCGGTCGCCTCCGTGGCGAAGACGCTGTACGACTGGACGCGGAACTCCCTCTGCCCCCGGAGGCCGCCCACGTAGCGGAACGCGTAGTGCGCGCCGAACGCAGCGGCGAGGGTCTGCTCGAACGCAACGGCCGGGTCCGAGGGAACGGCCTCGTAGAGGGGATCGGTGGAGGCCGCGTCCTGCCCGGAGAGGAGGAGGCCGACGCGGTGCGGGACACCGTTGAAGGTGAAGTCCTTGGAGGCGATGTGCCCGCCCAGAGTCCCGATCGGTTTGCCCGGCGTCTCCGGCCAGCCGGTGGGCTGACTGGGTCGGTAATCAAGCACAAGGTGCCCGCCGGCCGGGTCCCGGAGCTTCGGCACGGCAGCCGCAGGCACCGACGCCAGACAGGACAGCCCCAAGGCGGTACCGGCAGCGAGCAGGGACCTTCGCGACATTTGTGGACGACTGGCTGAACGCACGGCGAAACCTCGCGATCACGATGCGGACTTGATGGCCGCGGCGGGCCACGGTGACCCGCCGCGGCCATTCGAACCGAGACGACGTTTCCCGGGCGTTACCGATCCGCCGTTCGACCGGAGCCGGTCTGCGAACAGTCGGCCCTCGCTGCGCAGTTCCGTCGTGGGTCGTACTGCTCGGTCAACGATGGGTGCCCGCACGCGGCCCACGAGAACACGTGGTCCGTCCCCGGACTGGCGGGTCACCTGCGGTGTTCCGCATATTGCCGGGTTCCCCCGGGAAACCAGACGCGCCCGGCATTGACGCATCGCTGAGCACCTCGTCGTACCGGGTGACCGCGTCAGTCCGTAGAACTCCCATATCGCCGACCAGAAGCCGGGCAGGTAGTGGAGCTCCACCGCCACAGCTCGGCGTAGTCGGAGAAGTGCAGCCCCCGCACCTCGCTCAGCCATTCCATGAAGCACGCGACGTTGGAGTCCTCCAACTCGCGGCGACCGGGTGACCACAGCAGGTCGGTGCCGGTGTTCATCGTTGCCTTTCGCGGGGGTCGCACAGGGGATCAGCCTTGTTCGAGCTCGCGGAGCAGTTCTTCCGCGCGTGGCCACGAGCCGTGGCCCGAGGCTGGGTTGAGGTGGCCGACCTCGCCGAGTTCCACGAGGCGGCCGCCCCAGTTCCGGGCCAGCTCGGTGACGCGCTCGATGGTGCCCAGGGGGTCGTTGGAGCTGGCCGCGACGATGCTGGGGAAGGGCAGCGGCGAGCGGGGCACCGGTGTCCAGCCGTTCTCATCGAGCACCTCGGGGGTGGGGTAGCCCGCCGGCAACGGTTGCTCGAAGTCCGGCGGCGTCACGAGCAGCGCCCCGCGCACCTGGGCCTCGTGCCACTGGGACCAGTGGACCGTGATGATCACACCGGCGCTGTGCGCGACCAGCACCACGGGCGCCGCGATCTCGGCTATCACCTTGTCCAGTGCGGCCACGCGGGCCTCGCAGCTGAGCTGGTCCTGCGTGAGTGGGGGAACGGTGCGGACCGTGCGCCCGGCCTTGGTGAGCCGGTTCGCCAGCAGGGTCTGCCAGTGCTCCTCGACGTGGTCGCGCAGGCCAGGGACGATCACGACCACCGGCTCGGTGGTACGGCTCATGAGGACACCTCCGATTCCGTCGGCTCCGTCACCGCGGCGAGCTCGGTCAGCCGGCGTAGATCTCGGTCGTAGGCGCGGCGGCCGATCAGGAAGGCCGCTGTGGCCGCGATCGCCACGAGCGGGACGAGCTGGAGCGCGCCGAGCAGACCGAGCCGGTCCGCGAGCATCCCCGTGACCGCGGGGCCGGGGGCCAGTCCGAGCAGGCTGTTGGCCAGGGTGAGCGTGGCGAACGCCGTCGCGGCGATGGCCGCGGGGGTCAGGTTCGCCACCATGGCGGCCGCCGGCCCGGCCGTTCCGGCGCACAGCAGGGCTCCGAGCGCCAGCACCAGCAGCTGCATCGGGCCTGCCGGCAGGCGGAACGCGGTCGTCAGCAGGACGAGGGAGCCCACGCTGCAGCTGATGGCGACGGCCCACTTGCGGATCGGGGCGCGCCGGCTGATCCGGTCCGAGGCGATTCCGCCGGCGATCATGCCGATTCCGATCACCAGGGCGAAGAGCCCCGCGGTCGCGCCGGCCTTCGCGGTGGGCATGTCGTAGTAGCGGTTGAAGTAGCTGGGCAGCCAGGCGATCAGGGCGCCCGCGATGAACAGTTGCAGACCGCTGCCTATGTAGGCGCTGATCACCGAGACGGAGGAGAACAGCCGCGGGAGGAGCGCGCGGAGACGGGCAGGCGCGTCGGTGCCGGCCTCGCCCTCGGCCGGATCCTGCCTCGGTGCCAGCCGCTTCTCCGTGACCACGACGGCGTAGACGCCCGCGAGCACCAGGCCGAAGACGCCCATCACGCCGAACGCCCAGCGCCAGCCGTATGCCTGGGCCACGGCGCCGCCGATGGATATGCCCAGGACCGAGCCGAAGGCCCCGCCGGCGATGAAGGCGCCGGACAGGGTGGCCCGCAGGGCGACCGGGAAGACGCTGAGGACCACGGCGATGCCGACACTGCCGTAAGCGGCTTCACCGATGCCGACGAAGAGCCGGCCGATGAACATCTGGCCGTAGCTCGCCGCCACCGCGCAGCCGAGCGTCGCCAGGCTCCACATGGTCGCCGCGAGGACCAGGGACTTCACCCTGCCCCATCGGTCGGCCAGCAGCGAGAGGGGGAAGGTGAGCAGACCGACCATCAGCGCCACGATGCCGCTGAGGGAGCCCAGTCGGGCGTCCGAGAGCAGCCAGTCGGCCTTCAGCATCGGGAAGACGGCGTTGAGGACCTGCCGGGACATGTAGTCCGAGAGCAGGAGTCCGAAACTCAGTGCAAAGACGACCCAGGCGTAGCGCCGGGACACGGGCCACTCCGAGGAACCGGAACCGGTTCTGCCCGGGGCGGGTGCCGCAGTGGTGAGAAGCCCCATTGTCATCACCTCAACTGCTCTTGACGGAAAGGAAGGGTCAGAACGGTCTGTCGCCGATGATCCCGGCGCGCTCCATCCGGCGGACGGCGGGCCAGTAGTCCTGGACGGCGTAGTGCTGGGTGGAGCGGTTGTCCCAGATGGCGACGCTGTTCGGTGTCCAGCGCCAGCGCACCTGGTACTCGGGGACCGCGGCCTGGCTGATCAGGTAGTTCAGCAGGAGGCCCGCCCCGGGGGCGTAGTCCAGCCCGAAGCGCACGTTCTCGGGGGTGTGGTAGTTGACGAAGTGCATCGTGAAGGCGTTGACGAAGAGGATCTGTTCGCCGGTCTCGGGGTGGGTGCGCACCACCGGATGCTCCGCGTCGGGGAACTGCGCCTTGAGCGCGTGACGCTTCTCCTGCGGCATGACGGCGCCGAAGGTGGCCTCGATGCTGTGCCGGGCGCGCAGGTCCTGGATCTGGGTCTTGATGTGCTCCGGGAGGCGGCGGTGGGCCTCGGCCATGTTGACCCAGATCGTGTCGCCGCCCACCGGGGGCGACTCGACGCAGCGCAGCACGGCGCCCATGGACGGGTTCTCGCGCCAGGTGCCGTCGGTGTGCAGTGCGTTCTCGTAGTGCTCCGCCGGGCTGTCCAGGTCCTTGTAGATACGGACCAGGCCGGGGTGGTCGGGGTCGCTGCCGGCCACCGGGTGGTCCTCCAACGGGCCGAAGCGTTCGGCGAAGGCCACGTGTTCGGTGCGGGTGATGTCCTGGTCCCGCAGGAACAGCACCTTGTACATCAGGAGCAGGGCCCTGATCTCGGTGAACAGGTCGTCGTCGCGCGAGGCGTCGCCGAGGTTCACACCGGAGAGTTCGGCGCCGATGGTGCAGGTCAGGGGTTCGACCTTGATCGAGCCGCGGGAGCGCGGGCGCACGAGCGCGGGCGTGCCCTGCGCCGGGCCGAGAGTCTTTTCCATGGTTCTTCCTCCTGGACAGGGGCGTTGTGCTCGGCTCGCTCAGAGGACGAAGACGGACGATCCCGTGGTCCGTCCCGCCTCCAGCTCGTGGTGCGCCTGTACGGCGTCCTCGAGCGCGTAGCGCTGGTTGACCTCGATGGCGATGCGGCCGGAGGCGACGTGGTCGAAGAGCTCGCCCGCCAGCTCGGCCCGCTCGGCGGGGTCCGCGATGTAGTCGGCGAGCGCGGGACGGGTGACGAACAGGGAGCCGTTGACGGCCAGTTGCATGGCGTCGATGGGCGGGACCGGGCCGGAGGCCGTACCGAAGCAGACCAGCAGACCGCGGCGCCGGAGCGAGGCGAGCGAGGCGGCGTAGGTGGTCCTGCCGACGCTGTCGAAGGCGACCGGGACCCCGGCGCCGTCGGTCAGTTCGCGCACCCGCTCGGCCACGTTCTCGCGCTGGTAGTGGATGACGTGGTCGCAGCCGTGGGCGCGGGCGAGCTCGGCCTTCTCCTCGGTGGAGACGGTGCCGATGACGGTCAGCCCGAGCAGCTTGGCCCACTGGCAGACGATGAGGCCGACGCCGCCCGCCGCCGCGGTCAGCAGGATCGTGTCGCCGGCCTTCAGCGGGTGGATCCTGCGCAGCAGATACGCGGAGGTGAGGCCGCGCATCGTCATCGCGGCGGCGGTCTCGAAGCCGATGGTGTCCGGCAGCCGGATCAGCGAGTCGGCGGGCATGACCCGCTCCGTGCTGTAGGCGCCGAGCGGGCTTCCCGTGTACGTGACCCGGTCGCCCTCGGTGACATGGGTGACGCCCTCGCCCACCGCCTCGACGACACCCGCGGCCTCGACGCCCAGTCCGGCGGGCAGCGGTGCGGGATACAGGCCGCTACGGAAGTAGGTGTCGGCGAAGTTGAGTCCGACGGCCGCGTGCCGGATCCGTACCTCGCCCGGGTCGGGGTCGCCGACGACGACCTCTTCCCAGCGCAGGACGTCGGGACCGCCGGTCTCCTTGAAGCGAATGGCGTGAGCCATGAACGTGCTCCGTTGTTCGTGGGAGGTGAGGGGGAGAGAAAGTGGGCCGCCGGAGCCGGGAGGGGTGTCGCCCCGGCGGCCCTGTGGGGTCGCGTGGGTGCGCGACGGCGGGGTGCCGCCCCGTGCCGCGGTCAGACGTCGCGCAGCATGAAGCCGCGCTGACCGGGTCGGCGGTTCGGCACCATGCCGAGGCGGGCCAGCGTCTCGTCGGCACCGGAGTAGTACTCGCCGAGCTTGTAGATCTTCTTCGCCTCGGCGCCGGTCGCGATGTCGCGGCCGAGCGCCTCGGAGACCTGCACCATCTGCTCGACCTGTTCGACGGTGGTCATGCGCTCGCCCTTGCGTCGCCACAGGTTGTCCTCGTTGCCCACGCGCACGTGCACGCCGAGCGCGATGCCGATCGCGTTCATCGGCGCCACGGCGCGCATGGAGCTCTCGATGGTGAGGACGGCGCCGTCCGGGGTGCGGCGGACGAACTCGATCAGGTCGGCGGGGTGACGGCCCGCGAAACCGCCGCCGATGGCCACGTAGTTGAGGATGAGGGGACCCGTGTGGATGCCGGCCCGGATGAGCCGCTCCACGGTTTCGAGCTGGGCCGGCGTGGCGAGCTGGAAGTGCGGCTGGATGCGGTTCGCGTGCAGGCGCTTGAGGTGCTCCAGGTAGAAATCCGGGCCCGCCTCGACGACCATGTCGCGGTACGCCTTGTAGTACTCGGGCTTCGCGATCGAGGTGCCCTCCAGGTCGTCGTCGGTCATGATCTCGACGATGTTCATCTGGCTGGTGTTGATCGCGATCGTCACCTGGTCCGGCGCGGGGGTGAGGTCGGCCAGCAGGTGGCGGGTGTCGTAGCTCAGCCACTTCGCCTCGCTGCCCTCGTCCTCCGGGGCGAACGAGATCGAGCCGCCGATCTGCAGGACCATGTCCGGCACGGCCTGCCGCAGCCGGGCAAGCAGCTCGTTGAACATGGACATCCGCTTGGAGCCCTTGCCGTCGAGCTCACGTACGTGGATGTGGAGCACGGTGGCGCCGGCGTTGTAGCAGTCGACGGCCGCCTGGACGTGCTCGTCCATCGTCAGGGGCAGGTCGTCGGCGTCCCCGGGCAGCCACTCCGGCCCGTAGGGAGCGGCCTGGATCACCAGCTTCTCCTGGTTCTCCGGGAAAAGTGAGTCGTCGTGGAAGTGCACGGTCCGTCTCCTTCGTGCGATCGTTGATCACTCGCCGGGAGCATCGCCGCGTGCGATACGAGGGCATGAGATGTCCGGCGAGGATCGATGCGGGTCACCGGGGGACAGCGGGCGCATGGCGGCCCGGGTGCGCTCGGCCGGTCCGGAGGGGACGTTGGTGCACGGGGGGAGTACCACAGTCCCCTCCGGCGGCCGACCGCGTCTCCGCGGTGCTGCCAAGGTAGGGGCAAGCACCTGTGATTGCTTGACTCACTGGGACAAATAACTTGTCATTTGGGGACATCCCCTGAGTCATGCCGAGGGAGCCGGCACGACCCGGCCGAGCCCGTACCGCGCGTGGTGTCAGTCCTGGCCGGGGAGTTGCCGCCGGCTCCTGCCGTTGCGCCATGCCCGCGGGCTGCACCCGAACTGCTCGCGGAACCAGCGCGAGAACGCGCTCAGCGACGAGAAGCCCAGCAGGTCGGAGATCTCCGTCAGCGAACGCCGCGGGTTCGCGACGAACTGCTCCGCGAGGTGCATGCGGCTGGCGTTGAGGAGCGAGGAGAACGTCTCACCCGAGGTGGCCAGGTGACGGTGAACGGTGCGCCGGTCGACGCCCAAGCTGCGCGCGACCTGCTCGATCGAGCAGCGCCCGGTCGGCAGCAGGACCTCGATCAGCTCGCGCACCCGGTCCGCGACGGTGGTGTCCTTGGGGACCGCGATCGCATTGAAGTACTGGCGGGCGTACTCGTGGAGCAGCGGGTCCGCCATCGCGTTGGGCGCGGCGAGATCGTCGGCGTAGAAGACGATGCCGTCGAACTCGCGGCCGAACTCCACGACGGGGCCGAACACGCGCCGGTGCGTCGCGGCGTCCGCCGGGGCAGGGTGCCTGAACCAGACGGAGAGCGGCTGCCACCGGGGGTGCAGGAACGCGCGAAGGATCCGGTGGTAGGCGGCGACGGCCAGCTCCGTGGCCTGCCGGGCTTCCATCACCTCGCCGAGCCGCAGGCCGACCTGCAACGTGGCCAGTCCGTCCCCCTCGGACAGCCCGGTGTGCAGGATCTCGTTGTACATGTGCTGATGGCGGATCAACATCCCCAGAGCGCTTCGCACGTCCGGCTCCTCGCGGACGACCAGACTGATGGGGCCGAGATTGGAGAAGCGCCGGAACTCCGCCATGAGCACGCCGAAGTCCTCGTGACCCGAAGCTGCCGCCGACAGTTCCAGCACCTGGACCGCGGCCGCGCCGGAGATCCACCGGTCCTGGACCGCGAGGTCGGCGGTGTCCAGGCCGACGCGTTTCATCAGCGCCTGCGGGTCGATGCCGAGCGAGCGGCACAGCTCGACGTAGCCGCTGAGGGCTGCGGTGCGGACCAGGGGCCTCATCTGCACGCTCCAAGCCTGTCCCGAAAAGAAAAGCCTCTCGTCACGCCAGGACAAGCATGACGTGGGTGGGCAACCTAGCATGACGCCGTTCACCGGCACGGTCCGCAGTGCCAACCGCCCCGGGCCGGTGAACGCGTGAGGGTGGGAGGCGCACATGACCGGTAGGACGGACGCGGGTGAGGCGCTGCGCGCGCCCTGTTCGGGCCCTTCGGTGTGGCGGGGCGAAGATCTGACCGGGCCGTCCCGTCCCGCAGTACGCGGACGGGCACATACTCGGCCACGTCAGGGACACCGGCCGCAGCCTGGCCGATCCGGCGACACGCGGCTACCAGACCCGGGCGGCGCTGCCCTTCCACACCGACGGGGCCGATCTCGTCGCGCTGCTGTCCCTGCGGCCCCCCGGCACCGACCGTCGGCAGGAGCATCCTCCCGAGGAGCCGCCGTACACGGCCGCCCCTGTACCGACGGCGCTCGCGACGGGGTCACCCCTCGCGATGTGATCCGCCCCCGGAATGCCCCGTCGCAGGCCGAGACGAACTCAAGGAGATTGCCGACATGACCAACCTCGCCACGTTCCTGGTGGACTCCGCGGCGGCGCAGGGCGATTGCATCGCCGTGCGCCACGACGAGAGCACGCTCACCTACGCCCAGCTGGACGACGCGAGCGCCCGAGTCGCCGCCCTCCTGCGCGACCGCGGCCTGCGGCCCGGCGACCGTGTCGCGCTGACCATGCCCAACGTCCCGCTGTTCCCGGTCGTCTACTACGGCGTCCTGCGGGCCGGCGGCGTGGTCGTGCCGATGAACCCGCTCCTCAAGGCGCGTGAGGTGGCCTTCACCCTGCGCGACTGCGGGGCACGCATCGCCCTGGTCTTCCCCCTGTTCGCGGACGAGGTGGCGAAGGCCGCCGCCGAGACCGGAACCGCATGCCTGGTGACCGAGCCCACGGCGTTCGACGACATGCTCCGGGCTCACGAACCGATGCCCGGCATCGTCGAGCGGACCGACGACGACCCGGCCCTGATCCTCTACACGTCGGGCACGACCGGGACGCCGAAGGGGGCCGCACTCTCGCACCGGAACCTGGCCACCAACACCGCCACCACCGCCGAGACACTGCTCCAGGTCGGACCCGACGACGTGCTCTTCGGCGGCCTGCCCCTCTTCCACGCCTTCGGCCAGACCTGCGCGCTCAACACCGCCGTCGCCGCCGGCGCCACACTGACCCTGCTGCCGCGGTTCGAGCCGCAGCGCGCCCTGGAGATCGTGGCCCGTGACGGGGTCACCGTGTTCCTCGGCGTGCCGACGATGTACGCGGCGCTGCTCCACGCCGAGCTCCCCGAAGGCTTCGACGCCCACTGTCTGCGCCTGGCCGTCTCCGGCGGCGCCTCGCTTCCGGTCGAGGTGCTGCACGGCTTCGAGCGGCGCTTCGGCGCCACCGTACTGGAGGGATACGGACTCTCCGAGACCTCACCGGTCGCAGCCTTCAACCACCCGGACCGCGCACGCAAGGCGGGCTCGATCGGACAGCCCATCCGCGGAGTCGAGATGAAGATCGTCGCCGAGGACGGCGGCCAGGTGCCCGCGGGCGAGGTCGGCGAGATCGCGATCCGCGGTGAGAACGTGATGACCGGTTACTGGAACCGCCCGGAGGCCACGACGGAGGCGATCCGCGACGGATGGTTCCACAGCGGTGACTTGGCCCGCGTCGACGAGGACGGGTTCTACTTCATCGTCGACCGCAAGAAGGACCTGATCATCCGCGGCGGCTACAACGTCTACCCGCGTGAGGTCGAGGAGGTGCTGTACGAGCACCCGGCCGTCGCCGAGGCCGCCGTCGTCGGCGTGCCGCACCCTGTCCACGGCGAGGAGATCGCCGCGGTGATCACGCTCCGGCCCGGCGCCCAGGCCACGGCCGGCGAGATCCGCGACCACGTCAAGGACCGGGTGGCGGCGTACAAGTACCCCCGCATCGTCACCTTCACCGCCGAGCTCCCCAAGGGCCCCACCGGCAAGATCCTCAAGCGCGAGATCGTGGTCACCGGTCCGTGAACCACGCGCCGACGGGCCTCGCGCGAGCGGGCCGCGTCCTGGCGGCTTTGGCAAGCGTAGGAAGCGTTGCCACACCGGTGGCATCGAGTGTGCTCGGACCAGCACGGGCTGCACCGCCCGGAGGTGTTAGATGTACCCGGAGCTCCAGTACCTCGTTGACTCAGTGGCGACCAAGCTGTCACGCCCCGCGACCGTCGAGGACCGCAGACAGCGTCTGGTGGTCTACAGCCGGCACAGTGAGCTGCCCGACACGGTTCGCCATGCTTCGATTCTGCAGCGCTGCGTATCTGCCGAGGTGTTGGCATGGCTTCGACAGTTCGAGCTGGCCAAAGCGCGACACCCGGTCTGCATTCCCCACAACGTCTCGCTCGGCATGCTGCCGCGGAAATGCATACCGATCCGGCACCACGACCTTCTCCTGGGCTATCTGTGGCTCATCGATGCCGACGAGTCGATGAGCTCGGAGCAGATCGCGCTGGCCGAAACCGCCGCCCAGGACTTCGCTCTTGCGCTGCATCGTGAGGTGCTGGCCGGCGAACTCGCGCAGAACCGGGAGACAGAGGCGATCAGGAACCTGCTGCTCTGCGGCAGCGATGTTCAGTCCTCTGCGGCTCGGACCCTCATCGAGGGCAGGCACTTCGACCCCTCCCTCGGTGTCGTCGTGCTGGTGGCCCGGCCGGTGCTCACCCCCGATGCCGAGCCGGATGCCCAGGTGCGGCTCGCTCTCGAACATGCACTCGTCAATACCCGCCAAAGGCTGCCCGCAAGACACGCCGTCCACCTTGTCTCTCACAGCGACGGGTTGCTTCTCTTCGGCACGGACGGGGAGGTCGACGAGCTGACGGTGGACCGTTATGCGTCCCACCTCGACCACGCCCTGCAGACCGCGATGTCCGGACTCGAGCAGGTGTCGTCATCCGTGATCGGCGTCGGACAGCCACGGTCGGAGTTGACGCAGGCACGGGACTCCTATCTCGAGGCCGACCAAGCCGCTCGTATCGCTGCTTCCATGCCCGACGTCAGCCGGATTGCCCGATGGTCCCAGCTCGGTATCTACCGGGTACTCGCGCAGCTGTTCAGTCAAGACCTCGGCGATCTCGTGCTTCATCCCGGGCTCGAGCGGCTTTTCACCGATCCGGAGGCGCTGCCTCTGCTTCAGACGGTGGAGACCTATCTTGATCTCTCCGGGAACGCACTCGCGACCTCTCGACGCCTGAAGCTGCACCGTACGTCGCTGTACTACCGGATTCAGCGCTTTGAACACTTGGCAGGCGCCAACCTCAAAGACGGCAACGAACGTCTCTGCCTGCACCTCGGACTAAAACTCGCGCGATTCACCGGCCGCTACCGGCCCGCTGGCTGAACCCCAGTCAGGCGACGCCCCGCTGCCCCCCACTGCAGACGGGCGGCGGGGAAGGGCGACGGCCCCGCCACCGGATCGGTGGCGGGGCCGGCCTGTGTGTGCGGGGCCAGCCCGGCCCCGCACGAAGCGTCACATCAGGTGCAGGTGCGGTCGGGTTTGAGAGAGAAGTCGGCCAGGGTCGCCACGCCCTTCGTAATCCTGACCGATCGGGTCTGCGTCGCCCAGCCGTCCTTGGCCGCGACCAACGAGAGCGGGTTGGCGCTGACATCGAGCCAGAGCACGTACTTGCCGTTCCGGTCGGTCTTCAGCGTGTAGCTCGCCGCCTTCGAAGTGATCTGCACGGTCGCTCCGGTCAGTGGCGCCGACGTGCCGGTGCAGCTGACCCCGGTAACCGTACCGGCGATCTTTCCCCAAGTCAGGGGCGGGTTCACCGTGAGCGCCACCAGCGCCGAGGGGATCGCCCCGTACGGGGTCTTCGCCGCGATCGTGAGCTCCGCGGTGAACGTGCCCGGCTGGGTGATCTCGGCGACGTTCGCATGGAAACTCACGTTGAGGTCAACGCTCTCGCCCGGCTGGATCGTCACCTCGGCCTTGTCCACCGAGAGCCAGGGGATTTCGGCGCACTGGCCATAGCCGGGCAGCAGCTCGGAATTCTTGGTCGCCTCCCAGCCTGCGGGGGCACCTCCGATCTTGTAGAAGCCGCAGGCGGAGCCGCCGCGGTAGGCGGTGTTGTTGGAGTTGGGCAGCGCGGTCCAGGTATTGGAACCCGGGTCGTAGGCGAAGCCCTGGTTGGTGATCGTGGTGAAGGCGTCGGTCACGCCGCCGGACACGAGGAACTTGCCGTCCGCCGCCGAGACGCCCATCCCCCACAGGTCGATCGGCAGGTCGGCAACGGCGGTCCAGTTGCGGGACGACGGATCGTAGCTGTAGGCATGCTTGATGGTGCCGGCCAGGGTCGCCCCGCCCGCGCAGTAGAGCTTGTTCGCGATGGCGCCGCAGCCGAGCCAGGAGGCCGGCTCCGGATACGCCGTGCCCGGACTCCAGGAGTCCGACGCCGGGTCGTACGCCTGCACGGCCGTCCCGTTACAGTGGTCGTACCCGCAGCCGCCGGTGATGTAGATCTTGCCGTTGAGTACGGCCACGCCGGCGCCGGCGTACGGTTTCGGGTTGTCGGCGCCGGTGGACCAAGCGCCGGTCGCTGGGTCGTAGATCTCGGTCTTGGCGATCGGCCACCCGTACGTGTCCCAGCCGCCGAAGAGGTAGAGCTTGCCACCGTAGGCGGCTGCCTGCGCCCCCTCCCGGCCGATGCTCAGGTTCGGCAGGGCAGTCCACGCCTGGGCGACTGGGTCGTAGACGTAGCCCTTGCTGTGAGTAGCAGTGCCGTCGGTTCCGCCGACCGAGTAGACCTTGCCGCCGAGGGTGGCCACGGCGTTGTCCATGACCGGTACGGGGTAGTCGGCCACCGTCGTCCACGGCGCCGCGTACGGCGTCACCGAGGGCTCGGCGGTCGCCGACTGCGCGGTCTTGCCGGGCCGGAATCGCAGGGGTCTGTAGTGTCCCTTCACCTCCTGCAGCGGAGCACCCTTCTGCGCCGCCGCGGCGGGCTGGTAGCCGACCGGCTGCTTACCGATCTGGGCGGTCACCGGGGCGGTTCCGGTGTTCTTCAAGGTCACGGTGGAGCTGCCCTGGCCCTGCCAGTCGACGGTCGTGCTGACCTGGGCCGGGACCGCGATCCGGGGTGCGGGCAGGGCGAACGTACCGTCCGTTGCCTGGTCTGGGGCCACGTTGACGGTGATGTCCTGCGCGCTGTAGGAGTTCCCCACCGTGGCGTTGAACGTGCGCTCCCCGGTGAGCGAGGAGAACATCCAGTAGAAGCCGTCCCCCAGGTTCGGGTCGTTCGGCGTCGCCGCCGAGGTCGTCTTGTTCGTGGGCTGGTCGGCCGACGTCACCGTAGCCCGGTTGATCCCGGCCCCGGTGTTCTTGTCGGTCACCTGACCGACGACCAGGCCGCCCGGTGCCGGGTCGCACGTGCGGTCGCCGAGGAAGACGTCGTCGACCTGCCACCACCACCCGAAGCCGGAGGTGAAGTGGAACCTCACCTGGACGTTGGCCTTGCCGGCGGCCTGGGAGAGGTCCACGAGCTCGGTCCGCGGCCCCCGGACGCTGTCGCTGGTGTGGTGCCAGACGGTGTTCCACGTCTGACCGCCGTCGACGCTGAGATCGACGTCCCCGGTCATGCCCGCGACGGCGCGGTAGTCGGAGTGGAAGGACACGATCGGGTGGGTTCGCTGGCTGAAGTCCATGACCGGGCTGATCAGCGAGCTGTCCTGCTTGTTTCCGAAACCGTATTTCGCGCTGTCGAGGATGGCGAAACCGCCGGACCCGCCGGTGAGGTTGCCGCGCTTGCCGGGGTCGTTGAACACCCAGGTCTGGCCCTTGCCGACCTTGTCGTCGACGGTCCAGCCCGACGGCGCTGTGGTGCCGTCGAACGACTCGGTGGTGCCGTCGTGGTGGTGGCCGTACCCGGCCGCGCTGCAGGTCGTCTGGTCGACCGGCACGTTGACGTCATGAATCACATCCGCCGAACCCACCTGCACGTCTTGAGAATCCCGCCGGTAACCCGGATACAACGAGTCGACTTGCAACGTGTAGGTGTCGGAGACGGGCACGCTCAGCGTGTACTTACCCGTCCTGGGGTCGGTGTAGGCGACCGCCGTCGGGTCGTCCTTGACCCGTACCGTCGCATACAGCGGCCAGTCGTGACCGGAACCGTCATGGACCACACCGGAGACGTTCACGTGCGGCTTTGCGGTCAGCGCGAAGTTCTCGGTCACCGTCTGACCGTCGCCGATGGTGACACCCGAAACGGTCTTGGTGGCGTACCCGAACTTGCTCACGCTGACGTCGTACGTTCCCGCTGGCGCGGTCAAGGTGTAATGCCCCTGCTTGTCCGTCATCGCCGTGACGTCACCCACGGTGACCTTGGCCGAAGCCAGTGGAGCGGTGCCATCGGTGACGGCACCCGTGACGATGCCGTGCGGCCCGGAACGGAACGTCTCAACGTTCAGCAGCAGGTTGGGGGAACCGGTGCCCGGGGTGGTCACCACTCCGGTGGTGGCCGAGGAGGTCAGCGCCTCTGCCACCTGCGATGGGGTCGCGGCGGGGTTGTCCGCGAGGTAGAGCGCTGCCGCTCCGGCCACGTGCGGGGACGCCATCGAGGTGCCGGAGATGGTGTTGGTGTCGATGTCGCCGGTGTACCACGCCGACTTGATGGATGACCCGGGCGCGAAGATGTCCACCACGCTGCCGTAGTTGGAGAAACTGGAGCGGGCGTCGACGGTGCTGGAGGAGGCGACGGTGAGGGCCTCGGTCACGCGGGCCGGGGACGAGTTGCCGGCGCTGGTGTTCTCGTTGCCCGCCGCCACGGCGTAGGTGACCCCGGAGGCTATGGAGTTGCGAACAGCGGCGTCCAGCGCCGTGTTGGCACCGCCACCGAGGCTCATGTTGGCCACCGCCGGCTTGACGGCGTTGGCCGTCACCCAGTCCACGCCCGCGACGACGCCGGAGATGGAGCCGCCGCCGTTGTTGTCGAGCACGCGTACCGCGACGATCTTGGCCGCCTTGGCCACACCGTACGACGAGCCCGCGACCGTGCCGGCGACGTGCGTGCCGTGGCCGGCGCCGTCCGCGGCGATGTTGTCGCCGTCCACGGCGTCGTACCCGTAGATGGCGCGGCCGCCGAAGTCCGCGTGGCTGATGCGTACACCGGTGTCGATGATGTAGGCCGTGACTCCGCTGCCCGCCGTACCCGCGTAGGTGTAGCTGTTGTCGAGCGGCAGGGCTCGCTGGTCGATCCGGTCCAACCCCCAGGAGGGCGGGTACGGCTGAGTGCCGCTCGGGCCGGTGGCGGTCGCCTTGACGACCGCGTCCTGCACGACCGACTCCACGGCCGGGTCGGCGGCGAACCGCTTGGCCTGCTTCTCCGTCAGCTCGACGGCGTAGCCGTTGAGCGCCGTGGTGTAGGTCTTCTTGACCTTGGCACCGTACGTGGCGGCCAGCGCCTTGCCCTTGAGCGAGTCGGCGTCGGCACCCTTGCGCAGGATCACGATGTACCGATCCTTGATGGCACCGGGCGCGCCCGCGTTCTCGATCGTGCCTTCGGCCTGGCTCGCCGCCGTCGCGGGCAGCGCCGGACCGACGCCGAGCGTCAGGGCCGCGACGGTGACCGCGGCCGCGCCTCTGAGGGTGCGCCGGGTACGTGAAATCACTGGCATCAACGCGAGCGGACGCGACCTATAGAGGGATGGTCGCGGGGAGGGGGGATGAGACATGTACAGCTCTCTCCTACAGAGATGCAAACCCGAATCGTGAATTCCTAATGATTTCGGCCGAGATCATGTCGGTCTTTCCGTCGCCGCCATAGTCCGAGGCAGATTCCCGTGCTTCCAGAATCTGGATCGACCGGACGGTGCACGAGACTTTGTTCGTCCCTTCTGCCGGATGACAGGTTCGCGCGGACTTTATGACCGGCGGAACAGCTCCGTCATCGGTCGAAAGTCGAGACGATCCCAGCGCCGGCCCGACGAATGTCGAACCATGCAGACGCCCGGCGGCTCGACATCCCCCTGAACACGCAAAAACACCTGGCCGGGACGACTGCCCACAGCGTCCGTGGGGGGGGGGGGCGGGGGGGGGGCGGGGGGGGGGGGGGGGGGGGGGGGGGGGGGTTTTTGGGGGGGGGGGGGGGGGGGGGGCCTCCCCCGCAAAAGCCCCCCCGAAACACAAAAAACCCCCGGTCTGGGCCGACTCCCCCCCCCCTCCCCCCGCCCCCCCCCCGCCCCCCCCCCCCACGGAGCGTCAGATCAGCTGCAGGTTTCCTTGAGGGGGAAGTCGGCCGTGGTCGCCTTACCCGGCAAGACCTCGACCGATCGGGTCTGCGGCTCCCAGCCGTCCTTGGACGCAGTCACCGTGAGCGGGTTGTTGCTGACGTCGAGCCAGAACACGTACTTGCCGTTCCGGTCGGTCCTCAGCGTGTAGCTAGCCTTCCTCACGGTGATCTGCGCGGTCGCTCCGATCAGTGGCCGCGACGTGCCGTCGCAGCCGACCCCGGTGACCGTCCCGGTGATCTTTCCCCAGGTCCTGGGCGGGTTCACCGTGAGCGTCACCGTCACCGGCACGATCTCGTACGGGGTCTTCGCCTTGACCGTGAGCTGCGCGGCGAACGTGCCCGGCTGGGTGATCTCGTTCGCGTTGAGGCTCACGTTGACGTCAACGCTCTGGCCCGGCTGGATCGTCACCTCGGTCATGTCCACCGAGAGCCAGGGGACATCGGCCGAGCAATAGCCGGGGAGCAGCTCCGAGTTCTTGGTCGCGGACCACCTTCCGGTCCTGCCGTCTGAACCTCCGATCTTGTAGAAGCCGCAGGCGGAGCCGCCGCGGTAGACGGTGTTGTTGGAGTTGGGCAGCGCGGTCCAGGCATCGGAACCCGGGTCGTAGGCGAAGCCCCGGTTGGTGATCGTGGTGAGGCCGTTGGTCACGCCGCCGGACACGAGGAGCTTGCCGTCTGCCGCCGAGTAGCCCATCGCCCACAGGTCGATCGGCAGGTCAGCGACACGAGTCCATGTGGCGGATGCCGGGTCGTAGCTGTAGGCGTGCTTGGTGGAGGTACTGCCCGACGACCCGCCCGCGCAGTACAGCTTGTTCGCGATGGCGCCGCAGCCGAGGAAGCTGATCGGTTCGGGGTAGGGCGTGGCCGTACTCCAGGAGTCCGACGCCGGGTCGTACACCTGGACAGCCGTCTTGTAGCAGCCCTGCCTGCATCCGCCGATGTTGTAGATCTTGCCGCCCAGCTCGGCCACGCCGGCGCCGGCAACCGGATTCGGCATGTCTGCGCCGATGGACCAGGTGTGGCTCACCGGATCGTAGATCTCGGTCTTGGCCACCGTGTTGTACGCATCCCAGCCACCGAAGACGTAGATCTTGCCACCGTAGACGGCTGCCTGCGCCGTCAAACGGGCGGCTTTCATGTTCGGCAGGGCACTCCACGCCCGGTCGATCGGGTCGTAGACATATGCCTTGGTCGAGCCCTGCGTGTGTCCATCGTGTCCGGCGAGCGAGTAGACCTTGCCGTCGAGGGTCACCACGGCGTTGTCCATGACCGGCATGGGGTAGTCGGCCACCGTCGTCCACGACTCCGCGTACGGCGTCACCGACGACTTGGCCCCCACCGTCTGCGTGGTCTTGCCGGGTCGGAACGGTCCGGGCCGGTAATCTCCCTTCACTTCGTGCAGCGGAGCACCCTGCTGCGCCGCGGCCGGCTTGTAGCCGCCCTGCGACTCACCGATCTGGGCGGTCACCGGGGCGGTTCCGGTGTTCTTCAAGGTCACGGTGGAGCTGGCCTGGCCCTGCCAGCCGACGGTCTTGCCGAGCTGGGCCGAGCTGACCTCGATCCGGGGCGCGGCCAGGGCGAACGTGCCGTCCGTTGCCTTGTCCGGGGCCACGTTGACGGTCATGTCCTGTGCGCTGTAGGCGCTGTAGTGGATCCTCCCCGTGCCGGTGAACGTGCGCTCCCCGGTGAGCGAGGAGAACATCCAGTAGAAGCCGTCGCCCAGGTTCGGGTCGTTCGGCGTCGCCACCGCGGTCGTCTTCTCCGTGGGTTGGTCGGCCGACGTCACCGTGGCGCCGTTGATCCCGGCCCCGGTGTTCTTGTCGGTCACCTGGCCGACGACCAGGCCGCCCGGTGCCGGGTCGCACGTGCGGTCGCCGAGGAAGACGTCGTCGACCTGCCACCACCACCCAAGGCCGGCGGTGAAGTGGAACCTCACCTGGACGTTGGCCTTGCCGGCGGCCTGGGGCAGTTCCACGAGCTCGGTCTGCGGCCCCCGGGCGCTGTCGGTGGTGTGGTGCCAGACGGTGTTCCACGTCTGACCGCCGTCGACGCTGAGATCGACGTCCCCGGTCATGCCTTCGAAGGCGCGGTAGTCGGTGCGGAAGGACACGATCGGGTGGGTTCGCTGGCTGAAGTCCATGACCGGGCTGATCAGCGAGCTGTCCTGCTTGTTTCCGTAACCGTATTTCGCGCTGTCGAGGGTGGCGAAACTGCCGGACCCGCCGGTGAGGTTGCCGCGCTTGCCGGGGTCGTTGAACACCCAGGTCTGGCCCTTGCCGACCTTGTCGTCGACGGTCCAGCCCGACGGCGCTGTGGTGCCGTCGAACGACTCGGTGGTGCCGGTGTAGTGGCGGTTGTACCCGGCCGCGGTGCAGGTCGTCTGGTCGACCGGAGCGTTGACGTCATGCGTCACATCCGCTGAACCCACCTGCACGTCTTGAGAGTCCCGCCGGTAACCCGGATACAACGGGTCGGCCTGCAGGGTGTAGGTACCGGAGACGGGCACGCTCAGCGTGTACTTGCCCGTCTTGGGGTCGGTGTAGGCGACCGCCGTCGGGTCGTCCTTGACCCGTACCGTCGCATACAGCGGCCAGCCGTGTTCGGAACCGTCATGGACCACACCGGAGACGTTCACGCGCGGCTTCATGGTCAGCGCGAAGTTCTCGGTCACGGTCTGACCGTCGCCGATGGTGACATCCGAAACGGTCTTGGTGGCGTACCCGAACTTGCTCGCGCTGACGTCAAACGTTCCCGCTGGCGCGATCAAGGTGTAATGCCCCTGCTTGTCGGTAGTCGCCGTGAGATCACCGACCGTGACCTTGGCCGAAGCCAGCGGAGTGGTGCCATCGGTGACGGCACCCGTGACGATGCCGCGCGGCCCGGAACGGAACGACTCGACGTTCATCAGCAGGTTGGGGGAACCGGTGCCCGGGCTGGTCACCACTCCGGTGGTGGCTGAGGAGGTCAGCGCTTCTGCGACCTGCGATGGGGTGGCGGCGGGGTTGTCCGCGAGGTAGAGCGCTGCTGCTCCGGCCACGTGCGGGGACGCCATCGAGGTGCCGGAGATGGTGTTGATGGCGGTGTCGCCGGTATGCCACGTAGATGTGATGGACGATCCGGGCGCGAAGAGATCCAGCGTGCTGCCATAGTTGGAGAAGCTGGAGCGCGCGTCCGTGTTCGTCGTCGAGCCGACGGTGATCGCCTCGGTCACGCGGGCCGGGGACACGGTGCCGGCGTTGGTGTTCTCGTTGCCCGCCGCCACGGCGTAGGTGACGCCGGAGGCTATGGAGTTGCGGACAGCGGTGTCCAGCGCCGTGTTGGCACCGCCACCGAGGCTCATGTTGGCCACCGCGGGCTTGACGGCGTTGGCGGTCACCCAGTCCACGCCCGCGACGACGCCGGAGATGGAGCCGCCGCCGTTGTTGTCGAGCACGCGTACCGCGACGATCTTGGCCGCCTTGGCCACACCGTACGACGAGCCCGCGACCGTGCCGGCGACGTGCGTGCCGTGGCCGGCGCCGTCCGCGGCGATGTCGTCGCCGTCCACGGCGTCGTACCCGTAGCTGGCGCGGCCGCCGAAGTCCGCGTGGCTGATGCGCACACCGGTGTCGATGATGTAGGCCGTGACTCCGCTGCCCGCCGTACCCGCGTAGGTGTAGCTGCTGTCGAGCGGCAGGGCTCGCTGGTCGATCCGGTCCAACCCCCAGGAGGGCGGGTACGGCTGAGTGCCGGTCGGGCCGGTGGCGGTCGCCTTGACGACCGCGTCCTGCACGACCGACTCCACGGCCGGGTCGGCGGCGAACCGCTTGGCCTGCTTCTCCGTCAGCTCGACGGCGTAGCCGTTGAGCGCGGTGGTGTAGGTCTTCTTGACCTTGGCACCGTACTTGGCGGCCAGCGCCTTGCCCTTGCGCGAGTCGGCGTCGGCACCCTTGCCCAGGATCACGATGTACCGATCCTTGATGGCACCGGGCGCGCCCGCATTCTCGATCGTGCCTTCGGCCTGGCTCGCCGCCGTCGCCGCCGTCGCCGCCGTCGCCGGCAGCGCCGGACCGACGCCGAGCGTCAGGGCCGCGACGGTGACCGCGGCCGCGCCTCTGAGGGTGCGCCGGGTACGTGAAATCCTTGGCATCAAAGCTCCTCTGCGGCGAGGGCGAGCGCCACGTTCAGCGCGCAGAGGTGTCCGACCGTCGTGATCAAAGCGAGCGGACGCGACCTATAGAGGGATGGTGGCGTGGAGGGGGGATGAGACATGTACAGCTCTCTCCTACAGAGATGCAAACCCGAATCGTGAATTCCTAAATCAGGCAGATCTCGGCTCACTTCTTCAGCTGCGACTCGTTCCGCGGTGCAGCGTGCCGTAGTACGGACTGGCGTCCATGACCACGAGGGAGCTCGAGACCCTATGCGGCTTCTTCCGACCGGATGGCGTCGACCGCGATCATGTTGGGCTTCCCGTCGCCGCCATAGTCCAAGGCAGATTCCAGCACGTGCTCACGGAACGCGAGAATATGTTCATTGCCGTGCTTCCAGAATCTGGATCGACCGGACGGGGCCGGCGCTTTCCAGCCCCGAGGTGGTGCTCGGGGACACGAGGGGTTCGACACGACACGGTGCACGAGACTTTGTTCGTCCCTTCTGCCGGATGACAGGTTCGCGCGGACTTTATGGCCGGCGGCACAGCTCCGTCATCGGTCGAAAGTCGAGACGATCCCAGCGCCGGCCCGACGAATGTCGAACCATGCAGACGCCCGGCGTCTCGACATCCCCCTGGACACGCAAAAACACCCGGCCGGGACGACTGCCCCCGGCCAGGTGTGCCCAGCGACCTATGGCCCCGGCCAACTTGGCAGCGCGGCCCGAGCGGGTCGGCCGCCATCCTCACCCCCACCCGCGTCCGCCGAGAGTGGCGGCACTTCCGCTCGAAGGTCGCCCGGCATGCGGCAGCCACCGCAAGTGGTGGGCCATGCCGGCCATGCGTCAGGCCCCCGTGCAGTGGCTGAGCGTGATGCCACTGCACGGGGGACCTGACCGGGAGTCAGTTCGGCAGAGTGCTCGGGTCAGTCGCCCAGCGGGTGTGGGCCTCGGCGCTCACCTCGAAGGACAGCGAGCCGCCTCGGCGCGTGAACGAACCGTCCACCCAGGGGGAGTCGTGCTTCTCGCCGTCGACGTTCACCGAGTTCACATACCGGTTGGTGTCGGTTGCCTGTGACAGGGTCGTCTTCGTACGCCTTCCCGCCTCGTCGCGGATCCGGACCGTGTCAGGGCCGGCTGAGGATGGTGCAGATCTCGCCCTCGGAACAGGTCTCGGGATCGGTCACCGCAGCCCGCCGGGCCAGCTCCCGAAGCTCCGTGCGGGCCTCGCGCAGCTCGGCCATCCGCCGGTCGATCTCCGCCAGATGCTGGTCGATCAGCGCACCGACCCGGGCGCACGGCGCCTGCCCGCTGTCCCGCAGAGTGAGCACGGAGCGGATCTCGGCGAGGGTCAGCCCCGCCGCCTGGGCATCGCGGATGAAACCGAGCCGGGCGAGTGTCTGCTGCGGATAGTCGCGGTAGCCGCCGGAGGTACGCGGCGGCGCGGGAAGCAGTCCGGCCTGCTCGTAGAACCTGATCGTCTTGGTGGTCAGCCCTCCCGCCACCGCCAGTTCGCCGATACGCATACCTCCACGCTAACGCCTTGACCTTCCAGCGCGCTGGAAGGTCTACGGTCGGAGCGACAGGCCAGGGACCGGGAGGACTGCGGACATGCGGATCACGATTCTGACGGTGCCCGACTGCCCGAACGCACCGGTCGTACGCGAGCGGATCACTGCTGCGCTCGGTAGCCAGAGCGCCGAGGTGGAGCTCATCGAAGTACGCGAGGACGCCGAAGCCGCCCGCTGGGGCATGACAGGCTCGCCGACGGTGCTCCTCGACGGCGTCGACCCGTTCGCGGTGCCCGACGCCCCGACGAGTGTGTCCTGCCGGCTCTACCGCGATGCGGACGGCCGCGCGGACGGGGCCCCCAGCGTCCAGGCTCTGTGCCAGGCGCTGTCCGGCACGACTTCCGTCCCAGCCGCCGAGGGACTGGAGTGCTGCGAGGCGGATCTGCTGGATCCGATCGGCCGGGCCCGCCGCGGTCGACGCGCTCCGGCCGAACGCGGACTGCGCGCCGTCCACCAGGCGGTGCTGCGGCACTTCGCCACCCACGGCATGGCACCACAGCCGGCTGCACTCGAACCCGTAGCCGCCCCAGCCGGCCGCACAGCCGCAGACGTACTGGCCGAGCTGGACCGCGAGGACTTCCTGGCCCTCGACGAAGAGGGGCGGATCCGGGCCGCCTACCCGTTCTCGGCGGTCGAGACCCCGCACCGGGTCCGGTTGGCGAGCGGAGTAGAGGCGTGGTCGATGTGCGCCGTCGACGCCCTGGGCATCAGCGCCATGCTCGACGGCCAGGACGTACGGATCTCCTCCTCCGACCCCGTCAGCGGGCAGCCGGTGACCGTTACCTTCGCCGGCGGCACCCCGTTGTGGGAACCTGCGGACGCGGTCGTGTTCATCGGCCGCCGCGAAGGCAGCGGGCCCGCTGCCGCGGTGTGCTGCGACGTGCTGAACTTCTTCACCTGCCGCACCACGGCCGGGCAATGGCAGCGAGAGAACCCCGAAGTCAGCGGCCGGATCGTCAGCCAGGACCGCGCGGTGCAGATCGGGAAGCAGACCTTCCGTCCGCTCCTCCAGGACGACTGATCACAGCAGCGGCCGGGTGAGAGACCGCCCCGGAGCGGGCATCATCCAAGCCCGGGTGACGAGAGCGGGCAGGCCATGACGAACGCGGGCCCCATGGACCGGCAGGCCGTGTACGACGACTACGAGCGCGCCCGCCAGACCTTTCACCGGCTCCTCGACACAGCCTCGAGGGACGACCTGGCCCGGCCCACCGACGGCACCAAGTGGACCAACGAGCAGCTGCTATGGCACATGCTCTTCGGCTACATGGTCGTCCGGGCGCTGCTGATCCTCGTGCGCGTCTTCGGCCGACTCCCACGCCGGGCGAGCAGGGTGTTCGCGCGGGTGCTTGACGCCGCCACCGTGCCGTTCGACCTGGTCAACTACCTAGGTCCGTGCGGCGCGGTGAAGGTCTACGGGCCGCGCCGCATGGCCGCCGCCTTCGACCGGGTCACCGGCTCCCTGGAACGCCACCTGGAGAAGGAGTCCGAAGCCGACCTGGCACGCGGCATGCACTACCCCGTCCGCTGGGACCCCTTCTTCCAGGACTACATGACCCTCGCGGACGTCTACCGCTACCCGACCCAGCACTTCGACTTCCACCGCCGCCAACTCACCTTCGGCAGCGGGAACGTCGACTGACCTGCGGACTCGGCTCTCCAACAAGACCACGTCCCGCCACATGCTGTGGTGGCGACCGACACGCTCACGGGGTGCCGATGACCCGGAAGCCGGCCTGCTCGTGCACGGCGAGACTGGCCGTGTTCTCCGGGAAGATGCCGGACTGGACGGCCCAGATCCCGGCCGCCTCGGTGGACTCGACCTCGAAGGTGGCGTTGCCCTCGTCGATGCCGCCCTGGTAGATCGCGACGACCTCGTCGGCGTGCGCGGCGGTCAGCGGCACGACGACGGTGGTCGCGATGGTCACGCCACGGCCGCCTTGGTGAGGAGCGTGCCCATGGCGGCGAGGACGGCGGGCTCCACGCGGTAGTAGACCCAGGTCCCGCGCCGCTCGGAGGAGAGCAGCCCGGCCTCCTTGAGCTTCTTCAGGTGGTGGGAGACGGTCGGCTGGGAAACGCCGACGTCGGAGATGTCGCATACGCACGCCTCGCCGCCCTCGTGCGAGGCGACGGCGGAGAAGAGCCGCAGCCGGACCGGATCGCCCAGCGCCTTGAACATGACGGCGGTCCGCTCGGCCTCCTCCGCCGTGAGGGGTCGCTCGTTCAGTGGCGGGCAGCAGGGCTCGACGGTGGGCTCCAGCAGCGGCAGCACCTTCACATTCGACATACGTCTATGTTGACACATGTCGAACCAAGAGCCCAGGGGGCTACGCCCGGCGCAGCTGCTGGGCCAGCCGTCGTGCGGCGCTGCGGGGCGTCACTGCCGACGCCCCGCAGGGATGTCGACGGCAGGTGGCCGGGCCCGACTGGCCGCCACCGATGACGGCGACGTCGACATGCTCCACTGGATCAGCCTCCAAATTGATGAATGTCTATGTTGACGCCTATCGATACAGGTGCCATGCTGAGAGCGCAAGAGATCGACGGACGTCGAAGCAAAAGGGGAATCGTCATGAACGCCACCGCCGCCGAGCAGCTGCCCGTCGTGGTCATCGGGGCCGGCCCCGCAGGTCTGGCCGCCGCCGCCCACCTCGTCGACCGCGGCCTGGAGCCCTTGGTCCTGGAGGCTGGTGCGCAGGCGGGTGCGGCGGTGCGCGACTGGGCGCACGTCCGGCTGTTCTCGACCTGGGGCGAGGTGACCGACCCGGCCGCCGAGAAGCTCCTTGCCCCCACCGGCTGGGTCAAGCCGGAAGCGGGCACCTACCCGACGGGCGGCGACTGGGCCGAGAAGTACCTCCAGCCGCTTGCTGACGCCCTCGGTGACAAGGTGCTCCTCGCTGCCCGGGTGACCGGCGTCTCCCGTGTCGGACGCGATCGGATCGTCGACGCCGACCGCGAGACCCAGCCCTTCACCGTCCGCATCCAGCACGCCGGCGGCCGAGAGGAGCGGATCCTCGCCCGCGCCGTCATCGACGCCTCCGGCACCTGGGCCGTCCCCAGCCCGGCCGGCGGCGACGGGCTCCCGGCCCTTGGCGAGCGCGCAGCGGCCGACCGCATCTCCTACCGTGTCCCCAACCTCAAGGACCCTGAGGTCCGGGCCCGTTACGCGGGCAAGCGCACCGCCGTCATCGGCTCCGGCGCCTCCGCCTTCACCGCGCTCGCCTCCCTCGCCGGCCTCGCCAACTCCGAGGACGGCTCCGGCACGCACGCCACCTGGATCCTGCGCAGGGGCATCTCCGGCTCGACCTTCGGTGGCGGGACCGCCGATCAGCTCCCCGCCCGCGGCGCACTCGGCCTCGCCGCCAAGGCCGCGGTCGACGAAGGCCACGCGGATGCCGTCACCGGCTTCCGCACGGACGTGATCGAGCGCGAAGGAGAGCGACTGGTCCTGGTCTCCGAGGACGGCCGCCGCCTGGACCCGGTCGACGAGGTCATCGTCCTCACCGGTTTCCGCCCCGACCTGTCGTTCCTCGACGAGCTCCGCCTCGGCCTCGACGAGCGCCTCCAGGCCCCCGTCGAGCTGGCCCCGCTCATCGACCCGAACCAGCACTCCTGCGGCACGGTCTACCCGCACGGCGTGAAGGAGCTGTCGCACCCGGAGCAGGGCGTCTACCTGGTCGGCATGAAGTCCTACGGTCGCGCGCCGACCTTCCTCGCCCTCACCGGGTACGAGCAGGTCCGCTCCGTCGTCGCCGCGATCGCCGGCGACCGTGAGTCTGCCGAGCGCGTCGAGCTGGTCCTGCCGGAGACCGGTGTCTGTGGCGGTGCCGGCCTCTTCGACCAGCCGCAGACCGAAGCAGCGGCCGACGGCGGTGGCTGCTGCGCGGCCCCGGCCACACTCCAGATCGGCGTCGGCGCCCCGGCTGCCTCCGGCGGCTGCTGACCCTGCCCCACCCACCGACAGCAGGAGGACCGTGATGTCCCGCATACAACTCGCCCTGCGTGTCCCGGACCTGGCGGCATCCGTCGCCTTCTACACGAAGCTCTTCGGCGCCGAGCCGGCCAAGCTCCGTGACGGGTATGCCAACTTCGC
Organism: Streptomyces sp. NPDC029169; assembly: GCF_055563935.1. Lineage (NCBI taxonomy): Bacteria > Bacillati > Actinomycetota > Actinomycetes > Kitasatosporales > Streptomycetaceae > Streptomyces > Streptomyces sp. NPDC029169. The sequence goes on from NZ_JBVHXA010000011.1 coordinate 194,429, forward strand.
CATCGCGGAACCGCCGCTCAAGCTCGTCCTCATCGAAGGCGCCGCTGACGAGGACACTCGCATGGATCACCTCGGTGTAGAAGTCGACAACTCCGAGGCCGTCCACGCCGCGACCACGCGGCTGAGCGAGGAAGGACTGGCGACGGCTGAGGAGAACAACACCAGCTGTTGTTACGCCGTCCAGGACAAGGTCTGGGTCCATGGCCCCGGCCGCGAGCCGTGGGAGGTGTACGTCGTCAAAGCCGACGCCGACACCCTGGCCGAGCAACAGGGCAGCACATGCTGCTCCAGCCCGGCCACCGCTGAGACCGATGCGCGCGAACCAGTCACCGTCGGCAGCTGCTGCTGACCTGTAATGACCGACCTTCACACCCGCGGGGCCACGACCGGAACAGGGGACCGGTCACGGCCCCGCGCCGTGCTGCCCGCGCTGGGGAATCGTCTACTACGCCTTCCCCGTCCTGAACCCCCAGATCACAGCCGACACCGGCTGGTCCACGGGCATCACGATGGCGGCGTTCTCGCTCGCCCTGGTCGTCTCCGGCGTCGCCGGAATCCGTGTCGGCAGGATCATCGACCACCGCGGACCCCGCACGGTCATGACCGCAGGCTCTGCCGTCGGCACCCTGAGTCTCGTGATCGTGGCCCTGGCCCCCAACCTGCCGGTGTTCTTCGCCGGCTGGATCCTGGCAGGGCTCGCCATGGCCGCCACCTTCTACCACCCCGCGTTCGCCGCGGTCACCCTCCCCCAGACTCCGTCCGGGGGGACCCCCAGCATGCCGCTGCCCGATTGGGCTCTGCCGCACATCGACACCACTGATTTCACGGACGATCCCCTTTACACCGTGGCCGGGGACGACGAAAGCAATCACAAATACCCGATCGACCTCGCGAACCAGGAGGCCATGGTCGGGTCGCACGTCGTGGACAAGCACGTGGGTAAGACGGACGAGCAATTGGAGCAGCGGCTGAGGGACCAGCAGATCGTCAGGCCCAACGGCATCCGGCCCGAGGCCGTTTCGTCCTTCGAGAACCTCGCGGACGCCCAGCGGTATAGTCAGGCGGCTCTGGACGAACCGTCGAATCAAAGGAAGATCGACAATTGGCTCGCGGGCAATCCCGGGCCGAACTCGTCGCGCTTCTCCTGACGACGAACGACACCGTGGGACGGTCGTGGGACCGGGGCGACACCGCAGCGCGTGATGTGACCAACGTGTAGGTCGTCCTGCGGCCCAACCCGGGGAGCACGCCGCCGTTCGTCGTGCTCACCTCGATGCCCACCGATAAGACCCAACACCCGTAGTGCACTCTTTGGACATGGGGACACAGCCCGTGAATCAGATCGACGAAGCCTCGTGGAGCCGTTCCCTGCGGGCGCTGTTCGGGGACGGCATGTTCGCGGCCGTGGGCGGGCGGCGGCGCGATGACTGGCGCATGGACGCCCTCGACGTCCTGCAGTTGCGGACGGACGATCCGCGTGGCTGGCCGAGGCTTGCCGTGGCGCCGGAAGGAGGTGACTACGGGACCGGACCGGAGAATCCGTTCAGCGCTGTCACGCCGGGCGACTTCAACGGAGTTTTCCCCGTGTCCCGCGCGGGGGCGGAACAAATCCTGGTCACACTCCAGGGGGATTGGTTCCAAGTGGAGGACATCCCGGATTTTGCTGCGCGAGAGGCGGAACTCACCTCCCACGCGAACGTGATCCTGAAAAGGTTCGGAGCCGACGCGCTGTTCTTCACCAACGCGGCGACGGCACGCGAGGATCCCCACGCCGACATGTTCCGCCGAGAGGGTGTTTATGAGGGCTTCACCGGCCACGTAATGGACTGTGGTGTAATCGCTGTCTCCGCCACGGAAGTCGGCATCTTCTGGGGCTTTACGATCGACTGAGGATTTCCCGTGCGTACCCGTTCCGCCACCTATCCCGACCGCGCGACCGCACAGTGGTGTACCCAGCAGGTCGTCACACGCAACGAGCAGGCCGTACACCGCTGGCTGGCCCAGGGCACGCGCCCGAGGCTCAGCATCGAGGCCGCCTGGCCGTCCCGTGAGGAGCCCGTCGGGCGCGTGTTGCTGCAGGCGATGATGCTCGTCGGCCGCGAGCCCGTCGATGTGCGGGCCGCACGGGTGACGCTGCGGCGAGGAGCGTCGGTCCGCACGGCTTCGTCGTGCACGCCACCTACCCGATCTGCCTCTGAGGGTGCCGTAGTGTCCATGAAGCCCCTTGAGTTCGACCGCCGGTATGGCGAACTGGACGTCGTCGTCACAGCCTTCGTCGGACAGCACCCGAAAGTCCGGACCGGACCTGCCGCCGCCGGCCCTTCAGGCCTACCTCCGGCACACCTGGCACACCAGGCCCTGGGTGCTTTCCGTCGCCGAGCAACAACTCCGGGAGTACGCGCGGAATCCGCCCGGCGCCTGCGGCTGCGCATCGGCGAGTACTTCCTCAGCTGACGGCGTCGAGGAGCAGTCTTGCTGCCAGCATCGCCCCGTCGGTGCGGACCCTGCCGGCCACGGCCTTCGCCCGGCTGCCGGTTTCTGGGTCCAGGGCTCTCTTGAGCGCGGCCGACAGGGACTCGACCGTCGGAACCGGGCCGTCGTGCGCTACGCCGATGCCCAGCTCGGCCACTCGGGCCGCCCAGTACGGCTGGTCCGCCAACTGGGGCACCACCACCTGCGGAGCGCCGGCCCGGGCGGCCGTCGTCGTTGTACCCGCACCGCCGTGGTGCACGACGGCAGCCACTCGTCCGAACAACTGCTGATGGTTGACCTCGCCGACGGCGAAGCAGTCGTCCCGGTCGTCGATGAGGCCCAGTTCCGCCCAGCCACGCCCGACGAGGACCCGGCGGCCGTTCGCGCGGACCGACTCGATGGCCACCCGGGCCGCCCCCTCACCCGCGCGCACGGCCATACTGCCGAACCCCACGTACACGGGCGGCGCGCCGGCATCCAGGAAGGCCACCAGCTCCGCCGGTAGCGGCCGCTCGTCGGGCAGCACCCACGCGCCGGTCTGTACGACGTCGAGGTCCGGCGTCTCCAGCCACGGGTCCAGTACCGGATCCGTCGCCAGCCACGGCCGGTCACCGAAGCCGTAGTCGCGGACGTTGTCCACCGGGGGCAGGCCGATCGACGCCCGGCTGGTGTTCAGCGCCTCACCGAACAGCGCGTTGATGCTCTGGGCGTCCAGCTCCCACAGTGCCCGGTTGTCGGTCACTTCCGGCGGGAACGGCCGCCCGGGATATGCCAGCGGCGGGCGTTGCGGCGAAGGCAGGGTCAGCTGCTGGAAGATCGCGGACACGTAGCCGATGCCCAGCTTCTCGGCCACCGACCGCGCACCGGCGATAGCCGGCATCGCCCCCGTCGCCACCAGCACGTCGCACCCCTCTGCCGCCGCGGGCATCACCTGCAACTGACTGGCGATCAGTTCTGCCGCGCGCTGCGGCAGATTGTCCTTCGACGGCGGCGGAGCCGCCGTCGTCAGCGCGCGTGCCGACTGCCCGACACCCACCACGGACACGCCGACCCCGGCCAGCCGCTCCGCGAAGTCCTCGTCCGGCGGCGCGCACACCCTCACCTCCGCGCCGAGCTCCCGCAACCGCACCGCGAGCCCCACCAGCGGTTCGACGTCCCCACGCGACCCATACGTCGACAACAGCACACGCACTTCGTGAATCTCCTTTTTCTGTGGTCTGAGCGATCAGCAGTGTCTCTTGAGTCACCGAGCCCAGGGCAGTTCACGGGTGCCCTCGGTGCCGGGAACGGAGGCGACCCCGTCGGCGGGCATCGAGACGTGGGCCTCGGCCTGTTCCGGGGCGTGGATCCGGCGGAGGCGGCCCGGCGGCAGGATCAGGGTCTGGCCGGCCGTGACCTTCTCCGTACGGCCGCCGCAGGTCACCTCCAGCGCGCCCGCGGTGACCGTCCAGACCTGCTCACGGCTGATGGAGTGCTCGGGGCCGGTGGCGCCGGCGTCCATCGTGACCGTCCAGGTGCTGAGTTCGGTGCTGCCGCGGCTGGGGGCCGCCAGACCGGCCATGGTCGCGTTCGGGGAGATGGTGACGTGGTCGGTGGAGGGCGTGATCACGATCACGGCGGCGCTCTCGTCGTTGTCGGCCGGATCGGCGGCGTCGGCGGCGTCGGTGGCCGCCCATTCGACGAGCTGGACGACGACACCGTTCGGGTCGGTCATCTGGAACAGCCGCTCGCCCCAAGGCTCTTCGCGCAGCGGCATGGTGATGGGGGCGCCCGCCGCGCGCAGCCGGGCCTCCTCCGCCGCGAGGTCGGTGACGGTGAGCGCCAGGATCAGACCGGCCGCCCGCTGGTCGCGCTGCTCGGGCGGGAGGACGTCCGTACCTCCGCGGAGCAGGACGACGTCGACGGCGGCGTCCCCGCGCGTCAGGGACACGAAGCCGTCGTCAGCCATGGCCACCTCGTAGCCGAGGTGGGTGCACAGGAACTCGCGGGAGGCGTCCACGTCGGCGACGGTCAGGGAGAGGGTGGAGGAGGAGACGTTCATGACAGCACCTTCGCAAAGTGAGTGATGGTGAGGCCGGAGTCGAAGGACCGCGTGCCGACCGGGACGAAGTTCGCCGGGGTGAAGGGGCCGTCGAACAGGGGGATGCCGGATCCGAGGACGATGGGGTGCCGCTTGATGATCAGCTCGTCGATCTCGTCGCGCAGGACGGCCGCCAGCTTGCCGCCGCCGCACAGCCAGATGTCCAGGCCGTCCTGCTGCTTGAGCTCGCGGACGAGCTCGACCGGGTCGTCGACGACGGTCACCGCCGGATCGGGGCTGGTGAGCGTGCGGGAGACGACGTACTGCTCCAGGTGGGCGTACGGGCTGGTCCACCCCAGTTTCAGGCCCGGGTCGTAGGTCGCGCGGCCCATGATGACGGTGTCGAACCGTTCGGCGGCCCGGTCTGCGATCCCCAGCGGCGCACGTGCGGGCGTGGGCATCGTTTCGGGGAAGTCGGCCAGGATCGCCGCGGCCTCCTCGCCCTCGAAGGGGAAGAAGTCGTACTCGCCGTCGGGACCGGCGATGTAGCCGTCGAGGGTGGCGGCGATGTAGTAGGTCAGTCTGCGCATGTGGGTGCTCGTTTCTTCGAGATGGATCAGGTCGTGGGCAGGTCGAGCTGGAACTCGCGCGTGCGCCGGTAGGAGCGGAACCCCAACCGGTGGTTGACGGCCAGCATGTGGACGTTGTCGTCGGCGTTGTCCGTCTCGATCTCGACGACGCCGGGGTGCTCGGCGCGCAGCCGCCGCACCATGGCGGCCTTGACCCATAACCCGAGGCCGTGGCCGCGGTGCGCGGGCACGACCGCGGTGTCGTACTGCTGGGCGCGCGGCGCCGAGCCCTGGGGGATCAGGATCTCGGTGTAGCCGGCCATGGTGCCGTCGTCGTGGACGGCGGCGAGGGTCAGCAGGGTGTCCCCGCGGTCGGCGACCACCTGGGCCATGGCCCGTACGCGGTCGGCGTCCCACGCCGCGTTGCCGTAGTCCAGGTCTCCGACGGGCATGTCGTTCATCGCGTTCTTGGCGGCGGCGAAGGCGTCGGCGAGGTCGTCGGGAACCGTTCCGGTCCAGCCGGTCAGACGGTAGCCGGGGTGCTCGGCATCGGCGATCCGCGGCAGGTCGGCCTCGGCCGGCTCGTCGAGGCGCAGGATGAGGTGATCCAGGGTGAGTGCCCGGCGGAAGCCGTGGCGTTCGCTGAACGCCTCGCCCGGGCTGTCGGCCGCGGCCGCGGCGATCAGGCTGCGCCGGTTCTCGCTGCGGCAGGCCGCGACGACCGCCGACAGCAGGAGGGAGCCGGTTCCCAGGCGGCGGTGTGCGGGGGCGACGTGGAGTTCCAGTTCGGCCAGGTGCTCCTGGCCCGGGGAGGTGAACACCCGCAGGCCGGCGATTCCGACCGGGACGCCGTCCGCACCGGTGGCAAGCCAGGTCAGCCGGTGGCTGCCCAGAGCGGGCCCGGTGAGCTGGGCGTGGATCTGTCCGGGGTCGGGGGTCGGCGCTCCGGGCAGGTCGTGGGCCGTCGAGGCGGCGACGACCTGATGCCACGCGATGGCTTCGGCGGCCGAAACGTGCTGGAGCGGATTGACGTGTACTGATGTGGGCAAGGTGATGGCCTTCGTGGTCGAGTCGGTCGTACTTCGGGACAGCGCGAGGGCGTGCTCGCGTTCGCGTTCTTTCAGTCGGTGTGGCGCACGAGCGGCCAGTCGATGTCGACACGGGCGGCCGTGGCGAGGTAGTTGGTGAACACGTTGAGAGCGACATGGGCGATGACCTCGACGATCTGCCCGTCGGACAGCCCGGCGCGCCGGGCCGTGGCCAGCTGCTCGTCGGTGACGGTTCCGCGGTCACGGACCATCACGGCGGCCAGCTCCAGGACAGCGGCGGCCCAGGGGTCGTCGGCCTTGCCGCGGCGCGCGCGGGTGGCCTCGGCCGCACTCAGCCCGGCCGTCCTGGTCCCGCGGAACGCATGCACGGACAGGCAGTAGTCGGACCCGTTCTCCTGCGCCACCAGCAACGCGATGCGCTCGCGCACGTCCGCCGACAGGGTTCCCTCCGCGCTCAGGGCGGTGACGACGCCCACGTACCCCTTCAGCACGGGCGGGCTGTTGGCCATCACCCTGGCGAGGTTGGGGATGACCCCCAGGGCCTGGTGTGTGGCAGTGAACAGAGCTGCGGTCTCACCGGTCGCGATCTCCGGTTCGACGGTGTGGAGTCGTTGCATGCCGGTAACCCTGCCGGTTGATCTTGATACATTCCCGATGCTTCTTCGATGCACGCAACGGTGACCCCTGGAGTGACGGCATGCGGTTCACGATCCTCGGTCCGGTGGAGGCCGTTGCTCCCGGTTCGGACGCGCCCGGGCTGGCACCCCGTCATCGCGCGGTACTCGCCTACCTGTTGCTGCATGCCGGGGTCGCGATCAGCACGGATCGCCTGATCGATGCGATGTGGGGGCCGCTGCCGCCGGATTCCGCCCGCGCGCAGATCCAGACCACGATCGCCGCGATCCGACGGATGCTGCGCGCTTCGGAAGCCGACCGGATGCTGGCCACGCGGCCGGCCGGGTACGTGATCAACCCCGAGCCAGGACAACTCGATCTGGACGAGTTCACCAGCCTGATCTCCAAGGCACCGGCCGTCTCCGACGACCCGGGGGACACCGCGGACCGGATACGTGCCGCGCTGGCGGTGTGGCGGGGAGAGCCGCTGGCCGACATCACCGCCCATTACGTCCAGAGCGCCAGAGCACGTCTGAACGGGCAGCTGCTGACCGCCGTCGAGCGCCTGGCCGAGGTGGAACTGGCCCGGGGGCGGCACGATGACCTCATCGACGAACTGTCCGTCCACGTGGCGGCCAACCCCTTGCGGGAACGGCTCTGCTGCCAGCTGATGCTCGCCCTGCACCGAGCCGGACGCCAAACCGACGCGTTGGAGGTGGCAAGAACCTTCCGGGCGACCCTGGCCGAACAGCAGGGACTGGACCCTGGCCACGCGTTCAGCAAGCTCGAACAGGACATCCTGCGGGACGCCCCCGATCTGCGGCCGCCGGTCACCGCGCCGCCGAAGCCGCAGGGGATCAACTTCCTGCCGTACGACGTCCCGGACTTCACCGGACGCGAAGGCGAGCTCGACGGGCTGATCCGCCTGTGGTCGGGCAACAACGGGGGTGTCGTGACGATTTCGGCGATCGACGGGATGGCCGGGGTCGGCAAGACGACGCTCGCGGTCCATGCGGGGCACCGCCTCGCGGACCAGTTCCCGGACGGACAGCTCTTCATCGACCTGCAGGCGCACACCGCCGGCCAGGCTCCCCTCGACGCCGGTGCCGCGCTCGAGGTCCTCCTGGGCCAACTCGGCTTGCCCGCCGCACACATACCCGCGTCGGTCGCCGATCGCGCCGCGCTGTGGCGGTCCGAACTCTCCGGCCGTCGCGTGCTGGCCGTGCTGGACAACGCCCTCGGCGCCGACCAGGTACGCCCGTTGCTGCCCGGAGCCTCCCGCGCCCTCATCCTGATCACCAGCCGCCGGCGGCTGACCGACCTGGACGGGGCACACGCCCTGTCCTTGGACGTGCTGCCCGCCGCGGACGCCGAGGAGTTGTTCACGGCGATCGTCGGCGAACGGGCGGCCGCCGAACCCCTGGCCGTCCTCGACGTCCTGCAGTTGTGCGGATTCCTGCCGCTGGCCGTCCGCATCGCCGCCGCCCGCCTGCACCATCGCCCCCGCTGGACCGTCGCCTACCTGGCCGACCGCCTCCGCGACCAGCGCCGCAGACTCTCCGAGCTGGCCACCTCGGAGCGGGGAGTGGCAGCGGCGTTCACGCTGTCCTACCAGCAGCTGACTCCGGATCAGCAACGCATGTTCCGGCTCCTGGGGCTCCAGCCGGGCCGTGACATCAGCCCCGAGGCGGCATCCGCGCTGGCCGACCTCCCGCTCGAGCAGGCCGAGACGCTCCTGGAAGACCTCCTGGACGCCCACGTCCTGACGCAACATCAGCTCGGCCGCTACACCTTCCACGACCTGCTGCGCGAACACGCCCTCGCCACCGCGGCCGAACAGGAACCCCTGGGCGCCCAGCGCGAGGCTCTCGGCCGACTGTTCCACCACTATCTCCACACCGCGAGCACGGCCATCGACCACCTCTACCCCGAGGGCAAGAACCGCAGGCCACGCATCCCCGCGCCGGATACCCCAGCCTCGCCCCCACAGGACGAGGCCGAGGCGATCACCTGGCTGGACAGCGAACGCGCGAACCTCATGGCGTCCGGCCAGTACGCAGCCGAGCACGAGTGGCTCCCGCACACCAGCCAACTGGCCGCCACCTTGCACCGCTACCTGCTGGGCCACGCCCACCAGGCCGACGCGCTGGCCCTCAGCGGCCTGGCACTGCGAGCCGCCCGCCGGAGCGGCGACACAGCCGCCGAAGCCCGCACGCTCATCGATCTCGGCCAGGTGCACTTCTGGTGGCACGGCGCCTACGAGCAAGCGGCCGAGCACTACCGGCACGCCCTGGACCTCGCGCGCGAGATCGGCGACCAGGGCGCCGCGGCCGGCGCACTCCATGCCCTCGGCGGCGTCTCCATGCGGCGGCGAGAATACGACCAGGCCCACGACCAGTGCGCGCAGGCCCTCGTGCTCTTCCGCGAGCTCGGCGACCGCGGTGGCGAAGCCCGATGCCTGACCGCCCTCGGCATCGTCCACGAACGCCAAGGACGGTACGAGGACGCCCACGAGCACCATCGGCAGGCGCTGCACGTGTACCGCGAGACGGGATCCCGCATCGGCGAGACCGTCGTGCTGAACAACATCGGGCTGCTGTACCAACGACAAGGCCGCTACGACGAGGCCCGGCGCCATCACCGCCAGGCCCTGGAGCTGAGCCGCAGGTTCGACTTCCCCGGGGACGAGGCCGAGTCGCTCAACGCCCTTGCGGAAGCCGCCCGGTCCATGGGCGACCTCGCCCAGGCCGCGACCGAACACGACACCGCGCTGACCCTCGCCCGCGAGTTCAGCTACCGCCCCGAGCAGGCCCGCGCCCATGACGGCCTGGCGCACGTCCACCGCGACCTCGGCCGCATCGACCTCGCCCACGAACACGCCCGACAGGCCCTTGACCTCTACACCGCCCTCGCCGTCCCCGAGGCCGACGAGATCCGCACCTTTCTCACCGGGCTGCCACCGACCGCGAACGAGCCCGATGGTGCCCCCAATGAGTGCGTGGTGATCTTGGAGCCGGTGAAGTAGGGGGCCTTGCCTGTCGGCTTCGACCGGTTCGGTGGGTGGGGGAAAGCCAGCAGCGGGGGGGGGGGGGGGGGGGGGGGGGGGGGGGGGGGGGTTGTGGGGGGGGGGGGGGGGGGAGGGGCCAGGGGGCTGGGGTTTTCTCTCTCAGGTTTTGTT
>NZ_JBVHXA010000011.1:204340-268727 GCF_055563935.1 Streptomyces sp. NPDC029169
ACCCCCCCCCCCCCCCCCCCCCCCCCCCCCCCCCCCCCCCCCCCCCCCCCCCCCGCACCCCCCCCCCCCCCCCCCCCCCCCCCCCCCCCCCCCCCCCCCCCCCCCCTGTGCCGTACGGCCCTCTGGAAATGTCCGTACCGGGGTGCCGGCTTCTCATCCGGGAGCTTTGCCGACTGTTCATCAGATACGCCAATCACAGGGGGTGTTGGCGATTCCCGTCCGGTTGGTTTCTGCGTGCGGCCCGGACGGAAAGCGGGGGCGGGCGTGGGGCCCGGTGTTGGCCGGGGCCCACGCCTGAGGGCCTGGGTCAGTCGGCCACGGAAATGCGCGTCTGGTGGTGCTTCGGCGTCTCGGCCTCGTCCAGGAGGGCGACGGCGAGGTCGGCGTAGGACAGGTGGCTGGTGCCGTCCTCCTTGGCGAGGAACTGGTCGCCGCCGACCCGGTAGACGCCGGTCCGCGCGCCCTCGTCGAGGACCATGGGCGGGGTCACCACGAGCCAGTCGAGCTCGGTGGTCGCCGAACGGAAGACGTCCAGACCGGCGGCGTGGCCCTTGCTGAACTCCAGGAACCCCTCGGGGAATTCGGGGCCGTCCATGAGGCGCTGGCCCGGGGCCACCTCCAGGTTGGAGACCAGGCCGATGATCAGGGCACGCTTCACGCCGGCCTCGGGGAGGCTCTCCAGCAGGGCGTGCGCGGCGCCGACGAAGAAGGGCTCCGGCGCGGCGCCGGCGTCGTAGACCGCGCTGATCGCGACATCGTGACCGGCGGCCACGGCGGCGACGCTGCGCACGTTGGTGATGTCACCGGCCACGACCTCGACGTTGTCCGAGGCGAGGTCGTCGTACTTGGCGGGGTCGCGCACCACGGCGGTGACCTGGTGGCCGCGGGTCACGGCCTCCTTCAGAACCGCACGGCCCGCCTTGCCGCCCGCGCCGAACACCACAATCTTGCTCATGGGGAAAACCTTCCTTCACATCCGGGGCACCGTCGATCCGGCCCGCATAACGACCGTAGTGAGGCGGCCGTGTGTGAAGCAATGGCGATTGACCCCAGAATTTTCTAGGGGTTGGCACCGGTCTCATCCAGGAACTCGGACTCGTCGGTGGGTTGGACCAGGCCGTGCTGCCGGATGAGATATCCGGCCTGAAGTCTTGTACGTGCGTCGATCTCCTGCATGAGATCGGAGATTCTTCTCTGGCACGTTCTGGGTGAGATGCCGAGCTGGCGGGCGATCGATTTGTCGTCGTGACCGCTGACCAGCATGCGCAGGAGGGTCTGGTTCAGGGAATCGGATATCGAGCGTATCTCGTTGCGGTCGAATTGGGGACTGAACGGTTCTGCGGTGACCCATGCCCACTCGAACGCCTGCACGATGAAGTGGGTCAGTTCGGGGCTCCTGACCAGTGCCGCCCCCTTGGTGTTGTCCGGCAGGGAGATGACCGCGGTCTTGCGGTCGTAGATGATGGCCCGCATGAACCCGGTGCCGGTGGTGCGGACCTCGGCGCCGTTGCGGGAGATGCGGTCCACGTACGCGCGCGTGGGCTGGTCGAAGCGGGCCGTGTGCTGGTAGAGGGTCCGCATCTGCACGCCCCGGCCCAGGACTTCGCTGTCGCGCCGCGCGGCCTCCTCCAGGATCGCCTCGTCCCGGGCGCCGCCGGGCTGCGAGGTGATGACCTCGTGCTGGCACTCCTCGGCGAGCCGCCCGAGGATCCCGCGGACCGCGTCCAGGTCGTCGATCCGCTCCACCGAGGCGTCGCGGTGCTCCGTCGGGGTACTGGCCCGGTAGAGCGGCAGCAGGCTGTGCATCTGCTGCCGGACCTGTTCGAGGGCGTGCTGCCGCGCCCGTACCTCCTCGTCGTAGGGAGCGAGGAGTTGGAGCGAGGCCGACATGGGGTTGACCGCGATGTACTCGTCCGGGCTCCCCTGGGCCGGCAGGAGGAGCCGGAGCGAGGACAGTTGCGCCACGGCCTCCTCCACCTCTGCCGCGTCGAGCCCGAGGTCCCGGGCGCACGCGCTGAGGCGGATGCAGACACGACGGACGGCGTAGGCGTACACCTCATGGGCCACAACGCCTACCTGCGAGATATCAGAGATGTCCTGTATGTCCCTGTAGCTCACTGTTTGGATCCCCTCAACTTTCAGTCAGTCGGCAACTGGATCCTATGTTCTTTTGAAACCGCGCCACGGTTCTTGTGATGATTGCCGTGCGGAGATTCCTGCTGGTCAACAGCAGAGACCCGCGTCATTTCGTCTCCAATTTCTGTCACTACGGGGGTAAGTGATGAACCTTCTCAGCCATGCCGCACGCACCATGTCCGCCGCATTCCTCGCCGCAGCCGCGGTGGCCGGGATCGCACTGTCCGCCCAGGCCTTCGTCGTCACCGACACTCTTGTCGTCGCCGGCGCTCAGAGCGACTCCGGCGATGACCAGGGCTGGGGCTGACGGATCCACCACATATCGAGCGTATAAACGTCTCGTTACGCCGGGATGTGCATCCGGTAATGCAAGAGGGGGATCCTGATGGCTTCCATGCGATCGACATTCGGGTGGAAAGTGCTCCGCGACGTACTCGCCGACGCGGACGCGGGGCACGGGAGGACGGTCCTGATCACAGGGCCTGTCGCGGCCGGCAAGACGGCGCTGCTGGGCGAGTTCGCCGCCCACGCGGCGGAACACGGCGCGCACGTCGTCACCACCGGTTGCTCACGGTTCGGCGACAGCAGACCGCTCGGTGTCCTGAGCCGGCTCCTCGGCGCTCACGCGCAGAGCGCCGACGGAGACACGCCGGACGATCCCACCGAACAGCGGACGGCCGCGCTCGTCGACACAGTCGTCCGCAGGTCCACGCAGGGCACCGTCGTTCTCTGCATCGACGACCTGCGGTACGCCGACCAGGCGACCGCACGCCTGCTGCCGCGCCTGTCGGCCGCCGTCACCGACCGGCCGGTGCTCGTCGTCGTCACCGACCGCGCCGACTCACCGCACGACACCCACAAGCTGGCCCTCGAACTCGCCGGCCGCTCCACCTTCCGCAGGATCTCGCTCACCTCGGTCACCACCGAGTGGATCCAGGACCTCGCCCGGGCCGACTTCGGCCTGAGCCTCACCCCGGACACCGCGTCCCGCATGCTCCGGATCTCCAACGGCAACCTCCTGCTCGCCACCGCCCTGCTCCGCGACCTCGCCACGCCGGGCACAACCGAACCGACTCCTGCGGCGGCCCGCATCCAGGCCGCCGCGGGACCCGCCTATGCGCAGGCCGCCCTCGACTCCCTGTACCGCCTCGATCGCGAGGTACGCGAGATCGCCGAGGCCGTCGCCGTCGTCGGCGACTGCGGCTCGCCGCGCCTCATCGCCGAACTGTGCGGCACCGACCCCGCCGAGGTCGAGGAGGCTGTCCGCGAGCTCGTCGCCGCCGGGCTGCTCACCGAGAGCGGATTCCGCCACCCCGTGGCCCGCGACGCCGTCCTCCGGGACATGCCGCGACGCCGCAGAACCCGCCTCGGCCGCCGTGCCGCGGTCGCCCTCGACGCCGAGGGCACACCCGCCGAAGAGGCCGCCCAGTGGCTGGAGTCCTTCCAGCACGGCCAGGTGCCCACCCAGCCGCCCCTGCGGTTCTCCGGCGAGGACTTCCGGATCTCCGGCCGCCGTCTGGAGACCCTCCGCGACGCCCGTGACATCGTCGGTGGCATCGACCAGGGCATCCACCGTCTCACCTCCCGGGAGAACCTCAAGGTCATGGACCTGGAGGCCGGAAGGCTCCTTGTCGCCAGCGAATTCCCGGGCCTGCTCCGCCAGGCCGTCGAACAGCGGGCACCCCAGTCCCGTATCGACACCACCTCCGTCGCCGGCGCCCGCTACGCCGCCGCCTGGGCCCTCGCGGGCACCCTGACCCGGCGCACCGACCCGCGGCTCACCGCCCAGCTGGCCGACCGGGCCCTCGAACGCAGCATCCTCACCGACGAGACGGCGCCCGCCGTCGTGGCCGCGCTCGCCGCCCACCTGCACAACGGCAGGTCCGACCACGCCCGTGACTGGTGCGACCGTTTCCTCGCCGACACCCAGCCGGGCGACCTCACCCCGTGGCGGGCCCAGGTCACCGCATTACGGGCCGAAGCCGCCCTGCGACAAGGCGACTTCGCCACGGCCGTCGACGACGCCACCACGGCGCTCGGCACCCTGCCCGCGCACCGCTGGGGAGTACGCATCGGCGGCCCCCTGGGCACCCTCCTCCTCGCGCACACCTTCGCCGGCACCGCCACCCGGGCCGCCGGCCTGCTGAACCGCCGCGTCCCGGCCTCCATGTTCGAGACCCGCTACGGGCTCGGCTACCTCTACGCCCGCGGCCACCACCACCTCGCCACCGGCGAACACCTGCTCGCCCTCGCCGACTTCCTGCGCTGCGGCCGCCTCGTCGCCGACTGGGACCTCGACGGGCACCTGCGCACGCCCTGGCAGCTCTCGGTAGCCGCCACCTACATGGCCATCGGCGACTACAGCAGATCCGTCGAATACATCGTGCGCGCCCTCGACGGCCCCCGGCACGCCATCCTCACCGACGGTCTCACCGACACCGGCGAGCGCATCGACCTGCGGGAGGCCATCTTCGAGCAGCTCCGCGGCGTCACCGGAACGCCCATGCTGCCTGCCGTCGTCGCCGAACTCCACAGCGGCCGACTGCTCGAGAGCCTCGAGTCCGACACGCCGCGGTACAAGATCTACGACCGCAACACCGTGTGTCTGCAGCAGCTCAGCCCCTCCGAGCGACGCGTCGCCGTGCTCGCGGCCAAGGGGGTCTCCAATCAGAAGATCGCCCGCGAACTGTCCGTCACCGTCAGCACTGTCGAACAGCACCTGACGCGGACGTACCGGAAGCTCCAGCTCGCCGACCGGCGCGAGCTCCGCTCACGCCTGGGATGAACAACCGGTGGCGGCCGCCCAGCGGCCCCCACCGGACCGACGCTCAACAACAGAGGAACACGATGGATTTCGGACTCAAGGACAAGGTCGTCGTCGTCACCGGCGGCAGCGGCGGCATCGGCCGCGCGACCGCCGCGGCCTTCGCGGCGGAGGGTGCCCGCGTGGTCGCCACGTACCACAGCAATCCGCGTGGCGCCGAGGAGACCGTCCGCCGCGCCGGCGGCGAGGTCGTCGCCGAGCGCCTCGACCAGTCCGACCCGAACTCCATCAACCGTCTGGTGTCCGCCGTCACCGACCGGTGGGGCGGCGTCGACGTCCTCGTCAACAACGCCGTAGCCCTTCCCGACTTCCCCGCCCACGGCGAACTCTTCGAGACCGAGCCGCCGGAGCGCTTCGCCGCCTCCCTCCAGGCCAACCTCCACGGCCCGTACCTGCTCAGCCGCGCCGTCGTCGGCGGCATGCGCGCCAACAGGTGGGGCCGTATCGTGCACGTCTCCTCCACCTTCGCGGCGGACGGCTACCCCGGCCGCGTCGCCTACGCCAGCGCCAAGGCCGGCCTGCACGGCCTCACCCGGGTGATGTCCCGCGAACTCGGCCGCGCCGGCATCCTGACCAACGTCGTCGTGCCCGGCTTCACCCCCGGCGACAAGCCCATGTCCCAGGGCCTGCTCGACTTCACCGCCCAGGCCGCCGCCACCAAGCGGGTCACCACGCCCGAGGACGTCGCCAACACCATCGTCTTCCTCGGCTCCCAGGCGAACACCAACGTCACCGGGGAAGTCGTCCGGGTCGACGGCCACTTCCTCACCCCCGCCCCCTGACCGGCCACGACGCAGCGAACGGAGACACGCCCATGACGGAGACCGTCGCGACCGGGACCCCGGTCGACCTCCCCGACCTCCCCATGACCCGCAAGTGCCCCTACCACCCGCCCGCCGAGTACGAGGACCTGCGCGCCACCGCCCCCGTCACCCAGGTGCGGCAGTGGGACGGCCGGCCCGTGTGGGCCGTCACCGGACACGCCGAGACCCGGGAACTCATGTCCCACCCGGCCATGTCCGTCAACCGGTTCCACCCGAACTTCCCCATGCCGATTCCGGCGCTCACCCAGCTCCAGACCCCCCGCTCCGCCGCCATCGGCGCCCTCATCAGGACCGACCCGCCCGAGCACACCAGGCAGCGGCGCGACATCCTGCCCAGCTTCACCCTCAAGAAGATCGCCGGCATCAAGCCCGAGATCGAGCGGACCGCGGTCTCCCTCATCGACGAGATGACCGCCGCCGGCGACTCCGCCGACCTGCTCGAGGCCTACGTCAAGCCGCTCATCGCCATGGTCCTCTCCCAGCTCCTCGGGATCCCCTACGAGGACCGCGACTACTTCGAGGACCTCACCTACCGCCGCTTCGACCCCGAGCAGGTCGTCGACGCGATGAGCGCCCTCACCGACTACCTCGGCGACCTCCTCGTCGCCAAGGAGACCGAGCCCGGTGTGGGACTCCTCGACGACCTCGTCACCCAGGTCAAGGAGGGCACCCTCGAGCGGGACGAGCTCGTCCGCTACGCCCTCGTCCTCGTCATCGCCGGCCAGGAGACCACCGCCAACACCGTCGCCCTGAGCGTCCTCACCCTGCTCGAACACCCCGAGCAGCTCGCCGAGCTCAAGGCCGACCCGAACCTGTGGCGCAACGCCGTCGAGGAACTCCTGCGCTTCCTCTCCCTCACCGGCGGTCTCTCCCGCGTCGCCACCGAGGACGTGCGGGTCGGCGACGTCACCATCCGGGAGGGTGACGGCATCCTCTTCCTCAACCCGGCCGCCAACCGGGACCCCGCCCAGTTCGAGAACCCCAACGAGCTGGACATCCACCGCAACGTGCGCAACCACCTCAGCTTCGGCTTCGGTATCCACCAGTGCATCGGCCAGAACCTGGCCCGCGTCGAGGTCGACGTGGCACTGCGCACGCTGTTCGACCGCGTCCCCACCCTGCGGCTCGCCACCCCCATGGACGAGATCCCCGTCAAGCAGGGCCTGGTCTTCGGCCTCGCCGAACTGCCCGTGACCTGGTGAGCGGAACCGACATGACCCTGCACATCACGGCGGACACCGCCGTCTGCATCGGCGCCGGCCAGTGCGTGATGACCGCGTCGCACCTCTTCGACCAGGACGACGTGGGCACCGTCGTCGTCCTGCGCGACGAGACCGGGCCCGAAGACACCGAAGCGCTTCACGAGGCCGCCTACCTGTGCCCTTCCCGGGCCATCACCTACACCGAGACGAGCCAGACATGACCGACACCGTTGCCGGCACCGCGGGGAAGGAGGCCACCGTCAAGCGGGAGACCCGCTGGTGGGGTCTGGTGGTCATCTCCCTCGCCCAGCTCATGGTCTGGCTGGACGCCACCATCGTGGCCGTCGCCCTGCCCTCCGCCCAGCAGGCCGTCGGCCTGGACGACGTGACGCGCCAGTGGACCGTCACCGCCTATGCGCTGACCTTCGGCGGCCTGCTGCTGCTCGGCGGCCGCATCGGCGACGTCATCGGCGTCCGCCGCTCGCTCATGATCGGTGTCATCGGCTTCGCCGTCGCCTCCGCCATCGGCGGCGCGGCGACCAGCCCCGCCATGCTGATCGGGGCCCGCGCCGCCCAGGGCGTCTTCGCCGCCCTCATCGCCCCCTCCACCCTCTCCCTCATCAGCAAGACCTTCACCGACCCCGCCGAGCGGGCCAAGGCGTTCGGCATCTTCACCGCCATCTCCATGTCCGGCGGCGCCACCGGCCTCATCCTCGGCGGCGTCCTCACGGACTACCTCGACTGGCGCTGGTGCTTCTACATCAACATCGTGTTCGCCCTGGCCATCGTGGCCGGCGGCTACCTGTCCCTGGCCGCGCCGGTACGCAATCCGGATGCCAGGCTCGACGTGCCCGGTGCCTTCCTCGCCACCGGCGGCATGCTCGCCCTGATCTTCGGGCTCGGCGAGGGCGGCGAAAGGGGCTGGGGATCGCCCGAGATCGCCGGCTCCCTCATCGCCGCGGCCGTGCTGCTCGGCGCCTTCCTCGTCGCCCAGCGGAAGTCGGCGCACCCGCTGCTGCCGCTGCGCGTTCTCGCCAACCGCAACAGCGGCGGCGCGTTCCTCGCCATGGCGATCTCCGCGTTCTGCATGCTCGGCATGTTCCTCGGCATGACGTACCAGCTCCAGTCCGTCATGGAGTACTCGCCGTTGAGGGCCGGACTGTCGTTCCTCGCCTACATCGTCACGGCCGCCGTGTACTCCACGAAGGTCGCCAGCAAGCTGCTGCTCAAGGTGCGTGCGGGCCTGATGATCGTGGCCGGTCTGGTCATCTCCGCGGCCGGCCTGCTGGTCCTGACCCGCCTCACCCCCGAGAGCGACTACCTGACCGGGGTGTTCCCCGCCCTGTTCCTGTTCGGCATCGGCGTCGGCAACCTCGCCGTGCCCGTGTTCCAGACCGCCATGGCGTCGACCGAGGCCCGGGACGCCGGAATCGTGTCCGCGGTGGTCAACACCTCGCAGCAGGTGGGCGGTTCCATCGGCGCGGCCCTGCTGAACACGATCTCCACGAGTGCCGCCGCCGCCTGGCTCGGCGCGCACGCCGGAGCCGCCAACGCCGCCCAGCAGGCCTCTGTGCACGGCCTCGGCGTGGCGTGCGCGGTCGCCGCCGGAGTCGCCCTGGCCGGCGCGGTCGCAGCCGGTGTCCTGATCAACGCCCGGCCCAAGTCCCCCGCGGCCTGAGAGCGGAGGGGGCCACAGACATGGATACGCACTCGAAAGAGGTCCGCCGTCTGGACCGGGTGATCATCCGCTTCGCGGGCGACTCCGGTGACGGGATGCAGCTGACGGGTGACCGGTTCACCTCCGAGACGGCGACCTTCGGGAACGATCTCTCGACGCTGCCGAACTTCCCGGCCGAGATCCGGGCCCCCGCAGGAACCCTGCCGGGTGTCTCCTCGTTCCAGCTGCACTTCGCCGACCACGACATCCTGACGCCGGGCGATGCCCCGAACGTGCTGGTCGCGATGAATCCCGCCGCTCTGAAGGCCAACGTCGGGGATGTGCCGCGTGGTGGCGAGATCATCGTCAACACCGACGAGTTCGCCAAGCGGGCGATGGCGAAGGTGGGGTATGCGACCTCGCCGCTGGAGGACGGTTCGCTGGAGGGCTACCGGGTGCACCCGGTGCCGCTGACGACGCTGACGATCGAGGCCCTGAAGGACTTCGGCCTGTCCCGGAAGGAGGCCGAGCGGAGCAAGAACATGTTCGCGCTCGGGCTGCTGTCGTGGATGTATCACCGGCCCACGGAGGGTACCGAGAGGTTCCTGCGGCAGAAGTTCGCGAAGAGGCCGCAGATCGCCGAGGCGAACGTGGCTGCGTTCCGGGCGGGCTGGAACTTCGGCGAGACGACGGAGGACTTCGCCGTCTCCTACGAGGTGGCCCCGGCCACGAAGGCGTTCCCGACGGGGACGTACCGGAACATCTCCGGGAACCTGGCCCTGTCGTACGGGCTGATCGCGGCCTCCCGCCAGGCCGATCTGCCGCTGTACCTGGGCTCGTATCCGATCACGCCGGCCTCGGACATCCTGCACGAGCTCAGCCGGCACAAGAACTTCGGTGTCCGCACCTTCCAGGCCGAGGACGAGATCGCCGGTATCGGCGCGGCGCTCGGTGCGGCCTTCGGCGGCTCGCTGGCCGTCACCACCACTTCCGGGCCGGGTGTGGCGCTGAAGTCGGAGACGATCGGTCTTGCGGTCTCCCTGGAGCTGCCGCTGCTGGTCGTGGACATCCAGCGCGGCGGCCCGTCGACCGGTCTGCCCACCAAGACCGAGCAGGCCGATCTGCTCCAGGCGATGTACGGCAGGAACGGTGAGGCCCCGGTGCCGGTGGTGGCGCCGCGGACGCCCGCGGACTGCTTCGACGCGGCCATCGAGGCCGCCCGGATCGCGCTCACCTACCGCACGCCGGTCTTCCTGCTCTCCGACGGCTACCTCGCCAACGGCTCCGAGCCCTGGCGCATCCCGGACCTGGAGGACCTGCCCGACCTGCGGGTCCAGTTCGCCACCGGGACCAACCACGAGCTGGCGGACGGCACCGAGGTGTTCTGGCCGTACAAGCGCGACCCGCAGACCCTGGCCCGCCCGTGGGCGCTGCCCGGCACGCCCGGTCTGGAGCACCGTATCGGCGGCATCGAGAAGCAGGACGGCACCGGCAACATCAGCTACGACCCGGCCAACCACGAGTTCATGGTCCGCACCCGGCAGGCCAAGATCGACGGTATCGACGTGCCGGACATCGAGGTCGACGACCCGGACGGCGCCCGCACCCTGGTCCTCGGCTGGGGTTCCACCTACGGGCCGATCACCGCCGCCGTCCGCCGCATCCGGCGCGAGGGCGGCCACATCGCCCAGGCCCACCTGCGGCACCTCAACCCCTTCCCGAAGAACCTCGGCGAGGTCCTGGGACGCTACGAGAAGGTGGTGCTGCCCGAGATGAACCTGGGCCAGCTCGCCACCCTGCTGCGTGCCAGGTACCTCGTCGACGTCCAGTCCCTCACCCAGGTCAACGGCATGCCGTTCAAGGCGGAACACCTCGCGACCACGATCGGGGAGAGCCTCGATGCACGCTAAGTCCCTCTCCCTCGTGCCCAAGGCCGAAGCCGCCCAGTCGATGAAGGACTTCAAGTCCGACCAGGAGGTCCGCTGGTGCCCCGGCTGCGGTGACTACGCCGTGCTGGCCGCCGTGCAGGGCTTCATGCCCGAACTGGGCCTGGCGAAGGAGAACATCGTCTTCGTCTCCGGCATCGGCTGCTCCTCCCGCTTCCCGTACTACATGAACACCTACGGGATGCACTCCATCCACGGCCGCGCCCCGGCCATCGCCACCGGCCTTGCCACCTCGCGCCGCGACCTGTCCGTCTGGGTCGTCACGGGTGACGGCGACGCACTCTCCATCGGCGGCAACCACCTCATCCACGCACTGCGCCGCAACGTCAACCTCAAGATCCTGCTGTTCAACAACCGGATCTACGGACTGACCAAGGGCCAGTACAGCCCCACCAGCGAACTCGGCAAGATCACCAAATCCACGCCGATGGGCTCCCTCGACGCCCCGTTCAACCCCGTCTCGCTCGCGCTCGGCGCGGAGGCCTCCTTCGTGGCCCGTACCGTCGACTCCGACCGCAAGCACCTCACCGAGGTACTGCGGCAGGCCGCCGACCACCCCGGCACCGCGCTCGTGGAGATCTACCAGAACTGCAACATCTTCAACGACGGCGCCTTCGAAGTCCTCAAGGACAAGGACCAGGCCCAGGAAGCCGTCATCCGCCTCGAGCACGGACAGCCGATCCGCTTCGGCACCGCCCTCGACAAGGGCGTCGTCCGCGACCCGGCCACCGGCGACCTCAAGGTCGTCACAGTGACACCGGAGAACGAGGCCCAGGTCCTGGTCCACGACGCCCACACGGCCTCCCCGACCACCGCCTTCGCGCTCTCCCGGCTCGCCGACCCCGACACCCTGCACCAGACCCCGATCGGTGTCTTCCGGTCCGTGCGGCGCCCGGTCTACGACACGCTCATGGCCGACCAGCTGGACACCGCCATCGAGCAGCACGGAAAGGGAGACCTTTCCGCCCTCCTCGCGGGCAACGACACATGGACCGTGACCGGCTGAATACCCGCCGTATTCCCCTCGGCTCCCCTTCTGGGGTTTATTAGGGGGTTGTTTCAGGCCGGGCGCCGGTAATCTCGCCTTGAAATGATCGGGGACGCGCCCCCGATTCCCGCCGGGGCAGGTCCATCCCGACGCGTCACGGGCGGAGCCCATTCAGGGCCGGCCGCCCGCCGGGTGCGCGTTCTCGTTCCCTTTCCCATTCATCAGGGGGAATTCCTGTGTCCGTTTATGCCAGACGTAGCGTGCTCGTCGGTGCCGGTGCGGCCGCGGCGGGACTCGCGCTCGCCAAGCCCGCTCTCGCCGTCACGGTGCCGCCTTCGGGTGCGACCCCGGCCATCATCGTGCCCCCGTCCGACCCGCGGTACGCGGATCTGCAGCTGAGGAACTGGAACAAGTTCTACAAGGCGGCCCCCGAGGTGTTCCGCATCCCGCGGAACCCGTACGAGGCCGCCAGGGCGGTCGGCGACGCCTACGCCGCCGGCAAGCGCGTCGCCGTACGGTCCGGCGGACACGGTCTGGACGGCCTCGTCGAGGACCCCGCCATCCAGATGATCATCGACTTCTCCGAGATGCGCTCCGTGACGTGGGACGCCGACCGCGCCGCGTTCTGCATCGAGCCGGGCGCCACCCTCGGCCAGATCTACCGCGCCCTCGACCTCGGCTGGGGCGTCACCCTCCCCGCGGGCACCTGCCCGGCCGTCGGCGCCGGCGGCCACATCATCGGTGGCGGCGTCGGTGCGCTGTCCCGCCAGCACGGCCTCGTCGCCGACCACCTGTACGCGGTCGAGGTCGCCGTCGTGCGACCGGACGGCGTGGCCACCACCGTCATCGCCACCCGCGAGGCGAACGACCCGAACCGCGACCTGTGGTGGGCCATGGCCGGTGGCGGCGGCGGCAACATCGGCGTGGTCACCCGCTTCTGGATGCGCTCCCCGGACGTCACCACCACGACCCCCGACCGCGCGCTGCCGAAGCGCCCCGGCGCTCTCATGACCGGCCGCGCCATCTGGAACTGGGCCGACATGGACCAGGTCTCCTTCGTCCAGCTGCTCAAGAACTTCGGCACCTGGCACGAGCAGAACAGCGCCCCCGGCCAGGCCGGCAACCAGCTGTACGCCTCCCTGATAGCGCCCCGCAAGGAAGCCGGCCGCATATTCATCTCCGCGCAGGTCGACCCGACCGTGCCCGGCAACGAGACGCTCCTCAACAACTTCCTGACCGCGCTCACCACGAACGTCACCCCGCGCGCCACCATCATCAACACCGGCAAGCAGGCCTGGCAGTACACCACCGTCAACGCCCCCGACACGGCCGTCGCCATGGGTGTCACGGGCCCGCCGCGCTCCCGCACCAAGGGCGCCCTGCTCAAGCAGCGGTACACCGACGCGCAGGCCGCGACCGTCTACGACTACCTGACGTCCACGACGTACTCGCACACCGCGTCCAGCTTCAGCCTGGGCTCCTTCGGCGGCCAGATCAACGCCCGCGCCGAGTCGTGGAACGCCTCCGTCCACCGCTCCGCCATCATGCTCGCCTCGGTGTTCAGCTGCTGGGACGTGCCCGCCGACGACGCCAGGCACCTCGCCTGGAACCGCGAGTTCTACCGCGCGCTGTACGCGGACACCGGCGGCGTCCCGGTCCCCAACGACCGCTACGACGGCTGCTTCGTCAACTGGCCGGACACCGACCTGCTCGACACGACCAACTGGAACACCTCCGGCGTGCCCTGGTCGACGCTCTACCACAAGGGCAACTACGCCCGCCTGCAGCAGATCAAGGCGAAGTACGACCCGCACAACGTCTTCCGGCACAAGCTGTCCGTGCAGCCGCCGGCCTGAACCCGGAGTCCACCATGAGTGCATATGAGGACTCCGTCGTCCTGATCACCGGCGGCGCGAGCGGCATCGGCGAGGCCGCCGTCCGCAGATTCACGGGCCATGGCAGCCGCGTCGTCATCGCCGACGTGGACGCCACCCGCGGGGCAGCCCTCGCCGAGGAGACGGGCGCCCTGTTCGTCCCGACCGACGTACGGCTGCCAGAGGACAACGAGAAGGCCGTCGCGGCCGCCCTCGACCGGTACGGACGGCTCGACATCGTCCACCTCAACGCGGGCACCATCAGCAGCACATCGATCGGCGAGTCCTTCGACGCCGGGCGCTACCGCACCCTGATGGGCGTGAACCTGGACTCCGTCGTGTACGGCATCCAGGCGGCGCACGGGCCGCTGAAGGCGGGCGGCGGCGGCTCGATCGTCGTCACCGCCAGCGCCACCGGCATGCGGCCCTCGTACGAGGTGTTCTACTCGGCCAGCAAGCACGCGGTGGTCGGCCTGGTCCGCTCCCTCGGCCCGATCCTCGAGGCCGACGGGATCTCGGTCAACGCGCTCTGCCCCGGCCTGGTGGACACCCCGCTCATCGCCGGCCGCCTCGCCGAACTGGCCCGGGCGGGCATGGCCATCGCGGACGCCGAGAGCGTCGTCGACGCCCTCGAGACCGTGCTCGCCGACCCCCGTACCGGGCAGGCGTGGCTGGTCATGGCCGACCGGGACCTGGCCCCGTTCGAGTTCGCCGACCTTCCCGTACCGCACGAGAAGAACCTGGCGTTCGAGAACGGCGACGTCCGGGCGGTCGGGACGGCCGGCTGATCGCCGGCACGTAACCACTAGGAAGGAACTCCGATGTCTGTGACCAAGGCGGCGATCGTCCGGGAGAAGGGTGGCCCGTTCGCGATCGAGGACATCCACGTGGAGGAGCCGCGCGTCGACGAGGTGGCCGTACGCCTCGTCGCCACCGGCCTCTGCCACACCGATCTCCTCGCCCGCGACCAGGTCATGCCGCCCGCCGCACCGGCCGTCCTCGGTCACGAAGGCAGCGGAGTCGTCACCGCCGTCGGGGCGGGCGTGGACACGGTCGCCGTCGGCGACCGGGTCGTGCTCGCCCCGATGAGCTGCGGCCAGTGCCGCACCTGCCGCACCGGCCACCCCATGCACTGCACATCCTTCCTCGGCATGAACCTGTACGGCCGTAGGAAGGACGGCACCACCGCCTACCGGGACGCCGAAGGCGCCGAGCTCAAGGGGCACTTCTTCGGCCAGTCGTCGTTCAGCCAGGAGGTGGTCGTCCACCGGCGGAGCGTCGTCCGGATCGACGACAGCCTCGGCGACGTGCCCCTCGAACTCCTCGGCCCCATGGGCTGCGGACTCCAGACCGGGGCCGGCACCGTGCTCAACGTCCTCAAGCCCCCGGCCGGCAGCAGCGTCGTGGTCTTCGGGGCCGGCGCCGTCGGCCTGGCCGCCGTCATGGCGGCCCGCATCGCCGGCTGCGACCGCATTCTCGTCACCGACCTGCATGACGCCCGACTGGAGTTGGCCCTCGAACTCGGCGCCACCGACGTCTTCCGGGCCGACAGCGGCACCCTGACCCGGGACCTCTCGAACACCGCGGGCAACGGCGCCGACTACTCCATCGACGCCGTCGGCCTCCCGAGCACCGCACGGACCGCCGTCGACGTCCTGGGCATCGGCGGCACCGCGGCCGTCATCGGATCCGCCGGGACCGGACAGGACGTGTCCCTGTCCCTCTCCCAGCTCTTCGGCCGCACCGTGACCGGCGTCGTCGAGGGCGACAGCGTTCCCGCCCTCCTCATCCCCCGGCTCGTCGAGTTCCACCGGGCCGGCCGTTTCCCGTTCGACAGGATGGTGCGCACCTATTCCTTCGAGGACATCAACAAGGCCGCCGAGGATTCCGAACGGGGCGACACCGTAAAGCCGGTACTTGTCTACTGAATGAAAACTGAATGTTTCATTCCGGGGTGTGGGCGCCGTCACATTCGGCCCCACGCCCCTTTTCTGTGTCCGGCAAGCGTCTGAGGTGCAAGTGGTAGGGGATTGTTAGGGGCTCACAGGGGGGAGCCCTTTGGCTAGGCTGAAGTGCAAGGAAGCGGTAATGGGTCCATTGAATTCCCATGAATTACTTTCGTAGTGAGGTTGAGTGATGAGTGACGCTGCATCCGTCGTTAATGGCGACTCTGTCGATCAGAATGACGCGATCGCAGTGGTCGGGATCGCCTGCCGCTTCCCGCAGGCCCCGACGGCGGGATCGCTCTGGGAACTGCTCCGGAACGGGTCGCACGCGATCACCAAGGTCCCGGAGGACCGCTGGTCGGGCGACGGTTGGGGAGGCTTCCTCGACCGCATCGACGAGTTCGACCCCGCCTTCTTCGGCATCTCCGCCCGTGAAGCCGCCTTCATGGACCCCCAGCAGCGGCTCATGCTCGAGCTCGCCTGGGAGGCCCTGGAGGACGCCGGCACCGTCCCCGCCCGCCTCGAAGGCAGTCGCCTCGGCGTCTTCATCGGCACCATCTGGGACGACTACGCCAAGCTGATCTACCGCGACGGCGTCGACGGAACGACCCAGCACACGACCACCGGCATCCACCGCAGCATCATCGCCAACCGCATCTCGTACTTCCTCGGCACGAGCGGCCCGAGCCTCATCGTCGACTCCGGCCAGTCCTCCTCCCTCGTCGCCGTCCACCTCGCCTGCGAGAGCATCCGCAACGGCGAGTCCGAAACCGCCCTCGCCGGCGGCGTCAACCTCAGCATCCTCGCGGAGACCACCGAGCTCTCCGCCCGCTGGGGCGGACTCTCCCCCGACGGCCGCTGCCACACCTTCGACGCCCGCGCCAACGGCTACGTCCGCGGCGAAGGCGGCGGCGCCGTCCTCCTCAAGCCCCTCGCCCGCGCCCTCGCCGACGGCGACGACATCTACTGCGTCATCCGCGGCAGCGCCGTCAACAACGGCAGCGACACCACCCTCACCACGCCGAGCCGCACCGCCCAGGAGGACGTGATCCGCCGCGCACACGCGCGCGCCGGCGTCACCCCCGACGACGTCCAGTACGTCGAACTGCACGGCACCGGCACCAAGGTCGGCGACCCCATCGAGGCGGCCGCCATCGGCGCGGCCCTCAGCACCCACCGCACCTCCGGACAGCCGCTCCTCGTGGGCTCCGTCAAGACCAACATCGGGCACCTGGAAGGCGCGGCCGGCATCGCCGGCCTCATCAAGACGGCCCTCGCCCTCAAGCACCGCGAGATCCCGGCCAGCCTCAACTTCGAGACGCCCAACCCCGAGATCCCCCTCGACGACCTGAACCTCCGCGTCCAGCGCCGGCTCAGCCCGTGGCCCCACCCGGAGCAGCTCCTCGTCGCGGGCGTCTCCTCCTTCGGCATGGGCGGGACGAACGCCCATGTGGTGCTGGAACAGGCGCCGGAGATGGAGGACGCCGAGGGCGCCGATGCCGTTGTTCCGCCTGTGACGCCGTGGGTGGTGTCAGGGCGTACGGCTCCGGCGCTGGCGGACCAGGTGGCGCGGGTGCGGGAGTTCGCGGCCGGTTCGGATGTGCGTGCTGTGGACGTCGGTTGGTCGCTGGTGTCGACGCGGTCGGTGTTCGAGCACCGTGCGGTGATCGTGGGTGACGAGGTGGTCGAGAGCGGTACCGCCGCCGGTTCGGGTCGCCTGGGTGTGGTGTTCACGGGGCAGGGGTCTCAGCGGGCCGGTATGGGCCGTGAGCTGTATGAGGCGTTCCCGGTGTTCGCGGAGGCGTTCGATGAGGTGCTGTCGCATCTGGATCCGTCACTGCGGGACGTGATCTTCGCCGGTGAGGGTCTGGACGAGACCGGTAACACTCAGCCTGCTCTGTTCGCTCTGGAAGTCGCGCTGTTCCGCCTCGTTGAGTCGTGGGGCGTGAAGCCGGAGGTTCTCGCCGGTCACTCGATCGGTGAGATCGCCGCTGCCCATGTCGCGGGTGTGCTGTCGCTGGAAGACGCCTGCACCTTCGTCTCCGCTCGCGGGCGTCTGATGCAGGCGCTGCCGGCCGGTGGTGCGATGGTCGCGGTCCAGGCCTCCGAGGAGCAGGTTGTTCCGCTGCTGGCGGGTCGTGAGGCCGAGGCCGGTATCGCCGCCGTCAACGGCCCCACCTCGGTCGTCATCGCCGGTGTCGAGTCGGTCGTTCTGGAGATCGCCGCGTCTCTGGGGGTGAAGTTCAAGCAGCTGACGGTGAGTCATGCGTTCCACTCGCCGTTGATGGAGCCGATGCTGGACGACTTCCGCAGCGTCGTGGTCGGTCTGACGTTCAACTCCCCGCAGATTCCGATCGTTTCGACGGTGACTGGTCTCGCCGCCACCGCTGAGGAGCTGCAGTCGGTCGAGTACTGGGTGGAGCACGTTCGTCGCCCCGTCCGTTTCGCCGACGCCGTGCGCACCCTCGAAGCCCAGGGCATCGAGACGATTCTCGAACTCGGTCCGGACGCGGTGTTGTCCGCGATGGCGGCCGAGTCCGTCGACGTCCCGGCCGTCCCGGTCCTGCGCAAGGGCCGTCCGGAGGCGCACTCCCTCGTCGCCGCGCTCGGCCGTGCCTTCGCCCACGGTGTGGACGTGGACTGGTCCGCGTACTACGAGGGTTCGGGCGCCCGTCGCGTCGACCTGCCCACGTACGCCTTCCAGCGCGAGCGGTACTGGGTGGACGACACCCTGCCCTCGCCGCGCACCGGCGCGGACATCGCGGTGAGCGTGCTCGCGCAGCAGCTCAAGGGCCTCACGGCCGACGAGCGCACGGGCGTGGTCACCGAGCTGGTGACCGCCCACGTGGCCGCGGTGCTCGGCGCCGCCGACGGGATCGAGATGGGCCGGACCTTCAAGGCCCTCGGCTTCGACTCCTTCATGGCGGTCGAGCTGCGCAACAGCCTCTCGACCGCGACCGGCCTCCGGCTGTCGTCCGGCCTGCTCTTCGACCACCCGACCCCGCGGGCTCTCGCCGAGCACATCCTCGCCGAGGCCGAGGGTGTGGAGGTCGAGGTCGGCGCCGACCTCGTACCGTCGACTTTCGCGGCCGACGAGCCGATCGCCATCGTCGGCATGGCCTGCCGCCTCCCCGGCGGCGTGGGTTCGCCCGAGGAGCTGTGGCGGCTCGTCACCGAGGGCCGCGACGTGATCTCCGGCTTCCCGTCCGACCGCGGCTGGGACCTGGACGCCCTCATCGACTCCGACCCGGAGCGCTCGGGCACCACGTACGCCTCCGAAGGCGGATTCCTGCACGACGCGGGCATGTTCGACGCGGGCTTCTTCGGGATCTCGCCGCGCGAGGCGCTCGGCATGGACCCGCAGCAGCGGCTCCTGCTGGAGACCGCGTGGGAGACGTTCGAGCGCGCCGGCATCGACCCCGAGACGCTGCGCGGCAGCCAGACGGGCGTCTTCGTGGGCGCCACGGTCCAGGACTACGGACCGCGCATGCACGAGGCTGCCGAGGGAGTGGAGGGCCACCTCCTGACCGGCGGTACGCCGAGCATCATGTCGGGCCGCATCGCGTACTCCTTCGGCCTCCTCGGTCCGGCCATGACCGTCGACACGGCGTGCTCGTCGTCGCTGGTCGCCCTGCACCTGGCCGCCCAGGCGGTCCGCGCCGGCGAGTGCTCGATGGCCCTCGCCGGCGGTGTCGCCGTCATGTCGACCCCGGGCATGTTCCTGGAGTTCAGCCGCCAGCGCGGCCTGGCCCCCGACGGCCGCTGCAAGGCGTTCTCGGCGGACGCCGACGGCACCGGCTGGGCCGAGGGCGCCGGCCTCCTCCTCGTCGAGCGGCTGTCCGACGCGCAGCGCAAGGGCCACCGGATCCTCGCGGTCCTGCGCGGCACGGCCGTCAACCAGGACGGCGCCTCCAACGGCCTCACCGCCCCCAACGGCCCCTCCCAGCAGCGGGTCATCCGCCACGCGCTGCTCAACGCCCGCCTGACCCCCGCCGACGTGGACGTCGTCGAGGCGCACGGCACCGGTACGCGCCTCGGCGACCCGATCGAGGCCGAGGCCCTCCTCGCCACCTACGGCCGGGAGCACGACGACGACCGACCGCTGCTGCTGGGCTCGCTGAAGTCGAACATCGGCCACGCGCAGGCCGCCGCCGGCGTCGCCGGCGTCATCAAGATGGTCGAGGCCATGCGGCACGGCGTGGTCCCCAAGACCCTCCACGCCGACGAGCCGTCCCCGCTCGTCGACTGGACCGCGGGTGCGGTCCGGATCGCCACGGAGCAGCAGGCCTGGCCCGAGACGGGCCACCCGCGCCGCGCCGCCGTCTCCTCCTTCGGCATCAGCGGCACCAACGCGCACGTGGTGCTGGAGCAGGCGCCGGAGGCGGAGCAGCCGGAGGAGACTCCGGCCGTTGAGGGTGTCGCTCCGGCGGTGACGCCATGGGTGGTGTCGGGCCGTACGGCCGCCGCCCTGAAGGAGCAGGTCGAGCGGGTACGGGAGTTCGCGGCCGGTTCGGACGCGCGTGCTGTGGACATCGGCTGGTCGCTGGTGTCGACGCGGTCGGTGCTGGAGCACCGGGCCATGATCGTCGGCGACGAGGTCGTCGACGGCGACACCGCCGCGGGCTCCGGACGTCTGGGCCTGATCTTCACGGGTCAGGGTGCGCAGCGGGCCGGTATGGGCCGTGAGCTGTATGAGGCGTTCCCCGTGTTCGCGAAGGCATTCGATGAGGTGCTGTCGCACCTGGATCCGTCGCTTCGGGAGGTCGTTCTCTCGGGCGAGGGCTTGGACGAGACCGGTAACACTCAGCCTGCTCTGTTCGCTCTGGAAGTCGCGCTGTTCCGCCTCGTTGAGTCCTGGGGCGTGAAGCCGGAGGTTCTCGCCGGCCACTCGATCGGGGAGATCGCCGCCGCCCACATCGCCGGTGTGTTGTCCCTGAAGGACGCGTGCGCTCTGGTGTCCGCTCGGGGTCGTCTCATGCAGGCCCTGCCTGCTGGCGGTGCGATGGTCGCCGTCCAGGCGTCGGAGGAGCAGGTTGCTCCGCTGCTGGCGGGTCGTGAGGCCGAGGCCGGTATCGCTGCCGTCAACGGCCCCGCTTCCGTGGTCATTGCCGGTGTCGAGTCGGTGGTGTTGGAGATCGCCGGGTCTCTGGGGGGGAAGTTCAAGCAGCTGACGGTTAGTCATGCGTTCCACTCGCCGTTGATGGAGCCGATGCTGGACGACTTCCGCAGCGTCGTTGCCGGTCTGACCTTCAACTCCGCGCAGATTCCGATCGTTTCGACGGTCACCGGTCTCGCCGCTTCCGCTGAGGAGCTGCAGTCGGTCGACTACTGGGTGGAGCACGTCCGCCGCCCCGTTCGCTTCGCGGACGCGGTCCGCACCCTGGATGCCCAGGGTGTGGAGGTCTTGCTGGAGCTCGGCCCCGACGGTGTCCTGTCCGCGATGGCGGCCGAGTCCGTCGACGTCCCGGCTGTCCCGGTCCTGCGTAAGGGCCGCCCGGAGCCCGAGCAGCTGGTCACGGCCCTCGGTCGTGCCTTCGCCCACGGTGTGGACGTGGACTGGTCCGCGTACTACGAGGGTTCCGGCGCCCAGCGCGTCGATCTCCCCACGTACGCCTTCCAGCGGGACCACTTCTGGCTGCCGAGCACGACCGCTACAGCCGACATCTCCTCGGTGGGTCTGGCGTCGGCCGGGCATCCGCTGCTGGGTGCGGCGGTCGAGCTTGCCGGTGGTGAGGGTGCGGTGCTCACTGGCCGGCTGTCGTTGCGTACGCATGCGTGGCTTGCCGATCATGCGGTGTTCGACACGGTGCTGCTGCCGGGTACGGCTTTCGTGGAGCTGGCTGTGCGGGCCGGTGACCAGGTCTGCTGTGACGTGGTCGAGGAGTTGACGCTGGCGGCGCCGTTGGTGCTGCCGGAGCAGGGTGGTGTGCGGGTTCAGATCACGGTAGGGGCCGAGGATGCTTCCGGGCGTCGTGAGATGGCGGTGTTCTCCCGTCCCGACGGCGAGGACGCGGAGTGGGTTCAGCACGCCACGGCCGTTCTGTCCGCCGGCGCCGCCGCGGATGCCGTCGCGCCGCAGGACCTGACGGTCTGGCCGCCGACCGGGGCCACCGAGGTGGACCTCACGGACGTGTACGAGCGCCTCAGCGCCGAGGGTTACGCGTACGGGCCCGCGTTCCAGGGCCTGCGCCGGGCCTGGCGGCTCGACGGCGGTGATGTCCTCGCCGAGATCGCCCTGCCCGAGGACCAGGGCATGGACGCGTCCCGCTTCACGCTGCACCCGGCGCTGCTGGATGCCGCGCTGCACCCGCTGCTGCGGGGTGTCGTCGACGCCGACCGGCCGCGCGCCCTGCCGTTCTCCTGGTCGGGTGTGACGGTGCACGCCGCCGGGGCGTCCACCCTGCGGGTGCGGCTGACCTGGACCGCTGCGGAGACCGTGGCGCTCGCGATCGCCGACGGCACCGGCGCGCCCGTGGCCACCGTGCGGGAGCTGTTGTGGCGTGAGGCGTCGGCCGAGGCGCTGCGCGGGGCCGTCGGGGACGCGTACCAGGAGTCTCTGTACCGGATGGAGTGGGCCGCGCTGCCCGCCGTGCCCGTCGCCCCCACGGGGGCGGAGGCGGCCGGCTGGGCGATCGTCGGCACCGGCACGGTGCCGGGGCTGCCGGAGACGGCGGCCGAGTACGCGGATCTGGCCGCCATGGTCGCGGCCGTCGACGCGGAGGCGCCCGTTCCCGCGGTCGTCGTCGTGCCGGTCGCCGCGGGCGACGAGGCGGACGTTCCGGCGGCGGCCCACGCCCTGACGCTCGGGACGCTGGAGCTGGTGCGGTCGTGGCTGGCCGACGACCGGTTCGCCAGTGCGACGCTGGCCGTCGTGACGCGGGGCGCCGTCGCCACCGATCCGGCGGGCGAGGTCCCGGACCTGGCACAGGCCGCCGTATGGGGCCTGCTGCGCTCGGCGCAGACGGAGAACCCGGGCCGGTTCGTCCTCGTGGACCTGGACGGCGGCGAGGCTTCCGGTGCGGCGCTGGCCGCTGCCGTCGCCGCCGGCGAGCCGCAGCTCGCCGTCCGAGACGGCGCCCTGCTCGTCCCGCGCCTGGCACGGGCGGCCGCCCTGCCGGAGCAGTCGGCGGACGAGACCGGTTCCCCGCTGCTCGGCGGCCGGGCCGACGGCACCGTCCTGGTGACCGGTGGCACCGGCGGGCTCGGCGCCCTGCTGGCCCGTCACCTGGTGACCGGACACGGCGTGCGTCACCTGCTGCTGACCAGCCGTCGCGGTCTCGCGGCGCCCGGTGCGGAGGAGCTCGCCGCCGAACTGACCGAGCTGGGCGCGCGGGTGACCGTCGCGGCCTGCGACGTGGCGGACCGGACGGCCCTCGCCGGGCTGCTCGCGACCGTCCCCGCCGAGCATCCGCTGACGGCCGTCGTCCACACCGCCGGCGTCCTCGACGACGGTGTCGTCCACGGCCTCACGGCCGACCAGCTGGCGCGGGTGCTGCGGCCCAAGGTCGACGCGGCCTGGCACCTGCACGAGCTGACCCGCGACCTCGACCTGTCGGCGTTCGTCGTGTATTCGTCCATCTCCGGCCTCATCGGGGCCGCGGGACAGGGCAACTACGCCGCCGCCAACACGTTCCTCGACGCCCTCGCCCAGCGGCGCCGCGCGCACGGCCTGAACGCCGTCGCCCTGGCCTGGGGCCTGTGGGAGCAGGGCGGCGGCATGGCCGACACCCTCGACGCCCAGGACCTGGCCCGGATGGCACGGGCCGGTGTGGCGCCGCTGCCGCGCACCGACGGACTCGCCCTGTTCGACACGGCCGTCGCCGCCGGCCGTGAGCAGGCGTTGCTCGTGCCGATGGTCCTGGACACCGCCCAGCTGCGGGCCCAGGCGGAGCGCGGCGACGTCCACCCGCTGCTGCGCACCCTCGCGCCGCGTGCCCCGCGCCGCGCCCGCAACGCCGCCCGTGACACGGCCGCCGCGCCGCTGCGGCAGCGCCTGGCCGGGCTGACCCCGGCCGAGCGGCGGCGGACGCTGTCCGAGCTGGTCGGCGGCCAGGTGGCCGCCGTGCTCGGCCACGGCGACCAGGACGCGGTGAGCCAGGAGCGGGCGTTCAAGGAGCTCGGCTTCGACTCGCTGACCTCCGTGGAACTGCGCAACCGGCTCAACGCGGCCACCGGCCTGCGCCTCCCCAGCACCCTCATCTTCGACCACCCGAGCCCGAAGTCCCTCGTCGACCACCTCGTGGAGGAGCTGTCCGACGACGCCGGCGCGGTCCCCGGGCTGCCCACGGCCGCCGAGGCCGCCGCCACGGCCGACGAGCCCCTCGCCGTCATCGGCATGGCCTGCCGCTTCCCCGGCGGCGTCGGCTCCCCCGAGGACCTGTGGCGGCTCGTCGCCGACGGTGTCGACGCCATCTCCGAACTGCCCGTCAACCGTGGCTGGGCCGACGACCTGTACGACCCGGACCCCGAGCGGCCCGGCCGGACGTACGTCCGCGAGGGCGGCTTCCTGCACGACGCCGGCCTGTTCGACCCCGCCTTCTTCGGGATCTCCCCGCGCGAGGCGGTCAGCATGGACCCGCAGCAGCGGCTCCTGCTGGAGACCGCATGGGAGACCTTCGAGCGGTCCGGCATCGACCCGGCCACCCTCAAGGGCAGCCAGACCGGCGTGTTCACCGGCGTCATGTACCACGACTACGCGCCCCGCGTGGAGCAGATGCCGGAGGAGCTGGAAGGCATCCTGCTCACCGGCAACACCGGCAGTGTCATCTCCGGCCGCCTCTCCTACACCTTCGGCCTGACCGGCCCCGCCGTAACGGTGGACACCGCGTGCTCCTCGTCGCTGGTCGCCCTGCACCTGGCCGCCCAGGCCCTGCGCGCCGGCGAATGCGACATGGCGCTCGCCGGCGGTGTGACCGTCATGTCCACCCCCGGCACCTTCGTCGAGTTCAGCCGCCAGCGCGGTCTCGCGCCCGATGGCCGCTCCAAGTCGTTCTCCGCCGACGCGGACGGCACCGGCTGGGCCGAGGGCGTCGGTCTACTCCTCGTCGAGCGGCTGTCCGACGCACAGCGCAACGGCCACCGCATCCTCGGTGTCGTCCGTGGCACGGCCGTCAACCAGGACGGTGCCTCCAACGGCCTGACCGCCCCCAACGGCCCCTCGCAGCAGCGCGTGATCCGCCGGGCCCTCGCCAACGCCCGCCTCAGCGCGGTCGACGTCGACGCCGTCGAGGCGCACGGCACCGGCACCCGCCTCGGCGACCCCATCGAGGCCGAGGCCCTGCTCGCCACCTACGGCCAGGAGCACACGGACGACCAGCCGCTGTGGCTCGGCTCGCTGAAGTCGAACATCGGCCACACGCAGGCCGCCGCCGGCGTCGGCGGTGTCATCAAGATGCTCATGGCCATGCGCGAGGGCGTCCTGCCGAAGACCCTGCACGTCACCGAGCCGTCCCCGATGATCGACTGGGAGTCCGGAGCCGTCTCGCTGCTCACCGAGCAGCAGCCCTGGCCCGAGACCGGCCGCGCCCGCCGCGCCGCCGTGTCCTCGTTCGGCATCAGCGGCACCAACGCCCACGTCATCCTCGAGCAGGCCCCCGCTGAGCCCGCCCCGGCCCCGGCCGCACCGGCCGCCCCGGCCGCCCCGGCCGAGCCGGAAGCCGCCGCACCGGCCGAGCCGGAAAGCGCCGCACCGGCCGTCGTCCCGTGGATCCTGTCCGCCCGTGGCGAGACGGCGCTGCGCGCCCAGGCCGAACGCCTCCACACCTTCGCCGCCACCGACGAGGCGCCCCGCCCGCACGACACCGGCCTGTCCCTGGCCACCACCCGCGCCGTGCACGAGCACCGCGCCGTCGCCCTCGGAGCCGACCAGGACACGCTGCTCGCCGCGCTGCGGGCCGTCGCCGCCGGAGAGACCGCGCCGGGCATCCTCACCGGCACGGCGCCCGCCGTCCGCGACAAGACCGTCTTCGTCTTCCCCGGCCAGGGCTCCCAGTGGGCCGGCATGGCCACCGGACTCCTCGACACCTCACCGGTGTTCGCGGACACCATCCGGGCCTGCGCCGACGCCCTCGCCCCGTACACCGACTGGTCGCTGCTCGACGTGCTGCGCGAGGCCGCCGACGACCCGGCCGGCTCGTCCCTCGACCGCGTCGACGTCGTCCAGCCCACCCTGTTCGCCGTCATGGTGGCCCTCGCTGCCGTGTGGCGGGCGCACGGAGTGGAACCGGCGGCCGTCGTCGGCCACTCGCAGGGCGAGATCGCAGCCGCGCACGTCGCCGGGATCCTGTCCCTCGACGACGCCGCCCGTATCGTGGCGCTCCGCAGCCGCGCGCTCCTCGAGATCGCCGGCAAGGGCGGCATGATGTCCGTGCCGCTGCCGCACGACGCCACCGTCGAACGCCTCGCCCCGTGGGGCGAGCGGCTGTCCGTCGCCGCGGTCAACGGGCCGTCTTCCACGGTCGTCTCCGGCGACACCGAAGCCCTCGACGAGCTGTACGAGACGCTGGTCGCCGACGGCGTCAAGGCACGGCGGATCCCCGTCGACTACGCCTCCCACTCGGCGCACGTCGAGCAGATCGAGTCCCGGCTCGCCGAACTCCTCGCCCCCGTACGCCCCCGCCCCGCGCAGGTGCCGTTCCGTTCCACCGTCACCGGCGACTGGGCCGACGGCACCGGGATGGACGCCGACTACTGGTACCGCAACCTGCGCGGCACCGTCCGCCTGGAGACCGCCACCCGCGCCCTGATGGCGGACCGGCACGACGTCTTCCTGGAGATGAGCCCGCACCCGGTGCTCGCGGTCGGCATCGAGGAGACCGCGGAGGCGACCGGCACCGACACTCTCGTCCTCGGCTCGCTCCGCCGCGGCCGCGGCGGCCTCGACCAGCTCCTCACCTCCATGGCCACCGCCTTCGTCCACGGCGTGCCCGTCGACTGGACTGCCGCGTTCACGGGCAGCGCCGCCCGCCGGGTCGACCTGCCCACCTACGCCTTCCAGCACGAGCACTTCTGGCTCGTGCCCAGCACCGGCACCGGCGACGTCGGCTCCGCCGGACTCGACGCGGCCGGGCACCCGCTGCTCGGCGCCGCCGTCGAACTCGCCGACGGCGAAGGCCTGGTCCTCACCGGCCGGCTGTCGCTGCCGACCCACCCCTGGCTCGCCGACCACACCGTCTTCGACACGGTGCTGCTGCCCGGCACCGCCTTCGTGGAGCTCGCGACCCAGGCCGGCGACCGCGTCGGCTGCGACACCGTCGAGGAACTGACCCTCTCCGCGCCGCTGGTCCTGACCGAGCGCGGCGCCGTCCAGCTCCAGATCACCGTCGGCGCCCCGGACGACGGCGGCCGCCGCGAACTGGCCGTCCACTCCCGGCCCGAGGGCCAGGACCAGCCGTGGACCCGGCACGCCACCGCCGTCCTCACCACCGGCGCCCCCACGACACCGGCCGGGCTCACCGTCTGGCCGCCCGCCGGCGCCAACGAGGTCGACCTCACCGACGGCTACCAGCGCCTCGCCGACCAGGGCTTCGGCTACGGCCCCCTGTTCCAGGGCCTGCGCCGACTGTGGAAGCGCGGCGACGACGTGTACGCCGAAGTCGCCCTCGCCGACGAACTCACCGGCACCGCCGGGGACTTCGCCCTCCACCCGGCGCTCCTCGACGCCGCCCTGCACCTGCTGCTGCCGGGCATCGCCGACGACTCCCGCCAGGCCGGACTGCCGTTCTCCTGGACCGGCGTCACCGTCCACGCCACCGGCGCGTCCGTGCTGCGCGTCCACGCCACCCTGAACGGCGCCGACAGCGCCTCGTTCACCATCGCCGACGGCGCCGGCGCCCCCGTCGCCACCGTCGCGGGCCTGGACCTACGGCCCATCAGCCCCGACGCGCTGCGCGGCGCCGCCACGGCGCACCACGACTCCCTGTTCCGGCAGGACTGGGCCGCCCTCACGGCGCCCACCACGACCGGCCCGTACGACGCGACCGGCTGGGCCCTCGTTGCCGACGCCGGACATCGACTCGCCGAGGCGACCGGTGCCACGGTCCACCCGGACCTGACCGCACTGGCCGACTCGGTGGCCGGAGGCACCCCGGCTCCCGCGATCGTGCTGCTGCCCGCCACGGGCGGCGGCATCGATGCCCACATCGCGGGAGCCGGGGCGCACCGGACCCTCGCCATGGCCCGAACCTGGCTCGCCGACGAACGATTCACCGACACCCGGCTCGTCGTGCTGGTCGAGGGCGCCGTCGTCGCCCGCTCCGGCGAGAACGTCACCGACCCGGCCGCCGCCACCCTCTGGGGCCTGCTGCGCTCCGCGCAGACCGAGAACCCGGACCGGTTCGTCCTCCTGGACACCGACGGCGGCGACGTACCGGCCCGCGCCCTCGCCGCCGCCCTCGACGCCGGCGAGAACCAGCTCGCCCTGCGCGACGGCGAACTCCACGCCCACCGGCTCACCCGAGCCGCCGGCGGCCAGGCTCTGACCACCCCTGACGTGCCCGAATGGCGCGTGGTCGCCCCCGTCAAGGGCACGCTGCAGAACCTGTCCATCGCCCCCTGCCCCGAAGTCGCCGCCCCCCTCGCCGAGGGCCAGGTCCGCGTCGCCCTGCGCGCCGCCGGCCTCAACTTCCGCGACGTCCTGGTCGCCCTCGGGCTCGTACCCGAGAACGGCGCCCAGATGGGCCGCGAAGGCGCCGGCGTGATCACCGAGATCGGCCCCGGCGTCACCGACCTCCGCGTCGGCGACCGGGTCATGGGACTCTTCGACGGCGCGTTCGCCTCCGTCGCCATCGGCGACCGGCGCCTGATCGCCCGCATGCCCGACGGGTGGACGTTCGCCCAGGCCGCGTCCGTACCCGTCGTGTTCCTCACCGCCTACTACGGTCTGGTCGACCTCGGAAGGCTCCGTAAGGGCGAATCCATCCTCGTCCACGCCGCCGCCGGCGGAGTCGGCATCGCCGCCGTCCAGCTCGCCCGCCACCTCGGCGCCGACGTGTACGGCACGGCCAGCCCCGGCAAGTGGGACACCCTGCGCGCCCTCGGCCTGGACGACGACCACATCGCGTCCTCCCGCACCCTCGACTTCGAGGAGCACTTCCGCCGCACCAGCGGCGACCGCGGCATCGACGTCGTCCTCAACTCCCTCGCCGCCGAGTTCATCGACGCCTCCCTGCGGCTCATGCCGCACGGCGGCCGCTTCCTGGAGATGGGCAAGACCGACATCCGGGACGCCGACCGGCTCGCCGCCGCCCACCCCGGCGTCGACTACCAGGTGTACGACCTGACCGTCCTCGCCCGCACCGAACCCGGCGCCGAGGGAGGCATCCCCGACCGCGTCCAGGAGA
The DNA here is from genome assembly GCF_055563935.1 of Streptomyces sp. NPDC029169. Taxonomy (NCBI): domain Bacteria; kingdom Bacillati; phylum Actinomycetota; class Actinomycetes; order Kitasatosporales; family Streptomycetaceae; genus Streptomyces; species Streptomyces sp. NPDC029169. The sequence continues at coordinate 233,078 of NZ_JBVHXA010000011.1, forward strand.
TGCTCGTCGAGATCCTCGCCCTCTTCGAGAAGGGCGTCCTCCAGCCGCTGCCCGTCACCGCCTGGGACGTGCGCCGCGCTCCGGACGCCTTCCGCTTCCTGCAGCAGGGCCGCAACGTCGGCAAGGTCGTCCTCACCATCCCGGCCGGCCCCGACCCCGACGGCACCGTCCTCATCACCGGAGCCACCGGCGGACTCGGCACCCTCGCCGCCCGCCACCTCGTCACCGAGTACGGAGTCCGCCACCTGCTGCTCACCAGCCGGCGCGGCCTCGCCGCCCCCGGCGCCGAGGAACTCGTCGCGGAACTCACCGCGCTCGGCGCCCACGTCACCGTCGAGGCCTGCGACGTCGCCGACCGCGACGCCCTCGCCGCGCTGCTCGCCACCGTCCCGGCGGAGCACCCGCTGACCGGCGTGGTCCACACCGCGGGCGTGCTCGACGACGGCGTCATCGCCGACATGACCCCCGAGCAGTTCGACCGGGTCATGCGGCCCAAGGCCGATGCGGCATGGCACCTGCACGAACTCACCGCCGGCCTCGACCTCACCATGTTCGTCCTGTACTCCTCCGTCGGCGGCCTCATGGGCGCCGGAGGCCAGGGCAACTACGCCGCGGCCAACGCCTACCTCGACGCCCTCGCCCAGCACCGCCGCCACCAGGGCCTGCCCGCCCTGTCCGTGGCATGGGGCCTGTGGGCCGAAGCCAGCGGCATGACCGGTCACCTCGACGAGACCGACCTCAAGCGCATGGCCCGCGGCGGCATCCTCCCGCTCTCCTCCGAGCAGGGCATGGACCTGTTCGACGCCGCCCACACCCTAGGCGAGCCGGTGGTCGCGGCCACCCGGCTCGACACCGCCGCCATGGCACGACAGGCGGACTCCGTACCGCCGCTCTTCCGCGCGCTGGTCCGCAGCGCGCCCCGGAGGGCCGCAGCCGCCGGCGCCACCGAGAGCCCCGTGTCACTCGAACAGCGCCTGGCGGGCCTTCCGGACGCCGAACGCGACAAGCTGCTCATCGACCTCGTCCGCACCCAGGTGGCGACCGTCCTCGGCCATGCCGATCCGGACACCGTCGACCGCGACCGCGCGTTCAAGGCGCTCGGCTTCGACTCGCTCACCTCGGTCGAGCTGCGCAACCGCCTCAACGCGGCCACCGGTCTCCGACTGCCCACCGCGCTCGTCTTCGACTACCCGACGCCCGCCGAACTCGCCGCCTATCTCAAGGAGCAGTTCGTCCTCGACGACGTCCCGGCGGCCGGGCCCGTTCTCGCCGAGCTCGACCGGCTCAAGGACACCCTGGGTTCCCTCTTGGACGACGATGCGGCCCGCACCGAGATCGGTGAGCGCCTGGCCGAACTCCTCGCCCTGTGCGGCGGAAGCCCGAAGACCGGCCTCGGCCCGGCCGACGACGGCGACGCACTCGACGACGCCACCGACGACGAGCTGTTCGCCCTCATCGACGGAGGTCTCGAGTGAGGCCCGGCACCCATCACCCCACGACCCTGCGACACCCCGAGCGACCTTCCGAGAGGCTGAATCCGCGTGGCTGAGGAACAGAAACTCCGCGACTACCTCAAGCGAGCCATCAACGACGCCCGCGACGCGCACCGGAAGCTCCGCGAGGCCGAGGAGAAGGAGCACGAGGCGATCGCCATCGTCGGCATGGGCTGCCGGTTCCCCGGCGGGATCGGCTCGCCCGAGGACCTGTGGCGCACCGTGTCCGAGGGCACCGACACCGTCGGCCCCTTCCCCGAGGGCCGCGGCTGGCCCGAGGACCTGTACGACGCCGATCCCGAGCGCTCCGGCACCAGCTACACCCGCGAAGGCGCCTTCCTGCACGACGCCGGCCACTTCGACGCCCCGTTCTTCGAGATCTCGCCGCGCGAGGCCCTCGCCATGGACCCCCAGCAGCGACTCCTCCTCGAAGTCGCCTGGGAGACCGTCGAACGCGCCGGAATAGCCCCTTCCAGCCTGCGCGGCAGCAGCACCGGCGTCTTCGTCGGCGCCACCGGGCAGGACTACGGCCCCCGCATGCAGGACGCCCCGCCCAGCGTCGAGGGCCTGGTCCTCACCGGCAGCACCTCCAGCATCATGTCCGGCCGCATCGCCTACCACCTCGGCCTCACCGGACCGGCCGTCACCCTCGACACGGCCTGCTCGTCGTCCCTGGTCGCGCTGCACCTCGCCGCCCGCGCCCTGCGGGCGGGGGAGTGCTCCATGGCCCTCGCCGGCGGCGTCATGATCATGGCGACGCCCGGTACGTTCATCGAGTTCAGCCGCCAGCGTGGCCTGTCCGCCGACGGCCGCTGCAAGTCGTTCTCGGCCGACGCGGACGGCACCGGCTGGGGCGAGGGCGTCGGCATGCTGCTCGTCGAGCGCCTCTCCGACGCCCAGCGCAACGGCCACCCCGTCCTCGCGGTCCTGCGCGGCACGGCCGTCAACCAGGACGGCGCCTCCAACGGCCTCACCGCCCCCAACGGCCGGGCCCAGCAGGCCGTCATCCGCCAGGCCCTCGCCGGGGCCCGCCTCACGCCCGCCGACATCGACGCCGTCGAGGCGCACGGCACGGGCACGCGGCTCGGCGACCCCATCGAGGCGGAAGCGCTGCTCGCCACCTACGGCCGGGAGCACAGCGACGACCAGCCGCTGTGGCTCGGCTCGGTCAAGTCGAACATCGGCCACACGCAGCACGCCGCCGGTGTCGCCGGCGTCATCAAGATGGTCGAGGCCATGCGCGCGGGCGTCCTGCCGAAGACGCTCCACGCCGAGGAGCCGACCCCCATGGTCGACTGGTCGGCGGGCGGTGTCGAGCTCCTTACGGAGGCGCGGGCGTGGCCGGAGACGGGTCGTGCGCGGCGGGCGGCGGTGTCGTCGTTCGGCGTGAGCGGGACGAACGCGCATGTGGTGCTGGAGGAGGCGCCGGAGGCCCAGGACACGGAGCGCGCCGAGGGCGCCGATGCCGTTGTTCCGGCGGTGACGCCGTGGGTGGTGTCGGGGCGTACGGCCGCCGCCCTGAAGGAGCAGGTCGAGCGGGTACGGGAGTTCGCGGCCGGTTCGGATGTGCGTGCTGTGGACGTCGGTTGGTCGCTCGCTGCGACGCGGTCGGTGCTGGAGCACCGGGCGGTGATCGTCGGCGAGGAGACGGTCGAGACGGGCGTGGCGGCCGGGGACGGGCGCCTGGGTGTGGTGTTCACGGGGCAGGGTGCGCAGCGGGCCGGTATGGGGCGTGAGCTGTATGAGGCGTTCCCGGTGTTCGCGTCCGCTCTGGACGAGGTGCTGTCGCATCTGGATCCGTCGCTTCGGGAGGTCGTCTTCTCGGGCGAGGGGCTGGACGACACGGCCAACACTCAGCCTGCTCTGTTTGCTCTGGAAGTCGCTCTGTTCCGCCTCGTTGAGTCCTGGGGCGTGAAGCCGGAGGTTCTGGCCGGTCACTCGATCGGTGAGATCGCCGCCGCGCACATTGCCGGTGTGCTGTCGCTGGAAGACGCGTGTGCTCTGGTGTCCGCTCGGGGTCGTCTGATGCAGGCGCTGCCGGCGGGTGGTGCGATGGTCGCCGTCCAGGCCTCCGAGGAGCAGGTTGCTGCGCTGCTGGCCGGTCGTGAGGCTGAGGCCGGTATCGCCGCGGTCAACGGCCCCACCTCGGTCGTCATCGCCGGCGTCGAGTCCGTCGTTCTGGAGATCGCCGCGTCTCTTGGGGTGAAGTTCAAGCAGCTCACGGTCAGTCATGCGTTCCACTCGCCGTTGATGGAGCCGATGCTGGACGACTTCCGCCACGTCGTCTCCGGCCTCACGCTCAACTCGCCGCAGATTCCCATCGTTTCGACGGTCACCGGCCTCGCGGCCACCGCTGAGGAGCTGCAGTCGGTCGACTACTGGGTGGAGCACGTGCGTCGCCCGGTTCGTTTCGCCGACGCCGTGCGCACCCTGGAGGCCCAGGGTGTGGAGGTTCTGCTGGAGCTCGGTCCGGACGCGGTGCTGTCCGCGGTGGCCGCCGAGTCCGTCGACGTCCCGGCCGTCCCGGTCCTCCGTAAGGGCCGTCCGGAGGCGCACTCCCTCGTCGCCGCGCTCGGCCGCGCCTTCGCCCACGGTGTGGACGTGGACTGGGCGGCGTACTACGAGGGTTCGGGCGCCCGTCGCGTCGACCTGCCCACGTACGCCTTCCAGCACGAGACCTACTGGTTGGAGCCGTCGCCCTCCGGCACGTACGCCGCCATCGCGCCGCTGGCGGAACGCAAGGCTCACCGCGCCCCCGAGGGTGCTGCGGACCTGCTGGAGGAGCTGGCCGGCCTGAGCGAGGCCGAGCAGGACCAGCGCCTGCTGAGGCTGGTACGCGAAGCCCTCGCCGACGTCCTGGGCTACGCCGACCCGGACACGGTCGGCTCCACCCAGGTGTTCACCGAGCTGGGGCTGACGTCCATGACGGCGGTCGAGCTGCGCAATCGACTGAACACCGCCACCGGGCTCCGCATCCCCGCCACCGTGGGATTCGACCACCCGACCCCGCAGGCCGTCGCCTCCTACCTCAAGGCGGAGCTGCTGGGCTCGGAGAGCGCCCCGCGCGCCGTCGCGACGACCAGGGTGAGCGACGAGCCCCTGGCGATCGTCGGCATGGCCTGCCGCTTCCCGGGCGGGGTCGGCTCGCCCGAGGATCTGTGGCGGCTGGTCTCCGAGGGCACCGACGCCATCGGCCCGCTCCCCGACGGCCGCGGCTGGGCCGAGGACCTGTACGACCCGGACCCCGACCGTTCCGGCAAGAGCTACACCCGCGAGGGCGGATTCCTCTACGGCGCTGACGAGTTCGACGCGGGCTTCTTCGGGATCTCGCCGCGTGAGGCGCTCGGCATGGACCCGCAGCAGCGGCTCCTGCTGGAGACCTCGTGGGAGGCGTTCGAGCGTGCGGGCATCGACCCGGAGTCGGTGCGCGGCGCCCAGATCGGTGTCTTCGCCGGCGGCAACGGCACGGACTACGCGTCCATGATGACCCGCGCCCCCGAGGGCGTCGACGGCTACCTGATGACCGGCAACGCGAACAGCGTCATCGCCGGCCGCATCTCGTACGCCTTCGGCCTTGAGGGCCCGGCCATGACCGTGGACACCGCGTGTTCGTCGTCGCTGGTCGCCCTGCACCTGGCCGCCCAGGCCCTGCGTTCCGGTGAGTGCGAGATGGCGCTGGTCGGCGGTGTGACCGTCATGTCGACGCCGGGCACGTTCGTCGAGTTCAGCCGGCAGCGCGGCCTGGCGCCCGACGGCCGCTGCAAGGCGTTCTCCGCGGACGCGGACGGCACCGGCTGGGCCGAGGGCGCCGGCATGCTGCTGGTCGAACCGCTCCGGCAGGCCCGCCGCAAGGGCCACCGGATCCTCGGTGTCGTGCGTGGCACGGCGGTCAACCAGGACGGTGCGTCCAACGGTCTGACCGCGCCCAACGGTCCGTCGCAGCAGCGCGTGATCCGCCAGGCTCTGGCCAACGCGCGTCTCACGGCGGCCGATGTGGATGCCGTCGAGGCACACGGCACGGGTACGCGGCTCGGTGACCCGATCGAGGCGGAGGCGCTGCTCGCCACCTACGGTCAGGAGCACGCCGAGGACCAGCCGCTGTGGCTGGGCTCGCTGAAGTCGAACATCGGCCATGCCCAGGCCGCCGCCGGTGTCGGCGGTGTCATCAAGATGCTCATGGCCATGCGTGAGGGCGTGCTCCCGAAGACCCTGCACGTCGCCGAGCCGTCGCCGCTGATCGACTGGGACGCGGGCGCGGTCGAGCTGCTCACGGAGGCGCGAGCGTGGCCGGAGACCGGCCGCCCCCGCCGGGCCGCCGTCTCCTCGTTCGGCGCGAGCGGCACCAACGCCCATGTGGTGCTGGAGCAGGCCCCAGAGGTCGAGGACGCCGAGGGCGCCGATGCCGTTGTTCCGCCTGTGGTGCCGTGGGTGGTGTCGGGGCGTACGGCCGCGGCCCTGAAGGAGCAGGTCGAGCGGCTGCGGGAGTTCGCGGCGGGCTCGGATGTGCGTCCGGTGGACGTCGGTTGGTCGCTCGCTGCGACGCGGTCGGTGCTGGAGCACCGGGCGGTGATCGTCGGCGAGGAGACGGTCGAGACGGGTGCGGCGGCCGGGGACGGGCGCCTGGGTGTGGTGTTCACGGGTCAGGGTGCGCAGCGGGCCGGTATGGGCCGGGAGCTGTATGAGGCCTTCCCGGTGTTCGCATCCGCTCTGGACGAGGTGCTGTCGCATCTGGATCCGTCGCTGCGGGACGTGATCTTCGCCGGTGAGGGCCTGGACGAGACCGGTAACACTCAGCCTGCGCTGTTTGCTCTGGAAGTCGCGCTGTTCCGCCTCGTTGAGTCCTGGGGTGTGAAGCCGGAGGTTCTCGCCGGTCACTCGATCGGTGAGATCGCCGCTGCCTATATCGCGGGTGTGCTGTCGCTGGAGGACGCCTGCACCCTCGTCTCCGCTCGCGGACGCCTGATGCAGGCCCTGCCGGCGGGTGGCGCGATGGTCGCCGTCCAGGCGTCGGAGGAGCAGGTTGCTGTGCTGCTGGCGGGTCGTGAGGCCGAGGCCGGTATCGCCGCGGTCAACGGCCCCACCTCGGTGGTCATCGCCGGTGTCGAGTCCGTCGTTCTGGAGATCGCCGGGTCTCTGGGGGTGAAGTTCAAGCAGCTGACGGTGAGTCATGCGTTCCACTCGCCGTTGATGGAGCCGATGCTGGACGACTTCCGCAGCGTCGTGGCCGGTCTGACCTTCAACTCCCCGCAGATTCCGATCGTTTCGACGGTCACCGGTCTCGCGGCCACCGCCGAGGAGCTGCAGTCGGTCGACTACTGGGTCGAGCACGTGCGTCGCCCCGTCCGTTTCGCCGACGCCGTCCGCACCCTCGAAGCCCAGGGTGTGGAGGTCCTGCTGGAGCTCGGCCCCGACGGCGTCCTGTCCGCGATGGCCGCCGACTCCGTCGACATCCCCGCTGTCCCGGTCCTCCGTAAGGGCCGCCCGGAGCCCGAGCAGCTGGTCGCCGCGCTCGGCCGTGCCTTCGCCCACGGCGTGGACGTGGACTGGTCCGCGTACTACGAGGGTTCCGGCGCCCAGCGCGTCGATCTGCCCACGTACGCCTTCCAGCGTCAGTCGTACTGGCTCGTCCCCGCCGCCGACGCGACCGACGTGGCCTCGGCCGGTCTTGCGGACGCCGGGCACCCGCTGCTCGGTGCGGCGGTCGAGCTGGCCGACGGGGAAGGTCTGGTGCTGACCGGGCGGCTGTCGCTGCAGACGCACCCGTGGCTGGCGGACCACGCCGTCGCCGGCGCGGTGCTGCTGCCGGGCACCGCGTTCGTGGAGCTGGCCGTCCAGGCCGGCGACCGGGTGGGTTGCCGGCGGATCGAGGAGCTGACACTCGCCGCGCCGCTGATCCTGCCGGAGCGCGGGGCCGTCCAGCTCCAGATCACCGTCGGCGCTCCGGACGACTCCGGCCGCCGTGACGTGGCGTTCTTCTCCCGCCCTGACGGCGAGGACGGTTACGGCGAGCCGTGGGTCCGGCACGCCTCCGGTGTCCTGGCGGCCGTCGCCGCACCCGTATCGGTCGACCTCGTCGCCTGGCCGCCGGCCGGGGCCGTCGAGGTGGACGTCGACGGCGCGTACGAGCGGCTGCAGGACCAGGGGTACGGCTACGGGCCCGCGTTCCAGGGGCTGCGCCGCGCCTGGCGGCGTGAGGACGAGGTGTACGCCGAGGTCGTCCTGCCCGAGGAGCAGCGAACCGAGGCCGACCGGTACGCCCTTCACCCGGCGCTGCTCGACGCGACCCTCCACGCCGTGATGCTGAAGGCGCTGGAGGACGCGGCCGAACCCGCGCTGCCCTTCTCGTGGGGCGGGGTAGCCCTGCACGCCGGCGGAGCCTCCGAGCTGCGGGTCCGGTTCGTCTCCACGGGGCCGGACACCGTGTCCGTGGTGATCGCGGACGTGGCGGGCAAGCCCGTGGCCGAGGCCGACTCGCTGCTGTGGCGGACCGTGTCCGCGGACGCGCTCAGCAGCGCCCGTACCGCCTACCACGACGCGCTGTTCGAGGTCGACTGGGCGGCCGTGCCTGCCGCCCCGGTGGCGGCAGGGGGCGCCGAGGGCTGGGTGCTGCTCGGCGACGACGTGCTCGGTCTGGCGGCCGGGCCGCTCGCCGGACTGAGCCGGTACGACGACGTGGCCGCCGTCCTCGGCGCAGCCGACGACGGCGCACCGGTGCCGCAGGTGGCGCTCGTGTCCCTTCCCGCTGAGAACGGCGATGTGCCGGATGCGGTGCGCCGGGCCACCTACCAGGCGCTGCGTCTGGCGCAGGACTGGCTGGCGGACGCGCGCCTGGAGGACTCGACGCTCCTCGTCGTGGCACGCGGCGCGGACAGCGGGAACCTCGCCCTCGCCTCGGCCTGGGCCCTGCTGCGCTCGGCGCAGACCGAGAACCCGGGCCGCATCGTCCTGCTCGACCTGGACGCCGAAGGGACGGACGGAGCTTGGGAGCCGTGGCAGGCCGTGCTGGCCGCTCCGGCCTCCGGGGAACCGCAGCTCGCCGTGCGCGACGGTGGCCTCGTCGCGCCCCGGCTGGCGCGTATCCCGGTCGACCAGGCCACGGAAGCCTCGGGCGGCGAGGCCTCGGCTGTCGAGGCGTCGGGCGGCGAAGCCTCGGCTGCCGAAGTCCCGGGTGCTCCCTTCGCCCCCGACGGGACGGTCCTCGTCACCGGCGCCACCGGTGTCCTCGGCGCCCTGCTGGCCCGCCGTCTCGTCACCGCGTACGGCGCCAGGCACCTGCTGCTGACCAGCCGCCGCGGCCTGGACGCGCCCGGCGCCAAGGAGCTGAGCGAGGAACTGACCGCGCTCGGCGCCGACGTACGGATCGCCGCCTGCGACGCCGCCGACCGCGCGGCGCTGGAGGAGCTGCTCGGTTCCGTGTCGCCGGAGCACCCGCTCACCGCCGTCGTGCACACCGCCGGCGTCGCCGACGACGGCGTCATCGGCTCGCTCACGCCCGAGCGGGTCGACACGGTGCTCCGCCCCAAGGTGGACGGCGCGTGGAACCTCCACGAGCTGACCAAGGACCTGCCGCTGTCCGCGTTCGTCCTGTTCTCGTCGGCAGCCGCCGTCTTCGGCGCCCCGGGCCAGGGCAACTACGCCGCGGCCAACGCCTTCCTGGACGCCCTCGCCCAGCACCGGCACCGTGCGGGCCTGCCCGCGACCGCCCTGTCATGGGGCCTGTGGGCCGAGGCCAGCGGCATCACCGGTCACCTCGGCGAGGCCGACGTCCAGCGCATGGTCCGCGCCGGCCTGGTGCCCCTGACCGCCGAGGACGGCCTGACGCTGTTCGAGTCCGCCCTCGCCGTCCAGGGCGGCCGGCCTTGGATGCTGCCGATGCGGCTGGACCTCAAGGCGCTGCGAGCCCAGGGGGACGGCCTCCCCGCAGTCCTGCGCGGCCTGGTACGCGTCGCCCCGAAGCGGAGCGCGGCGAGTGGTGGCACAGCCGGCACGGGCGAGGGCGGGTCCGCTCTCACCGAGCGGCTCGCCGCACTCCCGGAGACGGAGCAGCGCACCGTCCTGCGGGACCTGGTGTGCGGACAGGTCGCGACCGTCCTCGGCCACGCCGGCCAGGGCACCGTCGACCCGGAGCGGGCCTTCAAGGAGCTCGGTTTCGACTCCCTGACCGCCGTCGACCTGCGCAACAGGCTCAACGCGGCCACCGGGCTGCGGCTTCCGGCCACCCTCATCTTCGACTACCCGACTCCGCAGGCGCTCGCCGAGCACCTGCGCGAGGAACTGGTCGACACGGGGGTGTCCCCGGAGCGTCTCGTCACGGAGCGGATCGAGGAGCTCGAAGCCGCTCTGACAGCAGTGGAGTTGGACGACATCGCCCGTGCCGAGACCAAGGTCCGGCTGCAGGCGCTGATGTCCCTGTGGGATGTCGATCGGACCGCGGCGGAAGGCGCCGACGTGGCCGAGGAGCTCGCATCGGCGTCCGTCGAGGAAATGTATGAGTTCGTCGGCAAGGAATTCGGGATCACTTTCGACTGACAGCACCGGAACACGCACCGGAAGAACAGAACGAACCGGCGACACAGCGCCGAAGTGCCCAAGGACTTGCCGAACATGATGGGTGGGAAAGCGGAAATGCGGAACGATGAGAAGCTCCTCGGTGTATTCAAGAAGGTGACCGCCGACCTCGTGCAGACCCGTAACCGGCTGCAGGAGCTCGAGGAGAAGAACCAGGAACCGATCGCGATCGTCGGCATGGCCTGCCGTTATCCCGGCGACGTCGAATCCCCCGAGGACCTGTGGCGACTGGTCGCGGACGGCACCGACGCCATATCACCGTTCCCGGTGAACCGGGGCTGGGCCCAGGACCTGTACGACCCGGACCCGGAGGCCAAGGGCAAGAGCTACGCCCGTGAAGGCGGCTTCCTTCACGACGCCGACGCCTTCGACCCCGCCTTCTTCGACATGAGCCCCCGCGAAGCGCTCGGTGTCGACGCCCAGCAGCGCCTCCTCCTCGAGATCGCCTGGGAGACGTTCGAGCGGGCCGGCATCGACCCCGGCACCGTCAAGGACACGCCCGTCGGCGTCTTCACCGGCGTCATGTACGGCGACTACGGCCTCCGCTTCCGCGAGGTCCCCGACGGCTTCGAGGGACACATCCTCACCGGCAGCGCCGGCAGCGTCGCCTCCGGCCGCGTCGCGTACAACCTCGGTCTCACCGGCCCCGCCGTGACCGTGGACACCGCGTGCTCGTCGTCGCTGGTCGCCCTGCACCTCGCCGCCCAGGCCCTGCGTGCCGGCGAGTGCTCCATGGCGCTGGCCGGCGGTGTGACCGTCATGTCCACCCCCGGCACGTTCGTCGAGTTCAGCCGGCAGCGCGGTCTGGCGCCCGACGGCCGGGCCAAGTCCTTCTCCGCCGACGCGGACGGTGTGGGCTGGGGCGAGGGCGTCGGCATGCTGCTCGTCGAGCGGCTGTCGGACGCGCAGCGCAACGGCCACCGCATCCTCGCCGTCATGCGCGGCTCCGCCATCAACCAGGACGGCGCCAGCAACGGCCTCACCGCCCCCAACGGCCCCTCCCAGCGGCGGGTCATCCGCCACGCCCTGCTCAACTCCCGCCTCACCCCGGCCGATGTCGACGTCGTCGAGGCGCACGGCACGGGTACGCGGCTCGGCGACCCCATCGAGGCCGACGCGCTGCTCGCCACGTACGGACAGGAACGCGCCGAGGGGCAGCCGCTGCTCCTCGGCTCCGTGAAGTCGAACATCGGCCACACGCAGGCCGCCGCCGGCGTCGCCGGCGTCATCAAGATGGTCATGGCCATGCGTGAGGGCGTGCTGCCGAAGACCCTCCACGCCGACGCGCCCACGACCGAGGTCGACTGGTCCTCCGGCGCCGTGGAACTGCTGACGGACGCGCGGGCATGGCCGGAGACCGGCCGCCCGCGCCGGGCCGCCGTCTCCTCCTTCGGCATCAGCGGCACCAACGCCCATGTGGTGCTGGAGGAGGCGCCTGAGGCTCCGGAGGAGGCTTCGACTCCCGGTTCGGAGGGTGTCGTTCCGGTCGTGACGCCGTGGGTGGTGTCGGGTCGTACGGCTGCGGCGCTGACGGACCAGGTGGCGCGGGTGCGGGAGTTCGCGGCGGGCTCGGATGCGCGTGCTGTGGACGTCGGTTGGTCGCTCGCTGTGACGCGGTCGGTGTTCGAGCACCGTGCGGTCATCGTGGGTGACGAGATGGTCGAGAGCGGTACCGCCGCCGGTTCGGGTCGCCTGGGTGTGGTGTTCACGGGTCAGGGTGCGCAGCGGGCCGGTATGGGCCGGGAGCTGTATGAGGCGTTCCCCGTGTTCGCGGAGGCGTGCGACGAGGTGCTGTCGCATCTGGATCCGTCGCTGCGGGAGGTCATCTTCTCGGGCGAGGGTCTGGACGAGACGGGCAACACTCAGCCGGCGTTGTTCGCCCTTGAGGTGGCGCTGTTCCGCCTCGTTGAGTCGTGGGGTGTGAAGCCGGAGGTCTTGGCCGGTCATTCGATCGGGGAGATCGCCGCCGCGCACATTGCCGGAGTCCTGTCTCTGAAGGACGCTTGCACCCTTGTCTCGGCTCGGGGTCGTCTGATGCAGGCGCTGCCGGCGGGTGGTGCGATGGTCGCCGTCCAGGCGTCGGAGGAGCAGGTTGTTCCGCTGCTGGCGGGTCGTGAGGCCGAGGCCGGTGTCGCTGCGGTCAACGGTCCGACGTCGGTGGTCATTGCCGGTGTCGAGTCCGTCGTTCTGGAGATCGCCGGGTCTCTGGGGGTGAAGTTCAAGCAGCTCACGGTGAGTCATGCGTTCCACTCGCCGCTGATGGAGCCGATGCTGGACGACTTCCGCAGCGTCGTTGCCGGTCTGTCCTTCAACTCCCCGCAGATTCCGATCGTTTCGACGGTCACCGGTCTCGCGGCTTCCGCCGAGGAACTCTGCTCGGTCGAGTACTGGGTGGAGCACGTGCGTCGCCCGGTCCGTTTCGCGGACGCCGTGCGCACCCTGGATGCCCAGGGTGTGGAGGTCCTGCTGGAGCTCGGTCCGGACGCGGTGTTGTCCGCGATGGCGGCCGAGTCCGTCGACGTCCCGGCCGTCCCGGTCCTGCGTAAGGGCCGTCCGGAGGCGCATTCCCTCGTCGCTGCGATCAGCCGCGCCTTCGCCCATGGCGTGGACGTCGACTGGGCGGCGTACTACGAGGGTTCCGGCGCCCAGCGCGTCGACCTGCCGACGTACGCCTTCCAGCACGAGCGGTACTGGCTGCTGCCGCCGCAGGAGGTTGGAGACGTGACGTCCGCCGGTCTGGCGTCCGCCGGGCACCCGCTGCTGGGTGCGGCGGTCGAGCTGGCCGACGGGGACGGTCTGGTGCTGACCGGGCGGCTGTCGCTGCAGACGCACGCCTGGCTCGCCGACCACGCCATCCTCGACACGGTGCTGCTGCCGGGTACGGCCTTCGTGGAGCTGGCGACCCAGGCCGGCGACCGCGTCGGCTGTGACACGGTCGAGGAGCTGACGCTGGCCGCGCCGCTGGTCCTGCCGGAGCGCGGGGCGGTCCAGCTCCAGATCACCGTCGGCGCGCCGGACGACTCCGGCCGCCGCGACATGGCGTTCTTCTCCCGTCCCGACGGCGAGGACCGGTCGTGGACCCAGCACGCCACCGGCACCCTGGTGGCGACGCGCGCCGCGACCACCGAGAGCCTCGTCGTATGGCCGCCGGCGGACGCCGTCGAGGTGGACGTCGAGGACGCGTACGAGCGCCTCGCCGCGGGAGGACAGCACGGCTACGGTCCTGCCTTCCAGGGCCTGCGCAAGGTGTGGACCCTTGACGGCGAGATCTACGCGGAGGTCGCCCTCGCCGACGAGCAGCGCGCCGATGCCTCCCGGTTCGCGCTGCACCCCGCCCTGCTCGACGCCGCCCTGCACCCGCTGCTGCGCGGAGTCGTGGACGACGAGCGCCAGGGTGGACTGCCGTTCTCCTGGACCGGTGTCACCGTCCACAGCGGCGGCGCGTCCGTCCTTCGCGTACGCCTGACCCCGACCGGGGACGACACCCTGACCCTCGTCGCGGCCGACGGCACGGGCGCCCCTGTCGTCACCGTGCGCTCGCTGCTGTCGCGGGCCATCTCCGCCGACGCCCTGCGCAACGCCGGGACCTCGCACGGCGACGCGCTGTTCGGCCTCGAGTGGGAGAAGGTGTCCGTTGCACAGGGGGAGCCGGCCGCCGGCCTCACGGACTCCTGGGCGGTCCTGGGCACCGCCGACTCCGCCGCCGCGTCGCTGGTCCCGGGCCGCGGTCCGGACCGAACGTACGCGGACTGGGCGGAGCTGGACGCTGCTCTGGCGGCGGGCGGCAATGCGCCTGAGGTGCTGGTCGTCCCCTTCACGACGGACGGCCCCGACGCGTACGCCGCCTCCGCTGACGACCTGCCCCAGCGGGTCCGCGCCGCGACCCTGCGCGCTCTCGACCTGCTGCAGAAGTGGCTGGCTGACGAGCGCTTCGAGGGCTCCAAGCTCGCCGTGGTCTCCCACGACGCCGTCGCCACCGACCCGGCAGGTGTGAGCGACCCCGTCCTCGCCGCCGTCCGCGGTCTCGTCCGCACCGCCCAGAACGAGAACCCCGACAGGTTCGTGCTGGTGGACGTGGACGACACCGATGCGTCCCGGCAGGCGTGCGCCGCCGCCGTGGCGACCGGCGAGCCCGAGCTCGTCCTGCGCGACGGTGCAGCCTTCGCGCCACGCCTGGCCCGCATCACCGCAACCGCCGACGGCACCGCGACCGTTGGCGGCAAGGCGACCGCCGACGGCACCGCGACCGTTGGCGGCAAGGCGACCACCGACGGCACCTCGACCGGTGACGGCACCGCAACCGCCGACGGCACCGCGGACGCCCGGCCCGCCTCGTTCCGGGCCGACGGCACCGTGCTCGTCACCGGTGCCACCGGCGACCTGGGCACCCTTCTCGCCCGCCACCTCGTCGCTGAGCACGGCGTACGCCACCTGCTGCTGCTCAGCCGCCGCGGCGGAGCCGCCCCCGGTGCCGCCGAACTGGCGGCGGAGCTCGCGGAGCTCGGCGCCGAGGTCACCTTCGCCGCCTGCGACGCCGCCGACCGGGACGCGCTCGCCGCCGTCCTCGCGGACGTGCCGGCCGGCCGCCCGCTGTCCGCCGTCGTCCACACCGCCGGCGTCCTCGACGACGCCATCGCGGCCCGGCTCACCGCCGAGCAGGTCGACCGCGTCTTCCGGCCGAAGGTCGACGCGGCGTGGAACCTCCACGAGCTGACCCGGGAGCTCGACCTCGACGCGTTCGTGCTCTACTCGTCGTCCGCCGCGACCTTCGGCGGCCCCGGGCAGGCCAACTACGCCGCGGCCAACGCCTTCCTCGACGAACTCGCCCGCGTCCGCCGCGCCGCCGGCCTGCCCGCGACCTCCCTCGCGTGGGGCCTGTGGGCCCAGGCCGGCGGCATCACGGAGAACCTGTCCCAGAACGACGTCACGCGCATCGCCCGCGCCGGCATGACGCCGCTCACCGAGGACGACGGCATGGCGCTGTTCGACGCGGTCCTCGCGGCGGACCTCGCCTGGGCCCTGCCCACCCGCCTCGACCTGTCGGTGCTGCGCGAGCTCGGCGACCGCCTGCCCGCACTGCTGCGCGGCCTGGTCCGCGTCGCCCCGAGGCGCGGCACGGCGGCGGTCAGCGGCGGAGGTTCCTCCTCCATGCTGGCGCAGGAGCTCGCCGGACTCTCCGACACCGAACGCGAGCGCGTCCTCGTCGACCTCGTACGGGGCCACGTCGCCGCCGTCCTCGGGCACAGCGACCGGGACGCCATCGACCGCGAGCGTGCCTTCAAGGAACTCGGCTTCGACTCGCTCACCGCCGTCGAACTGCGCAACCAGCTCAACACGGCCACCGGGCTCCGCCTCCCCGCCGCGCTGATCTTCGACTACCCGACGCCGCTCGCCATCGCCCGGCACCTGAAGGACGAACTCGCCGGCACCGTGACGGCCGCCGCCCCCGTCCCCGCCCGCACCGCCCCCGTGGACGACGACCCGATCGCCATCGTCGGCATGGCCTGCCGCCTGCCCGGCGGGGTCACCTCCCCAGAGGACCTGTGGCGACTCGTCACCGACGGCGTGGACGCCATCACCGGCTTCCCGACCGACCGCGGCTGGGACATCGACGGCATCTACGACCCGGACCCGGAGGCGAAGGGCAAGAGTTACGCCCGCGAGGGCGGCTTCGTCGAAGGCGTCGACCTCTTCGACCCGGCGCTGTTCGGCATCTCGCCGCGCGAGGCCCTGGGCATGGACCCGCAGCAGCGGCTGCTGCTCGAGACCGTCTGGGAGAGCATCGAGCGTGCCGGCATCGACCCGGTTTCGCTGCGCGGCAGCCAGACCGGCGTCTTCGTCGGCGTCAGCGGACAGGACCACGGCGGCGTGCTCGCCCAGGTGCCCAGCTACGAGGGCCAGCTGCTCACCGGAAGCGCCAACAGCATCGCCTCCGGCCGTATCGCCTACCACCTCGGCCTCACCGGACCGGCGATCACCCTCGACACGGCCTGCTCGTCGTCGCTGGTGTCGCTGCACCTCGCGGCGCAGGCGCTGCGGGCGGGGGAGTGCGACCTCGCCCTCGCGGGCGGTGCCCTGCTGATGTCCACGCCGACGCTCTTCGTCGAGTTCAGCCGGCAGCGCGGCCTGGCGCCCGACGGCCGCTGCAAGGCGTTCTCCGCGGACGCCGACGGCACCGGTTGGGCCGAAGGCGTCGGTGTCCTGCTCGTCGAGCGGCTGTCCGACGCCCGCCGCAAGGGACACCCCGTCCTCGCGGTCGTGCGCGGCACGGCCGTCAACCAGGACGGCGCCTCCAACGGCCTGATGGCCCCCAACGGTCCCTCGCAGCAGCGGGTGATCCGCCAGGCCCTGGCCGGTGCCCGCCTGACCCCGGCCGACGTGGACGTCGTCGAGGCGCACGGCACCGGTACGCGCCTCGGCGACCCGATCGAGGCGGAGGCCCTCCTCGCCACCTACGGCCGGGAGCGCCCGGAGGACCAGCCGCTGCTCCTCGGCTCCGTGAAGTCGAACATCGGCCACACGCAGCACGCCGCCGGCGCCGCCGGAATCATCAAGATGGTCATGGCGATGCGCCACGGCCTGGTCCCGAAGACCCTGCACGTCGCCGAGCGCTCCCCGATGATCGACTGGTCGGCGGGCGCGGTGGAACTCGTCACCGAGGCGCGGGCATGGCCGGAGACCGGTCGTGCGCGACGGGCGGCGGTGTCGTCGTTCGGCGTGAGCGGGACGAACGCGCACGTGGTGCTGGAGCAGGCCCCGGAGATGGAGGACGCCGAGGGCGTCGATGCCGTTGTTCCGCCTGTGGTGCCGTGGGTGGTGTCGGGGCGTACGGCTCCGGCGCTGACGGACCAGGTGGCGCGGGTGCGGGAGTTCGCGGCCGGTTCGGACGCGCGTGCTGTGGACGTCGGCTGGTCGCTGGCCTCGACGCGGTCGGTGCTGGAGCATCGGGCGGTGATCGTCGGCGAGGAGACGGTCGAGACGGGTGCGGCTGCTGGTTCGGGTCGCCTGGGTGTGGTGTTCACGGGTCAGGGGTCTCAGCGGGCTGGTATGGGCCGTGAGCTGTATGAGGCTTTCCCGGGGTTCGCGTCCGCTTTGGACGAGGTGCTGTCGCATCTGGATCCGTCGCTGCGGGACGTGATCTTCGCCGGTGAGGGCCTGGACGAGACGGGCAACACGCAGCCGGCGTTGTTCGCCCTCGAAGTCGCCCTGTTCCGGCTGGTGGAGTCGTGGGGCGTGAAGCCGGAGGTTCTGGCTGGTCATTCGATCGGTGAGATCGCTGCTGCGCATGT
Organism: Streptomyces sp. NPDC029169; assembly: GCF_055563935.1. Lineage (NCBI taxonomy): Bacteria > Bacillati > Actinomycetota > Actinomycetes > Kitasatosporales > Streptomycetaceae > Streptomyces > Streptomyces sp. NPDC029169. The sequence goes on from NZ_JBVHXA010000011.1 coordinate 250,428, forward strand.
TGCGGGTGTGCTGTCGCTGGAGGACGCGTGTGCTCTGGTGTCCGCTCGGGGTCGTCTGATGCAGGCGCTGCCGGCCGGTGGTGCGATGGTCGCCGTCCAGGCCTCCGAGGAGCAGGTTGCTGCGCTGCTGGCGGGTCGCGAGGCTGAGGCCGGTGTCGCTGCGGTTAACGGTCCGACGTCGGTGGTCATTGCCGGTGTCGAGTCGGTGGTGTTGGAGATCGCCGCGTCTCTGGGGGTGAAGTTCAAGCAGCTCACGGTCAGTCATGCGTTCCACTCGCCGCTGATGGAGCCGATGCTGGACGACTTCCGCCAGGTCGTCTCCGGCCTCACGCTCAACTCGCCGCAGATTCCCATCGTTTCGACGGTGACCGGTCTCGCCGCTTCCGCCGAGGAGCTCTGCTCGGTCGAGTACTGGGTGGAGCACGTTCGTCGCCCGGTCCGTTTCGCGGACGCGGTCCGCACCCTGGAGGCCCAGGGTGTGGAGGTTCTGCTGGAGCTCGGTCCGGACGCGGTGCTGTCCGCGATGGCGGCCGACTCCGTCGACATCCCGGCCGTCCCGGTCCTCCGTAAGGGCCGCCCGGAGCCCGAGCAGCTGGTCACGGCCCTCGGTCGTGCCTTCGCCCACGGTGTGGACGTGGACTGGTCCGCGTACTACGAGGGTTCCGGCGCCCAGCGCGTCGACCTGCCCACGTACGCCTTCCAGCACGAGCGGTACTGGCTGCTGCTGCCGGCGGCCGACGAGGCCGGCGATGTCACCTCGGTGGGTCTGGCGTCGGCCGGGCATCCGCTGCTCGGTGCGGCGGTCGAGCTGGCTGGTGGTGAGGGTGTGGTGCTGACCGGTCGGCTGTCGTTGCGTACGCATGCGTGGCTTGCCGATCATGCGGTGTTCGACACGGTGCTGCTGCCGGGTACGGCTTTCGTGGAGCTGGCTGTGCGGGCCGGTGACCAGGTCGGCTGTGACGTGGTCGAGGAGTTGACGCTGGCAGCGCCGTTGGTGCTGCCGGAGCAGGGTGGTGTGCGGGTTCAGATCACGGTCGGGGCCGAGGATGGTTCCGGGCGTCGTGAGATGGCGGTGTTCTCCCGTCCTGACGGCGAGGACGCGGAGTGGGTTCAGCACGCCACGGCTGTTCTGTCCGCCGGCGCCGCCGCGGATGCCGTCGCGCCGCAGGACCTGACGGTCTGGCCGCCGGCCGGCGCGGAGGAGATCGACCTGGCCGACGTGTACGGCCGACTGATCGACCAGGGTTACGGATACGGGCCCGCGTTCCAGGGCCTGCGCCGAGCGTGGCGGCTGGGCGACGGCGAGCTGCTCGCCGAGGTCGTCCTCCCCGAGGAGCAGCACGCGGACGCGGACCGGTTCACGCTGCACCCCGCGCTGCTCGACTCGTCCCTGCACGTACTGCTGCCGGGTGTCGCGGACGCGGACGGCCGACCGGGCCTGCCGTTCTCCTGGTCGGGAGTGGCCGTGCACACCACCGGTGCCACGGCTCTGCGGGTCCGCCTGACCCGTACGAAGGCCGACACCGGCCTCGACCAGGTGGCACTGACGATGACCGACCCTGCGGGCACTCCGGTGGCGACGGTGCGGAGCCTCCTGTCGCGCGAGGTGTCCGCCGACATGCTGCGGGGCGCCGGCGCCGCCGGCGGAGCCCACCACGAGTCGCTGTACCACGTGGACTGGACCCCCGTGCCCGCCCCGGACACCGCGGCTGACCTGACGACCTGGGCCGTCCTCGGTACGGACGAGCTGGGTGTCGGTGCCGTCCTCGACCCGTCGGGCGGCGTGCTGCGCGGCCACACCGACCTCGCCGCGCTGCGGCGTGCCGTGGACGCCGAGGGCACTGCTCCGTCCGTCGTCCTCGTGCCCTTGCGGCCGGCCGGTGACGGTGTCGAGGACGACGCCGCCGGGCTCGGCGAGGTCGCCCGGCTCACCTCGCACATGGCGCTGGAACTGGCCCAGGCGTGGATCGCGGACAGCCGGTTCGCCGACTCGCGGCTGGTCCTCCTTACCCGTGACGTCGTTCCCGCCGATGAGGACGCGGCCCTGGAGAACCTGGCCCTGTCCGGTGCGTGGGGCCTGTTCCGCTCCGCGGCGACGGAGAACCCGGGCCGGTTCGCGATGGTGGACGTCGACGCCTCCGAGCGCTCCGCACGGCTGCTGCCGGCCGCGCTCGCGTCCGGTGACCACGAACTGGTGATCCGCGACGGCGAGGCCCGTACTCCGAGGCTCGCCAAGATGCCGGTGACGGACGCGGCCGAGTCCGGCACCGCTCCGGTGTGGTCCCCGGATGGGACCGTCCTCGTCACGGGCGCAACCGGTGGCCTGGGCGCGCTGCTCGCCCGCCACCTGGTCACCGAGCACGGCATACGCCACCTGCTGCTGACGAGCCGTCGTGGTTCGGCGGCGCCAGGCGCCGCCGAGCTGGAGGCCGAGCTGACCGGCCTGGGCGCTCAGGTCACCATGGCGGCCTGCGACGTGGCGGACCGGGCGGCCCTCGCCGGGCTGCTCGCGACCGTACCGGCCGAGCACCCGCTGACCGGCGTCGTGCACACCGCCGGCGTCCTCGACGACAGCATCCTCGTGTCGATGACGGGGGAGCAGCTCGACACCGTGCTGCTGCCCAAGGTGAACGCGGCGTGGAACCTCCACGAACTGACCCGGGACCTGGACCTGTCGGTGTTCGTCCTGTACTCGTCCGTCTCCGGCATCCTCGGCCCGCCCGGACAGGCCAACTACGCGGCCGGCAACGCGTTCCTCAACGCGCTCGCCCAGCACCGCCGCTCCCGCGGCCTGCCCGCCACCTCGCTCGCCTGGGGCCTGTGGGACCAGGCCAACGGAATGATCGGGCACCTCGACGAGGCCGACCGCAAGCGGGTCGCCAAGGGCGGCGTGGTCCCCATGTCCGAGGAGGAGGGCATGGCGCTGTTCGACGCCGCCGTCGCCGAGGACCGCAACCTGCTCGCCCCCGTCCGCTTCGACACCGGCGCCCTGCGCGCCCTGGGCGACAACCTGCCCCGTCTGCTGCGCGGCCTGGTGCGCGTGGCACCGCGCCGGGCCGCGTCCGCGGCCGGAACGGCGGGCGCGCTCGGAACGGCCGGTGGCACGGGTGCCGAGGGCACGGCGCCGATCGCGCAGCGCCTCTCCGGACTCGACGCGGCGGAGCGGCAGACGGCGCTCGTCGACCTCGTCCGCGCCGAGGTGGCCACCGTCCTCGGCCACGCGGGCGTCGAAGCGGTCGACCAGAACCGCGCGTTCAACGAACTCGGCTTCGACTCCCTCTCAGCCGTCGAACTCCGCAACCGCCTCAACGCGGTCAGCGGACTGCGGCTGCCGGCCACCCTGGTCTTCGACTACCCGACCCCGGCGGCGGTCGCCGGATACCTCGCCGAGGAGATCCCCGTCCTCGGCGCCGCGCAGATCGGCTCCCTCGGGCAGGAGATCGACCGTCTGGAGGCCAGCCTCGCGTCGACGCCCGGCGAACGGGAGGAGTACGAGGCGGCCGTCGGACGCCTGGAGAAGATCGTGCTCCGCCTGCGCGAGTTCGCCGGCGCGAAGCCCGTCACCGTGTCCGAGGAGGACATCCACTCCGCCTCGGTCGACGAATTGCTCAACCTGATCGACGAAGAATTCGACCTCGCGTGAGGTCACGGAATATTCGGAACCTTCGACGTATTCGCCCCTCACGGCTGAGGAAGTGACACAGTGCAGGAAAAGCAGCAGCAGACCCAGCAGGAAAATCAGCAGGAAAATCAGCAGGAAAAGCTCGTCGACTATCTGAAGAAGGTCACCACAGACCTTCGGCGGGCCCGGCAGCGCGTGCAGGAACTGGAGTCGAAGGGCGACGAGCCCATCGCCATCGTCGGCATGGCCTGCCGCTACCCCGGCGGCGTCGGCTCGCCCGAGGGGCTGTGGCAGCTCGTCGCCGACGGCACCGACGCCATCAGCACGTTCCCCGTCAACCGGGGCTGGGACGAGGACCTCTACGACCCGGACCCCGAGCGGACCGGGAAGAGCTACACGCGCGAGGGCGGCTTCCTCCACGACGCCGACGCCTTCGACCCCGCCTTCTTCGGCATCTCGCCGCGCGAGGCCCTGGGCATGGACCCCCAGCAGCGGCTGTTGCTCGAGACCACCTGGGAGACGTTCGAGCATGCGGGCATCGACCCCGCCGCGGTCCGTGGCACCGACGTCGGCGTGTTCGCCGGAGTCATGTACTACGACTACGCGCCGCCCGTCCGCCAGATACCGCAGGAGCTCGAAGGCATCCTGATGACGGGCAACGCCGGAAGCGTCATTTCCGGCCGCCTCGCCTACTCGTTCGGCCTGACCGGACCGACCGTCACCGTCGACACGGCCTGCTCGTCGTCGCTGGTCGCCCTCCACCTGGCCGTGCAGGCCCTCCGTGGCGGCGAGTGTTCCATGGCCCTGGCCGGTGGCGTCGCCGTCATGCACACCCCCAGCACCTTCGTCGAGTTCAGTCGCCAGCGCGGTCTGGCGCCCGACGGCCGCTCCAAGTCCTTCTCCGCCGACGCGGACGGTGTGGGCTGGGGCGAGGGCGTCGGCATGCTGCTCGTCGAGCGCCTCTCCGACGCCCAGCGCAACGGCCACCGGATCCTCGGTGTCGTCCGTGGCACGGCCGTCAACCAGGACGGTGCCTCCAACGGTCTGACCGCGCCCAACGGGCCGTCCCAGCGCCGCGTGATCGGCCAGGCCCTGGACAACGCCCGCCTGACGCCGGCCGACGTGGACGTCGTCGAGGCGCACGGCACGGGTACGCGGCTCGGTGACCCGATCGAGGCGGAGGCGCTGCTCGCCACGTACGGCCGCAACCGGCCCGAGGACCGGCCGCTGTGGCTGGGCTCGCTGAAGTCGAACATCGGCCACACGCAGGCCGCCGCCGGTGTGGGCGGTGTCATCAAGATGGTCATGGCCATGCGTGAGGGCGTGCTGCCGAAGTCGCTTCATGCCGAGGAGCGTTCCCCCGAGATCGACTGGGCCGCGGGCGGTGTCGAGCTCCTCACGGAGGCGCGGGCGTGGCCGGAGACGGGTCGTGCGCGGCGGGCGGCGGTGTCGTCGTTCGGCGTGAGCGGGACGAACGCGCATGTGGTGCTGGAGGAGGCGCCGGAGGCTCCGGAGGAGGCTTCGGTTTCTGCTTCGGAGGGTGTTGCTCCGGTGGTGGTGCCGTGGGTGGTGTCGGGCCGTACGGCCGCCGCCCTGAAGGACCAGGTGGCGCGGGTGCGGGAGTTCGCGGCGGGCTCAGACGCCCGTCCGGTGGACGTCGGTTGGTCGCTCGCTGCGACGCGGTCGGTGTTCGAGCACCGGGCGGTGATCGTGGGTGACGAGGTGGTCGAGAGCGGTACCGCCGCCGGTTCGGGTCGCCTGGGTGTGGTGTTCACGGGGCAGGGGTCTCAGCGGGTCGGTATGGGGCGTGAGTTGTATGAGGCGTTCCCGGTGTTCGCGGAGGCGTTCGATGAGGTGCTGTCGCACCTGGATCCGTCGCTGCGGGACGTGATCTTCGCCGGTGAGGGCCTGGACGAGACCGGTAATACTCAGCCGGCGCTGTTCGCTCTGGAAGTCGCCCTGTTCCGCCTCGTTGAGTCGTGGGGTGTGAAGCCGGAGGTCCTGGCTGGTCATTCGATCGGTGAGATCGCTGCTGCGCATGTTGCGGGTGTGCTGTCGCTGGAGGACGCGTGTGCTCTGGTGTCCGCTCGGGGTCGTCTGATGCAGGCGCTGCCGGCGGGTGGTGCGATGGTCGCGGTTCAGGCCTCCGAGGAGCAGGTTGCTCCGCTGCTGGCCGGCCGCGAGGCTGAGGCCGGTATCGCCGCCGTCAACGGCCCCACCTCCGTCGTCATCGCCGGTGTCGAGTCGGTGGTGTTGGAGATCGCCGGGTCTCTGGGGGTGAAGTTCAAGCAGCTCACGGTCAGCCATGCGTTCCACTCGCCGCTGATGGAGCCGATGCTCGACGACTTCCGCAGCGTCGTGGCCGGTCTGACCTTCAACTCCCCGCAGATTCCGATCGTTTCGACGGTGACCGGTCTCGCCGCTTCCGCCGAGGAACTCTGCTCGGTCGAGTACTGGGTCGAGCACGTGCGTCGTCCGGTCCGTTTCGCCGACGCCGTCCGCACCCTCGAAGCCCAGGGCATCGAGACGATTCTCGAACTCGGCCCGGACGCGGTGCTGTCCGCGATGGCCGCCGAGTCCGTGGACATTCCCGCTGTCCCGGTCCTGCGTAAGGGCCGTCCCGAGGCGCACTCCCTCGTCGCCGCGCTCGGCCGCGCCTTCGCCCACGGCGTGAACGTCGACTGGTCCGCGTACTACGAAGGTTCGGGCGCCCAGCGCGTCGACCTGCCGACGTACGCCTTCCAGCACGAGCGCTACTGGCTGGTGACCGCTCCCGACAAGGGCGACGTCACGTCCGCCGGCCTGGCCGAGGCCGGGCACCCGCTGCTGGGTGCGGCGGTCGAGCTGGCCGACGGCGACGGCTTGGTGCTGACCGGGCGGCTGTCGCTGCAGACGCACCCCTGGCTCGCCGACCACACCATCCTCGGCGCCGTTTCGCTTCCCGGCACCGCCTTCGTCGAGCTGGCCGTTCAGGCCGGCGACCGCGTCGGCTGCGACACGGTCGAGGAGCTGACGCCGGCCGCGCCGCTGGTCCTGCCGGAGCGCGGGGCGGTCCAGCTCCAGATCACCGTCGGTGCGCCGGACGACTCCGGCCGTCGTGACGTGGCGTTCTTCTCCCGTCCCGACGGCGAGGACCGGCCGTGGACCCAGCACGCCACCGCCGTCCTGGCCGCGGCAGGCCCGAGTGAGGAACCGGAGGGGCTGTCGGTCTGGCCGCCGGCCGGGGCCGTCCAGGTGGACGTCGAGGACGCGTACGAGCGCCTGGCCGAGCAGGCGCAGCACGGCTACGGTCCCGCCTTCCAGGGCCTGCGCAAGCTGTGGACCCGCGACGGCGAGATCTACGCCGAGGTGGTCCTCCCCGACGAGCAGCGTGCCGAGGCCGAGCTGTTCACCCTCCACCCGGCGCTGCTGGACGCCGCTCTCCAGGCCGCCGTGCTCACCGGCCGGGCCGCCGGCCTGACGGACGGCGGGGACGAGTCCCGGGCCGTCGTCCCGGACTCGTGGTCCCGGGTCAGCGTGTACGCGACGGGCGCCTCCGTCCTGCGCGTGTGCCTGACGCCTGACGGCGCGGGCGCGGTCTCCGTGCGCGCCGCCGACGGCACGGGCGCCCCGGTAGCCTCCGTCGACGCCCTGACCTGGCGGACGGTGCGGGCACAGGAGCTGCGCGGCGCCCTGCCCGCCGTCCAGGGCGGCATGTTCCGGCTCGACTGGCAGCCCCTTCCGGCCACGCCGGCGGAGCAGGGGACGGAGGAGGCGGACATGGTCCTGCTGGCCGGCGAGACCGCCGGTCCCGAGGGCCTTCCCGGGATCCCGGGCGTCGCCGGACTCCGTACCGTTCGTGATCTCGCGGAGCTCGCCCAGGAGGCGGACACCGCGGCCGCGCCCGTGCCGGCCTTCGTCGTCGCGACCGTGTCCACGTCGCCTGACCCGGCCGGCGATCTCGCCGGCACCGCCCGTGGCACGGCCCACCGCGTCCTCGCCCTGCTGCAGGAGTGGCTGGCCGACGAGCGGTTCATGGGCTCGCGGCTCGTCCTCGTGACCCGGGGCGCGGTGGCGGCGGGCGAAGGGGCGCCCGCTCGGGACGGCCTCGCCGCCGCCCCGGTGTGGGGACTGGTGCGGTCGGCGCAGACCGAGAACCCGGGCCGGTTCGTCCTCGTGGACCTGGACGACGCCGAGGCGTCCGGCGCGGTGCTGGTCGCCGCCGTCGCCGCCGTCGCCGCCGGCGAGCCGCAGCTCGCCGTCCGAGACGGCGCCCTGCTCGTCCCGCGCCTGGTCCGCCTGCCGGCGGACCCGGACGCGACCGTCGACGCGGACACCGATGCGGGCACCGGCCTGGCCGCCGAAGCGCGGTTCGACGCCGACGGCACCGTACTGATCACCGGCGCGACGGGCGCTCTCGGCACCCTGCTGGCCCGTCATCTCGTGACCGAGCACGGCGTGCGTCACCTGCTGCTGACCAGCCGTCGTGGGCTCGAGGCTCCCGGCGCCACCGAGCTGGCGGCGGAGCTGACGGAGCTGGGCGCGCAGGTCACCGTGGCGGCCTGCGACGTGGTGGACCGGGACGCGCTCGCCGGACTCCTCGCGACCGTGCCGGCCGAGCACCCGCTGACAGCCGTCGTGCACACCGCCGGCGTCACCGACGACGGTGTGTTGGCCTCCCTCACCGCCGACCGGCTCGACACCGTGCTCCGGCCCAAGGCCGACGCGGCGTGGAACCTGCACGAGCTGACCCGGGACCTGGATCTGTCCGCGTTCGTCCTGTACTCCTCCGTGTCCGGCCTCCTCGGCGGCGCCGGACAGGCCAACTACGCGGCCGCCAACGCCTTCCTCGACGCACTCGCCGCCCGGCGCCTCGCCGACGGCCTGCCCGCGCTGTCCCTCGCCTGGGGCGCCTGGGGAGGCGCCGCAGGCATGGCCGGCGAACTGGGGGAGGCGGACGTGACACGGCTGCGCCGCACCGGCATCGTGCCCCTCACCCCCGAGCAGGGCCTGGCCATGTTCGACGCGGCCGTCACCCGACGGGACCGGTCGTCCCTGCTCGTTCCAGCCCCCCTCGACACGGCGGTCCTCGCCCGGCACGCCGACGCACTGCCCGCCGTCCTGCGCGCGCTCGTGCCCGCCACCGCGGCCCGGCGCAGTGCGGCGGAAGGCGGCGACGACGCCGAGTCGCTGACCCGCCGCCTCGCCGCCCTCCCGGCCGAAGAGCAGGAACGCGAACTGACCGCACTCGTCCGCGGCCACGTCGCCCGGGTCCTCGGGCACACGGGCAGGGACAGCGTCGATAGCGACCGGGCGTTCAAGGAACTCGGCTTCGACTCCCTGACGTCCATCGAACTGCGCAACCGCCTGAACGCCGCCACCGGCCTGCGCCTGGCGGCCGCCCTGGTCTTCGACCACCCCACGCCGGCCGCCGTCGCCGCCCACCTGCGCGCCGAACTGCTGTCCAGGCTCGGCGGCGTCGCCACCGACACCGACGGCACCGAGGACCCGCAGGACAAGCAGCTGCGCAGGGCGCTGACGAGCATTCCGCTCGACCGGATCCGCCGCGCCGGACTCCTCGACGTACTCCTCCAGCTCGCCGACCCCGACGGGGGTACGGCCGTCGCAGGGCAGGGCCCCGCGACGTCGACGGGCACCCCGGCCGACGTACTGGACGCGATCGACGACATGGACGCCGAAAGTCTGCTGCGGATGGCGGCCGGCGGCGCCGCCGCGTGACGACGGCCGCCACCGCCCCGGAAAGGTCACGATGACTACTTCGAACGAACAGTTCGTCGCCGCACTCCGGTCCTCCCTCAAGGAGGTCGAGCGGCTGCGACAGCAGAACCAGCAACTGATCGCCGCGTCCCAGGAGCCCATCGCCATCGTCGGCATGGCCTGCCGGTTCCCCGGCGGGATCGGCTCGCCCGAGGACCTGTGGCGACTGGTGTCCGAGGGCACCGACGCCATCGGCCCGTTCCCCGAGGGCCGCGGCTGGCCCGAGGACCTGTACGACCCGGACCCGGCCCGGTCCGGCACCACGTACGCACGCGAAGGCGGATTCCTGTACGACGCGGACGCGTTCGACGCCGCGTTCTTCAGGATCTCGCCGCGCGAGGCCCTCGCCATGGACCCCCAGCAGCGGCTCCTCCTCGAAGTCGCCTGGGAGACCCTCGAGCGGGCCGGCATCGACCCGGTGTCGCTGCGCGGCAGCCGCACCGGCGTCTTCGTCGGCGGCAACGGGCAGGACTACCCGCTGCTCCTCACCGACCCCCCGAAGGAGGTCGAGGGCCTGCTCATCACCGGCAACGCGGGAAGCGTCGCCTCCGGCCGGATCTCGTACACCCTGGGCCTGACCGGCCCGGCCGTCACCCTCGACACGGCCTGCTCGTCGTCGCTGGTCGCCCTCCACCTGGCGGTGCAGGCCCTGCGCGCGGGCGACTGCTCGCTGGCCCTGGCCGCCGGTGTGACGGTGATGTCCACGCCGTCCGGCTACATCGAGTTCGCCCGGCAGCGGGGTCTCGCGCCGGACAGCCGGTGCAAGGCGTTCTCGGCGGACGCGGACGGTGTGGGCTGGGGCGAGGGCGTCGGCATGCTGCTCGTCGAGCGGCTGTCGGACGCGCAGCGCAACGGCCACCGCGTCCTAGCGGTAGTCCGCGGCACGGCCGTCAACCAGGACGGCGCCTCCAACGGTCTGACCGCGCCCAACGGGCCGTCCCAGCGCCGCGTGATCGGCCAGGCCCTCGAGAACGCCCGCCTGACCCCGGCCGACGTGGACGTCGTCGAGGCCCACGGCACGGGTACCCCGCTCGGCGACCCCATCGAGGCCGACGCGCTGCTCGCCACCTACGGCAAGGAACGCCCGGAGGGCCACCCTCTGCTCCTCGGATCGGTGAAGTCCAACCTGGGCCACACGCAGGCCGCCGCCGGCGTCGCCGGCGTCATCAAGATGGTCGAGGCCATGCGGCACGGCGTACTGCCGAAGACCCTGCACGTGGACGAGCCGACCTCCGAGGTCGACTGGTCCTCCGGGGCCGTGGAGCTGCTGACGGACGCGCGGGCATGGCCGGAGACCGGCCGCCCGCGCCGGGCCGGCGTGTCGGCCTTCGGGATCAGCGGCACCAATGCGCATGTGGTGCTGGAGCAGGCGCCTGAGGCTCCGGAGGAGGCTTCGACTCCCGGTTCGGAGGGTGCCGTTCCGGTCGTGACGCCGTGGGTGGTGTCGGGGCGTACGGCCGCGGCGCTGACGGACCAGGTGGCGCGGGTGCGGGAGTTCGCGGCGGGCTCGGATGCGCGTGCTGTGGACGTCGGTTGGTCGCTCGCTGTGACGCGGTCGGTGTTCGAGCACCGGGCGGTTCTGGTCGGGGACGAGGTGGTCGAGAGCGGTACCGCCGCCGGCTCTGGTCGCCTGGGTGTGGTGTTCACGGGTCAGGGGTCTCAGCGGGCCGGTATGGGCCGTGAGCTGTACGAGGCGTTCCCCGTGTTCGCGGAGGCGTTCGACGAGGTGCTGTCTCATCTGGATCCGTCGCTGCGGGACGTGATCTTCGCCGGTCAGGGCCTGGACGAAACGGCCAACACTCAGCCTGCTCTGTTCGCCCTCGAAGTCGCCCTGTTCCGCCTCGTTGAGTCGTGGGGTGTGAAGCCGGAGGTCCTGGCCGGTCATTCGATCGGTGAGATCGCCGCTGCCCATATCGCTGGTGTGCTGTCGCTGGAAGACGCCTGCACCCTCGTCTCCGCTCGCGGGCGCCTGATGCAGGCCCTGCCTGCCGGTGGTGCGATGGTCGCCGTCCAGGCCTCCGAGGAGCAGGTTGCTCCGCTGCTGGCCGGCCGCGAGGCTGAGGCCGGTATCGCCGCCGTCAACGGCCCCACCTCCGTGGTCATTGCCGGTGTCGAGTCGGTGGTGTTGGAGATCGCCCAGTCTCTGGGGGTGAAGTTCAAGCAGCTCACGGTCAGTCATGCGTTCCACTCGCCTCTGATGGAGCCGATGCTGGACGACTTCCGTCAGGTTGTCTCGGGTCTGACGTTCAACTCGCCGCAGATTCCTATCGTTTCGACGGTGACCGGTCTCGCGGCCACCGCTGAGGAGCTGCAGTCGGTCGAGTACTGGGTCGAGCACGTGCGTCGCCCGGTCCGTTTCGCCGACGCCGTGCGCACCCTCGAAGTCCAGGGTGTGGAGGTCCTGCTGGAGCTCGGCCCCGACGGCGTCCTGTCCGCGATGGCGGCCGACTCCGTCGACGTCCCGGCCGTCCCGGTCCTCCGTAAGGGCCGCCCCGAGCCCGAGCAGCTGGTCGCCGCCCTCGGCCGTGCCTTCGCCCACGGCGTGAACGTCGACTGGTCCGCGTACTACGAGGGTTCGGGCGGCCGTCGCGTCGACCTGCCCACGTACGCCTTCCAGCGCCGCCGATTCTGGCCCGATGTCACCTTCGCCTCCGGGTCGCCCCGTACGTCGTCGTCCGCCCTTCTCGACGGCGGCGACGGCGCGGAAGAGGGGTCCGGAGTGACCGTCCCGGTGTTCGCCGGGCTGACCGGAGCCGAGCGGCTCGCCGCACTGCGCGAGTTGGTGCGCGTGCAGGCGGCGGCCGTCCTCGGGCACTCCGGGGAGGACAGCATCGGCGACCGGGAGACGTTCACGGAGCTGGGCTTCAACTCCATCACGGCCACGGAGCTGCGGGACCGGCTGCGCGCGGCGGCCGGGCTGCGGCTGAGCGCGGCCGATGTCTTCGATCACCCGACCGTCGAGGCGCTGGCCGTCAAGCTCGCCGTCCTGTCGGACGAGCAGTCCCCGGGCAGCGACGGCGAGTCGTCGGCGGCGCCGCCGCCGCCCGAGGGTGCGGGGCCGCTGGTCGCCATGTTCCAGCAGGCGTGTGTCGAGGGCCGCGCCCCGGAGGGACTGCGGTTCCTCGCCGCGGCGTCCCGCCTGCGCGCCGGCGTGTCCCCGGCGGAGGCGACCACACAGGCGCCGCCGGTGCGGTACGCGGACGGGGACGAGGCGGGACCGGTCCTGGTGTGCATGCCGTCGTTCGTGGCGCCGGCGAGTCCGCTGCAGTACGCCCGATTCGGCGGGGAGTTCCGCGGCCGTCGCACCGTGCGCGCTCTGCACCTGCCGGGCTTCGAGGACGGTGAGAGCCTGCCGGACACGCTGGAGGACGCGGTGCGCCGGCATGTGGAGGCGGTGCGGCAGGCGGCGGACGGGCGGCCCTTCGTCCTCGTCGGCTACTCGTCCGGCGGCTGGCTGGCGCACGCCGTGGCCGAGGCGCTGGAGGCCGACGGCACGGGGCCCGCGCCGGCCGCCCTGGTGCTCCTCGACACGTACCTGCCGGGTGCCGAGGAGACCACCGAGCTGCAGTCCACGCTGTTCCAGGAGCTTGCCGTCCGGCCGGAGCTCGTCGCGATGGTGGACGACACGAAGCTGATGGCGATGGGCCGGTACCTCGGCCTGTTCGAGACGTGGACGCCGGGCAGGACGGCCACTCCGACGCTGGTCGTGCGGGCGGCCGACTTCCTCCTCGAGCCGGGCACCACGCCGTTCGCGAGTGCCCGGAGCGGCTGGCCGCTGCCGCACACCGAGGTGGTCACGTCCGGCAGTCACCTGACGATCATCGAGGACTTCGCCGACACCACCGCCAAGGCCGTGGAGAGGTGGCTCGCCGACCTTTCCTGACCGGTGCCGGCAGGCATCCCCTCCGTCCCGGCCGGCCAGGCCACCCCCTCCGCCCTGGTCGGCCGGGCCACCCCGGCCGCCCCCTGCGCGGCCCCATGACTTGCACGAGACAAAGAGAAGGGACTTCCCGTGACCGTTCAAGCGGGCGGAGTCGATCTGCTCAGCTGGAGTTTCGTCCAGAACCCCTACAGCACGTACGGAAAGCTCCGCGAAGAAGGAGTCGTGCGCCGGCACATCGTCAAGACACTGGCGACGGAACTGAACGCGTGGGTCGTCACCGATTACGACAACGCGCGTGCTCTGCTGGCCGATCCGCGGCTGTCGAAGGACGCGGTGAACCTTCCCGCTGTCGTGAACGCCCAGTCCGTCGACCCGGAGGCCTCGGCGACGGAGCATCCGCGCAGCATGCTGTTCAGCGACCCGCCGGAGCACACTCGGCTGCGGAAACTGATCGGCCGGGCGTTCACCATGCGGCGCGTCGAGAAGATGCGCCCTTGGATCGAGCAGACCGTGGACCGGATGCTCGACGGGATAGTGCCCGGCGAGGAATTCGACCTCGTCGAGGACATCGCGCTCGCGCTGCCGATCTATGTGATCGGAAACCTCCTCGGTGTTCCCGAGGAGAGGTTCGACGACTTCAAGCGGTGGAGCGGGGCGCTGGCCAGCGTCGACATCTCCGCCGAGGACAAGCAGAAGGCGGTCGGCGAGGCGTTCGGCTATCTGGCCCGGCTCGTCGAGGAGAAGCGGGCGAATCCCGGCGACGACATGGTGTCCGCGCTGATCGAGGCGGACGACGACGGTGTCCGCCTGGACGGCACCGAGTTGATGTCGACGATCTTCCTGGTCATGAACGCCGGGTACGAGACGACCGCCAACATGATCAGCAGCGGGGTGCTGAGCCTGCTGACCCACCCGGACCAGCGGGAACTGCTGCGCTCCGACATCGGTCTCGTGCCCGGCGCGGTCGAGGAGTTCCTGCGGTACGAGAGCCCGCTGAACCTGTCGACGATCCGGTACACGACCAGCCCGGTGCCCGTCGGTGACGTCACCATTCCCGAGGGCGAGATCGTGTTCATCGCCCTGATGTCGGCGAACCGCGATCCCGCCAAATTCGCCGAGCCGAATGCGCTGGACGTGACGCGCGCGGCCAACTCGCACCTGTCGTTCGGGCACGGAGTGCACCGCTGCCTGGGTGCGCCGCTGGCGCGCCTCGAGGGCGAGATCGTGTTCCGCAGGCTTCTCGAGCGTTTCCCGCACTGGGAGCCGGCGGCCGACCCGGCCTCTCTGGAATGGCGGTACACGGCACAGTTCCGGGGCCTGGAACGGCTCCCGGTCCGCATGAGCTGAAACAAAGCACCCGAACAGAGCACCCGAAGCAAAGCCGCTGAAGCAAGCACCCGAAACAAAGAACACCCAAAGAAAACGAGGACGATCGACATGGGCATGGGCAAGGACGTGGTGAACCGGTTCTTCGAGGCCGGTCTGCGGGACGACATCGAAGCGGCGACCGCCTGTTTCACGGACGACGGCCGCTGGATCATGGCGGAGGGCAAGGAGCCGGGCACGACGTACACCAGGCCGGAGATCCCCGGATTCCTGGAGAAGATCATCGGAGTCCGCAAGGAATACGAGGCCAAGGGCATCACCCTCGAATACGGCGAGCTGCTCGAGGTCGAGGACAGGGTGATCCTCGAATTCTCCGTCAAGTCACCGGAGGGCGAGACCCTCGACCGCGCCGTGGACATCTTCACCATCCGCGACGGAAAGATCGCCGTGAAGGACGTGTTCCGCAAGGCGTGAACCGCCACCCCGGACGGCGGCATCGACAGACAGTTCTGTGAAAGGCCTTATTTCCATGACCACCGCACCTTCCCTCGACGAGCTCTGGATCAGGAGCTTCCATCCGGCGCCCGATGCCGCCGTCCGCCTGGCCTGCTTCCCCCACGCCGGTGGCTCGGCCAGCTTCTTCTTCCCCGTGTCCCGGGCGCTGTCGCCGGACGTGGACGTCCTGGCGGTTCAGTACCCGGGGCGCCAGGACCGGCGCTCGGAGCCGGTCGTCACCGACGTCACCGTGCTCGCCGAACAGGTCGCCGACCGGCTGTCGGCCGCGGCCGACAGCCGGCCGCTGGCCCTGTTCGGGCACAGCATGGGATCGCTCGTCGCGTTCGAGGTGGCCGACCGCCTCCAGGACCGCGGCATACCCGTCGCCGCGCTGATCGTGTCCGGCCGCCGCGCGCCCCACCTGCACCGCGAGGACGACGTGCACAAGCGGTCCGACGACGGACTGGTCGCGGAACTGCGCGAGTTGAGCGGCACGGACTCCGGGCTGCTGGGCGACGAGGAGATCCTCCGGATGATCCTCCCGGCGATCCGCGGCGACTACCAGGCCGTCGAGACGTACCTGCGCCGCGCCCCCGCCCGCCTCAGCTGCCCCGTTCTCGCCCTGGTCGGGGACAGCGACCCGCGGGTCGACCCCGACGACGTGCGCGGCTGGGCCGACCACACCACCGCCGGGTTCGACCTGAAGGTCCTGCCGGGCGGCCACTTCTACCTCGTACGGGAACAGGCCGCCGTGCTCGCGGCCATCAGGGAACGTCTCCGCACCCTGCCCCTGGCCGGCTGACGGAAGGCACACATGACGTACGAGACACGAGGCCCCGCCGGGCCGTCCGGGCGTCGGCCCGGATCCGGCTCGCTGGCCGCCATCAGCGACCTCCACGTCCACTACCCGGAGAACCGGCGGATCGTGGAGGGCCTGCGGCCCGAGTCCGACCAGGACTGGCTGCTCGTCGCCGGTGACGTCGGCGAGATCGTGGACGAGGTCGCGTGGGCGCTGGAACTGCTCTCCGGCCGGTTCGCGAAGGTCGTCTGGGCGCCCGGGAACCACGAACTGTGGACCCCGCGCGAGGACTCCGTGCAGCTGCGCGGAGAACAGCGCTACCGCCATCTGGTCGACCTCTGCCGCTCCCTGGGCGTGGCCACCCCGGAGGACCCCTACCCGGTGTGGGAGGGGGACGACGGCCCGCTGGTGATCGCCCCGCTGTTCCTGCTGTACGACTACACCTTCCGGCCGCCCGGCGTGACCTCCAAGGAGGCCGCACTCGAACGGGCCGAGAAGGCGGGCGTCGTCTGCACCGACGAGTTCCTCCTCCACCCCGACCCCTACGCCAGCCGGGAGGAATGGTGCCGGGCCCGCCTCGCGCTCACCGAGGCACGTCTGGCGGCGCTCCCGCCCGACGCCCGTACCGTCCTGGTCAACCACTTCCCGCTGGTCCGGGACCCCACCGAGGTGCTGTGGCGGCCCGATTTCGCCCTCTGGTGCGGCACCGAGGCGACCGCCGACTGGCACCTCCGGTTCCGCGCGGCCGCCGTGGTCTACGGGCACCTCCACATCCCGCGGACCATCCGCAAGGACGGTGTGCCGTTCGAGGAGGTGTCGCTCGGCTACCCCCGCGAATGGGGGCGCCGCGCCACCCCGCCCGGACGGCCGGTCCGCATCCGGCCCGCCATCCCCGCGACCCTCCCGGACGTCACATGATCGAGGAACTGCTGCCCGCCGCCATCGCGGCCCGGGACAGCTTCGACGACCTGCCCGACTCCGTGCTGTACGACGAGGAAAGGGCGCTCGTCGCCGACAGCGCGGAGGAGCGCCGCCGCGAATTCGCCACCGTGCGCGGCTGCGCCCGCGACGCCCTCGCCGCGCTCGGGGTACCGCCCGCGCCCATCCTGCCGGGCGTACGGGGCGCGCCCGGCTGGCCCGACGGCATCGTGGGCAGCATGACCCACTGCGCCGGCTACCGGGCGGCCGCCGTGGCCCGCGTCGCCGACCTGGTGTCCCTCGGCATCGACGCGGAACCCAACCGGCCCGTCCCCAACGCCGGGACGCTCGCCCTGATCACCGTTCCGGAGGAGCGCCGGTGGCTGTCGCACTGGTCGGCGCGCCGGCCCGACGTCTGCTGGGACCGGCTGGTGTTCAGCGCGAAGGAGAGCGTCTACAAGGCGTGGTTCCCGATCACGGGCCGCTGGCTCGAGTTCGAGGATGCCCTGATCACGGTCGATCCGGACGCCGGCACCTTCCACGCCCGCCTGCTGGTGCCCGGCCCCGTGGTCGACGGCACCCGGCTGACCGGTTTCGACGGCCACTGGATGGCCCGGCGGGGCCTGTTGCTCACCGCGATCGCTCTGCCGGTCCTCGACCGCGCGCGCCACACCCCGGCCCGCGACGGTCTCGACTCCGCCAACCACCCGCTGACGAGGAGTACGTAGCGATGTCCCTGTCCGACGAGATCCCGAGCGAGCCGACCGACGCCCGTGGCCGTGTGGCCGAGCTGCATGCCCTGCGCGAGGAGGCGCGGCGTGGGCCGAGCGACCGGGCGACCGAGGCGCAGCATGCCAAGGGCAAGCTGACGGCTCGTGAGCGTATCGAGCTGCTGCTCGACCCTGGTTCGTTCAGTGAGGTCGAGCAGTTGCGCCGGCATCGCGCGCAGGGTTTCGGCCTGAAGGCGAAGAGGCCGTACACCGATGGTGTGATCACGGGCTGGGGCACGGTCGAGGGCCGTACGGTCTTCGTCTACGCGCACGATTTCCGGATCTTCGGCGGGGCGCTGGGTGAGGCTCACGCGACGAAGATCCACAAGATCATGGACATGGCCATCGCGGCGGGTGCGCCGCTGGTGTCCCTGAACGACGGTGCGGGCGCCCGTATCCAGGAGGGTGTCTCGGCGCTGGCCGGTTATGGCGGCATCTTCCAGCGCAACACGCGTGCTTCGGGTGTCATCCCGCAGATCTCGGTGATGCTCGGCCCGTGCGCGGGCGGGGCTGCGTACTCGCCCGCTCTGACGGATTTCGTGTTCATGGTGCGGGAGACCTCGCAGATGTTCATCACGGGTCCGGACGTGGTGAAGGCGGTGACGGGCGAGGAGATCACCCAGAACGGCCTGGGCGGGGCGGACGTGCACGCCGAGACCAGCGGTGTGGCGCATTTCGCGTATGACGACGAGGAGACCTGCATCGCGGAGGTGCGCTACCTCCTGTCGAT
>NZ_JBVHXA010000012.1:0-11700 GCF_055563935.1 Streptomyces sp. NPDC029169
GGCGCCGTCCGTTGTGCCCACCCTCCCCCAAGCTCTCGGCTTCGCTCGAGCAGGGGGGACCCCCATCGCCCCAGCGGAACGAATGCCCACAACGGGCTACGCCACCGCCTCCGCCGGAGCCGTCTGCGGGGCGCGGATGCCCAGGTCTGTCAGCAGCGACTGGGCCGCGCGGTGGGCCGAGGTGAGGGCGCCCTGGGGCGTGGCCGTGTCGCGGTGGTCGCCGCAGACGTAGAGGCCCGCGAGCAGGCGGACCGGGCGGCGGGGGTCGTGCGGGGGCGGCATCGCCGGGATCGCCGCGGGCGTGTGCTGGAGCGCGAGGAGCCGCCACTCGTCCGTCGACGTCCCGTACAGGGTCGCGAGGTGCTTCCGGACCCGGCGCTCCGCGTCGTCGGGCGGGGTGCCCAGGACCGTCGAGGTGACCAGGACCCGGCCCGCCGGCGCCCGCGTGGGGTCGACCGCGCTCATGACGGCCGTGTGCGCGACCGGGCCGCCCGGGTCGGACTCCAGGAGCAGGACAGGGTCGGCCGCGGGCGGCTCGGGCGCCGTGTGATGCAGCACGGTCACCGCGTGGAAGGCCGGCACGCGCAGCCCGGGCAGCAGCTCCGCCGCCGTGCGCGCCCCCGTCGCCAGGACGACCGAGCGGCAGCCGAACACCCCGTGCTCCGCCGTCTCGACCCGGTTGATCGCGACATCCGTGACCCGCACCCCCGTACGTACCGTCCCTGGCGGCAGCGCCGCCGCCAGCAGTTCGGGCAGCGTCCCCGACCCGCCCTCCGGCACACACAGCCGGCCGCGCGCGAAGGCCCGCAGAGCGAGGTCGGCGTAGCGGCTGGACGTGACCAGGTCGGGGTCGCCGAGCAGCGCCGCGACCAGGGGCCGCAGCACCCCCTGGACCGTACGGGTCGGCAGACGGGCCGTCAGGGCCTCGCGGGCGGTCCGCTCCGGCCGGTTAAGGAGCCGCTGCGCGGGCGTCGCCGCGAGCCGCGCCAACGAGGCACCCAGGCGCGCCTGGTCCAGCGAGGCGGCCGGATTTCGCGGGGCGCTCGCAAGGGCGCGCGCCACCGTGAAAGCGCCCCCTACGCCCCAGGGGGCGTGGGGGTACCCCCTCCCTACGCCCCACGGCGCACGGTGAGGGCGTCGGCGGGCATGTGGGAACTGCGGGAACTGCGGGAACTGCGGGAACGGTTCGCCGATCCTCGCGTACCGGCCGTCGCTGTGGACCAGCGCCCCCGGCGCGAACGGCCGCAGCGTCACCCCCGCAAGGCCCCGGGTGCGGAGCAGATCCGCGTACGAGGCCGTGAGCAGCGGGCCCACCCGGTCGAGCCGGAAGCCGTCCACGTCGTCGGTGACCATCCGGCCGCCGACCCGCGGCCCGGCCTCCAGGACCGTGACCCCGAGCCCGGCGCTGGTCAGCCGGTGGGCGGCCGCGAGCCCCGCGATCCCGGCCCCGACAATGACGACGTCCGTGACGACATCCGTATGGCGTGCGGTACTGAGCACGTGCCCCTCCCCAGGTCGGCGCGGCTTGGTGGGAGGCCTATGCCCCCAACCCGCCCCCGGAATGCCCGAGTTCGCATTCAGGGCATGCCAGCCTCGGGCAGCCGCCCCCACCCGCGCCAGCGGCGCGCACGGGGGTGCACGCAGCACGGGGTCGCACCGCGAGCAGGCCACAAGGACCGCGACGAGACCGCGACGCGTCAGGCCGCCGCCCGGATCGACTCGTCGATCGTCGGGAAGGCGAAATCGAACCCCGACTCCAACAGGCGGCTCGGCAGCACCCGCTGACTGCCCAGCACATCCACCGCGAACTCGCCGAGCACCAGCCGCAGCGCCGGCGCCGGGACCGTGAGGAGCGTCGGGCGGCGCAGGACCCGGCCCATCGCCGCCGTCACCTCCCGGTTGGTGACCGGCTCGGGGGCCGTCAGGTTCACCGGCCCGGCGAGGGACTCCGTGTCGATCAGATGCCGCAGCGCGGCCACCTCGTCGTGCAGCGAGATGAAGCTCCAGTACTGCCGGCCGTCGCCCATCCGCCCGCCGACCCCCGCGCGGAAGACCGGGAACAGCCGGCCCCACGCCCCGCCCTCGGCGGCCACCACGAGACCCGTGCGGGCGTACGCGACCCGGATGCCGGCCTCCTCGGCCGGGGCCGCCGCGGCCTCCCACTCCACGCACACCGAGGGCAGGAAGCCCTCGCCCGCGGGCGCGCTCTCGTCGACCGCGCGCGAGCCGGTGTCACCGTAGAAGCCGAGCGCCGTGCCGCACACCAGGACCTTCGGCGGCTCGGCCAGCGAGGCGAGGGCCTCCGAGATCGCCCGCGTACCGAGCACGCGGCTGTCGCGGATCTCCTTCTTGTACGCCTCGCTCCAGCGGCGCTCGCCGACCCCCGCGCCCGCGAGGTGGACGACCGCGTCGACGCCGACGAGCCCCGCCGCGTCCACGTACAGCCGCGCGGGGTCCCACTCGACCTCGTCCGCGGTCCTGGCGGGCCGCCGCACCAGGCGGGAGACGTGGTGGCCGTCGGCGCGCAGGGAGCGCACCAGGGCCGAGCCGATGAGTCCGGACGCGCCGGTGACGGCGATGCGGGAGCGGGAGCATTCCATGCGGCCCATCCTGCCCCTCCCGGCCCGGGCGTGACACAGTTGGGTGCATGGTCACGCCGGAGACGCGCATACGCCAGGCCCTACCCGCCGACGAGAGCGCCCTCGGGGAGCTCGACCGGTCCACCTGGTCGCCGCTGCACGCCGTGATGCCCCCGCCCGAGCCCCCGTACAGCCCGTTCTTCGACGAGCGGCACCGGCCCGAGGACTACCTGGTCGCCGAGCGCGACGGCGCCGTCGTCGGCTACCTGCGGCTCGTTCCGCCCACCCGGCTCGCCTGCAACCGGCATGTCCGCCAGATCCAGGGTCTCGCCGTCGCGGAGAGCGCCCGCGGCCGGGGCGTGGCCCGTGCGCTGTTGCGCGCCGCGATGGCGGAGACCCTGCGGCAGGGCGGCAAGCGGATCACCCTGCGCGTCCTCGGCCACAACACCCCGGCCCGCGCGCTCTACGAGTCCGAGGGCTTCGCGGTCGAGGGCGTCCTGCCCGGCGAGTTCTTCCTGGGCGGGACGTACGTGGACGACGTTCTGATGGGCCGTACGGTCACCGCTGAGGCGACCCAGGCGACCCAGGCGACCCAGGCGCCCTAGACGAGCCAGGCGTCAACGGCCCCATCCCGCCCATCAGTTCGCGCAGACAGCGCACCGCGAGCTCGGCCGGTGCCCCCTTCCCCCGTACCGGCGCGTCCGTCTCCGCCCACGCCTCCAGGGCCACCCGGATCGCGTCCGTGGCCGCCGCCGCCGCGAGGCGTACCTCCAACGGGTCGGCGCCGGGGCCGGCCAGCTGCGCCACCACGGCGAGCAGCTTCTCTTCCGACTCCTGGTTGACCCGGTACCAGACCGCCCGCAGCGCCGGATCCTCGGCCGCCGCCCGCAGCAGCCCGCGCGTCCAGCGCAGCCCCTCCGCCGTCTCCTCGTCGGCGCCCGCGAGCGCCTCGGCGATCGACCGCTCCAGGGCGGCCGGCACGGTCGAACCCGGCTCCGCCGCCGCGAGCGACTCCCGCCAGCGGTCCGCGCCGCCCGCAAGCAGCGGGGCGACGGCGTCCTGCTTGGAGCGGAAGTAGCGGTAGAAGGTGCGCAGCGCGACCCCGGCGCGCAGGGCGATGTCCTCGGCCGTCGTGCCGTCCGGGCCGCGCTCGGTGAAGAGCTCGGCGGCGGCGCGCGCGATGTCGAGCTGGGTGGCGGCCTTGCGGCGCTCCGTCAGTGTCGGGGCGGGGGGCTTGGTACTCACCGTACGAAGGGTAGCCCCACCCCTGCCGACCCTGCATGTCATGCAGGCATGGCAAAACGTGCCACCCAGGCGTACGGTGTCTTATGCATCGAGAGACTCGCCAGCGAGAGGTCGGACAGGACATGAACCGCTACGTAGGACGCCGCGCACTGGTCACCGGTGGCGGTTCCGGCATCGGCCAGGCCACCGTGCTGCGCATGCTCGCCGAGGGCGGCAGCGTCGTCGCCGCCGACATCAGCGAGGACGGCCTCAAGGACACCGTCGCCAAGGCAGGCGCCGACGCGGGCCGTCTGACGACGCTCGTCGTGAACATCGCCGACGAGACCTCGGTACGCGCGGGCGTCACCGCCGCCGTCGAGGCGCTGGGCGGCGGCCTGGACGTGCTGGTCAACGCGGCCGGCATCCTGCGTTCCTCGCACACCCACGAGACGACCCTCGACGCCTTCGAGCAGGTCGTACGGATCAACCTCACCGGCACCTTCCTGGTGATCCGCGAGGCGATACCCGCCCTCCTGGAGGGCAACGGCTCCGCCGTCGTGAACTTCTCCTCCACCTCGGCGATGTTCGCCCACCCGTACATGGCCGCCTACGCGGCCAGCAAGGGCGGCATCCAGTCCATGACGCACGCGCTCGCCGCCGAGTACGCCAAGCAGGGCATCCGCTTCACCGCCGTCCAGCCCGGATCCATCTCCTCCGGCATGACCGACGGCTCCGGCGCCAGCCGCCAGTCCACCGGCCCCGGCCTGCCCGAGGACACCGACTGGTCCCTCTTCGCCAAGCTCGCCCCGGCCATCGGCGAGGGCTTCGCCGGCCCCGAGACCGTGGCCGGTGTCGTCGCGATGCTCGCCTCCGAGGACGGCAGGTTCATCACCGGCACCGAGGTCCGCATCGACGGCGGAACGCACTTCTGACGGAGGGGCACGGACCCGGGACACCGGGTCCGTACCTCATCGGCTCACGCGCCGAAGCGCTCCCACAGCCGCGGGAAGCGCTCCGCGAGCCCCGCCTCGTCCTCCAGATCGAAGGCGACGCCCTCCGGCTCCGCGGGCTGCGGCGGGATCCCCAGATCGGGTGCCTCGATGCCGGTGAGCTGCTCGTACGCCTCGTCGGCGGCGAACCCCAGCTCCTCGCCGTCCCCGTCGATCTCCGTGTCGAAGTCGACCAGCAGCTCGGCCAGGGCGTCCGGATCGTGCACCGCGCCCTCGAAGACCTCCCGGCCCTGCCCGATCAGCCAGCAGCGGAAGTAGTCGAAGACGTCGTCGCTCGCCCCGTCGAGCAGCACCGCCGCCGCGCCCCACAGATCCCAGCGGTACGCGCGGTTGTAGCGGGCCTCGAAGTGGCGGGCGAAGTCGAGCACGGAGTCGGGATCGAGCTGCAGCAGCCGCTCGACGAGCAGGTCGGCGTGTTCCTCGGGATCGCCCTCGGCGGCCTCGCGCGTCGAGTCGATGATCTCCCAGAACTCCGTTTCGTCCATCACGGCATCCAGCATCGACGGTGGGGGAGGGCGGCGCACCCGGAAACACCCAAATTCAAACCAGACAGAAGATGTCCTACTTTCCTGTCACGCTCGTTCCATGACGACAGAGACGAAGCAGCTGCGCGGCAGGATCGCACTGGTCGCGGGCGCCACACGGGGCGCCGGGCGCGCCATCGCCGTACAGCTGGGCGCTGCGGGCGCGACGGTGTACGTGACCGGGCGCACCACCCGGGAGAAGGTCAGCGAGGTCGGCCGCGCGACCGAGACCATCGAGGAGACGGCCGAGCTGGTGACGGCGGCCGGCGGCGAGGGCATCGCGGTGCCCACCGACCATCTGGAGATCGACCAGGTCCGGGCACTCGTCGAACGGATCGACGAGGAGCGGGGCCGGCTGGACATCCTGGTCAACGACGTATGGGGCGGCGAGCACCTCATCAAGTTCGGCGAGAGGTTCTGGGAGACGGACCTCGACGGCGGCCTGCGCATGCTCGAACTCGGCGTGAAGACGCACGCGATCACCTCCCGGCTCGCGGTGCCGCTGCTCATCCGGCACCCCGGCGGCCTCGTCATCGAGGTCACCGACGGCACGGCCGAGTACAACAGCACGAGGTTCCGCGAGAACCTCTTCTACGACCTGGCCAAGAACGCGCCGATCCGGATGGCCTTCGGCCTCGCGAAGGACCTTGAGGAGGTCGGCTGCGCGGCGGTCGCGCTCACGCCCGGCTGGCTGCGCTCCGAACAGATGCTGGAGCACTTCGGGGTGACCGAGGCGAACTGGCGCGACGCGACCGACAAGGTCCCCGACTTCGCCGTCGCCGAGTCCCCTGTCTACGTCGGCCGCGCCGTCGCCGCCCTCGCCGCGGACCCCGACCGGGCACGCTGGAACGGGCAGTCGCTCTCCAGCGGACAGCTGGCGAAGGAGTACGGCTTCACGGACGCGGACGGCTCACAGCCGGACGCCTGGGGCTTCATCATCGCCAAGGAGAAGGACGCGGACGTGTCGGTGGACGACTACCGCTGACACCGGCTCAGCCGTACAGCGCCGCGAGCCCCCGGGCCGCCTCGGCGAATCGGGCCCGCAGCGGGTCCGGAGCCAGTACTTCCACCTCCGGGCCCAGCGACAGCAGCTGACCGAGGGCGACCTCCTCGTTCTCCACGAGGAGCGTCGCCGTCGTCCGGCCCTCCGCGTCCGTGGAGCCGCCGGCCAGCGCCTCCTCGGCCGCCGCGCGGTCCGTCACGTACGGGAGTCGGCGCGCCCCGGCCGCCGAGAGCCGCAGCACGACCTCGGCGCGCAGGATCGAGCGGGCGAACTCGGCCGCGCGCTCGGCCCAGAAGGCGGCCAGGTCGAACCCCTCGTCCCGTACGAAACGCTCCTCACCGAGCGCAACGGCCGTGAAGCGGTCCACCCGGTACGTACGGAACGCCGTGCCGGAACGCGCGCACAGGTACCAGACCCCGGCCTTCAGGACCAGGCCGTACGGGTCGAGGTCGCGGTCAACCTCGCGGTCGCCGCGCCGGTAGCGGGCGGAGATCATCCGGTCGTCCCAGACCGCCTCCGCGATCGGCGGCAGCAACTCCGGTGTCTCCGGCTCCTGGTACCAGCCGGGCGCGTCGAGCAGAAACCGCTGCGCCGCCGACTCCGGGGCGTCGCGCAGTGAGGGAAGCAGCGCCGCGGACACCTTCAGCCGGGCCGCCGAGGCCGCGTCCTCCAGTCCCATGTCCCGCAGCGCGCCGGGCAGTCCGGACAGGAACAGCGCCTCGGCCTCGCCGCGCGCCAGGCCCGTCAGACGCGTGCGGTAGCCGCCGATCAGCCGGTACCCGCCGGCCCTGCCCCGGTCCGCGTACACCGGAACCCCCGCCTCGGAGAGGGCGAGGGCATCGCGGGTGATGGTGCGTTCGGACACCTCCAGCTCCGCGGCGAGCTCGGCGGCCGTCATGGACGGACGGGACTGGAGGAGGAGCACCATCTTGATAAGGCGAGCGGCACGCATGAGTCCATCATGCGTGCCGCCACTGACAAGCCCGGGGCCTTTACAGGCCGTAGCGCTCGCGCGCCTCCTTCACCGCGGAGGCGGGAACCTCGCCGCGGCGCGCCAGCTGCGCCAGGGCCGCGACGACGATCGACTGGGCGTCGACGCCGAAGTGGCGGCGGGCCGCGGCGCGGGTGTCCGACAGGCCGAAGCCGTCCGCACCGAGCGAGGACCAGTCCTGCTCGACCCACTGCGCGATCTGGTCCGGGACCTGACGCATGTAGTCGGACACGGCCAGGACCGGGGACTCCACGCCCTCCAGCGCCCTGCGGATGTACGGCACCTGCTCCTCGCCGCGCAGCAGTGCCGCGTCGGCCTCCAGCGCGTCGCGCCGCAGCTCCGTCCAGGAGGTCGCGGACCACACGTCGGCGCCCACGCCCCACTCGGCGGCGAGCAGCTTCTGCGCCTCCAGGGCCCAGTGGATGGCCGTACCGGAGGAGAGCAGCTGGATCCGCGCGGCGTTCGCGGGCAGGTCCAGGCCGGCCGACTCCGCCGTGTTGAAGCGGTACAGGCCCTTGATGATGCCCTCGTCGACCCCGGCCGGCTTGGCCGGCTGCGGCATCGGCTCGTTGTAGACCGTGAGGTAGTAGAAGACGTTCTGGTCCTCGCCCTCGGCGGCCTCGCCGTACATCCGGCGCAGACCCTCCTTGACGATCGCCGCGACCTCGTAGGCGAACGCCGGGTCGTACGTCAGGGCGGCCGGGTTGGTCGCCGCGATGACGGGGGAGTGGCCATCGGCGTGCTGGAGGCCCTCACCGGTCAGCGTCGTACGGCCGGCCGTCGCGCCGACGAGGAACCCGCGGCCGAGCTGGTCGCCGAGCTGCCACATCTGGTCGGCGGTGCGCTGCCAGCCGAACATCGAGTAGAAGATGTAGAAGGGGATCATCGCCTCGCCGTGCGTCGCGTACGACGATGAAGCGGCGATGAAGTCGGCCATCGAACCGGCCTCGGTGATCCCCTCGTTGAGGATCTGGCCGTTGACGGCCTCCTTGTAGTACATCAGCTGGTCGCGGTCGACCGGCTCGTACGTCTGGCCCTTCGGCGAGTAGATGCCGAGCGAGGGGAACAGCGACTCCATACCGAAGGTGCGGGCCTCGTCCGGGACGATCGGGACCCAGCGCTTGCCGGTCTCCTTGTCGCGGACCAGGTCCTTGACCAGTCGTACGAACGCCATCGTGGTCGCGACCGACTGCGAGCCGGAGCCCTTGTCGAAGGCGGCGAAGGTCTTCTCGGCCGGGGCCGGCAGCGGGGCGAGCGGCTGGACGCGGCGGGCCGGGGCCGGGCCGCCGAGGGCCGCACGGCGCTCCTGGAGGTAGCGGACCTCGGGGGAGTCGGCGCCGGGGTGGCCGTAGGGCACGACGCCGTCGACGAACTGGGCGTCGGAGATCGGCAGGTCGAGCAGGTCGCGCATGGCCTTGAACTCGTCCGTGCTGAGCTTCTTCATCTGGTGGTTCGCGTTCTTCGACGCGAAGCCCTCACCGAGGGTGAAGCCCTTGACGGTCTGCGCGAGGATCACCGTCGGCGCGCCCTTGAACTCCAGGGCGGCCTTGTACGCGGCGTACACCTTGCGCGGCTCGTGGCCACCGCGGGAGAGGTGGAAGCACTCCAGGATCTTGTCGTCGCTCAGCAGCTGCGCCATGGCGACGAGCGCCGGGTCGGAGCCGAAGAAGTCCTGGCGGATGTAGGCGGCGTCGCGGGTCTGGTACGTCTGGACCTGGGCGTCCGGGACCTCGCGGAGGCGGCGGACGAGGGCGCCGGTGGTGTCGAGCGCGAAGAGCTCGTCCCAGGCGTTGCCCCACAGCGACTTCACGACGTTCCAGCCGGCGCCGCGGAACTGGGCTTCCAGCTCCTGCACGATCTTGAAGTTGGCGCGGACGGGGCCGTCGAGGCGCTGCAGGTTGCAGTTGATGACGAAGGTCAGGTTGTCGAGACCCTCGCGGGCGGCGAGTGCGAGGGCCGCCGTCGACTCGGGCTCGTCCATCTCGCCGTCGCCGAGGAACGCCCACACGTGGGAGGCGGAGACGTCCTTGATGGAGCGGTTGGTGAGGTAGCGGTTGAAGCGCGCCTGGTAGATGGCGGAGAGGGGGCCCAGACCCATGGAGACGGTCGGGAACTCCCACATCCAGGGGAGGCGGCGCGGGTGCGGGTAGGAGGGGAGGCCGTTGCCGCCGGACTCCTGCCGGAAGTTGTCGAGGTGGGCCTCGGTGAGGCGGCCGTCGAGGAAGGCGCGGGCGTAGATGCCGGGGGAGGCGTGGCCCTGGATGTAGAGCTGGTCGCCGGAGCCGTCCTGCTCCTTGCCGCGGAAGAAGTGGTTGAAGCCGGTCTCGTACAGCCAGGCGGCGGAGGCGAAGGTGGCGATGTGGCCGCCGACGCCGTGCTTGGCACCGCGGGTCACCATGGCGGCGGCGTTCCAGCGGTTCCAGGCGGTGATCCTGCGCTCCATCTCCTCGTCGCCGTCGATGGCCGGCTCGGCGGAGGTGGGGATGGTGTTGACGTAGTCCGTCTCCAGCAGCTTGGGCAGGGCGAGGCCCGCGCCCTCGGCGTGCTGGAGCGTGCGGCGCATCAGGTAGGCGGCCCGGTGAGGGCCGGCGGCCTTGGTGACGGCGTCCAGGGAGGCCGCCCACTCGGCGGTCTCCTCGGTGTCACGGTCCGGGAGCTGGTCGAGCTCACTCGGAATGTTGCCTACGGGACCGGTCATGATCGCCGCCTTCCGGACAGATGGGGGTGGAGAAGGGTGCCTTGTCTGGCAGGACAGGGCGAGGGCCGGGGTGCGGCCCGCCGAAGACTGTAAGCCGCCGATCGATGATCGATCAAAGCGTTGAAGAGAAAAACTTCGCCGGAACCGGAAAGTCGGCACAGGGTGCCGCGAAATCAGGCACCGGGTGCCTTGTTTTCCCAGGTGAGGCACCGGATGAGGGCCCCGTCGCACGAATGAGCGCCCCCCGGGCTGCGGCGCCGGGCGCGGGGCGCTCGCGGAGTCGGGGCCCCTGGCCGCCGCGCCCGCCGGGCGGGTGGTGCCGACGCTGAGGCGTTGCCGCCCCGCGCCGGGCCGCGGCGTAGGCACGCCCCTGCTTCGCGGCGCGGAGCTGCCGCGCGGGGACGGAGTGGGCACGCGCCTGCGTCGCGGCGCGGAGCCCCGAGGAACGTGTTCCCCCGGCGGCCGGCGGCTGCCGTGCCTGAGACGCCTGCGGCGCCCGGCGTCGTGCGCCTGCGCGCCTTTCGCGGCGCGAAGCTGCCGCAGCGGGCGGGGGCGGAGCCCCCGAACAGCGCCCCGGCTCGCGGGCCTGCGCGCGCTTCGCGGCGCGGAGCTGCCGCGTGGGTGCGGAAGGAGCCGCGATGAATGTTCCCTCCCCGCCGCGGGGCCGGGCCCCTGGCCGCCGGCGCCCGCTGTGCGCCAGGGCTGCGGAGTGCCCGGGGCTGGATGTCGACGCTCCCTGGCCCCGCGTGCCGGGGCGGCGCGGGTGCGCGCATGCTTCGCGGCGCGGGGCCCCTGGGAAGCCAGACCCGACCCGGCCCCGGCGGGGTTTGGGGGACCCGTCACGGGCACGGGGGCGGCGCTCCAGATGTCGTGGCCGCCGCGCGCCCGAGGGCTACGCCCTCGGGGCGCAGCCCAGGACGTGGGCCTTGACCAGGGCGCCGATGTTCGGGTCCGCGCGGCGGAAGGCCTCCACGAGTTCCTGGTGTTCCTCCGCGTACGACTTCTGGACCGTGCCCAGCCAGCGGATCGACAGCGCCGTGAAGACCTCGATGCCCAGGCCCTCCCACGTGTGCAGCAGTACGCTGTTCCCGGCCGCCTTCACCAGCTCGCGGTGGAAGCCCACCGTGTGCCGCACCTGCGCCGTCCCGTCGGCCGCCCGGTCCGCCTCGTACAGGGCCGCCACGTGCGGCTCCAGGGCCGAGCAGTCGGCCGCGAGCCGGTTCGCCGCCAGCTCCGCCGCGATCTGCTCCAGACCGGCCCGGACCGGGTAGCTCTCCTCGAGGTCGGCCGCGGTGAGGTTCCGTACCCGTACACCCTTGTTGGGGGACGACTCGATCAGCCGCAGCGACTCCAGCTCGCGCAGCGCCTCGCGCACCGGCGTCTGGCTGACCTCCAGCTCGGTCGCGATCCGGCGCTCGACGATCCGCTCGCCCGGCTTCCAGCGGCCACTGACGATGCCCTCCACGATGTGCTCGCGGATCTGTTCGCGCAGCGAGTGGACGACGGGCACGCTCATGAAGCCGCTCCTTAAGGGACGCGTTGACACTCAAGACAATACGGCGGCGGGGGGGGGGGGGGGGGGGGGGGGGGGGGGGGGGGGGGGGGGGGGGGGGGGGGGGGGGGGGGGGGGGGTGGGTCGTCGGCTATGTACCATGTGCAGAGCCCCTCTGC
>NZ_JBVHXA010000012.1:11710-180096 GCF_055563935.1 Streptomyces sp. NPDC029169
GGACGGGACCGATAGGGCGACCCCCTCCCCGTCCCCCCCCTCCCGGGGGGGGGGGCCCCCCCCCCCCCCCCCCCCACCCCCCCCCCCCCCCCCCCCCCCCCCCCCCCCCCCCCCCGCCGCAGGTGAGGCTTGTTACGTTGCCAAGCCCACGTGCCTTACAGGCCGAGCTCGACCTCGAACTCGCCGGCCTCAAGGATCTCCTTGACGGCCGTCAGGTAACGGGCCGCGTCGGCGCCGTCCACCAAGCGGTGGTCGTAGGACAGCGTCAGGTACGTCATGTCGCGGACGCCGATGACGGTGCCCTCCGCGGTCTCGATGACGGCCGGGCGCTTGACGGTGGCGCCGATGCCCAGGATGGCGACCTGGTTCGGCGGCACGATGATCGTGTCGAACAGCGCACCGCGCGAACCGGTGTTGCTGATGGTGAAGGTCGCACCGGCCAGCTCGTCCGGGGTGATCTTGTTGCCGCGGACCTTGCCGGCCAGCTCGGCCGTGGCCTTCGCGATACCGGCGATGTTCAGGTCGCCCGCACCCTTGATGACCGGCGTCATCAGACCCTTCTCGGAGTCCACGGCGATGCCGATGTTCTCCGAGTCGAAGTACGTGATGGTGCCCTCGTCCTCGTTGATCCGGGCGTTGATGACCGGGTGGGCCTTCAGCGCCTGGGCCGCCGCCTTGACGAAGAACGGCATCGGGGAGAGCTTGACGCCCTCGCGGGCGGCGAAGGAGTCCTTCGCCTGGCCGCGCAGCTTCATCAGCTTGGTGATGTCGACCTCGACGACCGAGGACAGCTGCGCCTGGCCGTGCAGCGCCTTCATCATGTTCTCGCCGATGACCTTGCGCATGCGGGTCATCTTGACGGTCTGACCGCGCAGCGGGGAGACCTCCAGGGCCGGGGCCTTCGCGGCGGCAGCCGGAGCGGCAGCGGCGGGGGCCGGGGCGGCCTTCTTGGCCTCGGCGGCCGCGAGGACGTCCTGCTTGCGGATACGGCCGCCGACGCCGGTGCCCTTGACGGACGCCAGGGCGACGCCGTGCTCGGAGGCGAGCTTGCGGACCAGCGGGGTGACGTACGCGCCCTCGTCCTCCGGGGCGGCCGGGGAGACGGCCGGAGCGGCGGGCGCGACCGGGGCCGGAGCGGCCACGGGGGCCGGAGCCGGGGCGGCAGGGGCGGCAGGCGCCGGGGCGGCGACCGGAGCAGCCGGAGCCGGAGCGGCCGGGGCGGCGACCGGAGCCGGAGCCGGGGCGGCGGGGGCCGGAGCCGGGGCAGCCGGAGCCGGGGCGGCGGCCGGAGCGGCACCCGGGGCGCCGATGACGGCCAGCTTGGCGCCGACCTCGGCGGTCTCGTCCTCGGCGACGACGATCTCCAGGAGGACACCCGAAGCCGGGGCCGGGATCTCGGTGTCGACCTTGTCCGTGGAGACCTCGAGCAGCGGCTCGTCGGCCTCGACGGTCTCGCCGACCGACTTCAGCCAGCGGGTGACGGTGCCCTCGGTGACGGACTCGCCGAGCGCCGGCAGGACGACGTCCGTACCGGTGGCGCCACCGGCCGGGGCGGCGGCCGGAGCGGCGGCGGGGGCCGGAGCCGGAGCGGCCGGGGCAGCGGCGGCGGGGGCCGGAGCGGCGGCAGCCGGAGCCGGAGCGGCCTCGGCGGCCGGCGCCGGGGCAGCCGCCGGGGCGCCCGTGCCGTCGTCGATGATCGCCAGCTCGGCGCCGACCTCGACGGTCTCGTCCTCGGCGACCTTGATGGAGGAGAGGATGCCCGAGGCGGGGGCGGGGATCTCGGTGTCGACCTTGTCGGTCGAGACCTCGAGCAGCGGCTCGTCGGCCTCGACACGCTCACCCTCGGCCTTGAGCCAGCGGGTGACGGTGCCCTCGGTGACGCTCTCGCCGAGCGCCGGCAGGGTTACGGAAACCGACATGGTTTCAGTTGCTCCTAACGAATTGCGGAAAGTGGTCGTCGCGCCCGTGATGACGTGAGCGTCAGTCGTGGGAGTGCAGAGGCTTCCCGGCCAGCGCCAGGTGCGCCTCGCCGAGCGCCTCGTTCTGCGTCGGGTGGGCGTGGATGAGCTGCGCGACCTCGGCCGGCAGCGCCTCCCAGTTGTAGATCAGCTGCGCTTCGCCGACCTGCTCGCCCATGCGGTCACCGACCATGTGGACGCCGACCACGGCACCGTCCTTGACCTGGACGAGCTTGATCTCGCCCGCGGTCTTGAGGATCTTGCTCTTGCCGTTGCCCGCGAGGTTGTACTTCAGGGCGACGACCTTGTCCGCGCCGTAGATCTCCTTGGCCTTGGCCTCGGTGATGCCGACGGAGGCGACCTCGGGGTGGCAGTACGTCACCCGCGGCACGCCGTCGTAGTCGATCGGGACGGTCTTCAGACCGGCCAGCCGCTCCGCGACCAGGATGCCCTCGGCGAAGCCGACGTGCGCGAGCTGGAGCGTCGGGACGAGGTCACCGACCGCCGAGATCGTGGGCACGTTGGTCCGCATGTACTCGTCGACGAGGACGTAGCCGCGGTCCATCGCGACACCCTGCTCCTCGTAGCCGAGACCGGACGAGACCGGGCCGCGGCCGATGGCGACGAGCAGGACCTCCGCCTCGAAGGTCTTGCCGTCGGCCAGGGTGACCTTGACACCGCTCTCGGTGTACTCGGCGGACTGGAAGAAGGTGCCGAGGTTGAACTTGATGCCGCGCTTGCGGAAGGCGCGCTCAAGAAGCTTGGAGCTGTTCTCGTCCTCGACCGGGACCAGGTGCTTCAGGCCCTCGATGACCGTCACGTCGGTGCCGAAGGACTTCCACGCGGACGCGAACTCGACGCCGATGACACCGCCGCCGAGGATGATCGCGGACTCCGGGACACGGTCCAGGGTCAGCGCGTGGTCCGAGGAGATGATCCGGTTGCCGTCGATCTCCAGGCCCGGCAGTGACTTCGGTACGGAGCCGGTGGCGAGGAGGACGTGACGGCCCTCGACGCGGCGGCCGTCCACGTCGACGGAGGTCGGGGAGGAGAGGCGGCCGTGGCCCTCGATGTACGTGACCTTGCGGGAGGCGACGAGACCCTGCAGACCCTTGTAGAGGCCCGAGATCACATCGTCCTTGTACTTGTGCACGGCCTTGATGTCGATGCCCTCGAAGGAGGCCTTGACACCGAACTGCTCCGCCTCACGGGCCTGGTCCGCGACCTCGCCGGCGTGGAGCAGGGCCTTGGTGGGGATGCATCCGTTGTGCAGGCAGGTGCCGCCGAGCTTGTTCTTCTCGATCAGTGCGACGTCCAGGCCCAGCTGCGCTCCGCGCAGCGCCGCGGCGTAACCGCCGCTACCGCCGCCGAGGATCACTAGGTCGAAAACGGTGCTGGCGTCGTTCGCCACGTCACGTCCTCCATGCATGTGCGCCGGTCGCCGGTCCGATGACCGGGCGGCGGCTGGTGTTCGGCCGCTTTATATTCGGCCCTGTGGTGGGGGCCCTGTCCTGCCGAGAACCCATCTTCGCACTTGTTGCCGGAAGGCGGGACGCGGGGCCGCCCAGTGAGACCGGTTGATCGTCCGTACGCACCGGTAATCCGGGTGTACGAACGTACGGATTTCGTTGCGGGTGAACGCGTACGGCCCCGGAACCGGGTCCCGGGGCCGTACACGGATCACCGACGGATCACCGACGGTCAGAGCTCGCCGTCCGCCGTCCGCTCCGCCAGCTTCACCAGCGTGCGGACCGCGGATCCCGTGCCGCCCTTCGGGGTGTAGCCGAACGGCGCGCCCTCGTGGAAGGCCGGGCCCGCGATGTCGAGGTGGGCCCAGGTGATGCCCTCGCCCACGAACTCCTGGAGGAAGAGACCGGCGACCAGGCCGCCGCCCATCCGCTCGCCCATGTTCGCGATGTCCGCGGTCGGCGACTCCATGCCCTTGCGCAGGTCCGCCGGGAGCGGCATCGGCCAGGACTGCTCGCCGACCTGCTCGGCGATCTCGTGGATCGCGGTGCGGTAGTCGTCGTCGTTGGCCATGATGCCGAAGGTCCGGTGGCCCAGGGCCAGCACCATCGCGCCGGTCAGGGTCGCCACGTCGACGATCGCGTCCGGGTTCTCCTCCGAGGCCCGGGTCAGCGCGTCGGCCAGGACCAGCCGGCCCTCGGCGTCGGTGTTCAGGACCTCGACGGTCTTGCCGCTGTACATGCGCAGCACGTCGCCGGGGCGGGTGGCGGAGCCCGACGGCATGTTCTCGGCCAGGGCCAGCCAGCCGGTGACGTTGACGGCCAGGCCGAGGCGGGCGGCGGCGACCACCGCGGCGAACACGGCGGCCGCGCCGCTCATGTCGCACTTCATCGTCTCGTTGTGGCCGGCCGGCTTCAGGGAGATGCCGCCCGAGTCGTAGGTGATGCCCTTGCCGACCAGGGCGAGGGTCTTCTCCGCCTTCGGGTGGGTGTAGGCGACGCGGACCAGGCGCGGGCCGCGCACCGCGCCGTTGCCGACGCCGAGGATGCCGCCGAAGCCGCCCTTGGCGAGCGCCTTCTCGTCGAGCACCTGCACCTTGAGGCCGTGCTCCTTGCCGGCGGCGGTGACGATGCCGGCGAACGTCTCGGGGTAGAGGTCGTTCGGCGGCATGTTGATCAGGTCGCGGGCGCGGTTGATCTCCTCGGTGAGCGCGAGCGCGCGCTCCGCGGCGGCCTTGTAGGCCTTGTCGCGCGGCTTGGCGCCGAGCAGGGCCACCTCGGCCAGCGGCTTCTTCGCGCCCTTGCCGTTCGTACTGTCCTGGTACTCGGTGTAGGCGTACGCGCCGAGCAGCGCGCCCTCCGCGATCGCCTCGGCGTCCTCGGGTGCGGTGACCGGCAGCGCGAACGCGGCCTTCTTCGAGCCGTTCAGGGTGCGGGCGGCGGTACCGGCGGCACGGCGCAGGGCCTCTGCCTTGTACGCCTCGCCGTCCTCGGGGGCGGAGCCCAGGCCGACGGCGAGCACGACGGGGGTCTTCAGACCGGCGGGGGCGGGGAGCTTGGTCGCCTCACCCTCGGCACCCGCGGCACCCAGGGTCTCCAGAACGGCGGCGAGCCGGCCGTCGAACGCCTTGTCCACGGCCTCGGCGCCGGGGGCGACGACCAGGCCCTTGCCGGACTTCGCGACACCGACGACGAGGGCGTCCGCGCGCAGCGTCGCGGCGCCGGCTGTGCTGAGAGTGAGAGCAGTCACGGTGGTGAAATCTCGCTTCCATTGAGTTCTGTGGCGGTCGAGGGTTGGGCCGACCGTGCCCGCCGCATCGTATTTCGGCCCGAGGAGCGCAGAGAACGAGCCTACGCTCGCTCTTCGTGTTCGCTCACGGCGACGGTGATTCACTCATCCGTGGTGTCTCTTTCATGTTTACCGCACGGGGCCCGGGCGCTCGTCCACACTCGCCTCATTCGCGCAAGGGCGGCACCCGCCCCTTTGCATCATCCGCATCATCTCCACAGGTCCTCCGTGCCCGGCTCCTCCGTGTCCGGCGAGGCCTGTCGAGGGGGGACACCACCCGATGGACTCTGCCGGATCCCGCCTGCCCAGAACGGTCAGGACCGCCGCCCTGTGCGCCGCCGCGCTCCTCGCCACCGTCGTCCCGTCCGCCGGCGCGAGCGCCGCCGAGACGGTGCCGCGCGTCGACCTCACCGTCCTGGTGATCGACGACGGCGGCAGCGCCGTGGCGGCGATCACCGCCGAGCTGCGCTCCACCGGCGTCCCGTACCGCCGGATCGATCTGGCCGATTCGGGCCGCCCGGTCATCGACGCCGCCTTCCTCGGCGACACGGTCTCCGGGCGCCCCCGGGCCAAGTACCAGGGCGTCGTCGTGCCCCACGAGTCCGCCTTCGGACCCGACTCCGCCGAGCAGGCTGCCCTGAGCGCGTACGAGAGGACCTACCGCATCCCGCAGGTCGACGCGTACACCTGGTCCCACCCCGGGGTCGGCCTCGACTACACCAGCGAGGGCGGCTTCTCCGGGCCCCTGGACGGGGCCACCGCCTCCGTGACCGCCGTCGGCAAGGCCGGTCCCTTCCGCTACCTCGACGGGCCGGTGGCCTTCGAGGACAACGACCCCTCGATCTCCGAGAGCTACGGCTACGCGGGCCGCCCCCGCGAGGGCTTCACCAGCTATCTCGACCTCCCCGTCCAGGGCGGCGGCCGGGCCAGTCTGATCGGCGAGTACGCCCACGACGGGCGGCGCGAGCTCGTCGTCACCTTCGCGTACAACCAGCACCAGCGACAGTTCCGGGCGCTCGCCCGCGGCATCGTCGAATGGCTCACCCAGGGCGTCCACCTCGGTCAGAGCCGGAACTACTTCTCCGTCCACGTCGACGACGTCTTCGCCCCTGACGCCCGCTGGGACACCGAACGCGACTGCACCCCCGGCGACTTCGACTGCCCCGGCGGCGACAGCGGGGCGGCCGAGAACCCGGTCCGGATGACCGCCGACGACGCCGCGTACGCCGCCGCCTGGCAGAAGTCCGCCGGCTTCACCCTCGACATGGTCTACAACGGCGGCCAGGGCGAGCAGTGGAGGACCGAGCACGGGGGCACCGACCCGCTCGCCGCGCGGCTCCTCGCCGACCGCGCCCAGTACCGCTGGATCAACCACACCTACACGCACCCCTTCCTCGGCTGCGTCCAGGACACGACCACCGTCCCCTGGCAGTGCGCGAAGAACGCCGCCGGGGCCACCCTGTGGATGAGCCGCGCCGAGATCGCCGCCCAGATCCGCGACAACCACGACTGGGCCGTCCGCAAGGGCCTCTCCGTCGACCGCGCCGAACTCGTCACCGGCGAGCACTCCGGTCTGAAGACCCTGCCGCAGCAGCCCGTCGACAACCCGAACCTGGACGGCGCGCTCTCCGACAACGGCGTGAAGTGGACCGCGAGCGACAACTCGCGCGAGCCCCAGCAGCGTGCCCTCGGAACCGCGACAGGCGCCGCGAAGACCGTCCCGCGCCACCCCATGAACGTGTACTACAACGTGGGCACGGCCGCCGAGATGGCCGACGAGTACAACTGGATCTACACCTCGCGCGCCGACGGCGGAAGCGGGATCTGCGAGTCGAACCCGGCCTCCACCTGCCTGCCCGCCCCGCTCGACACGGCCACCGGCTACGCCACCCACATCGTCCCGCAGGAGGCCCGCACCGCCCTCTCCCACGTGGTGGCGAACGACCCGCGCCCGCACTACGTCCACCAGTCCAACCTGGCCGAGGACCGCATTCTCTACCCCGTCCTCGACCGGGTCCTCGCCGACTACCGGGGCCTCTTCGCCGACAGCACCCCACTGGTGAACCCGCGTCAGCGCGACGTCGGCATCGAGCTGGACCGCCGTACCGCCTGGGACCGGGCGCTCGCGGCCGGCCAGGTCACCGCGTACCGCGTCGGCGCCACGGTCACCGTGAAGGCGCCCGCCGGGGTGACCGCCCCCGTCACCGCCCCCGAGGGGACGCGCAAGCAACTCCTGCTCGGTACGGCGGTGTTCGGGACGCCCTACGCGGGAGCCCGCTCGGCCTGGACGGCCCCGGAGGCGCTGCAGTCCGCGATCACCCTCAAGCTCCCGACCGCCTGACCAGCACGTCACTTCTGGGGGAGAGGCACCCATGCCGAGCAGTGGCCGTCGTCACGTCACCATGCTCACCGAAGGCACCTATCCGCACGTCCACGGGGGAGTGAGCACCTGGTGCGACCAGCTCGTCCGGGGCATGCCCGAGGTCGACTTCGCCG
Organism: Streptomyces sp. NPDC029169; assembly: GCF_055563935.1. Classification (NCBI taxonomy): domain Bacteria; kingdom Bacillati; phylum Actinomycetota; class Actinomycetes; order Kitasatosporales; family Streptomycetaceae; genus Streptomyces; species Streptomyces sp. NPDC029169. The sequence continues at coordinate 19,420 of NZ_JBVHXA010000012.1, forward strand.
TCCTCGCGCTCACCGGCAGCGGGCGTGAGCCCGTGACCTGGGAGCTTCCGCCCAACGTGTACCGCCACACCGCGTTCCCGCTCTGGGGCGCCACCCCGGAGCGGGGCCGTGCCCCTCGCGGGCGTGAGCGCCGCCGCTTCATCGACACGTACGAGCGCTTCCTGCTCTCGATCCTCGACCCCGACGCCGGCTGCGACTTCGGCGAGGGCCTCTACGCCCTGGCCGAACTCGCCCGGCGCGGCGGGCTCACCGCGGCCCTGCGCTCCGAGTCCGTGCTGCGCTCCCTGATGTGGATCTGGACCATGCCGCATCTGCCGACGGTCCCGGCCCGGCCCACCGTCCACGACGCCCTCACCGCCACCGACCTCCTCGAACACGCGCTGCGCCCGCTCGCCGCACGGATACCCGACGACTGCGTCGCGCACGCGGTCTCCAGCGGACTCGCGACCCTGCCGGCGCTCGCCGCCCAGCACTTCGAAGGAGTGCCCTTCCTGCTCACCGAACACGGCATCTATCTGCGCGAGCGCTACCTCGGCTACCGCACCGAGGCCCAGCGTCGGCCCGTCAAGGCCCTGATGCTCGGCTTCTACCGGGAGCTCAACACCCTCGGCTATCGCAGGGCCGACCTCATCACCCCCTGCAACCAGTACAACCGGCGCTGGGAGGAGCGCGGCGGCGCCCCCGCCGACCGCATCCGGACCGTCTACAACGGCGTCGACCCGGCCGCGTTCCCCTGGGCGGGCCCCGAGCCGGAGGTCCCCACGCTCAGCTGGTGCGGCCGTGTCGACCCGATCAAGGACCTGGAGACGCTGATCAGGGCGTACGCCATCGTCCGCGCCGAACTCCCCGAGCTGCGGCTGCGGTTGTTCGGCCCGGTCCCGGCGGGCAACGAGGACTACCGGACCGGCCTGGAGAAACTCGCCGCCGAGCTGGGCGTCACCGACGGCGTCACCTTCGAGGGCCGGGTCTCGGATGTGGCCGGCGCCTATGCGGCGGGGAGCGTGGTGGTGCTGTCCTCCATCAGCGAGGGGTTCCCCTTCTCCCTGATCGAGGCGATGTCGTGTGGCCGGGCCACGGTCTCCACGGATGTGGGTGGGGTACGGGAGGCCGTCGGCGACACCGGGCTCGTCGTCCCGCCGCGCGAACCCGCGGTGATGGCCGCGGCCGTCACCGAGCTGCTGCGCGACGGGGAGCGCCGGGCCGAACTGGGGCGTATGGCCCGGCAGCGGGTCGTGGACCGGTTCACCCTGCACCGCTCCGTGGACGGCTTCCGCCGGATCTACGGCGAGCTGGCCGGCGATCCCGTCGGCACGGTGCCCGCCGAAACGACGGACTGGACGGTGCTCCTCACCGACCCCTGGCGCCAGGACCTCGTCGGCGGAGGCTCCCTTTCATGAGCGGCTCGCTCTGGCTGAAGAACGGCACGATGCGCGACACCCTGCCGGTGATCCCACGCCCGCGCGTGCACGGCGTTTCGCTGTGTGCCGTGCGCGGCGGGCGGGGCTCGCCGTCCGCCGAACCCGGAAGGCCCGGGCCTGAGGGGGCGCCGACCGAGGCAGGCGCCTGCACCACGTGTGCCCCGGACCCCCTCGACGAACTCGCCGATCGGCTGCACGCGTTGGCCGCCGACGCCGTGCACCCGGACGAGATAGCCGCGATCCTCGAGTCCGACGGGATGACCGACGACCACATCCGCCTCACCTACGGGCGGGCCGACTCCTTCGCCCTCGCCGAGGACCTCTACGCGCGCGTGGAGCGCCGCCACCCCGAGCCGGAGGCCGCGCCCGCCGGGCCCTGGCACCACGGGCTGGCCGGCTGTCTGCTGCGCGGCCTCGTCTTCGCCCTGCCCGGCCTCGGGTACGTCCTGGGGGCTCCGCTGCTCGGCGGGCGGGGTACGGCTCCGCTGCTCGCGGGGGCCGTGGCCGGGTGGGTGTGGAACCAGGCCCTGGCCCACCGTGCGTACTCCTGGCTCGGCCTCGGCGACCGCGGGGCCGCCACCCGCGCCCTGGCCCTCGGCGCCCCGGCGGGCGCGCTCGCCGGCTCGGCGGTCGCCTTCGCGGCCGCAGGCCCCGGCCAGTGGCCGGTCGTGGCGTTCGCGTCCGGACAGTCCCTCTACCTGGGCGCCGCGACCGTCCTCCTCGTCCTGGGCCGCGAACGCGCCCTGCTCTGCGCGCTGATGCCGCTCGCCGGCGCAGTGCCCGGCTTCTGGTACGACACCCCGCTCCCGCTCCGACTGGCCCTGCTCGCCCTCTCCCTCACGACCACGCTCGCCGTGGCATCAACCGCACTACGCCCGGCCCCCCGCCCCGGCTCGGGCTCCCGCCCCGGCCCCCCGCTCGTCGCGTCCCTCCCGTACGGGCTGTTCGGGCTTGGTACCGGGTTGCTCGTGTTGTACGCCGGAGGCGGGGACGTGCTTGGGGCGGGGGCCGGGCCCGTGGTGGCGGTCACGTTGTCCATGGGGCCCGCCGAGTGGCTGCTGCACCGGTTCCGGAGCGAGAGTCTCGCCGGGTTGCGGAGGCTCACCAGCGCCCGGGCGTTCCGGCGGGCGGCGGCCGGGACCCTCGCTCGCTGCCTCGGGGGCTATCTCGCCGTGCTGCTCGTCCTGGCCACCCTCGGCACCCTGCTGTGGCCCGGGACCGAGGCGCTGGACGGCGTACGGATGCTCGGGCTGCTGCTCGTCGGGGTCGTGCTCTGGCTCGGGCTGCTCCTCCAGGCCTTCGGCGCGGTGCGCAGCGCGGCCGCGGTGTGCACCCTCGCGGCGGCGGCCCAGACCCTCACACCCACCTCCGGCCCGGCCGTCGCCGCCGCGGCCGCCGCCGTGCTCACCGTCCTGACCTGCGCGCTACTCGTCCGCCCGACCGCCCACCGTGCCTGAGGAAGGCCCGTGAACCCCTCCAACCCCTCCCTCCTCGTGCCTTTCTATGAGCATCCCGCCGAGCGGCCCGAGGCGTGGGACGCCGTGGTCGAGGCGGCGCCGTCGCTGTACGGCGTCGTCCTCAACCCCGCGAACGGCGCGGGGGCGGCCCCCGACCCCGCCTTCGCCGCCGTCGCCGAGCGGCTCCGCTCCGCCGGGACCCGCGTGCTCGGCTACACCGACACCGCGTACGGCCGCCGCCCGCACGGCGAGGTCGTCGCCGAACTGCTGCGCCACCGCGACTGGTACGGGGCCGACGGGGCGTTCCTCGACCAGGTGCCGACCACCCCCGAGGCGCTCGCCCACGTCCGCCGCCTCGGCGTCGCCGCCCGCACCGCCGGAGCCCGCACCCTGGTCCTCAACCACGGCGCCCACCCGGACCCGGGCTATGCCGAACTCGCCGACCTGCTGGTCACCTTCGAGGGCCCCTGGGACTCCTACCGCGCCCTCGACCTGCCGGTCGCCGACCACTACTGCCACCTGGTCTACGCGGCCCCCCACGACGCCCGCCCGACCACCCGCGTCCACTGCGCGGTCCCGGGCACGGGCGCCCACCCCTGGGGCACCCTCCCGCACGCGCTGGAGCAGTACGTGTCCGGTTAGCTGACGCCCAGCGTCAGCGCCACCAGCACCACCGTGCCCGCCACTTCCTCCACGGCCCCGAACACATCGCCCGTCACCCCGCCGAACCTCCGTACGCAGCGCCGGAGAAGCAGCGACGCCGCGCCGAGCCCCGCGCCCGCCGCGAGGACGTGACGCAGCGCGTCGTACGGGGAGAACAGCGCGCCCGCCACCGCGCAGCCGGCCAGGACGCCCGCGGTGACCAGGAACGCGGCGCGGGCCGGGACCGTGGCGGCGACCATCGCGCCCAGGCCCTCGGGGCGAGCGGCCGGGATGCCCTCGCGGGAGGCGTGGGTGAGGGCGAGGCGGGCGACGGCCGCGGCGAGGACGGCGCCGACCGTCCCGTACGCCCAGCCCTCCCCGTACAGCCGGTACAACGCGGCGACCTGGGCGAACAGGACGAAGAGCAGCACGATCACACCGAACGGGCCGATGTCCGACTGCTTCATGATCCGCAGCGCGTCCGCGGCGGGCTTCGCGCTGCCCAGCCCGTCGGCCGTGTCCGCGAGCCCGTCCAGGTGCAGGCCCCTGGTCATCAGCGCAGGGACCGCCGCCGTGGCGACCGCCGCGAGCAGCGGCCCGGAGCCGAGGAGCAGGAACACCCCGCCGAGCGCGGCGGCGAGCAGGCCCACGACGAGGCCCGCGAGCGGGGCCCAGAGCATGCCGGCCCGCGCGGCGTCCCGGTCCCAGCGGGTGATGCGGGCGGGGAGCACGGTGAGGGTGCCGAAGGCGAAACGCAGGCCGTCCATCCGGGGAGCGTACGGCAGCGCCTGACGTTGTAAATTGCGCATCACGCGCATATCGGAAGCGGGTGGCATGGGTCACTGGTTCTACCGCAACTTCGTCGAGCCGGGGAAGCTCCCGCTGCTCATCGCCCTGTTCGCCTTCGTCGTGACCTTCCTGGTCACGCGGATGATCGTGCGGATGATCCGGGCCGGGAAGGGCCCGTTCGGCAATGTGAAGTCCGCCGGCGGACTTCACATCCACCATGTCGTGCCGGGCGTCGTCCTCACCGTCGTCGGCGGGTTCGGCGCCGTCGCCAGCGGCCGGGTGGGGGTCACCGCCTGTGTCTTCGCCGCCGTCTTCGGGATCGGCGCGGGCCTGGTCCTCGACGAGTTCGCACTGATCCTCCACCTCGACGATGTCTACTGGAGCGACGAGGGGCGCAAGAGCGTCGAGGTGGTCGTCCTGACCGCCGCCCTGGTGGTGCTGACCCTCGGCGGCTTCTCGCCGTTCGGCGTCGACGAACTGACCGCGGACGAGCGGCAGAACCGGGCCGCCGTCATCCTCACGCTGCTCGTGAACTTCCTCTTCGTCCTGGTCACCCTGGTGAAGGGGAAGTTCCGGCTGGCGGTGATCGGAGCCCTGGTGCCGTTCGTGGCGCTCGTCGGAGCGGTACGGCTCGCCCGGCCCGGCTCCTGGTGGTCCCGGCACTTCTACGGCCGACGCCACCGGGCCCGCGCGAGGTCCCGGCTGCGCACCTACCGGCACGACCGGCGCTGGGACCGGGTGCGCCGACGCTTTCAGGACGTGATCGGCGGCTTCCAGGAACGGGTGCCGGGGCGCACCCCCGGCTCGGGGCCCGATGGGTCCGACGACGGCGGCGGCTGACGGCGCTCGCGCCACGCCGTGACCGCCACGAGCACCAGCACCGCGGCGATCGCCGCGATGTGCTCCTTGCCGGCCAGGTTGCTCTTGACCAGCACCTCCACCACCATCGCGACGACCACGAGCGTGCCGGTCCACCAGGCCCGGTAGCGCCGGCAGACGTAGACGGCGAGGCCGACGACCGCCGCCGAGGGGCCGGTGTCGACGACCTGCGCGTCGGCGGCGGGCAGACCCAGCGGGCTGTCCGGGCCGAGCGCGATGCCGACCCGGGCGTACAGCGTTCCGGCCAGCGTCGCCAGATAGGCGATGGCGAGGGTCCGCCACCGCCCCAGACAGATCTCGGCGATGCCGAACACCAGCAGGATCTGCGCGAGGGCGCCCCACACCGGCAGGTCGAGCGCGGGCACGAAGAGCGAGAGCGGGGTGCGCAGGAGGGCGAGCCACAGCGGGTCCTCCGCCCGCACCGAGCCGATGTTCTGGACCGGCTGGTAGCCCCAGTCCTGGTTCTGCACCAGCTGGAAGAGCGCCGTGAGGCAGACGGCGGCCAGCGTCATCGGTATCGCGCGCCACCGCCGGGTGACGAGCGCGGTCCGTACGGCGGTGTACAGCGGCCCCCACTCGCGGCGCGCGAAGCCCTGGAGAGCGGACCTCACCGCCGGCCCTCCAGATGCTTGCGGTGCAGCCACTTCGGCAGGCCCGGGGCCTCCAGGAAGCCCTCGGCGCGGCCGGCGGCGAGGCCGATGCGCAGCAGGTCGGCGCTCTTCTCGAAGAGCATGAAGCGGGGCTCCCAGATCGGTCGGTACTTGGCATTGGCGCGGTACAGCGACTCGATCTGCCACCAGCGGGAGAAGAAGCTGAGCAGTGATCGCCACATCCTCAGCACGGGCCCCGCCCCGAGCTTCGAGCCACGTTCGAAGACGGACCGGAACATGGCGAAGTTCAGCGAGACCTGAGTGATCCCGATCTCCTTGGCGCGCTGGAGGAGCTCGATGACCATGAACTCCATCAGGCCGTTCTCGGAGTCCCGGTCACGGCGCATCAGGTCCAGCGAGAGCCCCTTGGGGCCCCAGGGGACGAAGGAGAGCAGCGCCCGCAGGTCGCCCTGCTCGTCCGTGCACTCCAGCATCACGCACTGCCCGTCGCGCGGGTCGCCGAGCCGGCCGAGCGCCATCGAGAAGCCCCGCTCGGTGGCCCCGTCCCGCCAGTCGTCGGCCTTACGGAGCAGCTCGTCCATCTCGTCGGCGGGGATGTCGTCGTGGCGCCGGATCCGGACCTCGTACCCGGCCCGCTTCACCCGGTTGTACGCCTGCCGCACCGTGCGCATGGCCCGGCCGTCGAGCGTGAACTCGTCCGTCTCCACGATCGCCTCGTCGCCCAGCTCCAGGGCGTCCAGGCCGTGCCGGGCGTAGACGGTGCCGGCCTCCTCGCTCGCGCCCATCACGGCCGGGATCCAGCCGTGCTCGCGGGCCTCGGCCAGCCACGGCTCGATCGCGCCCGGCCAGGCCTCGGGGTCGCCGATCGGGTCCCCGGAGGCGAGCGAGACCCCGCCGACGACCCGGTAGGCGATGGCGGCCTTCTCACTGGGGGACCACACCACGCTCTTCTCGCGGCGCAGCGCGAAGTAGCCGAGCGAGTCGCGGTCGCCGTGCTTGTCGAGCAGCGTCCGCAGCTTGTCCTCGTCCTCCTCGGTGAGCGGGTCGACCGCCCGGCGGGAGCGGAACGCGGCGTACAGCACGGCGATGATCAGCAGCGTGGACAGCACGTTGATGGTGACGTCGACCCAGCCGGGGGTGGCGATCCCGTCGAAGCGCGAGTCGTCGGCGGCCACGGTGACGAGGCGCATCACGCCGTACCGCCAGCGCTCCAGGAAGGTGGAAGTACCGGTGGTGGAGGTGTTGGTGACGGTGACCAGGACGGCGGCGAGCAGCGAGGTGACCAGGAGGCCGCCGACGGCCACGACGGCGGCGAGCAGCGGGTTGGAGCGGTCGCCCTTCGCGTAGAACTCCTTGCGGCCGAGGATCAGCGCGAGGACGAACGCGGCGGTCAGGACGAGCGAGATCCAGTTCTGCGCGTGCTGCCGGATCTCCGGGAAGGACATCGCGAAGGCGAAGAGGAGCAGGAAGAGCCCGCTGAGGACGACGTTGAGGATCCACGCGGCGCGCTTGCGGCGCCGCATGGTGATCGCCAGGAAGAGGGTGAAGACGCCCGAGGCGAAGCCCGCGGTCAGCATGTACGGCGTGAAGTAGTCGTCCGTGTTGTGCCGACGGAGGTCCTGGCCGAACGAGACCCAGACGGCGCTCAGGAAGTTGATGAACGTGACGGCGCGCAGGTACCAGACGGCGAACGCGGCGCCGCGGCGCGAACGGACGGTGCCACGGGGCGTTCCTTCGGTGGACGAACGGACGGTGGACAAACGGACCTCTCCCATGAAAAGCGATCATATGGGGCATCGCTTGCCATGGCGGGGCGCCGGAAGCGGTCGGCCAATCGTGGCGAGGACCGCGTTCGGTGCCGTGATCCGCGCTCTAGCTCTCCTCGTCCGGAGCGCCGTCCGGCGCGTCCTCCGGAGTGGTCGGTTCCGGTCGCTCGGGCAGCTCCGCCGCCAGTGCGGCCGCGGCCTGGACGAGGGGAAGAGCGAGCAGTGCCCCGGTTCCCTCGCCCACAGTGACGCCGTGGTCGAGCAGCGGGTTGAGTGCCATCCGGTCCAGCGCCTTCGCCTGCGCCGGCTCACCGCTGACCTGACCCGCCAGCCACCAGTCCGGCGCCCGGAACGCCGCCCGCTGCGCCACCAGCGCACAGGCCGCCCCCACCACACCGTCCAGGATCACCGGCATCCGGCGCACCGCGCTCTGCAGCAGGAATCCGGTCATCGCCGCCAGATCCGGCCCGCCGACCGCGGCGAGCAGCTCCAGCTGGTCGCCCAGGACCGGCCGGGCGCGCCGCAGCGCGTCCCGGATCGCCGCGCACTTGCGCATCCAGGCCAGATCGTCGATGCCCGCGCCGCCCCGGCCGGTGACCACGGAGGCGTCGGTCCCGCACAGGGCCGCGATCAGGGTCGAGGCCGGCGTCGTGCCGCCCACGCTCAGATCGCCGAGCACGACCAGATCCGTACCGGAGTCGGCCTCCTCGTCGGCGATCGTCATGCCGAGCCGGATCGCCGCCTCGGTCTCCTCCGCGCTCATGGCGTTCTCGATGTCGATCCGGCCGCTGCCGCGCCGCACCCGGTGCCGTACCACCTCGGCGGGCAGCAGCTCCGGCTCGCAGTCCAGACCGGCGTCCACCACCCGTACCGGCACCCGCGCGCTGCGGGCGAGCACCGCCACCGGGCTCGCCCCGTCGAGGACCGAGCGGACCAGCTCGTACGCGGTGCCGGCCGCGCGGCCCGACACCCCGAGCGAGGCCACCCCGTGGTCGCCCGCGAAGAGCACCACCTTCGGCTGCTCGATCGCCCGCACCTTGACCGAACCCTGCGCCGCCGAGAGCCACTCGCCGAGCTCGTCGAGCCGGCCCAGCGCGCCGGGCGGAACGATCAGCCGCTCCCGGCGTTCCTCGGCGTCACGCCGCACCCCGCCGTCGGGGCGCTCGATCAGATCGGAGAAGTCGTCCAGGTTCAAGGCTCTTCCTCGTGACGTCCGCAGTGGCCATGGTGATCGCCTCGCACCCTACCCGCGCAGCACCAGGGCCTGTCCCGCGACGACGAGGAGCACCTGCTCGCACTCGTCCCCGAAGGCCGCGTTCAGCCGGCCGAGCTCGTCCCGGAAGCGGCGCCCCGCTGCGGTCGCGGGCACCACCCCCGACCCCGTCTCGTTCGTGACGGCGACGACCGTGCGGGACGTGGCGCGGACCGCCGCCACCAGCTCCGCGACCCGCTCCCACAGCGCCTCCTGCCCGCCGTCCGCCCACCGCTCGTCGTCCCAGGCCCCCACCCGGTCCATCGCGTCCGTCAGCCACAGGGACAGACAGTCGATCAGCAGCGCGGGTCCCTCGGCCTCCAGGAGCGGTACAAGATCGGTGGTCTCCTCCGTACGCCAGGAGCCCGGCCGCCGGTCCCGGTGCAGGGCCACCCGCTGGTCCCACTCCGGGTCGCCCTCCCGGGTCCCGCTCGTCGCCACGTACAGCACCTCGGGGAACGTCTCCAGGCGCCGCTCGGCCTCCACCGACTTGCCCGACCGCGCCCCGCCGGTCACCAGCGTGCGACGCGGCACGTCGGGCACGGCGTGGTACTCGCCGACGTACAGCGTCGTGCCGTCCGGCACCGCCCGCGCCCCGGCCGCGGCGAGCCGCCGGTCCAGCTCCGGACCGTTCGGGGCGTCGTGGTCGAGATGGACGGCGATCACGTCCGTCTCCGCCCCCGCCGCCCCGGTCGCCCGGAGGCGCGCCAGCGCGTCGGGCCGGCCCGTGACGTCCGCGACGACCATGTCGTACGGGCGGCGGTGATCCTCCGGCAGACCGGCGGGGGAGCCGCCCGGCGGCAGATAGAGCAGCCGCTCGCCCTCAGGCGACGTCACGGCATACCCCGTACCGGGCGAGTCCATCGGCACGGCCCGCACCCGGTGCCCGCTGATCAGCGTCAGCTCCCGGCCGTCCGGCACCCGCCCCGCCGCAGGCAGCCCGGCCGGCACCTCCACGGCGGGCCCGCCGTGCGGATGCGTGAGCAGCACCTGCCGTACGCCGACCAGCGAGTGCCCGGCCCGGGCGGCGGCCAGCGCGGCCCCCGGCGTCAGGTCGAGCAGCAGCGCCTCGTCCACGAGCAGCGCGGTGGCGGCCCGCGCCCGGTCACCACGGGACGTCGCGCACACGGCGCAGGGGCAGTCGGGGCGGGGGAGCCCGAGGGGGGCGCCGGTGCCGAGCAGAGTCAGTTCCACCCATTGATCCTCCCGCGTCCCCGCGAGCGGTGCGCGCCCGGCTACGCTGCGGGCAGGAAACCGATCATCCGGTGAGCCTCAGGAGGCGGACATGGCATGGACGTGGCGGTTCGAGAAGGCCGACGGCACGGAGACCTCTCCCGCGGTGGAACCGGAGGACTGGACGACCCAGGGCGACGCCGAATCCTGGATCGGTGAGGTCTGGAAGGACCTCCTGGAGGGCGGCGCGGAACAGGTCAGGCTCTTCGAGGACGACACGGAGATCTACAAGATGTCCCTCCGCGAGGCGGCGGAGAGCTAGAGCGCTCGGCGAGGGGGGCGGGTTCCACCGACACGGCGCCCGCCGCTGGGCCGGGGCCCACCCCCCTTCCCTCCGTTGTGGACCCCGCGCCCCGCTGTGGCGGTGCCCACCCACCCCCACCCCCGTTGTGGGCCCCGCGCCCCGCTGTGGCGGTGCCCACCCCACCCCCGTTGTGGGCCCCGCGCCCCGCTGTGGCGGTGCCCACCCACCCCTACCCCCGTTGTGGGCCCTGCGCCCCGCTGGGCGTTGCCCACCCCCGCTACCCCCGTTGTGGGCATACGTTCCGCTGGGGCGGAACGGGTGGGCACAACGGACGGCGCCCTTGCCGGGCCCAGGCTCCCCGTGCCTGCGGTGCCCACGGGTGCGGCGCCGTCGTGGGGTTGTGCCCACCCGTCCCGCCCTGCGGGACGATTGCCCACAACCCGCGTGCGGGTTGAGGGTGGGTGCCGCCGCAGCGGGACGGGTGCCCACAACCCCGGGGGGTGAGGGTGGTGCCGCCGCCTGCGGAGCGGCTGCCCACGATCCCGGGGGGCGAGGGTGGGTGCCGCCCACAACCCGCGCCGCCCTAGATCTCCCCCAGCGTGACCTCCGCCTTCGCCTCGCGCCCACCCCGCTCGTACACCACCACCACCTCGTCCCCCGGCTTCAGTGACGCCAGCGCCTCCTGGAGGGAGGTGATCGTCGTGACCGGCGCGTCCCCGATCCGGGTGATCACGTCCCCGGGCCTGATCCCGGCCCTGCCCGCCGCCCCGTCGGCCGGCGCCTCGACCACCGCGACCCCGGCCGGCTCGTAGTTGTCGTCGAGAACGGTCCGGCCGGTGATGTTCAGGGCCGCCCGGCCCGAGTCGGTGACCTTGCCGTCCTTGATGATCTGGTCGGCGACCGTGCGCACCATCGACGCCGGGATCGCGAAGCCGATCCCGGGCGCCGAGCCGCCGCCCAGCTCCGGATTGGTCGCCGCCAGCGTGGGGATACCGATGACCTCGCCGTCCAGGTTGACCAGCGCGCCCCCGCTGTTGCCGGGGTTGATCGCGGCCGACGTCTGGACCATGTTCCCGATGGTCGCCCCCGTACCGCCGCCTGCACGGCTCTCGCTGACCGTGCGGCCGGTCGCCGAGACGATGCCCTGGGTGACGCTGCCCGACAGACCGAGCGGGGAGCCCATCGCGAGGACGATCTGCCCCATGTCGACCTCGGCCGAGTCGCCGAACCTCGCCGGCTTCAGCCCGTCCGGCACGGAGTTCAGCCTGATGACGGCCAGATCCTGCTCGGGATAGGTGGCGACCAGCCTCGCCGCCATCGGCGCCTTGCCCGTCGCCGCCGTGACCCGGAAGGTTCGCTCCTCGCCGATCACATGCGCGTTGGTGACGATGTGCCCCTTGCCGTCGTAGACGACCCCCGAGCCGAGACCGGTCTGGGCGTCGATCTGGACGACCGACGGCAGGACGTCCTTGATCACGGCCTGGTAGTCGTCCTCGAGCTCGTTGGCGGCGAGCGGGGCCGCGGCCTGCGTGGAGCGCTCGGCCCGTGGCGCGGCGCCGGAGGAGCATCCTCCGAGGAGGACGAGCACCGCCGCGCAGGCGCCTGCGGTCAGGGGGAGGAGAAGGCGTCGGGCACGGGAGGCGTCCATGTCCGGAGTATCACGTTCACCCGATCCGTCCGGCTCGGTGAAGTCGGCCGAATGGAGACGGCCGATCACGGCAAGACGGCCGATCAGGGCAAGACGGCCGATCAGGGGCAGACGGCCGATCAGGGGGCCCCACGGCCCAGGGCCTCAGCCCCGCACCCCGCACAGATGCAGCAGCGCCGCGACCCTCCGGTACGGCTCCGTCCGCCCGGCCCGGTCCTCGGCGGCGAGCAGCCGCTCCAGCTCGTCGGCGGCCGGCAGCCCCACCTCACCCGGCACACCGTCCGTGAAGACCCGCACCCCGTACCAGGCGTGCAGCGGGGCGGCGATCCCCGCCAGCGTCGACGTCAGCGCGTCGAGCCGGTCGGCCCGCACCTTGACCCCGCGGTGATCGGTGTACGTGTCCGAGTCGAAGCCGGTCAGCGCGTCCGACCAGTCCCCGGCCAGGCCCGGCCGCATGGCCAGGGCGTCGGCGTTCCGTACGACCAGGGAGAGCAGACCGCCGGGCGCCAGCATCCGGGCGAGGCCCGCGAGGAGAGCGTCCGGCGCGTCCGCGTACATCAGCACGCCGTGGCAGAGCACGACGTCGAAGCTGCCCGGCAGGAAGTGCACGCCCGTCTCGCGGCCGTCGCCCTCGATCAGCCGGACCCGCTCACGGATCCCGGCCGGTTCGGTGGCCAGCGAGTCACGGGCGGCCTTGAGCAGCTCGGGATCGGCCTCCAGACCGGTCACCGTGTGACCGGCCCTGGCCAGCCGCAGCGCCTGGGTGCCCTGCCCCATGCCCGCGTCCAGGATCCGCAGCCGCTGCCCCACCGGGTAGCGGCCGGCTATCTGCTCGTCGAGCTGGCGCGCGACGAGCTCCTGGCGGACGGTCTCGCGCAGCCCGCCGTACCCGCTCGGCCACGGGGAGGCGGCGGGCAGCAGCGGACGCCCACCCGTACCGGACTCGGAGCTGTCCGCGCTCAGGGCCGCTCTCCGCGCTTGACCTGCGGCTTCGGCAGTCGCAGTCGGCGCATCTGGAGCGTACGCATCAGGCCGTAGGCCACGGCACCGCGCTTCGGCTCGTTCGGGAAGCGCTCGGCCAGCTGCTTCTTCAGACGGAGCCAGATACCGATCGAGTCGATGATGATCATCACGATCACACCGAGCCAGAGCAGCAGCGAGATGTTCTGCAGCGCCGGCACGCGGATCATCGAAAGCACGAGGATCACGACGGCCATCGGCAGGAAGAACTCGGCGATCGCGAAGCGCGAGTCGACGAAGTCGCGCACGAAACGGCGCACCGGACCCTTGTCACGGGCCGGCAGGTAACGCTCGTCGCCGCTGGCGAGGGCCTCGCGCTGACGGGCGAGGTCCGTGCGGCGCGCCTCGCGCTGGCGCTTGGCGGCCTCCTTGCGGTCGGTCGGCACGGTCGTGGCACGACGGCGCTGGGTCTGGGCCTCACTCCGCTTCGGGGTCGGGCGGCCCTTGGGGGCCTCGGGGTCGCGGGGCTGCTTGGAGAGGTCCACGCTCACCTTGTCGGTGGCGGCCTTCTCTTCCTTGGAACGGCTACGGAACACAAAGCCCAGGGTACGTGGTGGGGGGTGTGGACCCCAGAGCGGGCGGGAACGATCTGGTATCGGCCCGCGTCTGTGGGGGTACGTACGGACGACACGCACGGTTTCCCCGAGGTCCATCTACTCCCTGGGCCTGAGGGAGCCCGCTCGCACTCGTCCTTGGGGAGGAGCGCATCCGGCCCCGAACAGTGCGTCAATAGAGACAGGGACCGTAGTGTGGATCCTGTTGGAGTGCTTGAGCCGAGTCCGTCAGAAGGGGGCGCGCGAAGCCCATGAGCGGTGTCATGAAGCGTATGGGGATGATCTTCCGCGCGAAGGCAAACAAGGCCCTTGACCGGGCCGAGGATCCGCGCGAGACCCTCGATTACTCCTACCAGAAGCAGCTGGAGCTCCTGCAGAAGGTCCGGCGGGGCGTCGCCGACGTGGCGACCTCGCGCAAGCGGCTCGAACTGCAGCTGAACCAGCTCCAGGGCCAGTCCGCGAAGCTGGAGGACCAGGGCCGCAAGGCGCTGGCGCTCGGCCGCGAGGACCTGGCCCGTGAGGCGCTCTCCCGGCGGGCGGCCCTCCAGCAGCAGGTGAGCGACCTCGAGGTGCAGCACCAGACGCTGCAGGGCGAGGAGGAGAAGCTCACGCTGGCCTCGCAGCGTCTCCAGGCCAAGGTCGACGCCTTCCGTACGAAGAAGGAGACGATCAAGGCGACCTACACGGCCGCTCAGGCGCAGACCCGGATCGCCGAGTCCTTCTCCGGCATCTCGGAGGAGATGAGCGACGTCGGCGTGGCCATCCAGCGCGCCGAGGACAAGACCGCCCAGCTCCAGGCGCGGGCCGGCGCGATCGACGAGCTGCTCGCCTCGGGCGCGCTCGACGACCAGTCGGGCCTGGCCAAGGACGACATCCAGGCCGAGCTTGACCGGCTGTCCGGCGGTACGGACGTCGAGCTGGAGCTCCAGCGGATGAAGGCGGAGCTGGCCGGAGGGCCCTCGGCCTCGAAGCAGGCCATCGAGGGCGGCACCGCGACGCCTCAGGACCAGCAGCAGCAGTCCTCCCAGCCCCGCTTCGACAAGCAGTAACGAGCCCGAAGGACGCGTCATGATCGTACGGATCATGGGGGAGGGCCAGTGGAAGCTGGCCGACAGTCACTTCGTCGAGCTGAACAAGCTGGACGACGAGCTGCTCGCGGAGATGGAGTCGGGGGACGATGAGGGCTTCCGCCGGACGCTGTCCGCGCTCCTCGAAGCGGTCCGCCGGATCGGCGAACCCCTCCCCGACGACGCCCTCGAACCCTCGGAACTGATCCTTCCGGCGCCGGACGCGACCCTCGAAGAGGTCCGCGAGATGCTCTCCGACGACGGCCTGATCCCTGGCTGAGCCGCACTCCCCGACGCACCCGGTGCCCCGCCCCCTCATCGCAGGCCTCATCGCAGGCCTCATCGCAGGGAGCGGGGCACCGCCGCGACCCACCCCGTACCGTTGCCTGTCGTGACCTCCCTCGACAGCGGCTTCCTGCGAGGCCGGCAGTGGCTGCGGGCGCACCCCCTCGCCTTCGACGGGGCCCTCGCGCTCGGCGTGCTCGCCTGCATGATCACGGCCTCCTTCGCCGACCCCCACGGCAGCCCCAACGGCCCCACCTTCGGCGACCGCACCCCCGACGCGAGCAGCGTGCTCCTCATGGTGCTCGGCGCCGCGGCCCTCGTCCTGCGCCGCCGCGCCCCCCTCGCCGTGCTCGCCTTCACCGGGGCCGTCACCCTCATCGAGCTGCTCGCCGACGACCGCCCCGCCCCCGTCGCGATGAGCGCCGTGATCGCGCTCTACACCGTCGCCTCCCGGACCGACCGCCCCACCACCTGGCGGGTCGGCCTCATCACCATGACCGTGCTCACGGCCGCCGCGATGCTCTTCGGGCCCACCCCCTGGTACGCCCAGGAGAACCTGGGCGTCTTCGCGTGGACCGGGATGGCCGCAGCCGCCGGTGACGCCGTCCGCAGCCGGCGCGCCTTCGTCGACGCCATACGGGAGCGGGCCGAGCGCGCCGAGCGGACCCGGGACGAGGAGGCCCGCCGCCGGGTCGCCGAGGAGCGCCTGCGGATCGCCCGCGATCTGCACGACGTCGTCGCCCATCACATCGCGCTGGTCAACGTCCAGGCCGGGGTCGCCGCCCATGTCATGGACAAGCGGCCCGACCAGGCCAAGGAGGCCCTGGCGCACGTCCGGGACGCCAGCCGCTCCGCCCTCAACGAACTGCGCGCGACCGTCGGCCTGCTGCGCCAGTCCGGCGACCCCGAGGCCCCCACCGAACCGGCCCCCGGCCTCACCGTCCTGGACGAGCTCCTCGCCACCTTCCGCAACGCGGGCCTCCCGGTCGAGCTGGCGCGCGCCACCGACGACACCGCGCTGCCGGCGGCCGTCGACCTCGCCGCGTACCGGATCATCCAGGAGGCGCTGACCAATGTGCGCAAACACGCGGGCCCGGATGCCAAGGCCGAGGTGAGCGTCGTCCGGGTCGGCCGTACCGTCGAGATCACCGTCCTCGACAACGGCACCCCCCAGCCCGAGGCCGACACCGACACGGGCCCCGGCGGGCACGGCCTGATCGGCATGCGCGAGCGCGTCACCGCCCTCGGCGGCACGCTGACCACGGCACCCCGCTACGGCGGCGGCTTCCGCGTCCAGGCGATACTGCCCGTAACGGCCGCAACGGCCCGTACGGGGGAGGACACATGACCATCCGGGTGCTGCTCGCCGACGACCAGGCCCTGCTCCGCAGCGCCTTCAAGGTGCTCGTGAACTCCGAGCCCGACATGGAGGTGGTCGCCGAGGCCGCGGACGGGGCCGAGGCCGTCGCCCTCGCCCGTACCACCAAGGCCGACGTCGTCCTGATGGACATCCGGATGCCCGGCACGGACGGGCTCGCCGCGACCCGGCTGATCACCGCGGACCCGGAGCTGTCCGGCATACGGATCGTCATGCTGACCACCTTCGAGGTGGACGAGTACGTCGTGCAGTCGCTCCGCGCAGGCGCCTCGGGCTTCCTCGGAAAAGGGGCGGAACCGGAGGAACTGCTCAACGCCATCCGGATCGCGGCCGCCGGAGAGGCCCTGCTCTCGCCCGTCGCGACCAAGGGTCTGATCGCCAAGTTCCTGGCCCAGGGCGGACGTTCGGACGGCGAGGACGGCCAGGACTCCGCCGCGTACTCCGAGCGTCTCGCCGCCCTCACCACCCGCGAGCGCGAGGTCCTCGTCCTCGTCGCGGGCGGCCACTCCAATGACGAGATCGCTGAACGCCTCGAGGTCAGCCCTCTTACGGTGAAGACGCACGTGAACCGGACCATGGCCAAACTGGGCGCCCGCGACCGCGCCCAGCTGGTGGTCACGGCCTACGAGTCGGGGCTGGTACGTCCAAGGGTGGAGTGAGGTCGTACTCCGGCGTACTCCAGACGCGGTATGCGCGGACAAGGAATTGGACCCGGGGGCCGAGGACCCGGCGCTCCTCATGGCTGATCGTGTAGTCGGGCACCCCTGGAACCGTCCTGGCGCCCGCCTCCCGAGCACGCCACAGAAACGAGACCCCATGTCCTGGCTGTCCAGATTCAGCCTCGCGCAACGGGCCCTGATCGGGCTGATGTCCATCGTCGCCATCGTCTTCGGGGCGATAGCCATCCCGCAGCTGAAGCAGCAACTGCTGCCGTCGATCGAGCTCCCGATGGTCTCGGTCCTCGCTCCGTACCAGGGCGCGTCCCCCGACGTGGTCGAGAAGCAGGTCGTCGAACCGCTCGAGAGCACGATCAAGGCCGTCGACGGCATCAAGGGCGTCACCTCCACCGCCTCCGAGGGCAACGCCGTCATCATGGCGACCTTCGACTACGGCGACGAGGGCACCAAGCAGCTCGTCGCCGACGTCCAGCAGGCCGTGAACCGGGCGCGCGTGGCGCTGCCCGACGGCGTCGACCCGCAGGTCGTCGCCGGTTCCACCGACGACATCCCGACCGTCGTCCTTGCCGTCACCTCCGACAAGGACCAGCAGGCGCTGGCCGCCCAACTGGAGCGCACGGTCGTCCCAGCCCTGGAGGACATCGACGGCGTCGGCCAGGTCTCCGTCGACGGCGTGCAGGACCTCCAGGTCTCCGTCACCCCGGACGAGCGGAAGCTCGCGGCTGCCGGACTGAACACGATGAAGCTCGCCCAGGCCCTCCAGGCGGGCGGAGCCACCGTTCCCGCCGGCTCGTTCTCCGAGGACGGCAAGAGCCGCACCGTCCAGGTCGGCGGCGGCTTCACCTCGCTCCAGCAGATCCAGGACCTGCGCATCAAGCCCGAGAAGGGCAAGGCGGTGCGCCTCGCCGACGTGGCCACGGTGGAGCAGGAGGAGTCCTCCCGGGTCTCCATCACCCGTACGAACGGCAAGCCGAGCCTCGCCGTGATGGCCACCATGGACAACGACGGCAGCGCCGTCGCCATCTCCGAGGCGGTCACGGACAAGCTGCCCGAGCTGCGCAAGGACCTCGGCGCGGGCGCCGAGCTGACCGTCGTCTCCGACCAGGGCCCGGCCGTCTCCAAGTCGATCTCCGGTCTGACGACGGAGGGCGCGCTCGGCCTCGTCATGGCCGTCCTGGTGATCCTGGTCTTCCTCGCCTCGATCCGCTCCACCCTGGTCACCGCGGTCTCGATCCCGCTCTCGGTCGTCCTGGCCCTGATCGTGCTGTGGACGCGTGACCTCTCGCTCAACATGCTGACCCTGGGCGCCCTCACCATCGCCATCGGCCGGGTCGTCGACGACTCGATCGTGGTCCTGGAGAACATCAAGCGGCACCTCGGCTACGGCGAGGAGCGCCAGGCGGCGATCCTCACCGCGGTACGCGAGGTCGCGGGCGCCGTGACCTCCTCCACGCTCACCACGGTCGCGGTCTTCCTGCCGATCGGGCTGGTCGGCGGCATGGTCGGTGAGCTGTTCGGCTCGTTCAGTCTGACCGTCACCGCGGCCCTGCTCGCCTCGCTGCTGGTCTCGCTCACCGTCGTCCCGGTCCTCTCGTACTGGTTCCTGCGCGCCCCCAAGGGCACGTCGGAGGACCCGGACGAGGCCCGGCGCCGCGCGGAGGAGAAGGAGAGCAGGAGCCGGCTCCAGCGTCTGTACGTCCCGGTCCTGCGGTTCGCGACCCGGCGCCGCCTCACCAGCGTGGCGATCGCGATCGTCGTCCTGGTCGGCACCTTCGGCATGGCCCCGCTCCTGAAGACGAACTTCTTCGACCAGGGCGAGCAGGAGGTCATGAGCATCAAGCAGGAGCTGGCGCCGGGCACCAGCCTCGCGGCGGCCGACGAAGCGGCGGCGAAGGTCGAGAAGGTCCTCTCCACCACCGACGGGGTGAAGGACTACCAGGTCACCGTCGGCTCCTCGGGCTTCATGGCCGCCTTCGGCGGTGGCACGGGCGCCAACCAGGCCTCGTACCAGGTGACGCTGGAGGACTCGGCGTCGTACGAGAAGACCCGCGACGCCATCGACGCGGCCCTCGGCAAGCTCGACGGCATCGGCGACACGACGATCGCGGCGGGCGACGGCTTCGGCAGCCAGGACCTCAGCGTGGTGGTCAAGGCCTCCGACGCGGACACCCTGAAGCAGGCGTCCGAGGCGGTCAAGGCCGAGGTCGCGAAGCTCGACGACGTCACCGACGTCCAGAGCGACCTCTCGCAGTCCGTCCCGCGGATCTCCGTCAAGGCGAACGAGAAGGCGGCGGAGCTCGGCTTCGACGACACGACGCTCGGCATGGCCGTCGCGCAGGCGGTCCGCGGCACCCCGGCGGGCAAGGCGATCCTCGACGACACCGAGCGGGACATCGTCCTGACCTCGGCGCAGCCCGCCACCACGATGGCCGGTCTGAAGGCGCTGCCGCTCGGACCGGTCACGCTCGGCGACATCGCCGACGTGAAGCTGGTCCCGGGCCCGGTCTCGATGACGCGGATCGACGGCGCGCGGGCTGCGACGATCACGGCCAAGCCGACCGGTGACAACACCGGCGCGGTGAGCACCGCGCTCCAGTCGAAGATCAGCGCGCTCGACCTCCCGGAGGGCGCGACCGCGTCCATCGGCGGTGTCTCCGAGGACCAGTCCGAGGCGTTCGTCAACCTGGGGCTGGCGATGCTCGCGGCGATCGCGATCGTCTTCATGCTCCTGGTCGCGACGTTCAGGTCGCTGGTCCAGCCGCTGATCCTGCTGGTGTCGATCCCGTTCGCGGCGACCGGCGCGATCGGTCTGCTCGTGGTCACGGGCACGGCGATGGGTGTCCCGGCGATGATCGGCATGCTGATGCTGATCGGCATCGTGGTCACCAACGCGATCGTCCTGATCGACCTGATCAACCAGTACCGCTCGCAGGGCCTGGGCATCGTCGAGGCGGTTGTCGAGGGCGGCCGCCACCGACTCCGCCCGATCCTGATGACGGCGCTCGCGACGATCTTCGCACTGCTCCCGATGGCGCTCGGCATCACCGGCGAGGGCGGCTTCATCGCGAAGCCGCTGGCGGTGGTGGTGATCGGCGGCCTGATCACCTCGACCCTGCTGACCCTGCTCCTCGTCCCGACGCTCTACGCAATGGTGGAGCTCCGCAAGGAGCGCCGCGCGCAGAAGAGGATGGCGAAGCGGGCGAAGAAGACGGTCACCCCCGCCCCGGCGCCCGAGGAGCCGGTAAAGGTGTGACCACCGGCCCCGCACGCCGAAGGGGCGCCCCCAAGTGGGGGCGCCCCTTCACACGTGCCCCGTTGCCTACGGCAGCGCCAGCATCCGCTCCAGCGCCAGCTTCGCGAAGCTCTCCGTCTCCTTGTCGACCTGGATGCGGTTGACCAGGTTGCCCTCGGCCAGCGACTCCAGTGCCCACACCAGGTGCGGCAGGTCGATCCGGTTCATCGTCGAACAGAAGCAGACCGTCTTGTCGAGGAAGACGACATCCTTGTCCGGGTGCGCGTTGGCCACGCGGCGGACCAGGTTCAGCTCCGTGCCGATGGCCCACTTCGAGCCGGCCGGGGCCGCCTCGAGCGTCTTGATGATGTACTCCGTCGAGCCGACGTAGTCCGCCGCGGCCACGACCTCGTGCTTGCACTCCGGGTGCACCAGCACGTTCACGCCCGGGATCCGCTCGCGCACGTCGTTGACCGAGTCCAGCGAGAACCGGCCGTGCACCGAGCAGTGACCCCGCCACAGGATCATCTTGGCGTTCCGCAGCTCCTCGACGGTCAGGCCGCCGTTCGGCTTGTGCGGGTTGTACAGGACGCAGTCGTCGAGCGTCATGCCCATCTCGCGCACCGCCGTGTTCCGGCCCAGGTGCTGGTCGGGCAGGAAAAGGACCTTCTCGCCGTGCTCGAAGGCCCAGTCCAGCGCGCGCTTGGCATTGGACGACGTACAGATCGTGCCGCCGTGCTTGCCGGTGAAGGCCTTGATGTCGGCCGAGGAGTTCATGTACGAGACGGGCACGACCTGCTCGGCGATGCCCGCCTCGGTCAGCACGTCCCAGCACTCGGCGACCTGCTCGGCGGTGGCCATGTCGGCCATCGAGCAGCCGGCCGCGAGGTCCGGCAGTACGACCTTCTGGTCGTCCGTGGTCAGGATGTCGGCCGACTCGGCCATGAAGTGCACACCGCAGAAGACGATGTACTCGGCCTCCGGGCGCGCCGCCGCGTCGCGGGCGAGCTTGAACGAGTCGCCGGTGACGTCGGCGAACTGGATGACCTCGTCGCGCTGGTAGTGGTGGCCGAGGACGAAGACCTTGTCCCCGAGCTTCTCCTTGGCCGCGCGGGCACGCTCCACGAGGTCCGGGTCGGAGGGCGACGGAAGGTCGCCGGGACACTCCACTCCGCGCTCGCTCTTCGGGTCGGCCTCGCGGCCGAGCAGCAGGAGGGCGAGCGGCGTCGGCTGGACGTCCAGGGGCTGGGCGGTGGTCACGTCACGCACCCTTTCTTTCTGCGGAAGACCTTTTCGTCTAAATGACGCTATCTATCATAACCGCTTCACGTCAGTTTGACGATGTCCATAGTGTCGATGTGACGAATTCGCCCTCCACGCGGCGGCACTTGCCGGTCCTGGTTCGCGAGAGGGTGTGCGAGCATGAAAGGGAAAGACTAGGGCTCGCCCGGAATGAATCCCGGGCCCCGCCGGTTGCAACCGTCGGCAAGCAGTCTCCGTTCTCCGTACAACCCGGGAGAGAAGCAGATGTCCGTATCGGACGAGAAGACCACTGTCAGCGACGGCATCCTCCTGTCTGACGCCGCCGCGGCCAAGGTCAAGGCCCTGCTCGACCAGGAAGGCCGCGACGACCTGGCGCTGCGCGTCGCCGTACAGCCCGGCGGCTGCTCCGGCCTGCGCTACCAGCTCTTCTTCGACGAGCGTTCGCTCGACGGCGACGTCGTCAAGGACTTCGACGGCGTCAAGGTCGTCACCGACCGCATGAGCGCCCCGTACCTGGGCGGCGCCTCCATCGACTTCGTCGACACCATCGAGAAGCAGGGCTTCACGATCGACAACCCGAACGCCACGGGCTCCTGCGCCTGCGGCGACTCGTTCAGCTAAGTCGCCTGCAGTACGTACGAAGGCGGCCGCCCCGGATCCCCGGGCGGCCGCCTTCGGCCGTAAAGGGGATCACTTCCTCGGTACGGGCTGCCCGCTCGCCGCGTCCACGACCGTCCGGCCGCCCAGTGGCTGCTCCAGGGTGACCGTCCTGGTCACCTCCACCGCGATCGCGATGCACGCCCTGCCCGGGTCGATCGGCTTCTCCGTGATCCGCACGGAGACCTTGTCGGCGCTCTCCCGTGCCGTCGCCGTGTACTCGCTGCACACCCCGCCCCAGAAGGTCACCGACAGCTTCGTGCCGGCGCCGTCGACCCGGTACGACTCGATGCGCCGCTCGGGCGCCGTGCCCTCGTCCGGATCCGGCGTCGGGGTCGGGCTCGGCTTCACCGGGGGCGCCAGATGCTCCGGGGCCACCGCCGTCTGTACGACGGTGTACGGCTTCGCCCCGGCCTCCGTCTCCACCTGGAACAGCCAAGACGGCACGAGTGCCCGCTCGCCGTCCACGAACTGCGCCGCGAGACCGAAGACCGCGCCCGTGACCGCCAGCTCCCGCGGCTTCGCGTCCGGCTTGCAGGTCATCATCGGCATGTCCGAACCCGCCGGCGGAGCCGTCGCACAGCCGCCGATGCCGATCGTGCCGGCCGACTTGTTCAGCTCCTCAAGGGCCTTCTCGGCGCTGATCACCGGATAGCTGTCGCCCTTCACCGGGTCCTTCAACTGCCCGCTGCCCGCGACCGGTTCACCGTCCGGACCGACATGGATCCCGGTCGACCAGCCGTACGTCGGCAGCCCGCCCACGACCGGGTCCGCGTTGACGACCCGTACCGAACCCATCAGCTGGCTCGCGTCCAGCTTCGCGTCCTCCTGGCCGATCGCCTTCAGTACGGGAGTGGCCGCCGCCCTCGCCGCCGCCTCGCTCACCGGCCCACCGGCCGGGGGCTTCACCTCACCCGGGGGCGGGCACGCCTTGCCCTTCAGGCAGGTGTCGCCGGCCGGGCCGCCGTCGTACTGCGAGAACGTCCAGCTGCCCGGGGCCTCGGAGGCCACATCGAGCCGCAGCCCCGACCCGTCCTTCTCCGGCGCGATCTTCCAGACCTCGCCCTCGAGCCTCGGCGCGCCCTCGATGCCCAGGGCCTTGGCCAGCCGGGTCACCTCCGCGGAGGTGACCCGGCCCTCGGGCCGGTGGACCGCGGCCGAGGAGGGGCCCTGGGGGAGGGGGCCCCTGGCCTTGTAGACGGCGCCGTCGCCGCTGGGGTCGGGCTCGCCCGGCGCGATGCCCGGCCCGCCGGCCTTGCTGTCGAGGCTCAGCGGCGGGGGAGCGGTGGTACCGCTGTCCGCCGTGGTGGCGAGATACACCCCGCCGCCCCCGGCGAGCAGGACACTCGCCGCCACCGAGGCGACGAGCAGCGGTCGGTGCCGCATCCGCCGGTTCTCCGTACCGCTCACCGCATCGCTCCTTCACTCCTGTCCGCGAGACATCAGTGGGACGGAACGGGGGAGCGGGTGGTTCCGTCCCTCAGGCGCCGTATTCGGAGGTGGCGTCGATCAGCCGCGCCGAGTCGGGCGGGACGACGACACCGTGGATGCGTGCGGGGGAGACCGGAGCGGGCGCCGCGACCGCGGGCACCACCCAGTGCGGAGCCATCCGCGCACTGTCGCCGCGGAGCTGGGCCAGGCTGAACTCGGTCTCCTGATGCTCCCGGGGAGCGGGGTACGTGGACATAGGCGCACCGTACGCACGCCACGGCTCCGGGGAAAAGGCCTACTCTGGGGTAGTTTCCACTGTTCGGCAGGGCGCTTCCCACCCGGTAGCGTGAACTGTCAACCCCTTTCCGTCCCGCAGGAGCGCCCAGCCGTGCGTATCGCAGTCACCGGCTCCATCGCCACTGACCACCTCATGACCTTCCCCGGCCGGTTCGCAGACCAGCTGGTCGCGGACCAGCTGCACACGGTCTCCCTCTCCTTCCTCGTCGACAACCTCGACATCCGGCGGGGAGGCGTGGGCCCGAACATCTGCTTCGGCATGGGCCAGCTCGGCGGCAACCCGATCCTCGTGGGTGCGGCCGGTTACGACTTCGACGACTACCGGGCCTGGCTCGACCGCCACGGCGTCGACACCGGCTCCGTGCGGATCTCGGAGGTCCTGCACACCGCGCGCTTCGTCTGCACCACGGACAAGGACCACAACCAGATCGGCTCCTTCTACACGGGCGCGATGAGCGAGGCCCGGCAGATCGAGCTGAAGGCCGTCGCCGACCGCGTGGGCGGCCTCGACCTCGTCCTGATCGGCGCCGACGACCCCGAGGCGATGCTGCGCCACACGGAGGAGTGCAAGACGCGGGGCATCCCGTTCGCGGCCGACTTCTCGCAGCAGATCGCCCGGATGGACGGCGAGGAGATCCGCACGCTCCTGGACGGGGCGACGTACCTCTTCTCCAACGAGTACGAGAAGGGCCTCATCGAGTCCAAGACGGGCTGGACCGACGAGGAGATCCTGGGCCGGGTCGGCCACCGGGTCACCACGCTCGGCTCGCGCGGTGTGCGCATCGAGCGGGTGGGCGAGGAGAGCATCGAGGTCGGCTGCCCCGAGGAGGAGGCCAAGGTCGACCCGACGGGCGTCGGCGACGCGTTCCGCGCCGGCTTCCTGACGGGCCTGTCGTGGGGCGTCAGCCTGGAGCGCGCGGCCCAGGTCGGCTGCATGCTCGCCACGCTGGTGATCGAGACCCTGGGCACCCAGGAGTACGAGCTGCGCCGCGCGAACTTCATGGACCGCTTCACCAAGGCGTACGGCGACGAGGCCGCGACCGAGGTAAAGACCCACCTGAGCTGACACCTGGGGGCTCCGCCCGGCGCGGAGCCCCTACGCCACCCGCCGCACCACGTACGCCACGCCGCCCTTCGGGGATGGCTCCTCGCCCATGTACTCCTGGCCGCGCATCTCGCACCAGGCCGGGATGTCCAGGCGGGCCGCCTCGTCGTCGGCGAGGACCGTGACCGTGCCGCCCAGCGGAACGTCGCCGATCACCTTCGCGAGCTCGATCACCGGGATCGGGCAGCGCTTGCCCAGGGCGTCGACCACGAGGGAGCCCGAGGGCCCCGGCTCCGTCGCCGCCTCCGGGGCGCCGAGCCGCTCCCGTACCCGCGCGACCACCCCCGGCAGCACCGTCAGGAAGCGGTCCACGTCCTCCTCCGGCGTGCCCGCCGGCAGGGACACCCGGACGTTGCCCTCGCTCAGCACCCCCATCGCACGCAGCACATGGCTGGGGGTCAGCGTCGAACTCGTACACGACGAACCGGACGAAACGGAGAAACCCTCCCGGTCCAGCTCGTGCAGCAGCGTCTCTCCGTCGACATAGAGACAGGAGAACGTGACGAGATGCGGGAGCCGGCGCACCGGATCGCCCACCACCTCCACGTCCGGCACCAGCTCCGGCACCCGCGCCCGGATCCGGTCCACCAGGCCCCGCAGCCGCGCCCCCTCGGCCTCCGCCTCCGCCCGTACCGCCCGCAGCGAGGCCGCCGCGGCCACGATCGCCGGCAGGTTCTCGAAACCGGCCGCCCGCCCCGACTCCCGTTCGTCCGCCGGGCCTTGGGGAGAGAAGCGGACGCCCTTGCGGACCGCGAGCAGACCCACACCCGCAGGCCCGCCCCACTTGTGCGCGCTCGCCGCGAGCAGCGACCAGGGCCCCGTCACCGGTCCCCACCCCAGCGACTGGGCCGCGTCGACGAGCAGCGGCACCCCCGCCGCCCCGCACGCCTCCGCGGCCTCCTCCACCGGCTGCACCGTGCCCACCTCGTGGTTGGCGGACTGCAGACAGGCCAGCGCCGTCCCCGGCTCCCGGACCGCCGCCGCGAAGGCCCCGGCCTCCACCGCCCCGGACCGGCCCACCGGCACCTCCGCCAGCGACCCGCCCGCCGCCGCGTGGGCCTCGCCCGCGTGCAGGACGGAGGAGTGCTCGACCGCCGAGACCACCAGCCGGGCCCCGACACGCCGACGCCCCGCGAGCGCGCCGGAAATTCCGGAATGGACCGCCCGTGTCCCCGAAGGAGTGAACACCAGCTCGTCGGGGCGGCACCCCACGGCCTCCGCCATGGCCTCCCGCGCCGCGTCGAGGAGCATCCTGGCCCGCCGCCCCTCGCGGTAGAGGCGGGCGGGGTCGGCCCAGCCCTCGTCCAGGGAGGCAAGCAGCGCCTGGCGGGCGACGGGGTGGAGCGGGGCGGAGGAGGCGGCATCGAAGTAGGGCACCTCTCCACGCTAACTCCCACTCCTTAATCCCCCGTCAGATGCCCCGCCCGCACCGACGATCGCCCCACGTCCGGGGGGTCGAGGCCGGCCCGCGGAGGCCCGGACTCCACCCCTTCGGGGTGTCGGACGGCGCGTTGGGCACCCTCCCCGCGCGACCCCAAATAGCGTCCAGTAGGGTTTGGTCCGCATAAACATCCAAACCCCTGCCCGCGGCCGGGGCGGCGACCGACCACCGAGACGGACGGCCGTGGCCGACCAGCGCGGGCCGAGACTCTCGGGAAGGCGCTACGTGAGTCCCAACGGCTCCGACCGCTCGTCGCGGCGCCCGATGCGGCGGAAGCTGCCGCAGGTGCTGACTGCGGGCCTGATCCTGGCGACAGCCACGGGCTGCTCGTACAACTGGGAAGACTTCCCCCGCCTTGGTATGCCCACTCCGGTAACGGAAGAGGCGCCTCGGATCCTCTCCCTCTGGCAGGGCTCGTGGGCGGCTGCGCTCATCACGGGCGTCCTGGTCTGGGGACTGATCCTGTGGTCCGTCGTCTTCCACCGGCGCAGCCGCACCAAGGTCGAGGTACCTCCGCAGACGCGGTACAACATGCCCATCGAGGCGCTGTACACGGTCACTCCGCTCATCATCGTGTCGGTGCTCTTCTACTTCACCGCGCGCGACGAGTCGAAGCTCCTCGAGCTCTCCACCAAGCCGGCCCACACCATCAACGTGGTCGGCTACCAGTGGAGCTGGGGCTTCAACTACATCGAGAACGTTCCCGGTGTGACCGGTGACGCCAGGACGGCGCCGAACCTCGACGCCATTCCGGACAAGTACCAGGACCAGTTCCCGGACAACGCCGGCGGTGTCTACGACGCCGGCATCCCGGGCACCCGGAACCCGCAGAACGGCAACCCGGGCCCGACCCTGTGGCTGCCGAAGGGCGAGAAGGTCCGGTTCGTCCTGACCTCGCGTGACGTCATCCACTCCTTCTGGGTGCTCCCCTTCCTCATGAAGCAGGACGTCATCCCGGGTCACACCAACGCCTTCGAGGTCACGCCGACGCAGGAAGGCACCTTCCGCGGCAAGTGCGCCGAGCTGTGCGGTGTCGACCACTCCCGGATGCTCTTCAACGTCAAGGTGGTCTCTCCGGAGCGCTACCAGCAGCACCTGAAGGAGCTGGCGGAGAAGGGGCAGACCGGCTACATCCCGTCGGGCATTGAGCAGACGGACCCGGCCAGGAATGCGGAGAAGAACCAACTGTGAGCATCCTCAACGAACCCAAGGGTGCGGCCGCGGCTGAGGACTCGTACGAGAACGAGCTCCCGGTACGCGGCAGGCAGCCCGGCAATGTCGTGGTGAAGTGGCTGACGACCACCGACCACAAGACGATCGGCACGCTGTACCTGGTGACGTCGTTCGTCTTCTTCTGCGTCGGCGGCGTCATGGCGCTCTTCATGCGCGCCGAGCTGGCCCGTCCGGGTACGCAGCTCATGTCGAACGAGCAGTTCAACCAGGCGTTCACGATGCACGGCACGATCATGCTGCTGATGTTCGCGACGCCGCTGTTCGCCGGATTCGCGAACTGGATCATGCCGCTGCAGATCGGCGCGCCCGACGTGGCGTTCCCGCGGCTGAACATGTTCGCGTACTGGCTGTACCTCTTCGGCTCGATCATCGCGGTGGCCGGCTTCCTCACCCCGCAGGGTGCGGCCGACTTCGGCTGGTTCGCCTACTCCCCGCTGTCGGACGCCGTCCGCTCGCCGGGTGTCGGCGCCGACATGTGGATCATGGGTCTGGCCTTCTCCGGCTTCGGCACGATCCTCGGCTCGGTCAACTTCATCACCACGATCATCTGCATGCGCGCTCCGGGCATGACGATGTTCCGCATGCCGATCTTCACCTGGAACGTGCTGCTGACCGGTGTCCTGGTCCTGCTCGCCTTCCCGGTCCTCGCCGCCGCGCTCTTCGCGCTGGAGGCCGACCGCAAGTTCGGCTCGCACATCTTCGATGCGTCCAACGGTGGCGCGCTGCTGTGGCAGCACCTCTTCTGGTTCTTCGGCCACCCCGAGGTGTACATCATCGCGCTGCCGTTCTTCGGCATCGTCTCCGAGATCATCCCGGTCTTCAGCCGCAAGCCGATGTTCGGCTACATCGGTCTGATCGCCGCGACGATCGCGATCGCCGGTCTCTCCGTGACGGTGTGGGCCCACCACATGTACGTCACGGGCGGTGTACTGCTGCCGTTCTTCTCCTTCATGACGTTCCTCATCGCCGTACCGACCGGTGTGAAGTTCTTCAACTGGATCGGCACGATGTGGAAGGGCTCGTTGTCCTTCGAGACACCGATGCTCTGGACGATCGGCTTCCTGGTCACCTTCACCTTCGGTGGTCTGACCGGCGTCATCCTGGCCTCGCCGCCGATGGACTTCCACGTCTCCGACTCGTACTTCGTCGTCGCGCACTTCCACTACGTCGTCTTCGGCACCGTGGTCTTCGCGATGTTCGCCGGCTTCCACTTCTGGTGGCCGAAGTTCACCGGCAAGATGCTGGACGAGCGGCTCGGCAAGATCACCTTCTGGACGCTGTTCATCGGCTTCCACGGCACGTTCCTGGTGCAGCACTGGCTCGGTGCCGAGGGCATGCCGCGTCGTTACGCGGACTACCTCGAGGCCGACGGCTTCACCCTGCTGAACACGATCTCGACGGTCTCCTCGTTCCTGCTCGGCCTGTCGATCCTGCCGTTCCTCTACAACGTCTGGAAGACCTCCAAGTACGGCGAGAAGATCGAGGTCGACGACCCGTGGGGCTACGGCCGTTCGCTGGAGTGGGCCACCTCCTGCCCGCCCCCGCGGCACAACTTCCTCACCCTGCCGCGGATCCGCTCCGAATCCCCGGCGTTCGACCTGCATCACCCTGAGATCGCGGCGGTCGACATGCTCGAGAACAAGCCGCACGAGGCCCCGGCCCTCTCCGGTGGCAAGGAGGCCGGCAAGTGAAGATCCAGGGCAAGCTCTTCATCTGGCTGAGCGTCTTCATCCTCGCCATGGCGATCCTCTATGGCGTGTGGTCGAAGGAGCCGGTCGGCACCACGGCGCTCTTCCTGGCCTTCGGCCTCTCCATCATGATCGGCTACTACCTGGCCTTCACGGCCCGGCGGGTCGACGCGATGGCGCAGGACGACAAGGAGGCCGACGTCGCGGACGAGGCCGGCGAGGTGGGCTTCTTCGCCCCCCACAGCTGGCAGCCGCTCTCGCTGGCCATCGGTGGCGCGCTCGCCTTCCTGGCGATCGCGATCGGATGGTGGCTGCTGTACTTCTCGGCTCCGCTGATCCTGGTCGGTCTGTTCGGCTGGGTGTTCGAGTTCTATCGCGGTGAGAACCAGAACCAGTAGCACCACCCGCACCACCCCGTGACACCCCGAGGGGCCCGGACACTTCGTCACCCGAAGCGTCCGGGCCCCTCGTTTGCAGTACTAGGCGCGCTGGCCGGATGGAATGTTCTTACGGTGATGTCATGAACGACACGCCGCGCATTCGGACTCTTCTGTGCTGCACCCTTCTGGCCTCCCTCCTCACCGCCGGCGTCTCCGCCTGTGCGGGCTCAGGGGGCCACCCGCTGTCGGCGAAGCCGTACGACGCGGCGCAGCAGGTCTCCTTCAGCGCCCCGGACGACGGCAGGAAGGCCGACCCGGACAAGGCGCTGGAGATCACGGCCAAGGGCAACGACGGCCGTATCACCGACGTGACGGCCGTCGACGCGACCGGGCACCACCTGGCCGGCGAGCTCACCGCGGACGGCCGTCTCTGGCGCTCCACGGGCTCCCTGACGGCCGGTGCCCGCTACACCGTCAAGGTCTCCACGGAGGACGAGGACGGCGCTCCCGGCGCCCGTACGTTCACGTTCGAGACCGCCCCGGCCAAGCGGGCCCTGACGGTCGAGTTCGGCCCGGAGGCGGGCAAGTACGGCGTCGGACAGCCCATCACGGCCGAGCTCAGCCTCCCCGTCAAGGACCGAAAGGCCCGCGCGGTCGTCGAACGGGCCCTCAAGGTGCGTTCCACGCCGTCCGTCGAGGGCTCCTGGCACTGGGTGGACGACAAGAAGCTGCACTTCCGCCCGAAGGAGTACTGGCCCACGGGCGCGGCGATCACGGTCACCGGCAACCTCGCGGGCGTCAAGGTCGGCGACAAGCTCTACGGCGGCGATTCGAAACCGCTCAAGCTGACCATCGGCGACCGGATCGAGGCGGTCGCGGACGCCGGCTCGCACTACATGACCGTGAAGCGCAACGGAAAAGTGATCAACACCATTCCGGTGACCACCGGCAAACCGGGCTTCTCCACACGTAACGGCGTCAAGGTCGTGCTGGGCAAGGAGTACTTCGTCCGCATGCGCAGCACCACCGTCGGCATCGCGGCGGGCAGCTCCGAGTCGTACGACCTGCCCGTCTACTACGCGACGCGGGTCACCTGGAGCGGTGAATACGTGCACGCCGCGCCCTGGTCCGTCGGCTCGCAGGGTTACGCCAACGTGAGCCACGGCTGTGTCGGCATGTCGACCGGGAACGCGGCCTGGTTCTACGAGAACGTCCGCCCCGGCGACATCGTGAAGACCGTCAACAGCCTCGGCGAGACAATGGACCCCTTCGGGAACGGCTTCGGCGACTGGAACATGCCGTGGGACAAGTGGCGCCTGGGCAGCGCCCTGGTGGCCGACACCAAGAGCGCCGCCCACCAGCCCGACCCGAACCGCCTGAAGCCGTCGATCTAGCCGTTACGCGTCGATGGAGAGGCGCTCGCGCAGCAGCCCCGCCAGGGACGCCGCGAACTCGACCGGTTCCACCGGAAGGGTGACCGCGGCGTTCGCGCGGCTCCAGGTGGCCAGCCAGGCGTCCTGCGGGCGGCCGATCAGGAGCAGCACCGGCGGGCAGCGGAAGACCTCGTCCTTGATCTGGCGGCACACGCCCATGCCGCCGGCGGGCACCGCCTCGCCGTCCAGGACGCAGGCGTCGATCCCGCCCTCCTCCAGCCGCTTGAGCACGGCCGGGAGCGTCGCGCATTCGACGATCTCGACCGGTGGAACGTCGGCCGCGGGCCTGCGCCCGGCAGCCAGCCGCACCTGTTCCCGCGTGTTCGCGTCGTCGCTGTAGACCAGGACCGTGGCGCTCGACTGCATCGTTCCTCCGTGAAGGTCATCAACCGATGCGCGGGATGCTACTCCGTCCCACACCCCGTCAACACCGGTACGACACCGGCTGGGAGGCCGCCCCGATGGGCCGTTCGGGCTGGACAGAGGCCCCTGACACTCCGAACGGCACCCCCGGGAGTGAGGGCGGGATAAGCGACCGACATAATGTCGGTCGTGGCGACAGTAACGACAGTAGAAACCGGGCACGCGCACCCGTCGGTCAATCGACCGAACCTCACCAGCGTCGGAACCATCATCTGGTTGAGTTCCGAGCTGATGTTCTTCGCGGCCCTCTTCGCGATGTACTTCACCCTGCGATCGGTGACGGGTGCCGAGTTCTGGGCGGAAAAGGCCGACGCCTTGAACTTCCCGTTCTCGGCGACCAACACCACGATCCTGGTGCTCTCCTCCCTCACCTGCCAGCTCGGCGTCTTCGCCGCGGAGCGGGGCGATGTGAAGAAGCTCCGGACATGGTTCATCATCACGTTCGTGATGGGTGCGATCTTCATCGGCGGCCAGGTCTTCGAGTACACCGAGCTGGTCAAGCACGAGGGGCTCTCGCTCTCGTCGGACCCGTACGGCTCGGTGTTCTACCTGACCACCGGCTTCCACGGCCTGCACGTGACGGGCGGTCTCATCGCCTTCCTGCTGGTCCTGGGCCGGACGTACGCCGCCAAGAGGTTCACTCACGAGCAGGCAACCGCCGCCATCGTCGTGTCCTACTACTGGCACTTCGTCGATGTCGTCTGGATCGGCCTCTTCGCCACGATCTACATGATCAAGTAATCGGGTCCCGGGACCCGAGCACATCCAGCAAGCATCGACGCAGAAGATCCTGACACCGGGGTAATCCGTGAAAAAGCTCTCCGCACGACGACGCCATCCGCTGGCGGCGGTCGTCGTCCTACTCCTCGCGCTGGCGGCCACCGGGGGGCTGTACGCCGCGTTCGCGCCCGCGGGCACGGCGAAGGCCGATGAAACCGCCCAGTCCCTCGCCATCGAGGAGGGTCAGAAGCTCTACGCCGTCGGCTGCGCCAGCTGCCACGGAACCGGCGGTCAGGGCACCTCTGACGGCCCGTCCCTGGTCGGCGTCGGCTCCGCCTCCGTCGACTTCCAGGTCGGCACGGGCCGCATGCCGGCCCAGCAGCCGGGCGCCCAGGTGCCGAAGAAGAAGGTCATCTACTCGCAGGCTGAGATCGATCAGCTCGCGGCGTACATCGCCTCCCTCGGCGCCGGCCCGATCACGCCGACCGAGAACCAGTACGACACCGCCGGTGCCAACATCGGCCGCGGTGGCGAACTGTTCCGCAACAACTGCGCCCAGTGCCACAACTTCACCGGTGAGGGCGGCGCCCTGACGCACGGCAAGTACGCCCCGAACCTCGCAGGCGTGAGCCCGAAGCACATGTACGAGGCCATGCAGACCGGCCCGCAGAACATGCCCTCCTTCCCGGACACGACGATGCCGGAGAAGGAGAAGAAGGACATCATCGCGTACGTCCAGGCTGTCAACAGCGACAAGTCCGACAGCCCCGGCGGACTCAAGCTCGGTGGCCTCGGCCCCGTCAGCGAGGGTCTGTTCGGATGGATCTTCGGTCTGGGTGCCCTGATCGCAGTTGCCGTCTGGGTCGCGGCCCACACCGCTAAGGCCAAGAAGTCATGAGTAGCCAAGAGATTCCAGAAGAGAACCTGCCCGCAGAGCAGGACACCGCGCACGGCGCGGTGAAGGTCCTCGACGACCCGTTCGCGGACCCGGGCCTCCCGCCCCACAAGCCGCGCATCCAGGACATCGACGACCGGGCCGCCCGGCGCTCCGAGCGCACGGTCGCCTTCATGTTCACGCTGTCGATGCTGGCCACCGTCGGCTTCATCGCCTCGTACGTGATCTTCCCGGTCGACAAGATCGTCTACATCTTCCCGTTCGGCCGGGTGAGCGCGCTCAACTTCGCCCTGGGTCTGACCCTCGGCGCGGCGCTCTTCTTCATCGGCGCGGGCGCGGTCCACTGGGCCCGCACCCTGATGTCCGACGTGGAGATCGCCGACGAGCGTCACCCGATCCAGGCATCGCCGGAGACCAAGGCGAAGGTCATGTCGGACTTCGCGGCCGGCGCCGCCGAGTCCCAGATGGGCCGCCGCAAGCTGATCCGCAACACGATGTTCGGCGCGCTGACGCTCGTACCGCTCTCCGGTCTCGTGCTGCTGCGTGACATGGGCCCGCTGCCCGAGAAGAAGCTCCGGTCCACCCTGTGGGCCAACGGCAAGCAGCTCATCAACATGAACACGCACGAGCCGCTGCGTCCCGAGGACGTCCCGGTCGGTTCGCTGACCTTCGCGATGCCCGAGGGCCTCTCGGAGCACGACCACGACTTCCAGGTCCAGATCGCCAAGGCCGCCCTGATGATCGTCCGGATCCAGCCGGAGGACATCAAGGACAGGCAAGAGCTCGAGTGGTCGCACGAGGGCATCGTCGCCTTCTCGAAGATCTGCACCCACGTGGGCTGCCCGATCTCCCTGTACGAGCAGCAGACGCACCACGTGCTCTGCCCGTGCCACCAGTCCACCTTCGACCTCGCCGACGGCGCCCGCGTCATCTTCGGCCCGGCCGGCCACGCCCTTCCGCAGCTGCGGATCGGTGTGAACGACAAGGGCAACCTGGAGGCGCTCGGCGACTTCGCGGAGCCCGTCGGCCCTGCCTTCTGGGAGCGCGGATGAGCACTGTGACCGATACGCAGAAGAAGGCACCCGCCGGTGAGCGGGTCGCCGACTGGGCCGACGGCCGCCTGGGGATCTACTCCCTGGCCAAGGCCAACATGCGGAAGATCTTCCCGGACCACTGGTCCTTCATGCTCGGTGAGATCGCCCTCTACAGCTTCATCGTCATCATCCTCACGGGTGTGTACCTGACGATGTTCTTCCACCCGTCGATGAACGAGGTGGAGTACCACGGCAGCTACGTCCCGCTGCAGGGACAGCTGATGTCCGAGGCGTTCAACTCGACCATGCGCATCTCCTTCGATGTGCGCGGTGGTCTGCTCATCCGGCAGATCCACCACTGGGGCGCGCTGATCTTCCTCGCCGCGATGTTCGTGCACATGATGCGCGTGTTCTTCACGGGCGCGTTCCGCAAGCCGCGTGAGATCAACTGGCTGTTCGGCTTCCTGCTGTTCTTCCTGGGCATGTTCACCGGCTTCACCGGTTACTCGCTCCCGGACGACCTGCTCTCCGGCACCGGTGTCCGCTTCATGCAGGGCGCGATCCTGTCCGTCCCGGTCATCGGCACGTACCTGTCGATGTTCCTGTTCGGCGGCGAGTTCCCCGGCGGCGACTTCGTGGCCCGGTTCTTCGCGGCGCACGTCCTGCTGCTGCCCGGCATCATGCTCGGCCTGGTGGTCGCCCACCTGATCCTGGTCTTCTACCACAAGCACACGCAGTTCGAGGGCCCCGGCCGTACGAACAACAACGTCGTGGGCATGCCGCTGCTGCCGGTGTACATGGCCAAGGCCGGAGGCTTCTTCTTCCTGGTCTTCGGTGTCATCGCGATCATCTCGGCGATCGCCTCGATCAACCCGATCTGGGCCCTCGGCCCCTACCGGCCGGACATGGTCTCCACCGGCGCCCAGCCCGACTGGTACATGGGCTTCGCCGAGGGGCTGATCCGTGTCATGCCGGGCTGGGAGATCAACCTCTGGGGCCACACGCTCGTCCTGGGCGTGATGATCCCGCTGGCGATCTTCCCGCTGGTCCTCGCGGCGATCGCGGTCTACCCGTTCATCGAGTCCTGGATCACCGGCGACAAGCGCGAGCACCACATCGCGCAGCGCCCGCGCAACGCTCCGACGCGCACCGCCTTCGGTGTCGCCTGGATCACCGCGTACATGGTCATGCTCGTCGGTGGTGGAAACGACCTCTGGGCCACCCACTTCCACCTGTCGCTGAACTCGATCACCTGGTTCGTCCGGATCTTCTTCTTCGTCGGACCGGTCCTCGCGTTCATCTTCACCAAGCGGATCTGCCTCGGCCTCCAGCGCCGGGACAAGGACAAGGTGCTGCACGGACGCGAGTCCGGCATCATCAAGCGCCTGCCGCACGGTGAGTTCGTCGAGGTCCACCAGCCGCTCAGCCAGGGTGAGCTGTACAAGCTCACGGCGCACGAGCAGAACAAGCCGGCCGAGCTCGGCCCGCTGGTCGACGAGAACGGTGTGGAGCGCAAGATCGGCCGCATGGAGAAGCT
Source organism: Streptomyces sp. NPDC029169 (assembly GCF_055563935.1). Taxonomy (NCBI): domain Bacteria; kingdom Bacillati; phylum Actinomycetota; class Actinomycetes; order Kitasatosporales; family Streptomycetaceae; genus Streptomyces; species Streptomyces sp. NPDC029169. The sequence goes on from NZ_JBVHXA010000012.1 coordinate 55,109, forward strand.
CCGCGTCAGGCTCAGCAAGAGCTACTACGGCGAGGAGAACCAGATCGCCAAGCCGACCGCCGAGGAGTACAAGGAGATCACCAGCGGCCACGGCCACCACTGATCACCTGATCCACTCGACCTGAGGTCGCCACGGCAGGAGCCCCGTCCATTCGATGGACGGGGCTCTTTGCCGTCCCCGTGGATCGATAGGGTGGTGGTGTAACCGTCACGTGATGACCAGGAGCTGCCATGAGCGCTGTGACCCCCGCTGGAGGACCTACCACGGCGGACCGCTCCTGGCCCGTCGTCCTGGACGGTCTGCTGACCGGCCGCGATCAGAGCGCCGAGGACACCGCCTGGGCGATGGACCGGATCCTGCGCGGCGAGGCCACCGACGCCCAGATCGCCGGATTCGTCGTGGCCCTGCGGGCCAAGGGCGAGACCGTCGAGGAGATCACCGGCCTCGTCCGCACCATGTACGAGCACGCCAACACGATCGAGGTGCCCGGGGCCACCGTCGACATCGTGGGCACCGGCGGCGACGGCGCCAAGACCGTCAACATCTCCACCATGTCGGCGATCGTGGTCGCCGGCACGGGTGCCAAGGTCGTCAAGCACGGCAACCGGGCCGCGTCCTCCGCGTCCGGCGCCTCGGACGTCCTGGAGAAGCTCGGCGTCAACCTGGAGCTGACCCCGAAGCGGGTCGCCGAGGTCGCCGAAGAGGCCGGGATCACCTTCTGCTTCGCCGTGAAGTTCCACCCGGCGCTGCGCCATGTGGCGATGGCCCGCAAGGAGCTGGGCATCCGCACGGTCTTCAACTTCCTCGGCCCGCTCACCAACCCGGCCCGTGTCAGGGCCCAGGCGACCGGTGTCGCGGACGCCCGGATGGCCCCGATCGTCGCGGGCGTGCTCGCCGAGCGGGGTTCCTCCGCGCTGGTCTTCCGCGGCGACGACGGCCTGGACGAGCTGACGACGACGGCCACGTCGCGGGTGTGGGTGGTACGGGACGGGGCGGTGCGCGAGGAGGCCTTCGACCCGCGGGACGTCGGCATCGAACTCGTACCGGTGGAGGCGCTGCGCGGCGCCGACGCCTCGTACAACGCGGACGTGGCCCGTCGCCTGCTCGCGGGCGAGACCGGTCCGGTACGGGACGCGGTGCTGCTGAACTCGGCGGCGGCGCTGACGGCGCTCGAGCCGGGGAGCGGCACTCTCGTGGAGCAACTGCGCGAGGGGATCGCGAAGGCGGCCGAGTCGATCGACTCGGGGGCGGCGAGGCAGGCGCTTGAGCGTTGGATCGCGGTCAGCAACGCGTGATTCCAGGAGAGGGCCCCGCTGCGGCGGGGCCCTTTCGCGTCCCGGATTCCGGACTCGGGTTGCGCGTCGGCGATCACGTGGCATACGTTCTGTGCCAGGTCATGAGTGACAGCTACGAAGCCCCGGCTTGCTGTCCGGCAACCCTCCGTCCGTGGCGGGGTGCCCCGGGTGAAGACCAGGCTGTAGGCAACAAGGTCTACGGCAAGCGCGGACCCCTGCGACACCCTGGGGTCCTGGTCCTCAAGGGAGCAGTCTCGTGAGCAAGCGAATGCGTTAGGGCTTCGAAGCCCCTTCTTCGTACCCCCTTTTCCTTTTCCGTGTGCCTCCGCACCCACGCACCCGTGCGTCCCGGTCGCGTTGAGGCACCGAATTCGCCTGCCTTGTACGGGAGTTCGCCATGTCTGTCTCCACCGTTGCCGCCGACCAGTCCCTTTGTGCCCCGCTGCCCGTTCTCGGGCGGGATGTCACCGTTCCGCTCGTGACCGGGGGCGAGGTGACCTACGCCGCGCTCGACTACGCCGCCAGCGCGCCGGCCCTGCAGCGGGTGTGGGACGACGTCGCCGCGTACGCCCCGTACTACGGCAGCGTCCATCGTGGTGCCGGGTACCTCTCGCAGCTCTCCACCGACCTGTTCGAGAGCAGCCGCGTCACCGTCGCCGAGTTCCTCGACTGCCGCCCCGGCGACCAGGTCGTCTTCACCCGCTCCACCACCGACTCGCTCAACCTGCTCGCCGCCGTGATCCCCGCGGACTGTCAGGTCTTCGTCTTCGAGACCGAGCACCACGCCTCGCTCCTGCCCTGGAAGGACGCCCGGGTCACCTACCTCAACGCCCCGCGTACGCCCGCCCAGGCCGTCGAGACCCTGGAGCGCGCCCTCGCCGACCGCGACCCGTACGGACCTGCGCTCGTCTGCGTGACCGGTGCGTCGAACGTCACCGGTGAGCTGTGGCCGGTCAAGGAGCTGGCCGCCGCCGCGCACGCGCACGGCGCCCGGATCGTTCTCGACGCCGCCCAGCTGGCGCCCCACCACCCCGTCTCCGTACGGGAGTTGGACGTGGACTGGGTCGCGTTCTCCGGGCACAAGCTGTACGCCCCGTTCGGTTCGGGTGTCCTTGCCGGCCGCGCCGACTGGCTCCAGGACGCCGAGCCGTACCTCGCCGGCGGCGGTGCGTCCAAGAAGGTCGCCCGCCGCGCCGACGGGGGAGTGGACGTCGAGTGGCACACCACCGCCGCCCGCCACGAGGCCGGTTCGCCGAACGTCATCGGCGTCTACTCCATCGCCTCCGCCTGCAAGGCGCTCACCGAGGCCGGGTTCGACCAGCTCGTCGCCCGCGAGCAGCACCTCGTCGCCACCGTCCGCGAGGGCCTCGCCGAGGTGCCCGAGGTGAAGGCGCTCTCGCTCTTCGGCGACGACGCACCCCGCGTCGGTGTGATCTCGTTCGTCGTCGAGGGCTGGAACAGCTCCCACTTCGCCGCCGCGCTCTCCGCCGAGTACGGCATCGGCGTCCGCGACGGTCTCTTCTGCGCCCATCCGCTGGTCCGCACCCTGCTCGGCAGCGACCCGCAGACCCAGGGCGCGTGCGGGGCCCCCGAGGCCGCGCCCGGCGAGAAGTCGCTCAACGCCATCCGCGTGAGCTTCGGCGCCGGTACGCCCGACGAGCACGTGGAGCGTTTCGTACGGGCCGTGAAGGAGCTCGTCAGGGACGGCGCGCAGTGGAAGTACCGCACCGAGGACGGCCGTTGCGTGCCGGACCGCGGCTGAGCACCCACTCGTACGGGTGAAGGGGGCCTCCTCGCGGGGCCCCCTCCGTCACGACTCCAGGCCGATGGCGAAGGCCGCTTCCAGGTCGTGCTGGGAGTACGTACGGAACGCGACGTGCGTGTCCGTCGCCTCGACGCCGGGGATCTTGCTGATCCGGCCCGGGATGACGTCCGCCAGGTCGTCGTGCCGGGGCACGCGGACCATGGCGATCAGGTCGTACGTACCGGTCACCGAGAAGACCTCGCTGACGCTGTCGAGCGCGGCGATCGACTCCGCGATCTCGGGGATGCGGTCCACGCTGGTCTTGATGAGCACGATCGCGGTGATCACGGCTGGCTATCTCCCTCGGTCGCCGCGGCTGAGGACTTCACTGTATCCCCACCTCGGTGGCGGCCCCAGGCGTAGAGGAAGCCGACGGCGAAGCCCACCACATGCGCCAGATAGGCCACGCCGGGACCCGCACCGGCCGAACGGGCCGCGAGCCACTGGAGCACGAACCAGAAGACCAGCACGATCCAGGCGGGAAACCGCAGCGGCAGGAAGAAGAGGAACGGGAACAGGCTGGTCACCCGGGAGCGCGGGAAGAGATACAGGAACGCTCCCAGGAGGCCCGAGATCGCCCCCGACGCCCCCACCAGCGTCTGCTCGCTGTCCGCGTACGCCGCCGCGTAGCCGAGCAGCGCCAGATATCCGCAGCCCAGGTAGAACAGGGCGAACGCGACGCGCCCCATCCGCTCCTCGGCCATCGCGCCGAAGACGAACAGGAACAGCATGTTCCCGAGCAGGTGCAGCCAGCTGCCGTGGACGAAGAGGGCGGTCAGCGGGGTGAGCAGGGTGCGCGGCTCGCCGCCCATCAGCTCGTCCGGTACGACTCCCCAGCGGTGGAAGTACGCGCTCTGCGCCGCCAGGGCCGTGTCCTCCGTCCCGTACACCGGCTGGAGGCCCGACACCGGGCTGATCAGGAACGTGAGGCAGCAGGCGGCGATCAGGGCGTAGGTCACCGTGGGGCCGCTCCGTGCGCCCCGCCATGCCCCGAGGGCCGCTCCTCGCCAGTTCGTCTGCCGCCAGTCGATCATGGACAGATCATGGCGTAACGGGGCCGACCTGGACAGAGTGCCTCGCCGCGACACGGGGTACCCGCGAAGCCGTAGGGTACGGGGCAGTACCTCCGCAGTTCGACGGCGCACCGCGGCACCCGCATCCGCTTCACGTACATGAAAGAGGACGGCACGATGACGACGGTTCCCCTGCCGACCGCCGAGACCCGCTGGCGCTGCACCCTCTGCGGCAATCTGACCCGGTTCGATGTGACCCGCTCCTCCAAGGTCGTCGAGTACGTCCATCTGGATCTCGCGGGCGAGCCGAAGGTCGAGGAGCGCGAGGTGGTCAGTGAGACCATCGAGTCGGTCCGCTGCCGCTGGTGCAACGCGGTGGATCAGATCGAACTGGTGGACAGGCCCGGCACCGCCTCCTGACGGAGGCGACGCGGACGACAATGGGGTGACGCAACGTGGAGCAGCCCGCGCACGGTGGTGAGCCGGCCGGCGCGGCAGGTGACGCTGCCGAGGCGCTCGACCGCCCGCTGCCTGACGGCGTGCGGCGGAGGGTCGTCGCGCTCGTCTCGGACGCCTTCGGCGGGCTGACCGTCGCGGAACTTCCGGCACCCCTGCGGCAGTACGCCCGCTTCACCGCGAGCCGGCGGGCCAAGTTCGCGGGCAACGCCATGGCCGCCGCCCTGGAGAGCGACCCGGTGTTCCGGCAGCGGATCGGCGAGCGGTTCAAGGAGGCTCAGCCCGAGCTGGCCGGGGCCGTCGAGACCGGCGCCCCGCCGGCCGCCGCCGACCCCGTCGACGTCGCCGCGGCCGCCTATGTGCTGCGCCCCGCCGGCTGGGTCAAGCTGGTCGCCGCCGCGGGCGAGGAGGCCCAGCGGGCGGACGCCGAGCGGGCCGACGAGGCGGGCAGGCGCGAGCTGGAGCGGCTGCGCGAGGAGGTCGCCGCCGCCCGGGAGCGCGGCCGCGCGGAGACCGAGGAGCTGCGCCACGACCTGGAGGCGGCGCGCCGGGAAGCCGAATCGCTTCACCGCAAGCTGCGCAGCGCCCAGAGCGATGTGAAGCGCGGTGAGGCGGCGCTGCGCCGCGCCCATGCCGAGATCGACACGGTCAGGGCGGAGGCGGCGGCGCAGGTCTCGGCCGCCGAGAGCGAGACCCGGCGCCTCAGGGCCCGGCTCGGTGAGGTCGAGGCCGCCCTGGAGGCCAGCCGCCGGGCCGCCCGTGAGGGGCGCTCGGTGGAGGACATGCGGCTGCGGCTGCTGCTCGACACGGTGCTCGACGCCGCTCAGGGGCTGCGCCGCGAACTGGCGCTGCCGCCCGTCTCCGTCCACCCCGCCGACTCCGTCGACGCGGTGCGGCCCGGCCAGATGTCGCCGAAGGACATCGCGGCCCGCGCGCTGTCCGAGACCGACCCGGCGCTCCTGGACCAGCTCCTCGCGCTGCCCCAGGCCCATCTGGTCGTGGACGGCTACAACGTCACCAAGACCGGCTACCCGACCATGCCGCTGGAGAAGCAGCGGCTGCGGCTGCTCGGCGGTCTCTCCGCGCTCGCGGCCCGCTCGGGCGCCGAGGTCACCTGTGTCTTCGACGGGGCGGAGCTGGCCGCCCCGGTGCTCCTCGCGCCGCCGCGCGGGGTGCGGGTGCTCTTCTCCAAGCCGGGTGTCACGGCCGACGAGTTGATCCGTCAGCTCGTGCGCGCCGAGCCGCCGGGCCGCCCCGTCGTGGTGGTCTCCACCGACCGCGAGGTGGCCGACGGCGTCGCCAAGGCCGGTGCGCGGCCCGTCGCGTCCGCCTTGTTGCTCAAGCGGCTTTCGCGCATGTCGTGACACCTTGCAACTCCTGGGCGTAATGCCCGAATTCTGGAGGGCGCACGGTCAAGTGCTCATTACTGCCCGTGTGGTGTGCGGAAATAAAGTGCTCTGTGGGCGAGATTTTGCTCATGAGGATTTGAACTGATCACAAGATGGTCACTAGGGTCGGGCCTCGAACCTTCGCGCGGTTGATCATCCATCGGGGATGGCAGCGGAGGAACCGCCTGACGCAGTTCGGTTGGGCGGCTCGAGGAAGAAGGAGCTCGCCTTCGTGGCGTCCCACCGTCGACCCAAGCAGCCGAGCCGCACCCGTGTGACCGTGCTCACCGCGACCGCCGCCGCTGCCGTTGCGCTCTCCGCCCAGACCGGTGCCCAGGCGGCTCCCAAGCCGAAGATCGACGAGGTCAAGTCGAAGGTCGACAAGCTGCACCACGAGGCCGAGGAGGCCACGGAGCAGTACAACCTGGCCGAAGAGCGCCGCGGCACGCTCCAGAAGGAGATCGGCGCGCTCCAGGACAAGGTGGCGCGCGGCCAGCAGGAGCTCAACACCCTGCGGGACAACATCGGTTCGGTCGCCAGCGCGCAGTACCGCTCCGGTGGCATCGACCCGGCCATCCAGCTCTTCCTCTCCTCCGACCCGGACACCTACCTCGACAAGGCGTCCGCGATCGACCAGCTCGGCGCCAAGCAGGCCGACGTCCTGCAGTCGATCCAGGCCAAGCAGCGCACCCTCGCCCAGCAGCGGGCCGAGGCGACGACGAAGCTCACCGACCTCGAGGACGTCCGCAAGACGCTCGGCGAGAAGAAGAAGCTCTACCAGGGCAAGCTCGCCGAGGCGCAGAAGCTGCTCAACAGCCTGACCGCCGCCGAGCGCGCCAAGATACAGGCCGAGGAGCAGCGCGCCAGCCGCGCCGCCGGCGACCGCGTCGAACTCGGCAACGAGGTCCCGGCCTCCGCCCGTGGCAAGACCGCGCTCAACGCCGCCGCCACCCAGATCGGCAAGCCCTACGTCTCCGGCGCCGAGGGCCCCAACTCGTACGACTGCTCGGGTCTGACGCAGTGGGCCTACCGCCAGGCCGGCGTCCAGCTCAGCCGCACCACCTACACCCAGCAGAACGACGGCGTGAAGATCGGCCGCAGCCAGCTCAAGCCGGGCGACCTGGTCTTCTTCAACAGCCTTTCGCACGTGGGTCTGTACGCGGGCAACAACACGATCCTGCACGCTCCCAAGCCCGGTGCGTCGGTGCGCTACGAGTCGATGGACTACATGGGCACGTTCCAGTTCGGCGTGCGCATCTGACGCGTCCCGACGTGACGCCCGATCGGGTGGTTTGTCGCATCCTTGGCTGACGTGACGCCCCGCCGGTGACCTGTGGTCTCCGGCGGGGCGTCACTTTGGGTGCCCGAAGGCTTCGTTGGACGGGGAGTGATCAACGGCTACTGTCTGCCGCGCCAGCCCGGGCCACACCGAACGGAGCGCGATACGTGGCGTCCCACCGACGACCTGCGAGGGTCACCGTCCTGACCGCCGCCGCGGCCACCGCGGCCACGGCCTTCGGCGCCGTCCCCGCGAGCGCCGACCCGAGCGGCACCCCGGAGACGACGCGCGCCACCGTCGACCGGCTCTTCCAGGAGGCCGAACAGGCCACCGAGGGCTACAACAAGGCCGACGAGCGGGCCGACGCGCTGCGCAGGACGGTGACCCAGGCGCAGGACAGCGTGGCGCGCGGCCAGGAGCGCATCAACCGCATGCGGGGCGCGCTCGGTTCGGTCGCCGGAGCCCAGTACCGCTCCGGCGGCATCGACCCGGCCCTCGCACTGCTGCTCTCCGCCGACCCCGACTCGTACCTCGACCGGGCCTCCCTCCTCGACCGGGTGGCCTCCCGGCAGGGCGTGGCGCTCGGCCAACTCCAGCACGAGCAGCGCCGGCTGAACCAGGAGCGGACCGAGGCCGGCCGGCTCCTCGCCGAGCTGGAGCGCAGCCGCACCCAGGTCGCCCGGCACAAGCGCACCGTCGAGCGGAAGCTCGCCGAGGCCCGCCGGCTGCTCCAGTCGCTCACCGAGGACGAGCGCGCGGACTTCGAGGGCCGCGCCTCCCGTTCGGGCCGGGACACACTCGACGGCGAGCTGCCGCCGCTCGCCGACCTCGGCCCCGCCTCCTCGCGGGCCGCCGCCGCGGTGATCGCCGCGCGCAGCGCCATCGGCAAGCCCTACGTGTGGGGCGCGACGGGACCGTCCGCCTTCGACTGCTCGGGCCTGATGGTCTGGTCGTACCGGCAGGCCGGGATCAGCCTGCCCCGGACCTCGGCGGCGCAGCGGGCCGCGGGCCGCCGGGTGCCGCTCTCGCAGGCGCAGCCGGGCGACCTCGTGACGTACCGCAGAGACGGGAGCCACGTCGGGATCTACGCGGGCAACGGGCAGGTCATCCACGCCCCGTATCCCGGCGCGCGGGTGCGCTACGACCCGGTCGGGATGATGTCCCACGTGACGGTGACGCGGGTCTGACCGGACGCCCGTCCGCTCGTCTGCCCGTACGATCGGGAGCGTGGCAGGTCAGGGGCGTGGGGTAGGGCGAGGGGCGGCAGCCTGTCTGACCGTGCTGCTCGCGTTCGCCGGGTGCGCGGCCCCGGAGCCCGCCGATCCCGCGCCCCAGGAGATCCGGACGCTCCTCGACCGCCACGCGCGGGCGCTGCTTGCCCGCGACGAGGCGGCGTACGCCGTGGATCTCGACCCCGCGCACGCGCCCACCGCGATCGAGGAGTTCGACCGGCTGTCCGAGGTGCCGCTCGCCTCGTGGGGATACCGGCTGAAGGGCGTCGACCGGGCCGGGGACGACCGGGCGACGGTCCGCGCCGACCTGAGCTACCGGATCGCCGGCTACGACTCCGGACCGGTCACCACCGAACGCGTCCTGGACCTGACCGAGCGGGACGGCCGGTGGTACGTGACCGGCGACCGGCCCGTGAAGGGCGCCGCCCAGCAGCTGTGGCAGCAGGGCGAGGTGGAGGCGGTACGGGGAGGGCGCAGCCTCGTCCTCGGCGTCGGGCAGCCGGAGGAGCGGCTCAGGGCGATCGCGGCGGCCGCCGACCGGGCTGTGCCCGCGGTCTCGGGGGCCTGGCCCGGGGACTGGGCGGGCCGGGTCGTGATCCTCGTCCCGGCCTCGCTGGAGGCCATGGGCGGGCTGCTCGGGGCGCCGGCCGCCTCGTACCGGGGGATAGCGGCCGTCACGACGGGGGAGGTCGACGGCGGCCCGGACGCGCCCGCGGACCGGGTGATCGTCAACCCCGAGGCGTACGGGGTCCTGGGCGACTTCGGGCAGCAGGTCGTCCTCACCCACGAGACGACCCACGTGGCCACCCGCACCGCGACCTCCGCGTCCACCCCGGTCTGGCTCTCCGAGGGCTTCGCGGACTGGGTCGCGTACCGCGGCACGGGCCGCACGGCCGCCCAGGCGGCCCCCGAACTGCGCCGCGCGGTCCGCGCGGGCGACCTCCCGCCGGCCCTCCCGGACGACAGGGCCTTCACCTTCGGCAGCGACGCGGACGCCCTGGCCCGGGCGTACGAGGGCGGCTGGCTCGCGTGCGCCCTGATCGCGGAGCGCTGGGGCGAGCAGGAACTCAGGGACTTCTACCGCGCGGTGGGCGCCCATCCGCAGCGCGAGGGCGCAGTGGAGAAGGCCCTCTCCGAGGCCCTGGACACCACCCCGGAGGCCTTCACGGCGGACTGGCGGGACTACGTGCGGGAGCGGCTGGGGTAGGGCGCCTGGCTGCGCCGTACGCCCACGCAAGGTTGGGGTAGCGCGGCCTGGCGGCGTCGCACTGGGGTAGTCACGGGTGGCCGCACCGCCTCAGGCGACCGGCAGGCGCCTCGCGGGCTCCGGCTCCTTCGTCTGCTGAGCCGGGATCTTCACCGGAGTGAGCCGCGGCTCGGTCACCGTCTGCTGCCACAGGATGCGGCAGGCCGAGACCGATGCGGCGACCAGGAGACCGTTGCGTATGAGCAGCAGCCCTATGCCCAGCGGGTCGCTGTCCGTCACGTGCGAGAACCAGACCGGGAACTCGAACTGCGTCACCGCCGTCGCCCACACCACCAGATGCGCCGGCCGCCGCATCCGGCTCGCCCGGTACGCCATGCACACGGCGGCCAGACCGACCAGCCAGAGCATGTACTGGGGGCTGATCACCCGGCTCGTGGTGGTGAACAGCAGCACCGCCACGAACGCCGCGTCCGCCGGAGTCGTCGTCGAGAACGCGCGGGCCCGCACCCGCCACACCAGCAGCCAGCAGAACGCGGCGATGGACAGCATCATGGTCGCCGTGGCGACGGTGGAGACGTACGGGCCGAGGAACTCGATCGAGCCGTAGTTCATCTGTGCCACGCCGTCCCAGCCGAGGTGGCGCGCCACATGGAAGAGCATCGCGCCGAGTGACTCCAGCTCGAGGCCCCGGTCGCGCTGGAAGCCCAGGAAGGCCAGCGCCCCGGGCGCCGCGAGGACACAGAGCAGCAGCAGCCCGGCCGCCGCGCCCGCCGCCGTCGACCACGAGCGGAACGTCGCACGGCCGCGTGGCGTGCCCGCAAGCAGCAGCGCCGGCCAGACCTTCAGCATCGCCCCGAAGCCCGCCAGGGCGCCGAGCACGCGCGGCCGATGCAGACCGGCGAGCAGCGCGGCCACCGCGACCGCGGTGACCATCAGGTCGTACCGGGCGTACGCGGTCGGGCCGAGCAGCGGCACGCCCGCGATCCATATCCAGGCACCGTGCGGGCTCCGGCCCCGCCGCCGTCCCGTGTACAGCAGCAGCCCGAAGACGAGCGCGTCGCACAGGAAGGCGAGGACGAAGAAGGCCGCGGAGTACCCCAGGAACGGCAGCAGCGCGGGGGCGAGGATCGCGAGCGCGGCGAGCGGCGGATACTGCCAGGTCACGTCGTCCAGCGGGTACGTGCCGGTCTTCAGGACCTCGTACCACCCCTGGTAGATCTGCTCGATGTCACTGGTGATGTCCGGCCCGGGGACCGTGACGACCTTGAAGACGCAGAGGAGCAGGATGATCCGGGTGAGCCCCCACAGGAGGACGGGGTTCCTTTTCGCGCGCTCGGCAGCCGTACCCAGTACGCCCGTCATTCCTACCTCGTCCAATCCTGCTAGGTCCGCGCATGCGGAGGGGTGGTGTTGCCGGGCGGGGGGTGCCGTCACGTACATTCGGCGGCGATGCACAAGACCCTGATCGTAACCAACGACTTCCCGCCCCGCCCCGGTGGAATCCAGGCCTTCCTGCACAACATGGCGCTGCGTCTGGATCCCGAGCGGGTCGTGGTCTACGCCTCCACGTGGAAGCGCAGCCGCGAGGGGATCGAGGCGACCGCCGCGTTCGACGCGGAGCAGCCTTTCATGGTGGTGCGGGACAGCACCACCATGCTGTTGCCCACACCTCGGGTCACCGCGCGGGCGACGGCGCTGCTGCGCGAGCACGGCTGCGAATCGGTCTGGTTCGGGGCGGCCGCGCCGCTCGGTCTGATGGGGCCCGCGCTGCGCCGCGCGGGCGCGCGACGGCTCGTCGCGACGACGCACGGGCACGAGGCGGGATGGGCGCAGCTGCCCGCCTCCCGGCAGCTCCTGCGCCGGATCGGCGAGGGCACGGACACCCTCACGTACCTCGGCGAGTACACGCGCGCGCGGATCGCCGCCGCGCTGACCCCGGCCGCGGCCGGGCGGATGGTGCAGCTCCCGCCGGGCGTGGACGAGAAGACCTTCCACCCGGACTCGGGCGGCGACGCGGTACGGGAACGGCTCGGGCTCAGCGACCGGCCCGTGGTCGTGTGCGTCTCGCGGCTCGTTCCGCGCAAGGGCCAGGACACGCTGATCCGGGCCCTGCCGGAGATCCTGCGCCGGGTGCCGGACACGGTGCTGCTGATCGTCGGGGGCGGCCCGTACGAGGCCGACCTGCGGCGCCTCGCCGCCGCGACCGGAGTGTCCGATTCCGTACGTTTCACGGGAGCGGTGCCGTGGGAGGAGCTGCCGGCCCACTACGGCGCCGGCGACGTCTTCGCGATGCCCTGCCGCACGCGCCGGGGCGGCCTGGACGTCGAGGGCCTCGGCATCGTCTACCTGGAGGCCTCGGCCACCGGCCTCCCGGTCGTCGCGGGCGACTCGGGCGGCGCGCCGGACGCGGTCCTGGACGGCGTGACGGGCTGGGTGGTGCGCGGCGACGCCCCCGAGGAGTCGGCGGACCGTATCGCGACCCTCCTCCTCGACCCGGACCTGCGCCGCCGCATGGGCGCCCGCGGCCGCGAGTGGGTCGAGGACCGCTGGCGCTGGAACCTGCTCGCCGAGCAGCTCAAGGAGCTGCTGTAGCCCGCGGGAGACCCCAGGGACCGGCCGTGCCGGCACGCGTGGACGTGCCGGCGGGCCGGCGTCAGACCGGGACGTAGTCGGTCAGCGCGCAGCCGTCGACCAGGAGCTTCTCCTGCCGGTACCCCTCGGGGATCTTGAAGCCCTTCTCGCAGGTGAACAGAAGGGTGCCTGAGTCCATCAGCTCCGCGGCGACCAGCTCTCCGTTCGGGACGAGCGCGAAGTCCTGCCCGATGAAGAACCTGCCGCCCGCCCCCGCGGCCGCCGCCTTCTTGTTCGCCTCCTGGAACTTCTCCATGTCGGCTATGGACAGCAGCGTGATGGTGATCTCGCGGTCGTTCCCGCACACCGCGCGCTGCGCGATGCCCCAGTCCGGGTCCTTGGACTCCCGGCTCATGGCGCCGTTCTCGGCGTCGGTACGCAGGTCGCTGCACATCGTGTGCTTGCTGACCAGCCGCTCGACGCCCGCCATGTCGCCGGTCTTCGGCAGTCCGGCGTCCTCGCCCCAACTGCTGCAGCCCGTGACGGTGATCAGCGTCGCGGTGAGGGCCGCCCCAAGGCCGGCGGTGTGCTTGAGCCGCATGAAACCCCTGCTCCTCGTTATGTGTCGTTGTGCCTGTTGCGCCTGTTGTGCCGGAATCCGCCGACAGCGCGCGAAAGCCCCCGGCGGCCCGTGTCGCGGGCCTGCCGGGGGCGCTCCGAGTGGCCGTCAGGCCCGGTAGATCGCCTCGATCTCGTCCGCGAAGTCCTTCGCCACCACGTTCCGCTTCAGCTTCAGCGACGGCGTGATGTGGCCGGCCTCTTCCGTGAACTGGGCAGGCAGGATGCGGAACTTCCGTACCGACTCCGCCTTGGACACCGCCGCGTTGCCGTCGTCCACCGCCCGCTGGACCTCCGCGAGCAGCTCCGCGTCCTCGCGCAGCGACGCCGCCGTCGAGCCCGCCGGCTTGCCGTGGTCGGCGGCCCAGCGGCCCAGGAACTCCTCGTCGAGCGTGACCAGCGCGCCCACGAACGGCCGCCCGTCGCCGACCACCATGCACTCCGCGACCAGCGCGTGCGCCCGGATCCGGTCCTCGATGACCGCCGGGGCGACGTTCTTGCCGCCCGCCGTCACCAGGATCTCCTTCTTCCGGCCGGTGATCGCGAGGTAGCCGTCCTCGTCGAGCGTGCCGATGTCGCCCGTGTGGAACCAGCCGTCCGCCAGCGCCTCGGCCGTCGCCGCCTCGTTCTGCCAGTAGCCCGAGAAGATGTGCTCGCCGTGCAGCAGCACCTCGCCGTCGTCGGCGATCCGGACCACCGAGCCCGGCAGCGGCTGCCCGACCGTGCCGATCTTCTGCCGGTCCCACGGGTTGAACGCCGTCGCCGCGCACGACTCCGTCAGGCCGTAGCCCTCCAGAACCGTGAAGCCGATCCCGCGGAAGAAGTGGCCGAGCCGCTCACCCAGCGGCGCGCCGCCCGAGATCGCGTACTCGCCGCGCCCGCCGAGCACCGCCCGCAGCTTGGAGAAGACCAGCTTGTCGAAGAGCCTGTGCTTGAGCCGCAGGCCGAGGGACGGGCCCTCGGGGGTGCCCAGGGCACGGCTGTACGCGATGGCCGTGTGCGCGGCCTTGTCGAAGATCTTGCCCTTGCCGTCCGCGTGGGCCTTCGCCCGCGCCGAGTTGTAGACCTTCTCGAAGACGCGCGGCACACCGAGGATCATCGTCGGCCGGAACGAGGCCAGTTCGTCGGTGAGGTTCTTGATGTCCGGCAGGCAGCCGAGCCGGATCGGAGCCATCACCGAGGCGATCTCGACCATGCGGCCGAAGACGTGGGCGGCGGGCAGGAAGAGCATCACGGAGCTCTCGCCCGTACGGAAGAGCGGCTTCAGGCGCTCGACCAGGTTGCCGCACTCCGCGAAGAACGCCCGGTGCGTCAGCACACAGCCCTTCGGGCGGCCGGTGGTGCCCGAGGTGTAGACGATCGTCGCCGGGTCGTCCGCGTTCGCCGTCGACATCCGCTCGTCGAGCAGCTCGTCCGAGACGTCCTCGCCGGTCGCCGTGAGCTGCGCGACGGCGTCCGCCTCGATCTGCCAGACGCCCTTGAGGGCCGGCAGGTCCGCCCGTACCGACTCCACCGACTCCTGGTGTGCCGCCGACTCGACGATGACCAGCGAGGCGCCCGAGTCGCCGAGGATCCACTGGATCTGCTCCGGCGAACTCGTCTCGTACACCGGCACGGTCACCGCGCCCGCGCTCCAGATCGCGAAGTCGAGGAGGACCCACTCGTAACGGGTCCGGGACAGCAGCGCCACCCGGTCACCCGGCTCGACACCGGCGGCGATCAGCCCCTTCGCGGCCCCGCGGACCTCGGCGAGGAACTGCTCGGCGGTGACGTCCGTCCAGACGCCGGCCTCCTTGCGCGCCATCACGCCGACTTGTGGGTGCTGGGAGGCGTTGCGGCGGATGAGATCCGTCAGATTGCCGTCCGAGGGGACCTCGTACAGGGCCGGAAGGCTGAACTCGCGCAAGACTGCTGCTCCTCATCGGGCGCCGGCGCCACGGCTCTGTGTGATGCACCGGTGTGGTCCAAGATCGGGCAGGTGCTCAGTGGGGGTGAGCACGACTGGACTGCCCGGACGTTACCCATCAGTACTGGGTTCCCGATAGGGGGTCCTGGCCAGATGTTCCGTGCGTCACACAGCTGTGGCGGTGCTTCGCGCACAGTAGTCCACAGCTTTGACGACTCGGAAGTAACCGCAGGTCCGACGCCCTACGCTGAACCGCATGAGGATCAACGTGGTCAGTGACGTACACGGGAACGCCGGTGCCCTCGCGAAGGCGGGCCAGGGCGCGGACGCCCTCGTCTGCCTCGGCGACCTGGTGCTCTTCCTCGACTACGCCGACCACAGCCGCGGCATCTTCCCGGACCTCTTCGGCGTCGACAACGCCGACCTGATCGTCGAACTGCGGACCGCCCGCCGCTACGACGAGGCCCGTGACCTGGGGCGACGCCTCTGGTCCGAGCTCGCCGTCGACCGCGACACCGCCATCGAGTCCGCGGTGCGCCGCCAGTACGAGGAGCTCTTCGCGGCCTTCCCGAACCCGACGTACGCGACGTACGGAAACGTCGACATCCCGGCGCTGTGGAGCGAGTACGCCCGCCCCGGGACGACGGTCCTGGACGGTGAGCGGGTCGAGCTCGGCGGCCTGGTCTTCGGCTTCGTGGGCGGCGGACTGCGGACGCCGATGCGGACCCCGTACGAGATCTCCGACGAGGAGTACGCGGCGAAGGTCCAGGCGCTCGGCGAGGTCGACGTGCTGTGCAGCCACATCCCGCCGGACGTGCCGGAACTGACGTACGACACGGTCGCGCGGCGCTTCGAGCGCGGCAGCCGGGCCCTGCTCGACGCGATCCGGCGCACGCGGCCGCGGTACGCGCTCTTCGGCCACGTCCACCAGCCGCTGGTGCGGCGGATGCGGGTCGGGAGCACGGAGTGCGTGAACGTGGGCCACTTCGCGGCGACGGGGAGGCCGTGGACGCTGGAGTGGTGACGGGCCTCTGGTGACGGGCCGCCGGTGAGGGCGCGATAGCCTTCGGGTCGGCACGCTCGTGCCCCTATGACTTCCGCCGGACCGCACAGTGGAGGAACCACCGCGATGGCCGAACACACCAGCTCGAGCATCACCATCGAGGCGGCACCGGCCGACGTCATGAACGTCATCGCCGACTTCGCGCGCTACCCGGAGTGGACGGGCGAGGTGAAGGAGGCCGAGGTCCTGGAGAAGGACGCGGCCGGCCGCGCCGGGAAGGTCAGGCTGGTGCTCGACGCGGGCGCGATCAAGGACGACCACACGCTGGCGTACACGTGGACCGGCGACAACGAGGTCTCCTGGACGCTGGTGAAGTCCCAGATGCTCCGCGCGCTCGACGGCTCCTACCGGCTCGCCCCGGCGGGCGGCGGGGACCGCACGGAGGTCACGTACCAGCTGACGGTGGACGTCAAGATCCCGATGCTCGGCATGATCAAGCGCAAGGCGGAGAAGGTCATCATCGACCGCGCACTGGCAGGCCTGAAGAAGCGCGTGGAATCGGGCGCGTAAGCCTTTTCGCCGGGGGACGCCGCCCTGCCGAGGGCGCTTCCACGTGGGGCGGTGCCCGCCCTACCTCCACCCCGTTGTGGGCATCTGTTCCGCTGGGGCGGAACGGGTGGGCACAACGGACGGTGCCCTTGCCGGGCCCAGGCTCCCCGTGCCTGCGGTGCCCACGGGTGCGGCGCCGTCGTGGGGTTGTGCCCACCCGTTCCGCCCTGCGGATCGATTGCCCACAACCGGGGGGCGGGTGAGGGTGGGCACCGCCCGGAGCGCAGCCCAGCCCGGGGCCAGGGTGGGCACCGCCCGGAGTGCAAGCAGGGTGGGGCGGCGGTCCTAGGGAATGCGGGCCCCGGGGCGGGTCGAGGCGTGCGCCCGGCGGGGTAACGTTCCCGGGCATGGGGATCATGCTCGTCACTGGGGTCGGCGGGGCCGGCCGGACCACCGTCGCTGCGGCCGCCGCGCTCGCCGAGGCGCAGGCCGGGCGCCGCGTCCTGCTCGTTTCGGCCGATGCCGACGAGGGCCTCGGGGTCGACGTCCTCCGCCCCACCCCCGCCGCCGACTTCCGGCGCGAGTTCCTCGCCCTGCAGGAACGCTCCGCCACCGCCCTCGACCTCCTCGGCGCCACCCCCTTCGAGGACGCCGAGCTCACCGAACTCCCCGGCAGCGCCCCCTTCGCCCTGCTCCGCGCCCTGCGCGACGCCGCCGCGCAGGACCGGGACCTCGTCGTCGTCGACCTGCCCCCGCTGCTCGACGCCCTCGCCCTCCTCGCCCTGCCCGAACAGCTGCGCCGCTACCTCCGCCGCCTCCTGCCGCCCGAACGGCAGGCCGCCCGCGCCCTGCGCCCCATGCTGGCCCAGCTCGCCGGCGTCCCCATGCCCGCGCAGTGGCTCTGCGAGACCACCGCCCGCTGGGAGGCCGAGCTCGCCGCCGTCCAGGCCGTCGTCGACGCCCCCACCACCACCGTCCGCCTTGTCGTCGAGCCCGGACCCACCGCCGCCGGCACCCTGCGCACCGCCCGCCTCGGGCTCGCCCTCCACGGCCTCACCCTCGACACCGTCGTCGCCAACAAGGTCCTCCCCGCCGACTCGCCCGACCCCTGGTTCGCCGCGCTCACCGCCCAGCAGCACGAGCACCTGGCCCGGCTCCGTACCGGACACGACGGAGCCGTACACGCACTCCCGCACCTCGGCCGGGACCCGCGCGGCCCCGAGGACCTCGCCCTGCTCGCCGTCGACACGAAACCCGCACCGGCCCCCGAGTGGACCGTCGAGGACCGGCGCGCCGAGGACGGCATCCTCGTCTGGCACATCCCCCTGCCCGGCGCCGTCAAGGACGAGCTCTCCCTCGTCCGCCGCGGAGACGAACTCCTCCTCACCGTCGGCCCGTTCCGCCGCAACGTCCCGCTGCCCGCCGCCCTGCGCCGCTGCACGGTCGTCGGCGCCGGTCTCGTCGACGGCGACCTCAGGATCAGGTTCGCCCCGGACGCCGGTCTCTGGCCGAAGACCCCCTGACGCCGTGTACCGTCGACGGTATAAGCCGTAAGGAGTACGCCATGAGCGATTCGGACGCCTGGGCCAAGGCGTGCGCCGAGGACCTGGAGGCCGAGAAGGCCCGCCGCCGCGCCGCCGCCGGGGAACCCGGCTCGGCGGCCGAGGAGTTCCGCAAGCTCTTCGACGCCGTCGCCGAGAAGGTCTCCACCCTGCGGAACCCGCTGACGGGCATGGCCGCCCAGGGCACCGTGCAGCAGCTCGTCAACCAGGCGAAGGCGGCCGTCGAGCCGATCATCGAGCGCAACCCGCAGGTCTTCGACCACCTCGCGGCGGCCGGCAACGAGCTGCTCGCCGCATACCGCTCGGCGGTCGAGGGCCACGAGACCCGCTGGACGCGCGACGAGCCGGACGACCCACGACGCGACGCGACCCCGAAGAGCCCCGCCCAGGACCGTGGCCAGGACTCCGGCCAGGACCCCGGCAAGGACCCCGGCCAAGACCCCAAGCGCGACGAGGACGGGCCCGGAACCGGGCACCACATCGACCTGGACTGATCAGGACGGTCGCCCCCCTCGGGTACGGTTGGGCCTAGCGGGGCTCGACCGAAAACTGAGGGACACATGGGACTCACCATCGGCGTCGACATCGGCGGCACGAAGATCGCGGCCGGCGTGGTCGACGAGGAGGGCAACATCCTCGACACGCACAAGGTGCCCACCCCGCCGACGCCCGAAGGCATCGTCGACGCGATCTGCGCCGCCGTGTCCGAGGCCGGCAAGGGTCATCAGATCGAGGCCGTCGGCATCGGCGCCGCGGGCTACGTCGACGACAAGCGCGCCACCGTCCTCTTCGCGCCGAACATCGACTGGCGGCACGAGCCGCTGAAGGACAAGGTCGAGCAGCGGGTCGGCCTGCCGGTCGTCGTCGAGAACGACGCGAACGCGGCGGCCTGGGGCGAGTACAAGTTCGGTGCGGGCAAGGGCCACGAGGACGTCATCTGCATCACCCTCGGCACCGGCCTCGGCGGCGGCATCATCATCGGCAACAAGCTGCGCCGCGGGCGGTTCGGCGTCGCGGCCGAGTTCGGCCACATCCGGGTCGTCCCGGACGGGCTGCTGTGCGGCTGCGGCAGCCAGGGCTGCTGGGAGCAGTACGCCTCCGGGCGCGCGCTCGTCCGGTACGCGAAGCAGCGCGCCAACGCCACGCCCGAGCGCGCGCAGATCCTGCTCGGGCTCGGCGACGGCACGCCCCAGGGCATCGAGGGCAAGCACGTCAGCGCGGCGGCCCGGCTGGGCGACCCGGTGGCCGTGGACTCCTTCCGCGAGCTGGCCCGCTGGGCGGGCGCGGGTCTCGCGGACCTCGCCTCGCTCTTCGACCCGTCGGCTTTCATCGTCGGCGGCGGGGTCTCCGACGAGGGCGAGCTGGTCCTCGACCCGATCCGCAAGTCCTTCCGGCGCTGGCTGATCGGCGGCCAGTGGCGTCCGCACGCGCAGGTGCTCGCGGCCCAGCTCGGCAACAAGGCCGGCCTGGTGGGCGCGGCGGACCTGGCCCGCCAGGGCTAGCTTTCCCGGCACACCTCCACCCGCCCGCCGCGTCCTCCGGGGAGCGGCGGGCGGGTGTCGTATGTTGCTTGCCATGGCGATCACTCCGCTGCCCAACTCCCGTACCGAGGCGGACGGTTCGGCCGTCGTCCGGGTCCTGAGCTACAACATCCGCTCGATGCGCGACGACGAGGACGCCCTTGCCCGGGTCATCCGGGCCTGCGCGCCGGACGTCGTCTTCGTCCAGGAGGCGCCGCGGTTCTTCCGCTGGCGCAAACACGCGGCCCGGCTGGCGGCCAAGTCGGACCTGGTGGTCCTGACGGGCGGGGCGACGGCTGCGGGACCGCTGCTGCTGTGCTCACTGAGGGCTCATGTGGAACAGACCGAGGACGTCCTCCTCCCCCTGACCCCCGGCCTGCACCGGCGCGGTTTCGCCACCGCAGTCGTACGGTTCGGGGGCGCCCGGGTCGGCCTGATCAGCTGTCATCTGAGCCTGCGCAGCGACGAGCGGTACGCCCAGGCCGGGATGCTCCTCGACCGGGTGGCCGCCATGGACGCCCCGCACACGATCGTCGCCGGTGACCTCAACGAGCGCCCCGGCGGCCGGAGTTTCACCCGCCTGGCGAAGGAACTCCAGGACGGCTGGGCGGTGAGCCCCTGGGGCGGCGAATACACCTCGACCCCCACGGACCCGCACCAGCGCATCGACGCGATCCTGGCCACGCCGGGCATCGAATTCCTCGCCTGCGGCGTCCCCCAAGACCTACCCCCGACGGACCTCCGCACAGCCACGGACCACCTCCCGGTCGTGGCGGCGGTCCGCATCCCATCGTCCTGACCCGCGAGCCGGGCCCGGGGGAGGGCCCGAGGCCTGGGGCCGGTAGCCCGCGGCCCGGCCCCTGCTGCCGCTAGCCTGCGGCCGGTCGGGCGGGAGCCTTGGGCGGGAGCCCGGGCGGGTGCCCGGGGGAGGGGCCGTGACCGTGGCCGATGGGCCGACGGCCTCCGGCCGGCAGCCAGCGGCCCTTCGGCCCGGAGCCCGCGCCTGCCCCCAGGCCTGCGGCCCTTCGGCCGTTAGCCCCCGGCCCCGGGCCCTGCGGCCGTTAGCCCCCGGCCCCGGGCCCTGCGGCCGCTAGCCCGCGGCCGGGCGGGCCGCAGCCCGCGCCCGGGCGCTGGCCGCGGACGGTTCGTGTGGCAGGGGCCGTCACCCCGCGCGGCTAGACCACCGCGCCGCGGCCCGGGTCGTCGGGGTCGTCATCGTCGTCGTGCTTCATGCGGGCGACCAGCGTGGCGAAGCCGCCCAGGAAGCCGCCTACGCAGAGCGTCGTCAGCCACCACGTCATGTCCCACTGGAGCAGCACGGCCAGCAGCATCAGCACCGGGCCGCCGGCCACGCCCAGCCAGGCGAACTTCGTCGTCGCGTCCGCCTCCGGCAGGGGCGGCGGCTCCGGCGGGACGAAGTGGCCCTCGCCGTCGTCGCTCTTCTTGTCCTCCGCCTCGCCGGACTCGGCGTCCGGGTCCGCCAGCTCGTAGTCGCGCGGGCCGCCGCCTCCGACACCCACCCCGGGGGCGAAGACGATCGAGCTGCCAAGGGCGGGCTTCGCCGGCCCGTCCTCCTCCTCGGAGGCCTCATCGGAAGCCTCGTCGGAGTCCTCGTCGGAGTCCTCGTCCTCCACCGGCTCCGGCAGCGCCAGATCCTCCACCGACCGGAACGGCCTCGCCCCCGGCGGGTCCGCCGGCTCCTCGCCGTACCCGGCGACGATCGCGGCCCAGGCCGCCTGCTCGTCGATGGGCTGCGGCTCGCGCTCGCCGTCCTGCTGCTCAGCCACCGCTCGTGCTTCCCTTCTCACCGACCACGTCCGGAGCGAGCCGGCCGACGAACGCCCAGCTCTCCTCGAAGATCCGCTCCGCGTCATGGTCCAACGTCGCCACGTGGTAGCTCTGTTCCAGCAGGAGCTCCCGTACGTCCGTGGACGAGATCCGGCTGAGCACCCGCGCCGAGTCGGCCGGCGGCACCACGTGGTCCTGCGGGCTGTGCAGCACCACCACCGGCTGCGTGACCTGCGGAAGCTCCGCATCCACGGTCCGGAAGAACTGCCGCAGGGAGTGCGCCGCGTGCAGCGGCACCCGGTCGTAGCCGATCTCCTCCCTGCCCTCCTTGGCGATGTCGCTCGCGATGCCGTTCGTCGACCGGACGAAGTGCCGCACGACCGGCAGCGCGTGCGCCGCGAGCCCGTGCACCTTGTTGGCCGGGTTCACCAGGACGAGACCCTTCACCGCGTCCCCGTGCCTGGCCGCGAGCCGCAGCGCCAGCGCCCCGCCCATCGACAGGCCGAAGACGAAGACCTGCTCGCAGCGGGCGAGGAGATCCCGGAGCTCGCGGTCCACCTCCGCGTACCAGTCGTGCCAGGTCGTGAGCGCCATGTCCTCCCAGCGCGTGCCGTGCCCGGGCAGCAGCGGCACCGACACCGTCAGTCCGCGCTCGGCCAGGTACTCGGCCCAGGGGCGCAACGACTGCGGGGAACCGGTGAATCCGTGACAGAGAAGGACGCCGACCTTGCCGCCCTCGTGGCGGTACGGCTCAGCTCCAGGAAGGACCGGCACCTGGATCTCCTGTTCGGGGGTTCGGCTTCGAGGAGGGCGAGGCTTCGACGAAGCGACGGCGAAAAAGGGGAAGGCCTTCACGGTACGCGACCGGACCGACACACGACCAGGGCCGTTCGCACGAAGGTGCCCGCCCACGGCCGCACCGGCGCGGGCAGGCGGGAAAAGGCGGGATAAGGTCAGTCTCACAGCACACGGAAGGTACTCGAGTTGATCTACGGCGCAATGAAGTTCTCCATCGGAGGGTCACTGAAGCTCGCCTTCAGGCCGTGGGTGGAGGGCCTCGAGAACATTCCCGCCGAGGGGCCGGCGATCCTCGCGAGCAACCACCTGTCCTTCTCGGACTCCTTCTTCCTGCCCGCCGTCCTCGACCGCAAGGTCACCTTCATCGCCAAGGCCGAGTACTTCACCTCGCCCGGTGTGAAGGGCAAGCTCACCGCCGCCTTCTTCAAGGGCGTCGGCCAGCTCCCCGTGGACCGCTCCGGCGCCCGCGGCGCGGGCGAGGCGGCGATCAAGGCCGGTATCGAGGTCATCGAGAAGGGCGGGCTCTTTGGGATCTACCCCGAGGGCACCCGCTCGCCCGACGGCCGCCTCTACCGCGGCAAGCCCGGCGGCCTCGCGCGCGTGGCCCTGGCCACCGGCGCGCCCGTGATCCCGGTCGCCATGATCGACACCGAGAAGATCCAGCCGCCCGGCAAGGTCGTCCCCAAGCTGATGCGCCCGGGGATCCGGATCGGCAAGCCGCTGGACTTCACCCGTTACCAGGGCATGGAGGGGGACCGCTTCATCCTGCGCTCGGTGACCGACGAGGTCATGTACGAGATCATGAAGCTGTCCGGCCAGGAGTACGTCGACATCTACGCGACCGCCGCCAAGCGGCAGATCGCGGAGGCGGAGAAGGCGGCCAAGGAGGCCGTGAAGGAAGAGATCGAGGAACGGCAGAAGTCCGGCTACTGAGCGCCGCGTCTGTTCGGGGTGGGGGAGATGGCCAAGCGCGAGCGTGTCGTGCGCATGTCGGTCGAGCAGCCGCTGTGGCGTGCGCTCATGGCGTACCGCGTCGGGACGATGATCTACGCCGTCCTGATCTTCGTCTTCGGCCGGGACCGCTACGAACGGCCCTCGGTCGCCATCGCCTTCCTCGCCGTCATGTGCGTCTGGACCCTGGCGACCCTCCCCAAGGTGGCGAACGCGGCGGGCTGCACCAAGCGCTTCCTCGTCGCCGACCTCACCCTCGCCCTCACCGGCATCCTGCTGACGCCGCTCGCCGACGAGCACGCGCGGACGATGGACAGCCCCACCCTGCCGTCGATATGGACCGCCGGAGCCGTCCTCGCGTACGCGATCAAGGGCGGCTGGCGCTGGGCCGGCTTCGCCTCCTCGCTGGTCGCCGTCGCCAACATCATCGAGCGGGGCAACCCCACCCGGGACACACTCCACAACGTGCTGCTCGTCTGGGTGGCGTCGATCGCCATCGGGTACGTCGTCGAGGTCGCCCGGGCCTCCGAGCGTACCCTCGCCCGCGCCCTGGAGATCGAGGCCGCGACCCGGGAACGGGAACGCCTCGCGCGGGACATCCACGACAGCGTCCTCCAGGTCCTGGCCATGGTGCAGCGGCGCGGCACCGCCCTGGGCGGCGAGGCCGCCGAGCTGGGCCGGATGGCGGGGGAGCAGGAGGTCGCGCTGCGCACCCTGGTCGCCGGCGGTCTCACCCGGCCGTCGCTGGTCTCCGAGGACGAGTCCGAGGGAGCGGTGGTCCGCGTCGTCGAGGAGCCGGACGACGACTCCCCGGTCGATCTGCGCGCCCTCCTCGCCCCGCGCGCCGGGGCGAGGATCACGCTCGCGGACCCGGGCGCCCCCGTCCTGCTGCCGCCGCCCGCCGCCCGTGAACTGGCCGCCGCGGTCGGCGCCGCCCTGGACAATGTCCGGGTGCACGCGGGCGACGAGGCCCAGGCGTGGATCCTGGTCGAGGACTGGCCGGACGAGGTGATCGTGACGGTACGGGACGACGGCCCGGGCATCCCGGAGGGGCGGCTCGCGCAGGCCGAGGGCGAGGGGCGGATGGGCGTCGCGCTCTCCATCCGCGGCCGGCTGCGGGAACTGGGCGGCACGGCCGAGCTGATCTCGGTACCGGGCCAGGGCACGGAAGTCGAACTGAAGGTCCCGAGGGACACACGGGGGAAGGCGGGAACGAGATGAGCGAGCAGGAACAGCAGCAGATCAAGGTGATGGTCGTCGACGACCACCCGATGTGGCGGGACGCGGTCGCCCGCGACCTCGCCGAGGCCGGTTTCGACGTGGTGGCCACCGCGGGCGACGGCGAGCAGGCCGTGCGCCGGGCCGGGGCGGTCGGCCCCGACGTCCTCGTCCTGGACCTCAACCTGCCCGCCAAGCCGGGGGTCCAGGTCTGCAAGGAGCTGGTCGGCGCCGACCCCTCGCTGCGGGTCCTGGTGCTCTCCGCGAGCGGCGAGCACGCCGACGTCCTGGAGGCGGTCAAGTCCGGCGCCACCGGCTATCTGCTGAAGTCGGCCAGCACGGCCGAGCTGATCGACGCGGTACGCCGCACGGCCGTCGGCGACCCCGTCTTCACGCCCGGCCTCGCGGGCCTGGTCCTCGGCGAGTACCGACGGCTCGCCTCCGAGCCCTTCCCGGCCGCCGGCGCCGACGAGCCCAAGGCGCCACAGCTGACCGAGCGCGAGACCGAGGTGCTGCGGCTCGTGGCCAAGGGCCTGAGCTACAAGCAGATCGCCGAGCGCCTGGTGATCTCGCACCGGACCGTCCAGAACCACGTCCAGAACACGCTCGGCAAGCTCCAGCTGCACAACCGGGTGGAGCTCGTCCGGTACGCCATAGAGCGCGGCCTCGACGACGCCTGACAATTCACTCTTCATGCCGTGTCGGAGTGACCCACGTCACTACTAGCGTGGGCCGGACACCCCGTCCGTCACGGCGAAGGAGAGCTCCATGCACGTCGGCGTACTGACCGGGGGCGGCGACTGCCCCGGTCTCAACGCGGTCATCCGCGCCATCGTCCGCAAGGGCGTCCAGGAGTACGGCTACGAGTTCACCGGGTTCCGCGACGGCTGGCGCGGTCCGCTGGAGGGTCACACCGTACGGCTCGACATCCCCGCCGTCCGCGGCATCCTGCCGCGCGGCGGCACCATCCTCGGCTCCTCCCGCACCAACCCCCTGAAGGCCGAACACGGCATCCGCCGCATCAAGGAGAACCTCGCCAAGTGCGAGGTCGACGCCCTGATCGCGATCGGCGGCGAGGACACCCTCGGCGTCGCGGCCCGGCTGGTCGACGAGTACGGCATCCCCTGCGTCGGCGTCCCGAAGACCATCGACAACGACCTCTCCGCCACCGACTACACCTTCGGCTTCGACACCGCCGTCGGCATCGCCACCGAGGCCATCGACCGCCTCCACACCACCGCCGAGTCCCATATGCGGGTCCTGGTGGTGGAGGTGATGGGCCGTCACGCCGGCTGGATCGCGCTGCACTCCGGTCTCGCGGGCGGCGCCAACGTCATCCTCATCCCCGAGCAGCGCTTCGACCTCGACCAGGTCTGCGCCTGGGTCACCTCGCGCTTCAAGGCCTCGTACGCCCCGATCGTCGTGGTCGCCGAGGGCGCGATGCCCAAGGACGGTGACTTGGTCCTCAAGGACGGCACGCTCGACTCGTACGGACACGTCCGGCTCTCCGGCGTGGGCGAGTGGCTCGCCAAGGAGATCGAGCGGCGGACGGGCAAGGAGGCCCGGACCACCGTGCTCGGGCATGTGCAGCGCGGCGGCACACCGAGCGCCTTCGACCGCTTTCTCGCCACCCGCTTCGGGCTGCACGCCATCGACGCGGTGCGGGACGGCGACTACGGCAAGATGGTCGCTCTGCGAGGCACCGACATCGTCCGCGTCCCGATCTCCGAGGCCACGGCCCGGCTCAAGACGGTGAACCCGGCGCTGTACGCGGAGGTGGGCGTCTTCTTCGGCTGAGCGGACCGCTCCCCGGGGTCGTACAGTCGCCGGAATCGTCTGGTTCCGGGCCCGTCATGCGGAGGGCGTCGTCGGTCACATCGGCGACGCCTGGAGGAGTCGGATCAGGTGGGTGACGTCGTTGGGGTTGCCGCCGGTCAGGGTGGCGGCCCGGTGGCGTTCGCCCACCTTCTGCTGGAGGCGCCTGGCGTCACACGAGGTACAACTTCAGCCCCCAGTGGAAGGCGCACATCACTTCAAGAAAATAATTTCGCTGAGGAAAACCTCGCTCGGCTGATTGGGCGGTACCCGGCGCCAAGAGACTGATTCTTTTGATCCGTCGTTAGCCCGAGCACGACGGAGCCGAAGAATTCAGGCAGTCCTAGAGAGAGGTGACTGCCGTGGGTTTCTGTGGTCGGAGTACTGGTGGGCTGCCGCACAGACTTCGTGCGGCTGGTATCGGCGTGCTCGCCTTGTGCGTCGGCCCCTTGCTTGCCTCGCCGGCGGCCGCGGACGTGAAGGTCTCCGATCGCGCCTACGTCCGCCATGACGGTGGCACCGACCCGACAATCGCCTCGTGCTCGGTCAACAACCGCCAGCAGAACGAGCCGGCAGCCTCCGTTGCCCCGCACAACCCGCAACTGATGACGGCCGGCGCCAACGACTCCTGCGCGGGAGCGACGACCGGCGGAGACACGTGGGCCGGGTTCTACTACTCCGCCGACGGCGGACAGACATGGACCAACAGCCTGGTGCCCGGCTACCCGACCGACACCTCGGCCGAGGGTCAGGCATCGCCGTTGTTCGTACGTCGCTTCAACCACTTCGCAGACCCTGCTCAGGCCTGGGACAACGCCGGCCACCTCTACTACGCAGGCGCCGCCTCACGAGGCCCGGACAGTCCCAACCTCTCGTTCTGGGTCGCACGCTACGACTGGCTTTCGGGACCAAGTCCCGATTACCGCCACACGACTGTCGTCGCGCAAACCCCGAACCCGAGCGGCGGCGGCCTCGTCCACCACAAGCCTCAGATCGAGGTCGACCGGGGCGCCGACAGCCCGCACGAGGGGAACGTCTACGTCTGCTGGACTCGCTCCACCCGTAGCGGATCCAACAGCGCGGTGTACCTCTCGCGCTCGACCGACCAGGGGCGCACGTTCACCCACACCAGGATCTCCGACTCGGCGCACGGCAACCAGTTCTGTGACGTCGCGGTGACGCGCGATGGCAGTGTCCATGCCGCCTGGCGCCAATTCGAGTTCGACGCCGAGAACGGCCAGACGCAGGACAACGCGGTCGCTTGGGTGAAGTCGACCAACGGTGGCCGCTCGTTCACCAGACCGCAGGTCGCCACGCCGTTCGTCGCCTGGGAGCCCACGGACCGACCAGTGTCAGCGACCGGAAGCCCCCGCAACTGCGGCGACGGCGCTTTCCTTTGTCAGTCCGGCTACGTGTTCTCCCGGGGCAGCAGCCAGGTGCGCATCACGGCCGATCCCACAGCATCTGGCAATCCCGACGAGGCGTTCATGGTCTACGACGGGTCGGTGCCCGGTTCGCTGACGGCTACCGGCACGACCTATGGAACGGTCGGCAGTGGCACCGGCAGCCAGTCGGCCGTCTACTTCCTGCGGACGAGCGACGGCGGAAACAGCTGGAGCGCGCCGCAACGGCTCGATGCGCAGGCCGTCGGCCACCAGATCTTCCCCGACATCGCGGCCGACTCAGGCCGTCTGCACGCCGTCTGGCAGGACAGCCGCGCCGACACCGCGAGCGGACCCAGCGGCGGCGACTTCCGTACCGTGCCGATCTCGAACCGGTGGGTGAGCGCCAACCCGCCAGGTGCGGTTTCGACCGGAACCGGACTCCACAGCTTCTACGCGACCTCCACGAACAGCGGGGCGAATTGGACCGTCAGCCAGGTCTCCACGCAGTCGACGATGCCCCAGTACGAGCAGTTCTTCGACACCGATCTGCCGTTCTTCGGCGACTACAACTACATCGCCGCCTCGGGCACGACCGTGCTGATGGCCTGGACCGATCAACGCGACACAGTCGCTGGCATCGATCCGAGATACCAGGAGGACGGCACGGACGGCTTTGATGTGCACCAGTGCCGCACGCAGAGTCCCGACGGGACGTGGGGACCGGACGCCTGCCCGGACGTCGGTGGGCGGGACCAGAACATCTACGGCGCGGTCATGCCCTAAGAATTCCTCATCCAATGACTCCAGGCGCCTCCAGCAGATGAGTGCGCATCCGAGGGTGAGGAAGGCTTCGCGGATGTCGTCGCGGACCTCCCAGCGGATGCGCAGGCGGCTGAACCCATGAAGGTGGGCGAAGACGCGTTCAGCGACCCAGCGTTGGGCGCCCAGGCCGGAGCCGTGCTCGGTGCCACGGCGGGCGATCAGCGGTTTCACTCCGAGCGCCCATACGAGCCGTGCGCCGGTGGTTCTTGGAGTGCTTGGTCTGCGACTGGTCCTCAACGGGGATGAGTGTGCCATCCACGACCCACAGGTCCGAGCGGGGGCCGCCCCGTGGTTCGCGGAGCCCGGCGACCAGCGGAGTGAGCCGGTCGAGGATGCGGTCCAGTGCGGCAGCGAGCGGGGCCGCAGGCTGGTGATGTCGATCTTCGCCGCGGACGAACACGACAACCCATGAGGTCACCTACTTCCCGTGCGGGAAGGGTCGGTTGATCCCCCCGCCAGGCGTCCAGTCGGTCAATGGGCACAGCGGGGCGCGCCCGACCTGCACGGCCTTGGGGAAGTCGTCGCGGCTGCGCTCACCGACGCCGAGCAGGCGCTGATCGAGAAGCAGGCGAAGAAGCGGCGCGGTCGAGCCAGGGCGCTGGAGCGCTCCCGCAGGGCGACGAACGCCGGACAGTACGGGCTGTCGAAGAAGCAGGCCAAGCGCGCCGCCCAGCGCGCCGAGAAGGGCCTCAAGCCCAAGACGGTGACGGTTCCCGGCGGTGCCCGCGCCGCACGGTCCGATGGGGTGCCGAAGCAGGCGTTCCGCCGTGACCGGCTGTCCGCCAACTACCGCGACCAGCGTGCCCGCCAGGCCGAACATGCCGCCTCGATCGCCGAGCACCGCCGTCACCGCGCCCGCCTGGTGGCGCGGGAGATCATTACCGCCCACGGCCCCGTGCTGGTGGCCGAGGACTGCGACATCCGCACCTGGTACCGGCTGTGGGGCAAGCGCCTGTCCCAGACCACGCCGGGCATGCTGATCTCCGCGCTCAAGGTGGAGTGCGAAGCGGCGGGCGGGCGGCTGGTCCGGGCCTCAACGTGGAGTACGGCCCTGTCCCAGCACTGCCTGTGCGGCGAGCGCGTCAAGAAGACCCTCCGGGACCGCGAGCAGAAGTGCATCGCGTGCGGCCTCGTCGGCAAGCGGGACCTCGTATCCGCAGCCCTCGCCGCCTTCGTCCGCTTCGAAGACGTGGACGACCCGAAGACCGCGTTCCTGGACACCACCGCGTCCAGGAACGCCCAGATCACATACTCAGAAGCGCTGGAAGAAGCGCTGTGGGAGTCAACCACACAGAGCCAGAACACCCCTCGGGGTCCTGGCCGCGCGGCAGTACCACGGCAACGTGGTGCCTCTGCTCCCCGAACCGCCGGACAGCCGAACCGAGCAACCCCGGATGAGACGCGCCCCGTGCGCGACCACGCCGGAACGCCCGGTCCCCGCACCGCGTGCAGTCCACAGCTCACCCTCTGGTGAATTGCGGATCAAGTCTTAGACGAGCACCCCCGCCAGCAGGGAGGCCGTCAGGGCCGCGCCGTCCATCGTCAGCACGGACTCCGGGTGGAACTGCACGCCCGCGAAGCCCGGCCCGCGCAGCGCGTGGACCTCGCACGTTTCCTCGTCCCGGCTCACCTCGATCCGGTGCAGGGCGAGTTCGGTGGCGGTCCGGTCGTCGCAGCGGGCCGTGAAGCTGTTGTAGAAGCCGACCGTCTGCTCCTGCCCGAAGAGATCGATCCGCACCTGCGCGCCCTGGAACGGGGTGCGCTTGCGGACGATCTCCAGGCCCAGTTCGGCCGCGATCAGCTCGTGGCCGAGGCAGACGCCGAGCAGGCCCTGCCGGTGGTCACGTACGAGATCGGCCGTGAGACCGCGCAGGAAACGCATCTTCGGATCGGCGGCGTCCGACGGATCCCCCGGCCCCGGGCCGAGCACCACCGGCCCGTCGTGGGCGAGCGCGAGCTCCCGTACCCCCGGCTCGTCGTAGCGGACCACCGAGACCTCCAGGCCGGAGGAGCGCAGCAGGTGCGCGAGCATCGCGGTGAAGGTGTCCTCGGCGTCGATCACGAGCGCGTGGCCGGTCAGCTCCGCCGAACGGACCTGCATCCGCAGCCAGAACGGCGCCAGGTCGGCCCGCCGGGCGTCCAGCGCCGCCCGCACCCGCGGATCGTCCGCGAGCCGGGGCGCCGCCACCGGGGACTCGTCGCGCGGCCGCCCCTCCCGTACCCCCAGGGCCGCGAGGACACCCGCCGCCTTGGCGTGCGTCTCGGCGACCTCGCCCGCCGGGTCGGAGTGCCGGACCAGGGTGGCGCCGACCGGCACGCGCAGCGCCCCGTCGCCGGAGATGTCGGCGGTCCGGATGAGGATGGGGGAGTCCAGGGTCTGGACGCCGTTCTCGTTTGTGCCGAGCAGGGCCAGCGCCCCGGCGTAGTAGCCCCGGCCGCCGGACTCGTGCCGCTCGATGACCCGGCAGGCGTTCTGCACCGGCGAGCCGGTGACCGTCGCCGCGAACATCGTCTCCCGCAGCACGTCCCGTACGTCGAGGGACGAGCGGCCCCGCAACTCGTACTCGGTGTGCGCGAGATGGGCCATCTCCTTGAGCCGCGGCCCGATCACCACCCCGCCCATGTCGCCGACCGTGCACATCATCTTGAGCTCCTCGTCGACCACCATGGAGAGCTCCTCGGTCTCCTTGCGGTCGGCCAGGAAGGCCAGCAGGTCCTCGGGGGTGGGCGCGGCGCCGGCCGGGTAGCGGTAGGTCCCGCTGATCGGGTTCATCACGACCGTCCCGCCGGCCATCCGCACATGCACCTCGGGGCTCGCCCCGACCAGGGTCCGCTCGCCGGTGTGGACGACGAAGGTCCAGTACGCGCCCCGCTCGCCCGCGAGGAGACGGCGGAAGAGGGCGAGGGCGTCGGCGCGCCTGAAGCCCGGGATCTCGCCGGTGTAGGTGCGGCGGATGACGAAGTTGGCACCCTCACCGGCGCCGATCTCCTCGTCGATCACGCGGCGCACGGTCTCGGCGTAGGCCTCGTCCGACACGTCGAACGAGCCGCTGCTGACGTGTACGTCATGGGCGGGCAGCTGCTCCATCGCGGCGGCGAGCGGCAGTTCGTACGCCTCCTCGGCGACGAGCACGGAGAGCGGCGTGCCGTCGTCGCGGACGTCGAAGCCGCGCTCGCGGATCTGCCGGAACGGCACGAGGGCGAGGGTCGGCAGGGCGCCGACGGGCAGCTCGGCCAGCCGCCCGGCCTCGTGGACGGCGCCGATCAGCACCTCGACGGTGTCGTGGTCACGACCGGGGGTGCGGCGGCGCAGCAGCGCGAACGGCGGGCAGGAGTCGTCGAGGAGACGGGAGAGGTGCATACGGGGTCTGTTCCTTCCGGGTGGAAGAGGAACGGCCCCGTGAAACGGGAGAAGGCCGCCCCTCGGGCGGCCTTCGCGTGTCGTCTGGGTGTACGCGCAGTCAGTGGGCCGCCGGATGAGCGGTCCACCACCAGTTCTGGGTCGAGTGCGCGAACATGCGAGCACTGTAACGCAGCCGGGCACGCGCAAGGGGCCCGGTTCCACACCGTGGACGGTGTGAGCCGGGCCCCTCGGGCGCTCGGACGGATCAGAAGATCAGGTTGTAGATCTGCCAGCCGCTGCCGATGCTCGTACGTGCGCTGAACGGGCCGGTGGCGCTGCCGGTGCCCTTGTAGTACCACAGGGTCCCGGCGCCGTCGCGGGCGACGAGGTCCACCCTGCCGTCACCGTTCAGATCGCTCGGCCCCACGATCGTGTTGTAGATCTGCCAGCCCGTGCCGATCTTCACCCGCGGACCGTACGGCTTGGTCGCCACGCCGGTGCCGTTGTACAGCCACAGCGCGCCGGACGGCTCGCGGGCGATCAGGTCCGCCTTGCCGTCTCCGGTCACGTCACCGGTGCTGACCAGCGTGTTGTAGATCTGCCACCCGGTGCCGATCTTCACCCGCGGCCCGAACGGGGCGCTCGGGGTGCCGGTGCCGTTGTACAGCCACAGCGCACCGGACGAGTCCCGCGCGATCAGATCGGCCTTGCCGTCACCCGTGACGTCCCGGACGCCGTGCACCTGGTTGTAGATCTGCCAGCCCGTCCCGGCCTTGATCCGCGTCTTGAACGGCGAGGAGGGGTTGCCGCTGCCCGTGTAGTACCAGAGGTTGCCGTTCTGCTCACGGGCGACGACGTCACCGATGCCGTCGGCGCGCAGGGCGGTCATCGGGGTGACGAGGTTGTAGATCTGCCAGCCGCTGCCGACGCGGTAGCGGTCGAGGAAGGGAGCACTCCCGCTGCCGGTGCCCTGGTACTGCCACAGGGTGCCGGAGGAATCGCGGGCGATCAGGTTGTAGCGGTTGTTCGCGGCGACGGGGGCGGCGCCGGGCGCCTCCACGATGTCGCTCTGCTTCACCCAGGTGATCTTGTGGTGGAAGCGGATCGGCACGAACATCGTGCTGCCGATGACGTTCTTCTGGGCGGAGCCGAACCAGTCGTCGCCCTTCACCGCGGGGCCGGCCTTCACATAGGCATGACCGGCGGCGAGGGAGAACTTCGTCAGGGAGGCGTTCTCGTCGCCCGGCGGGTTCAGGCCCGCGGCGGTGTACGCGGCGGTCTCCGGGAACGAGCGCCCGTAGATCTTGGCCGAGGTCAGCCCCGCCGCAAGCTTCACGGTCGTGGCGCCGCTCACCGGCACGGTGTACTGGCCGCCGGGGTTGTAGAACCAGGCCTTCTTGCCCGCGTACCAGATCGCTGTCCAGTTGTACGTGGCCTCGGCGACGACGTAGCTGCCGCCGGCGCGGACCTTGTTCGCGTAGTTCGAGCCCTGGGACCAGACGGACGAGAAGTACGGGTCCGTCAGGGTCGTCGAGCTGGTCGACGGCTGGGTGTAGAGGTAGCCGAAGTTCGACGGCCGCGGAGTCACGGATGTGCAATTGCCGCTGGAATCACACGGCGAGATGGTCAGCTTCGGCTGGTTCGCCGTGGTGAACGGCGGCACCACGCGGACCACCTGGCCGGCGCTGAGCAGGCCGCCCGCGCCCTTGTCGCCCTGCGGGGCGCCCAGGAGGGCCATGTAGTGGTTCCAGTCCCAGTACGGGCCCGCGTCCCAGTGGAGCTTGCTGAGGCCGGCGTCCGTCTGGAGCGCCACCTCGTCATGGCCGATGATGTGCTCCCGGTCCAGCGGCACGCCGTACTTGGCGGCCAGGAACTTCACCAGATCGGCGGAGGACTGGTACTGGGACTCGGTGTACCAGCTGCCCTCCTTGATGGCGAAGCCCTCGTGCTCCACGCCGATCGAGTGCATGTTGTGGGTCCAGTTGCCCGCGTGCCACGCCAGGTGCTTGTTCTCGATCATCTGGGTGACCAGACCGTCCGAGGCGCGGATCAGGTAGTGGGCGCTGCCCGGGACATTCGGGTTGGTGAGTGCGTCGAGCGACCCGTCGTAGCCGCCCTCGGTGTCGTGGATCACGATCTGGCGGATGTCGACGCCCTGGTTGGGGCGGTCGGCGAGCGTGTAGTTGCGCTTGTTGGGGTTCGCGGGATCCGTGCGGACCGGCACGAAGTTGCAGTTCAGGCCCGACGGGCACTCGGGCGTCGGCGTTGCCGTCGTGCTGGCGAAGGTCACCGCCAGCGGCACGTTCGACGGCTTGACCGGCTCCACCGACGGGTCGGCCGGCAGGGAGACCTGCTCGCCGTCCAGGGTCAGCTCCCGCTCACCCGTCTTGATGGACTCGAAGACGCGCTTCGCGAAGAGGTAGGCGCCCTTCCTGTCGGGCGACTCGCTGTAGCGCGCGACGGCCGGATACCAGGCACCCGGGTCGTCGGACAGCTCGGCGCCGGCCTGCTTCTGGTACTCCGCGAGCAGCGCCGCACCGGCCCGGATCGACTCGGCGGTGTCGTTCTGGACAGCCTCGGCGGAGCTGTCGATCAGCTCGGCGGCCTTGTCCACGGTGTGCAACCGCGGGTCGGTGGTGTCGACGGCGGCCTTGTCCAGGATGGCCTTGACCTTGGCGGGGTCGAAGGTCTTCTCGATCTCCGGCTTGCCGCTGCCGTTGAAGTGGGAGATGGCCTCCTCGTCGTGCTCCTCGGACGCGATGTCCTCCGGGTCGACGTCCGTCAGCCCCATGACGTTGTACGCGCCGGTCACGCTCGGCTGCCCGTCGTGCGACTCCCACCGCGTCTGCCGGTACGACACCGCCATCAGCACGCTCTGCGGTACGTCGAACTCCTCCGCCGCCGCCGCGAACTGCGACTGCAGCGAGGCGTCCGCGCCCCCCTTGCTGTCGGACGAGCCCAGCATGCCCGGCGACGCCACGGCGATCGTCCCGATCGTCGCGGTCGCGACGACAGCCGCCGCCGCACCGTAAAGCAGCCGTCTCTTCTTGCGGTCCCTGCGGTGCCCTTGGCTCACGCCCACCCCTGTGAAGTATTTAGGCCTCAGATGTTTAAAGTGCTCAAACGCGCGTGAGGGTAACACCACTCGAAGGCGTGACGATCACCACCGGACAATCCGGGCGCGCGTCTCAGCCATTGGGCGTCGCGATGGACACGGCGCCGGACACCGTAATGTGGTGGTTGTGACCGTGAACGCTAAGACCACCGCAACCGGTGGCAACACCTGGCGAGACCTTCCCGCGGCGCAGCAGCCCGAGTACCCCGATGCCGAGGCTCTGCGCGATGTGATCGCGGACCTCGAGTCGTATCCGCCGCTCGTCTTCGCGGGCGAGTGCGATCAGCTGCGCGCCCGTATGGGAGCCGTCGCCCGTGGCGAGGCGTTCCTGCTCCAGGGCGGCGACTGCGCCGAGGCCTTCGACGCCGTGTCCGCCGACCACATCCGTGCCAAGCTCAAGACGCTGCTCCAGATGAGCGCCGTCCTGACGTACGCGGCCTCCGTGCCCGTCGTCAAGGTTGGCCGGATCGCGGGGCAGTACTCCAAGCCCCGCTCCAAGGGCACAGAGACCCGCGACGGCGTGACCCTGCCGACGTACCGCGGCGACTCCGTCAACGGCTTCGACTTCAACGAGAAGGCCCGCATCCCGGACCCCGAGCGCCTGAAGCGGATGTACAACGCGTCCGCCTCCACGCTCAACCTCGTGCGCGCCTTCACCACCGGCGGCTACGCCGACCTGCGCCAGGTGCACGCCTGGAACCAGGACTTCGTGAAGTCGTCCCCCTCGGGCCAGCGCTACGAGCAGCTCGCGCGCGAGATCGACAACGCGCTGAACTTCATGAAGGCCTGTGGCACCGACCCGGCCGAGTTCCGCGCGGTCGAGTTCTACGCCTCCCACGAGGCGCTGCTGCTCGACTACGAGGGCGCCCTCACCCGTACGGACTCGCGCACCGGCAAGCTGTACGACACCTCCGGCCACATGGTCTGGATCGGTGAGCGCACCCGCCAGCTCGACCACGCCCACATCGAGTTCGCCTCGCAGATCGCGAACCCGATCGGCATCAAGCTCGGCCCGACGACCACGGTCGACGAGGCGCTGACGTACATCGACCGGCTCGACCCGGACCGTGAGCCCGGCCGGCTGACCTTCATCGTCCGCATGGGCGCCGACAAGGTCCGGGACAAGCTCCCGGAGCTGGTCGAGAAGGTCACCGCCTCCGGCGCGACCGTCGCCTGGGTCACCGACCCGATGCACGGCAACACCTTCGAGGCGGCCTCCGGCCACAAGACCCGCCGCTTCGACGACGTGCTCGACGAGGTCAAGGGCTTCTTCGAGGTGCACAAGAGCCTCGGTACGCACCCGGGCGGCATCCACGTCGAGCTCACCGGTGACGACGTCACCGAGTGCGTGGGCGGCGGCGACGAGATCTTCGTCGACGACCTGCACCAGCGCTACGAGACGGCCTGCGACCCGCGGCTCAACCGCAGCCAGTCGCTGGACCTGGCGTTCCTGGTGGCGGAGCTCTACCGCGACTAGCAGGCGTGATCAGTAGGTAGCTTCCTACGACTGTGGGGCGCGGATCCATGTGATCCGCGCCCCATCGTCGTATCGAGGGCTTTTGGGCCTCGTAGGTGCCGGGTAAGGTTAGGTTAGCCTTATCGATCTCGGCGGGAGGTGAACCGCGTGTACGTCTGCTCATGCTTCGGTGTCACGGAGAAGCAGGTCAAGGAGCACGCGGACGCGGGCGCCTGCACGCCTCGCCAGATCGCCTCGGCCTGTAAGGCCGGAACCGACTGCGGCTCGTGCGTACGACGTATTCAGGCCATTCTCGGGCGCGGCAACTGCCCGCGGCGGGAGCTCCTGGACCAGGGGCTGCCCGCGCTCACCTCGGATCCTGAGGATCTGTCCGAGGATCTCTCCGAAGCTGCCTGACTCGCCTAGCTCGGCTGCTCGATCAGCGTCGAGATGTAGAGCGCCTCGCCGAGGTTCTCGATCAGCTCCAGCTGGGTGTCGAGGTAGTCGATGTGGTGCTCCTCGTCGGCCAGGATCTCCTCGAAGAGGTTCGCCGAGGTGATATCGCCCTTGGACCGCATGACGTCGATGCCGCGCTTGAGGCGGTCGATCGCCTCGACCTCCACCTGGCGGTCCGCCTCGAACATCTCCTTGACCGTCTGGCCCACCCGCACGTGGAAGAGCCGCTGGTAGTTCGGCAGGCCTTCCAGCAGCAGGATGCGCTCGGTGATCTTGTCCGCGTGCTTCATCTCATCGATGGACTCTTCGCGGGTGTACTTGGCGAGCTTGGTCCAGCCCTTGTTGTCCTGGATGCGGTAGTGCAGCCAGTACTGGTTGATGGCCGTCAGCTCGCCGGTCAGCTGCTCGTTGAGGAACTCGAGGACCTCGGGGTCGCCCTGCATCGCAGAGGCTCCTTCCACGCATGTCTACGCCGTGACTGGGCAGGATGGCCGCATCCTTGCACCGCGGATGAGGGCCGTCCAGTAAGTACAGGCTTAGTGGGAGTTGCCCCGAATCGAGCTGAAGTGCGAGGTTGGCTGGTCATGACCACCCCTCGCGGTCTGTCACCATGGATGACATGGGTCAGCCGGAGAGCGGGGTATACCGGGAAGCAGGGGAGTCGGATCTTCCGCCGGGGCAGCGGCTGCAGCGCGGCTGGCCGGTCACCCACTACGGCCCCGTCCCCAAGTTCAAGCCCGACCGCTGGGAGTTCCGGGTCTTCGGGGCGACGGCGGACGGCGAGAAGCACTGCTGGAACCACGAGGAGTTCTCGGCGCTTCCGTTCGCCACGGTCGAGGCCGATCTCCACTGCGTCACGAAATTCAGCATGCTCGGGGCCGAATGGGGTGGGGTGCCCGCCCGGACGATCCTGGAGCTGGCCCCGCCGGCCGCCAATGTCACGCATGTGATGGTCTGGGCCGAGTACGGCTTCAGCGCGAACCTGCGGCTCTCCGACTTCGCCGCGGAGCGCACGATCTTCGCCACCCACAAGGACGGTGAGCTGCTCACCGCCGAGCACGGCTTCCCGCTGCGGCTCGTGGTGCCGCATCTGTACGCCTGGAAGGGGCCCAAGTGGGTCCGGGGCGTGGAGTACATGACCGCCGATCGCCGCGGCTTCTGGGAGGAGCGCGGCTATCACAACATCGGCGATCCCTGGAAGGAGCAGCGGTACTCGTACCAGGAAGAGCCCGGGGACGGCCCCGAGCTCTGACTCCTGGTACTCCGTACGGCTCAGCCCCGTACGGCTCAGTGGTGGTACTGGTGGACCACCGCGTGGCCCTTGCCGCGGCCGATCATCCACTTGTTGACGGGTGTGGTGATCAGGAAGGCGACCAGGAAGGCGAAGGCCAGGGCGCCCCAGAAGAGCGCGTCCGAGAGGTGCGCGTCCATGGCTCCCGGCACCAGCAGCAGGACTCCGTTGTCGACGATCTCCATGACGGTGATGGAGAGGGTGTCGGCGGCGAGCGCGACGCCGATGGCGGCCTTCATGCTCAGTCCGGCACGGACGACCGCCCACAGGGTCAGCGAGTAGCCGAAGAAGAAGGCCAGGGCGATGGCGAGGACCATCGTCGGGGCGTTGCCCCAGGCGAGCGCGGTGCCGATGATCATGCCGAGGATCTCGCCGATGGCGCATCCGGTGAGGCAGTGCAGAGTGGCCTTCATCGCCATGGACCAGCTGACCGGGCCGGGGGTGTGGCCGTGGTGGCCTTCGTGGCCCGCGTGGTCGGTGTGGTTGGTGTGGCCTTCGTGGGTGCCGTGGCCTGCGTGGCTGCCGTGGTCGGCGTGGCCCACGTGAGCCTGGTGGCCCACGTGACCCTCGTGGCCGGCGTGACCCTCGTGCTCGGTGTCGTGGTGGGCGTGCGCTTCGTGCTGCATGGGGTCCCCCAGTGACCGGTATCGGCTCCTGCTGTCTCTCACCGGAACCGTATACCCCCTGGGGGTATTCCTCAATGGAATTGTCAGCCCCTGAGCTTCTTCAGCCTCTCCACGTCCGCAGTGTGGCCTTCCTTCCCGCCCGGCGTCTCGATGATCAACGGTACGCCGTCGGTCGCGTGGTGCCTCATGAGTTCCCGGAACGGCTCCTCGCCGATGTGGCCCGCCCCGATGTTCGCGTGCCGGTCCTTGTGCGCGCCGACGACGTCCTTGGAGTCATTGGCGTGGATCAGTTTCAGCCGGCCCTCGCCCACGGTCGCCACCAGCTGGTCGAGCATCTGCGTCATGCCGTGCGGCCCGGTCAGATCGTGGCCCGCCGCGAAGATGTGGCAGGTGTCGAGGCAGATCCCGAGCTTGGGATGGCGGTCGAGGGCCTCGAAGTACGGGCCGAAGTCCTCGGCGCGCGAGCAGAGCGAGGAGCCCTGCCCGGCCGTCGACTCCAGGAGCAGGAACGGGTCGTCCGGGTGCGTCAGCTCGTCGAGCAACGGCCGCATCCGCTCCCGTACCTGCGCCAGCGCCTCAGCGCGCGGACGGCCGCCGGTCGCCGAACCGGTGTGCACCACCACGCCCTTCGCCCCGATCTCCCGCCCCCGCCGCAGCGAGTGCCGCAGTGACTCGACCGACTTCTCGACGGTGGCCTCGGTGTGGGAGCCGAAGTTGATCAGGTACGGGGCGTGGACCCAGGCCGACAGGGACTCGGCCTCGCACGCGGCGCGGAACAGCTCGTCCTGCGCCGGGTTGCCCGGTGGGGTGGCCCAGCCGCGCGGATTGGCCACGAAGACCTGGACCGTCTCCGCGCCCAGGTCACGGGCGTAGCCCAGACCGACCGTGGCGAGGCCGCCGGCCACGGGGACATGGCCGCCGACGGGGTTGCGCATGAGTCTCTACAGTCCCTTGATCGTGATGGTGATGGTGGAGCCCTCGGGGGCCGTGCTGCCGCCCTCGACCGACTGGCCGGAGACCTTGTCGCCGAGGAAGGGGAAGGTCTTCTCGACCTTCACCTCGAAGCCCGCCCCTTCCAGCTTCGCGCGCGCGGCGTCGGTCGACTCGCCGGTCACGTCCGGGACCTCGATCATCCGCGGGCCCTTGGAGAGGGTGAGGACGATCCGGTCGCCCTTCGCGGCGCGGCTGCCCTCCGCGAGGGACTGGGCCGCGATCGTGCCGGCCTCCTCGGCGGAGTGGATCTGCTCGCTCGCGATCTCGACGGTGAGCCCGGCGTCCTGAAGCGTGCTGGTGGCGTCGGCCACCGTCTCGCCGGCCACGTCCGGGACGTCGATCGGGCGGCCCTTGCTGACGACGAGCGCCACGGCCGAGTCCGGGCTGCGCTCGGTGCCGGGCTCGGGGTCGGAGCTGATCACGGCGCCCTGCGCGATGTCCTGGCTGAACGCGCGGGTGATCACTCCGGCGGCCAGGCCCTCCTCGGCCAGGAGCCGCTTGGCCTCCGCCAGCGGCTTCCCCTTGAGGTTCGGGACCTTCACGATCTCGGGGCCCCGGGAGATCGTGAGCGTGACCGTGCCGTTGCCCCGGATCCGCGCGCCGGAGGCGGGGTCGGTGGCCATGACCGTGCCGCGCTCGTACGCCTCGCTGAACGCCCGCTTCGTCGCGCCGACCTCGAGCCCCGCGTCCTGGAGCCGCTTCGTCGCCTCGGCCTCCGACCGGCCGAGGACGGCCGGGACGCGGGTGAACTGGCCGG
Organism: Streptomyces sp. NPDC029169; assembly: GCF_055563935.1. Classification (NCBI taxonomy): domain Bacteria; kingdom Bacillati; phylum Actinomycetota; class Actinomycetes; order Kitasatosporales; family Streptomycetaceae; genus Streptomyces; species Streptomyces sp. NPDC029169. The sequence continues at coordinate 95,327 of NZ_JBVHXA010000012.1, forward strand.
AATTGATGTACCAGACGCCCGCCCCGAGTCCGAGGGCGAGCAGGACGGCGGCGACGATCAGGAGCGGCCCGCGTGGTCGGCTTTTGCCGCCGTTCCGGCGCTGTGGCCCCGAATCGGGCGGCGGCACGGCCAGCCGGCTGGTGTGCTGCACGGTGTGCGCCTGCCGGGCCTCCGCGGGCAGGGCCCGGGGGATCACGCTGGTCCGGTCCTCGGACCCCGTGCGGTCCTCGGGGTGCGCCTGTGGCGGTACGGCGTCCAGCTGCTCGTCCCCGAGCGCGGCCCGCGCGTCCCGGGTCTGCGCGAGCAGCGCGACGGCGTCGTGCGGGCGGACGTCCGGGTTGCGGGCGGTGGCGCTCGCCACCAGCTCGTCCAGTTCGAGGGCGAGCCCGGGGACGGCCGCCGAGGGGGCCGGGACGTCGGTGTTCAGGTGCTGGAAGAGGACCTGGGCGGGGGTGTCCCCTGAGTGCGGCTTGCCGCCGGTCAGCATCTCGTACAGGGCGACACCGCAGGCGTACACGTCGGCACGGGTGTCCGCGGTGCCGTGCTCGATCTGCTCGGGGGCGAGGTACGAGACGGTGCCGAGAACGGAGCCGGTGGTGTTCGTGGCCGAGCCGACGGCCCGTACGAGACCGAAGTCGGCGACTTTCACGCGGCCGTCGTCCCCTATCAGGACGTTCTCCGGCTTCATGTCCCGGTGCACGAACCCGGCCCGGTGCGCGGCGCCCAGCGCGGCGAGCACGGGCTCCAGGATGTCGAGCGCCGCCCGCGGCTGGAGCGCCCCGCGCTCGCGCAGCACGTCGCGCAGGGTGCACCCGGCGACGTACTCCATGGCGAGGTAGACGTACGCGCCGTCCGCGCCCTGGTCGAAGACGCCGACGACGTTGGGGTGCGAGAGCCGGGCGACGGACTTCGCCTCACGGATGAAACGCTCGACGAACGTGGCGTCGGCGGCGAGGGCCGGGTGCATCACCTTGAGCGCGAGCACCCGGTCGAGGCGGATGTCGACGGCCCGGTAGACCGTGGCCATCCCGCCGACGGCGATGCGCGCGTCGACGCGGTAGCGGCCGTCGAGCAGCTGCCCGACGAGGGGGTCCTGAAGGGTCGTGTCCACGGCCCTGAGTTTACGAGCCCGGACGGCCGCCTCGGCCCGTCCCCCCGGACTGCAGCCCACCTGTGACGGGCAGCGGCTCCGTGGGTGCCGGGGGGGGCGAGGCGGAGGCGCCCGCAAGGGCGCCGTTCCGTTGTGCCCACCCGTTCCGCCCCAGCGGAACGAATGCCCACAACGGAGTGGGGTCAGAACGCCGGGCGTTCCGGGTCCAGGGCTGCGCGGCCCTCCGTCGGGGAGGAGGCCTCCGCGAAGTGGCGGCGGGGGATCCGGCCCGCCCGGTGGGCCAGGCGGCCCGCTTCCACCGCGTGGCGCATGCCCTCGGCCATCAGCACCGGGTCCTGCGCCCGCGTCACCGCGGAGGCCAGCATGACCGCCGAGCACCCCAGCTCCATCGCGAGCGCGACGTCCGAGGCCGTCCCGGCCCCCGCGTCCAGGATCACCGGCACGCCCGCGCGCTCCACGATCAGCTGGAAGTTGTGCGGGTTGCGGATCCCGAGCCCGGAGCCGATCGGCGAGCCCAGCGGCATGATCGCCGCACACCCGACGTCCTCCAGCTTCTGCGCGAGGACCGGGTCGTCGCTGGTGTACGGCAGGACCGTGAAGCCGTCGTCCACCAGCGCCTCCGCCGCGTCGAGCGTCTCGACCGGGTCCGGCAGCAGGGTCCGCTCGTCGGCGATGACCTCCAGCTTGATCCAGTCGGTGCCGAGCGCCTCGCGGGCCAGGCGCGCGGTCAGGACCGCCTCGCCCGCCGTGAAGCAGCCCGCCGTGTTCGGCAGGACGCGGATCGAGAGCCGGTTCAGGACGGACAGGACCGAGCCCCGCACGGTCGGGTCCAGGCGCCGCATGGCGACGGTCGTGAGCTCCGTACCGCTGACGGCCAGCGCGCGTTCGAGGACGTCCAGGCTCGGGGCCCCGCCCGTTCCCATGATCAGCCGGGAGGAGAACTCCGTACCGCCGAGGAGGAGGGTGTCGTCGGACATCGCGCTCAGCCTCCCTGTACGGCGGTGAGGACCTCGACCCGGTCGCCCTCGCCGAGGACGGTCGCGGACCACTGGCCGCGCGGCACGACGGTCTCGTTGACGGCCGCGGCCACGCCCGAGGGGGCGGCCGTCAGCGTCGCCACCAGGGCGTCGAGGGTCGTGGGCCCGGCGAGGACACGGGCCTCGCCGTTGACGGAGACGTTCAGGGAGAGGGTCATGCGGGCTGCTCCTGACGGACGGGGGAGAAGCGGCGGGGAGTGAAGGGGCGGGCCTCGTCCGGAAGCACGCCGGTGGTGAGGAGAGCGGCCATGACGTCGCCGGTGACCGGGGTGAGCAGGACCCCGTTGCGGTAGTGCCCGGTGGCCAGCTGGAGGCCGGGCAGCGCGGTCGGGCCGAGCAGCGGCGCGTTGTCCGGCGACGCGGGCCGCAGACCCGCCCGCGTCTCGGTGAGCGGCAGCTCGGTGAGGCCCGGTACGAGTTCGTGGGCGTCGCGCAGCAGCTCGTAGACGCCGCCCGCCGTGACGGTGGTGTCCCAGCCCAGCTCCTCGCTGGTCGCGCCGACCACCAGCTCGCCGTTCTCGCGCGGCACCAGATAGACGTGGCTGCCGCGGACGACGGCCCGGACGGTCCGGGACAGGAACGGCGCGAACGCGGGCGGCACGGTGAGCCGCAGCACCTGTCCCTTGACGGGCCGTACGGGAGGCAGGACCTCGTCGGGTACGCCCGCGAGCCGCCCGCTGAGGCTGCCCGCGGCGAGCACGACCTGGTCGGCCTCCAGCGCGCCCCCGTCCGCGAGCACGACGCCCGCCGCCCGGTCCCGTACCACCGTCAGCCGCTCGGCGCGGGCCCGGTGGAAGATCACCCCGGCCCGTTCGCAGGCGGTGACGAGGGCGGCCGCGAGCCGCCGCGGGTCGACCTGGTGGTCCCCGTCGACCCGCAGTCCGCCGCGCACGCCCGGGGCCAGCATCGGCTCCAGGCGGCGGCAGTCGCGCCCGCTGAGCCACTCCGACTCCAGGCCGCTGCGGACCTGAAGGGCGTGCAATTCGCGCAGATGCGCCCGGTCGTCGGCGTCGAGCGCGACGGCGAGCGTGCCGCAGGCGCGGTAGCCGACGTCGTGACCGGTGGCGTCCGTCAGCTCGGCGACGAACTCCGGATAGCGGCGCGCGGAGGCGAGGTTGAGGGCGAGCAGCGTCTCCTCGCCGTAGTGCAGTTCGGTGACGGCGGCCAGCATCCCGGCAGCCACCCGGGCGGCCCCGCCGCCCGGCTCTGGGTCCACGACCGCGGTGCTCAGCCCGCGCTGCGCGGCCCGCCAGGCCGTGACCAGGCCGATGATTCCGCCCCCGATGACGAGAACGTCAGATGTACTGCATGTACTGCATGTACGCGACATGGGCGTCCAGCCCCTCCCTTCGCCGGCATGACCCGGATCAGGTTCGTACGGTCGGAGGCCGGCCAGCCTCCCTCTCAGCCCGGTGCGTCCGGGCTCCCGCGAGTGCTCTACGTTGACGGTCAGACTAACCCCCGCCTCCGACGCCCAGTAAGGGAGCCTCCGCCGTGGCCCGACGGGGCGCGTTCGGCGGGAGGAGAGCTGGGCAGGGGAGTCCCGGGAGGGCTCCGGCGCCGGCGTCGTGGAGCAGCCGCCTTCCTGACGGTGCGTCAGATCGTTAAGGTGATCGGGTGAGCGAGCAGAAGCAGGCACAGCAGCGGGTCGTCGTCGTGGGCGCCGGGATGGCGGGGGTCCAGACCGCCGTCGCCCTGCGCGAGCAGGGCTTCACCGGACCGGTCACCCTCATCGGGGCCGAGCCCCACCAGCCCTACGACCGCCCGCCCCTCTCCAAGGCGGTCCTCCTCGGCAAGGCCGAGGACTCCGCCTTCGACGTCGACTTCGAGTCCCTCTCCATCGAGCTGCGCCTCGGCCTCGACGTGACCGGCCTGCGCGCCGACGACCACGAGATCGACACCGAGGCCGGGCCCGTCCCGTACGACGTCCTGGTCCTCGCCACCGGCGCCGAACCGGTCACCCTGCCCGGCACCGAGGGCGTCCCCGGGGTCCATCTGCTGCGCACCCTGGACGACGCCGCCCGCCTCAAGCCCGTCCTGGAGCAGCGCCACGACATCGTGGTCGTCGGCGCCGGCTGGATCGGCGCCGAGTTCGCCACCGCCGCGCGCGAGGCCGGGTGCGCGGTCACCGTCGTCGAGGCCGCCGACCGCCCGCTCGCCGGCGCGCTGCCCGCCGAGGTCGCCGCCCCGATGACCAGCTGGTACGCGGAGAGCGGCGCCGAACTCCTCACCCACGCGCGCGTGGACCGGATCGAACCCGGTGCGGTCCACCTCGCCGACGGCCGGCGGCTGCCCGCCGACGCGGTCGTCGTCGGCATCGGCGCCCGCCCCGCCACCCGCTGGCTCGCCGGCTCCGGCATCGCCCTCGACGCGGACGGCTCCGTCACCGCCGACGACCGGCTGCGCACCTCCCTCCCCGACGTGTACGCCGTCGGCGACTGCGCCTCCTTCCCCTCCGCCCGCTACGGCGCCCGGCTCCTCGTCCACCACTGGGACAACGCCCTCCAGGGCCCCCGGACCGTCGCCGCCGACATCATCGGCGAGGCGCCCCAGCCCTACGACCCCGTGCCGTACTTCTGGTCCGAGCAGTTCGGCCGCTTCGTCCAGTACGCCGGACACCACACCGGCGCCGACGGGCTGGTGCACCGCGGCGACCCGGCCGAGCCCTCCTGGTCCGTGCTGTGGCTGCGCGAGGGCGTCCTGGTCGCCCTGCTCGCCGTCGGCCGCCCCCGCGACCTGACCCAGGGCCGCAAGCTGATCGAGTCCGCCGCGCGGCTCGACCCGGAGCGCGCCGCCGACCCGTCCGTCCCCCTGAAGGCGGCAGTCCTGTAGGGCCCGACTACCGACTGTCAGTCCGGGATGGCAGGCTTGTCCACGTGACCGAGATTGACGCAAGAATCGATGCTCTCGTCCCCGCCTGGCTCTACCTCCCCGACATCGCGGAAATGCTCGATGTCGAGGTGACGCGCGTGCGGCAGCTGGTCAAGGAGGGCCAGCTCATCGCCGTGCGCCGTGGGGAGAACAAGGCGCTTCAGGTGCCCGCCGCTTTCATCGACGGCGACAAGGTGGTCAAGGGGCTCTCCGGCACCCTGACCCTCCTGAAGGACGACGGCTTCACCGACGAAGAGATGCTGGAGTGGCTCTTCACTCCTGACCCGACCCTGCCGGGCACGCCCGCGCAGGCCCTCAGCGAGAATCGCGGCACGGAGGTGAAGCGCCGCGCCCAGGCGCTCGCCGTCTGACGTACCGAAGACACCACAGGAGGCCCTTGGGGGCCGGGCCCGCCCGGCCCCCAGGGACCACCGCACCCAACGGGGGGAACCACGCATGCCCACGCCCACGCCTCGCGAGCAGCTCGCCGACGCCCGGCTCTACCTGTGCACGGACGCCCGCAGGCGCCAGGGTGACCTCCCCGCCTTCCTCGACGCCGTGCTCTCCTCCGGCGTGGACATCGTGCAGCTGCGCGACAAGGGCATGGAGGCTGCCGAGGAGCTGGAGCACCTCGCGGTCTTCGCCGAGGCGTGCCGCCGGCACGGCAAGCTCCTCTCCGTGAACGACCGGGCCGACGTCGCCCACGCCATCGGCGCCGACGTGCTGCACCTGGGCCAGGGCGACCTGCCCGTGCCCGCCGCCCGGGCGATCCTCGGCGACGAGGTGTTGATCGGGCGCTCCTGCCACGCCGAGTCCGAGGTGGCCGCGGCCGCCGCCGAGCCGGGCGTGGACTACTTCTGCACCGGCCCCTGCTGGCCCACCCCGACCAAGCCGGGGCGGTACGCACCCGGCCTCGGCCTCGTGCGGTACGCGGCCGACCTGGAGGCCTCCCAGGGCCAGGACCGGCCCTGGTTCGCCATCGGCGGGATCGACGAGACGAACCTGGACGAGGTCCTGGACGCGGGCGCCCGCCGGATCGTCGTCGTCCGGGCGATCACCGAGGCCGACGACCCCGCCGCGGCGGCGGCCCGCCTGGCCAAGCGGGTCCGCGAGCGCCTGGCCTAGGCCGTCCGCGAGCGCCTGGCCTGCGGCTGGGCCGGTGCCTGCCTTGTCGTAAACGTCCGAGGCCGGCACTGTCGTAACGTCCGAGCATCCCGCCCCGCCTCTGGGATGTTGTCCAAAAACGTGTCCATCACCCGGACACCGCTTCGTTGGCCGTGGGACCCCGTCTAACCTGCCGGTATGGCCCTTGGAACCGCCTCCACCCGCTCGGACCGCGCGCGAACGGTCCGCGACATCCTCGCCTCCGGCAGGCCTTCGTACTCCTTCGAGTTCTTCGCCCCCCGGACCGAGAAGGGCGAGCGGAGCCTGTGGAACGCCCTGCGCCGCGTCGAGGCGGTCGGCCCGAGCTTCGTCTCCGTGACCTACGGCGCCGGCGGCTCCACCCGCGGCGGCACGGTCAAGGCCACCCAGAAGATCGCCGGCGACACCACCCTCACCCCCGTCGCCCACCTCACCGCCGTCGACCACTCGATCGCCGAGCTGCGCAACGTCCTGGGCCAGTACGCCGACGCCGGCATCCGCAACATGCTCGCGCTGCGCGGCGACCCGCCCGGCGACCCGCTCGGTGAGTGGATCGAGCACCCCGAGGGCGTCCGGTACGCCGCCGACCTCGTCCGGCTGATCAAGGAGTCCGGCGACTTCTGCGTGGGCGTCGCCGCCTTCCCCGAGATGCACCCGCGCTCCGTCGACTGGGACACGGACATCCGTCACTTCGTGGACAAGTGCCGGGCCGGCGCGGACTACGCCATCACCCAGATGTTCTTCGACCCCGAGAACTATCTGCGGATGCGCGACAGCGTGGTGAAGACCGGCTGCGAGACGCCGATCATCCCCGAAGTCATGCCCGTGGTGAACGTGAAGACCCTCGACCGGCTGCCCCAGCTGAGCAACGCGCTCTTCCCCGCCGCCGTGAAAGACCGCATCCTCGCCGTCAAGGACGATCCCGCCGCTGTACGCTCCATTGGCATCGAGTTCGCGACGGAGTTCTGCGCACGTCTGCTCTCCGAGGGTGTCCCCGGACTGCACTTCATCACGCTGAACAACTCCACCGCGACGCTGGAGATCTACGAGAATCTCGGACTGCACGTGCAGTCGTGACCGGCGTACCCGCCCCAGACCCGCGGCGGTGGCCGTAGGAGAGGGGCGGGCATGGGGTGGACGGTCCTCTACATCGCGTTCGGTGTCGTCGCGTTGTGGCTCCTGGGTGAAGTCCTCCTGCAGTACAAGGCGAGGCTGCGCTGGCGCCTCCTCGCCTTCGGCGGCTTCCTCGGGGTCGTGCTCGGCGTTCTGCTGACGTCCGTCGCGCTGATCATCGTGGGCGCGGTGGCCTTCGCCGTCGGTCAGACCTACGTGACCCTGTCCTTCCGCCGCGGCTTCTCAACGGGCTGGGCGCTCGGCGGTAGCCCCGGCGCGAGCCGGCGCCGCAGGTCGGCCCCGCCGGCCGAGACCGGCCCCACGCTGGAGGTCAGCGACCTCTCCTACGAGTCGGCCGAGTACGAGCCGGCCGACCCCACGCCCGCCGAGACCACCGCGGTCTACGAGCCCCAGCCGATGCCCGAGGACACCGGCCAGTACGGCGTCTACACCGGCGCGTACGACCACTCCCAGGCCCACGCCCAGGCCCAGCCCGAGACCCCGCAGCCTGCGTACGGCGGCTATGACGGCTACGACGGCTATGGAGCGCCTGCTTACGGGCAGCAGCCCGGCTACGAACAGCCGGCGTACGAGCAGCCCGCCTACGACTACGGCACCGGCCAGCAGCAGTACGCCGCCTACTCCGACCCGTACATCGGCCCCAGCACGGACGGCCAGCAGTACGCCGCGTACGACTACGGCACCGCGGGCCAGCAGCCCTACGCGGACCCGTACGCGCCCTCGTACAGCTACGACACGCCGCCCGGCGGGGTGTGGGTGCCGCAGCAGCGCGACGACGAGCCGCAGGGCCAGGAGTACTACGGCTACGGCAACGACCAGCAGTACCGGTACTGATCGCGGTTACTGGGAGCCGCGGAAGCTGTCGCCCTCCACGATGAGGCCCGCGACCAGCGCGCCCGACATGCCCGCGTGGGCCAGCCCGCCCCCGGGGTGGGACCAGCCGCCGGCGAAGTACAGGCCGGGGAGCGGGGAGCGGTTGGACGCGGGGAGGAACACGCCCCGGCCGCCCGCGAGCGCGGGGCCGGGCACCTCGGCGGTGCCCGTCTCCCGCAGCGTGTCCTCCGGGGTACGGACCTGCTGCCAGAGCAACCGCTCCCGGAGCCCCGGAACGGCCGACTCCGCCGCCGCGACCATCTCCTCGGCGATCTCGTCCCAGTCGTACTCGGGGTGGATCCGCACCGTCGCGGAGACCGTCACCGACTCGTGCGCGTCATCGGGGCGCAGCTCCGGATCGTCCGGCCGCAGCACGGTCACGGTGGGCAGGTCCCCGCTCGCGTGGACGACCGTGCGGTGCGCCGCGTCCGCCTCCCGGGCCCCGCGAAGGGCCAGACAAACCGTCAAACGGCCTGTCAGGTCAAGCTCTTCCCCCTGGGCGACCACATGGTCCCGGTAGAGCGCGGGGACGGGCGCGCCCGCCACGACGTGGTCCGCCTCGATGACGTCGCCCCCCTCCAGCCGGATGCCCGTCGCCCGGCCGTCCTTCTCCACCACATCGACGACGGGCGCGTCGAAGACGAACTCCACCCGCCGCTTCACGCACCGCTGATACACCGCGTCCGCGAGCGCCCGGATGCCACCACGCACGTACCAACTCCCGAAGGTCTGCTCCATGTACGGCAGGACGGCGGCGGACGCGGGGGCGGTGGCCGGATCGAAGCCGTACGCCCAGGCGTACGCGTCGAGGAGCGCGACGAGCCGGGGGTCGCGCAGCTCCCGCGCGCCGACCTGCGCCAGCGTGGTCGTGGGGCGCCGCAGCAGCCCCGCCTTCAGCGCCGGGTACGGCTCACGGGCGAGCGGCGCGGTGTCTGCCGGCTGCGGCTCTTCGAGGAGGGGACGGCGCGTGCGGTCCCAGGCCTCGCGGGCCCGGACCAGGAAGTCGCCCCAGCGCTCGCCCGCGCCCGCCCCGAGCGCCGCGTCCAGGGCGGAGACCGTGCCCGCCCGCGAGGCGTTCGGCAGGTCCACGCGGGTGCCGTCGGCGAAGACATGACGGCTCGCCGGGTCGACCTGCGTCAGCTCGACGCAGTCCTCCAGAGGCTCCTTGCCGGTCTTGACGAACAGATCGCGGTAGACCGCGGGCAGATGCAGCAGCCCGGGGCCGGTGTCGAAGCCGAACCCGTCCCGCTCGAAGCGACGCACCGCACCGCCGTACGTCCCGCCGCGCTCGTACACCGTCACCCGGTGGCCCGCCACGGCCAGCCGGGCGGCCGCCGCCATGGCGCCCATGCCCGCGCCGATCACCACAATCCGTGCCATGTCAGCGACCCTATCGGCCGCCACCGACAGATCAGTCGGGTGGTGGGCTCGCCTCCGCGGTCGCCAGGCGGCGCCCCTCCCGCCGCTCTTGCCGCCGCTGCGCCCTGCGGCGCAGGAAGCGGCGGATGCTGTGGGCGAGGAAGCCCAGTATCACCAGGCCGAGCACGAGGAGGACGGCCGCGATGATCGCCGCCGCCTCCGGGTTGAAGACCGCGAAGGTGATGATCCCGGCGACCCCGAGGTCCTCGGCCAGGCTCATGGCGACGTTGGAGAACGGCTCCGGCGAGGTGTTGATCGCCATCCGGGTGCCGGCCTTGACGAAGTGGCTCAACAGGGCGGTCGTACCGCCGACCGCGCCGGCGGCGAGTTCCGGCAGCGAACCGGACTGCCCGGCGAGCAGGGCGGCGACCACGGCGCCGGAGATCGGCCGGATCACCGTATGGACGGAGTCCCAGACGGAGTCGACATAGGGGATCTTGTCCGCCACCGCCTCGCAGAGGAACAGCACCCCGGCGGCGATCAGGACGTCGGTGCGCTGCAGCGACTCGGGCACCTCGTCGGTGAGGCCGGTCGCGCCGAAGATGCCGAACAGCAGAATCACCGCGTACGCGTTGATCCCGCTCGCCCAGCCGCTGGTGAAGACCAGAGGGAGTACGGACACGCCCGCGATCGTAACCAGGTCTGAGTACCCGTACCTAGACGATGAGATGAGTAGATACGCGGATGGGCTCCCACCTGCGATGACGAGAGAGTGGGGAGCACGGAAGGGGCGTGGCTCCGGGACCGCCGACACGGGGTGGCGGAACGGGGCCGCGCGCCTGCCGGCACGGGGGTGCACAACGGGGGCACGGGGGTGCACGGGGGTGCGAAACGCCGGACGGCGAGGCTCGGGGGGATCGAGCCTCGCCGTCCGGTGTTTTCCGTTGTCCGCACCAGGCCTAACGGCCGCTCACGCGCCCGTGCAGCAGCCGCGACAGGGCGCTGTGCACGTCGTCGATCGAGCGCTCCCGCTGGAAGGCCTGCCAGTCGAGCGCGGCCACCAGGACCATCCCGACCAGCGCCGCCGCGGTGAGCGGGATGTCGATCTCCTCGCTCAGCTCGCCCTCCTCGACCCCCTCGCGCAGCACGCCCTCCACCACCGCGACCGCCTGCTGACGGACCACCAGGAGGGTCGAGTTCCAGGCCCGGTTGGTGCGCCAGAGCTCGGCCACGTACAGCTGGGTGAAGGCCGGATAGCGGTCGATGAAGACCAGGCCGGCCCGGATCATCGCGTCCAGCGCGTCGACCCGGCTCCCGCCCCGCTCCGCCGTCTCCTCGGCCGCCGCCCGCAGGGAGGCGGTGAGCAGCCCGACGCCGTGCCGCAGCAGCTCCTCGAAGAGCTCGGTCTTGCTCTTGAAGTTGTAGTAGACCGTGCCCTTGGCGACACCCGCGCGCTCGGCGATCTCGTCCACCGTCGTCGCCGAGAAGCCCTGCTCGGCGATGAGGGTGACGGCGGCCTCGTAGAGCTTCGCGCGCGTGGCCTGGCGTCTGGTGCTGCTGCTGTCCATGTGCTCGATTCTCACAGGTCTCGCGGGCGTCTCAGGCGCGGGTTCACAGGGTCAGTTCCGGGTGGAGGCGGTCCAGGGTCCACACCTGCCTGCGCCGCGCGGAGACGGCCGTCAGCGCCAGCGCGCCCACCGTGAACGCGACCAGGACCGCGCACGCCTGCCAGACCGGACCGATCCCGCCGCCCGAGATGAGCCGGCGCAGCGACTCGACCACGTAGCTCATCGGCAGGAAGGGGTGGATCGCGTTGAAGAAGCCCGGGCTGGTCTGTACGGGGTACGTGCCGCCCGCCGAGGTCAGCTGGAGCATGAGCACGGCGAGCACCAGGATCCGGCCGGCCGCGCCGAAGCGGGCATTGAGCCACTGGATGATCGCGGCGAAGCAGCAGGTCACCAGGGCCAGGAAGCCGACCGTCCCGGCGGCCCTGGCCATCTGGAGGCCGAGCCCCCAGTGCAGCACCGACATCAGCGCGGCGACCTGGAGCAGCCCGATGGCCGCGACGGGCAGCCAGCCGGCCAGGGCGATCCGCCAGGCGGATGCGCCGGCGGCGAGGGCGCGCCGGTTGAGCGGCTGGATGATCATGTACGCGACCATCGCGCCGACCCAGAGGGAGAGCGGGATGAAGTACGGGGCGAAGCCGGTGCCGTAGTTGGGCGCCTTGTGGAGCGACTGGGAGGCGAGTTCGACCGGGTCGGCCATGACCTCCGTACGCCGGTCGCGGTCCTGCTTGTCGTAGTCGGGGATCCTGTCGACGCCGTCCTTGAGGCCGGTGGCCAGCTCGCCGGATCCGTCGGCGAGTTTGAACAGTCCGCCGTCGAGGTCCCCGGCGCCCTTCTTCAGCTTGCCGACCCCGGTGTCGAGGCTCGAAGAGCCGGTCTTGGCGCCGGTGAGGCCGGTGTGGAGCTCGTCGGCACCCTTGGCGACCTTCTGGGCGCCCTCGTTCAGCTTGTTGATCTTCTTGACGGCGCCTTCGAGGTCGTCGTCCAGGTGCGGGGCGGCCTTGGCGAGCTCGTTGGCCTGCTTCTGCACGGCCGCGAGCCGGGTGTCCAGCTTCTTCAGGTCGCCGTCGCTGTCCCTGGCCAGCTCGTGGAGATCGTCGGCGATTCTGGCCACGTCGTCCGCCGAGACCTTGGCCTCCTTGAGGACCGGGCAGGTCTTGGGGTCGGGCAGTGGGTTGTCGACGCACTGCTTCTTGTGGAGGGCCTCCAGCTTGTCGTCGGCCAGGTGCGCGGCGGTGCGCGCCACCGGGGCGCGCCGGACCACATCCTCGAGGTCGTGGCGGACGGCCGCGGCGGAGTCGGCGACCAGCCGGGCGGTGTCGCCGATCGTCTTGCCGTTGTTCTTCAGGTACGGGCGGACCTTGTCGGCCGTCCCGTTGACCTTGTCGGCGAGCGCCTTGGTTCCGTCCGCGACCTGCCGGGAGCCGGTCTCCAGGTCGCCCGCGCCCTTGTCGAGCTTCTTCAGGCCGGAGGCCAGGTTCCCGCTGCCGGCCTTGGCGTCCTTCAGCCCGTCGGCCAGGCTCTTGGAGCCCTTCTTGGCCTTGTCCACGCCCTCCTTGAGGTCACCCGCGCCCTTGGCCGCCTCGGCGGTGGCGTCGTGGATGTCGGAGAAGGAGATGAAGATCTTGTCGAGGAAGGAGCGCGAGGACTTGGTGGAGGCGGCGGTGCGCACCTCGGAGAAGACCGTCCGCGAGATCTGCCCGACGATGTAGTTGTTGGCGTCGTTCGTACGGACCTTCAGCGCGCCCGTCTCGGGGGAGTCGCCCGAGCTGGAGGCGATGCGGGCGCTGAGGTCGCCCGGCATGGTCAGCGACAGGTAGTACGTGCCGTCCTCCACGCCCTCGCGGGCCTCGGCGTCGCTCACCTCGTGCCACTCGAAGACCTTGCTGTCCAGCAGGCCCTCGGTGATGTCGTCACCGGCGTTGATCTTCTTGCCGTCGGCGGTGGCGCCCTTGTCGTCGTTGACGAGCGCGACGGGTATCCGGTCGAGCCTGCTGTACGGGTCCCAGAAGGACCACAGGTACAGCGCGCCGTACAGCAGCGGCAGCAGCAGGATCGCGACGAGTGCGGCGCGCGGCAGCTTCCCCCTGCCGAACCGCTTCAGCTCAAGCGCAGCCAGTTTCGGCGAGCGCATCGGCTTCCCCCTCCTCGGTCGTGGTCGTGTCTTCGGTGGCGTCGTCGGCGTCGTTGTCGGCGCCGTCCGCGGCGGTGGTGACTTTCAGGGCGCCCTCAGGGGCCTCGCTGCACACGGCGAGCACGGTCGTGCCGGCGTCGGCGATCGAGCGCAGCAGGGCCCAGGCCTCGGCCCGGTCGGCTGCCGAGAGCTTGAGGTCGGTGTCGTCGAGGGCGAGCAGCCGGGGCCGGCCGATCAGGGCCAGGGCCACGGACAGGCGCAGCGCCTCCAGCCGTTCCAGGTCCCGTACGGAGGTCCGCTCGGCCTTCGGCAGGGCGTCCAGGTCGAGCCCCGAGGCCTCCAGGGCCGCGTCGATCCGGGCCTGGGTGGCGGCGGCCCGCTCGGAGGGCGGGCGGAGCAGGGCCCGCACGGCGCCGTCGTAGCGGCGCTGGAGCAGGGCGCGCTCGCGCAGATGCTCGGCGACGGTGAGGGCGGGGTCCAGGTCGCTGACCCCGGGCACCGGACCGAGCGCGCTGATCCGGCGCACGGCGGCCATCCTGCGGGGCAGCGGGAGCCCGGCGACCTCGGCGTGGCCCTCCTGGGGCTTCATCCGGCCGGTCAGCGCGAGCAGCAGACAGGTGCGGCCCGATCCCGAGGGTCCCTCGATCGCGACGAGCGAGCCGGGTTCGGCCCGGAAGGCGACCTCGCGGAAGACCCAGCCGCGCGGCCCCTTCAGCCCGAATCCGTCCGCGACGACGGCGGCGCCGTGCGGCTCCTCCGGCTTCGCTTCCACCGGTCCACCCCCCACATTCCCCTTTTGAACTGACCAGTCAGTGCAAAAACTTACCCCGCTCTCGCCGATCTCGGCAAAACCCCAGGTCAGCTGGATTGTCAGTGGTGCCCTTCACGATGGACACATACGGACACAGAGCCGTCACACGACGACAGGAGGCTCGTCATGACCAGCTCCTCCGCAGCAGCCGCACCCCGGCGCCGCTCAGGTGGCCGGCCTGCCCCCGCACTCGCCGGACCGCCCACCGACGTCCACCCCGTGCCGCGCCGCTCGACCGCGCCGCCCGCGGCTCTCGACCTGCTCGCCCAGGCCCGTGCCGGCCTCGACGAGGCCGCCGGCTTCGACCGCCCCAACGAGCGGTACGCCACGGCCCACCTCGCCGCCCTGCGCACGGCCGCCGCCGTGCTCGCCGTCCGGGGCAGGCCCGAGACCGATCCCCGTAAGCGGACCAGGATCCGGAGCGCCTGGGAAGTGCTGCCCGAGATAGCGCCCGAACTCACCGAGTGGAGCGCCCTGTTCGCCTCCGGCGCCGCCCGCCGGGCGCGGGCCGAGGCCGGGATGCCGGGCGCGGCGAGCCCGCGGGACGCCGACGACCTGATCCGGGACGCAGCGATGTTCCTGCGCCTCGTGGAGCGCCTCCTCGTCCTCCAGCCCGTGCTGCCAGGCCAGACCGGGGCCGGTGAGGCCACGGGGTGAGCGAAGGCTGAGCGGGGGAGTGCGCCCGAGGCCATAGGGTGGGAAGCGTTCGTACACCGTCACCGAGGAGTCAACAGCCGTGTCGGACCCTTCCCCTGTCTTCGGTCGAGAGGCGTCGTCGCGCCCGTCGCGCGCCTCCCTTCGTACGGCCGTCGTCTGGGACGTCCTCAAGGACGCCCTCGATCGCCGGGTCAAGGCCACCGGGAAGGACAGCCTCGATGTCCTCGACACGGGCGGCGGCTCCGGGATCTTCGCGGTGCCGGTGGCCCGCCTCGGCCACCGGGTCACGGTCGTCGACCCCAGCCCCAACGCCCTGTTCGCGCTGGAGCGCCGGGCCGCCGAGGCCGGCGTCGCCGACCGCGTCACCGGAGTCCAGGGCGACATCCGCGGGCTCTTCGACGTGGTCGGGCGCGACGGGTACGACGTGGTTCTCTGCCACGGCGTCCTGGAGTACGTGGACGACCCGGCCGAGGGTGTACGGAACGCGGCCGCCGCGCTGCGGGACGGCGGCGCGCTCAGCCTGCTCGCCGCGGGCGTCGGCGGCGCCGTCCTGGCCCGCGCGCTGGCCGGTCACTTCACCGAGGCCAGGAACGCCCTCAGCGACCCTGACGGCCGCTGGGGCTCCGGGGACCCGGTTCCCCGGCGCTTCACCGCCGACCAGCTCACCGAGCTGGCGGGCGCGGCCGGTCTGGACGTGGGCGCGGTGCACGGCGTACGGGTCTTCGCCGACCTGGTCCCCGGCGTCCTGGTCGACACCGAGCCCGGCGCGGCGGAGGCTCTGCTCAAGCTGGAGGCCGCGGCGGCGGAGCTGCCGTCCTTCCATGCCATCGCCACCCAGTTGCACGTCCTGGGCGAGAAGCCGGCCTGATGCCCGGCGGTGGCGCGCTGATCAGCGGCGCAACCGCACATGGAGTACGCCACAGGACCCCCGGTCGCGGGCTTTGCCCCGTATGATCGGGGGACACTGTCCGGCATGACAGGCAAGGCGCTGGGGAATCAACGCCTCAGCAACCCGAACCGCATGGCGGCCCGGATTGGCGATTGGCGTTGAGGGCGGGTTTCACGGGGGCGATTCCCTGCCTATCCTGAAAGGGCCGCATCCCGGTCGCCCCCGCGACCGACGACTAGGAGGACTCCGTGCCGCTCTCGGAGCACGAGCAGCGAATGCTCGAGCAGATGGAGCGAGCGCTGTACGCCGAAGATCCCAAGTTCGCGACAGCGCTCGAGGGAAGCGGACTGCGTACGTACACCCGGCGACGGGTCTACCAGGCAGTCGCCGGCTTCCTGGTGGGTATCGCGCTCCTCATGGCTGGAATGGTCGCTCAGCAGATCTGGATCAGCGTGGTGGGGTTCCTCGTCATGCTGGGCTGCGCGGTACTGGCGGTCACCGGATGGCGCAAGGCGCCCAAGCCGGGTGAGCAGCCGACGACAGGTGGCGCGGCGGCGGGGGGCCGTCAGGCCCGACAGCGTCGCTCGATGATGAACCGGATCGAGGAGCGGTGGCAGCGCCGCCGCGACGAGCAGCAGGGCGGCGGCCACTGACCCGCCCCTGAGGGCCCAGCCCTCTCCCCACGACCCCGAGCCCCGCGGGCCCGCGTTTCGACGCGGTCCAGCGGGGCTCGTTGCGTTTCGGGCCCGCCCACCCCGCCCCCGCGTGGGAGGGGGCGGGGTGCCCCCTCCCCGTCAGCCCTGCTGGCGGCGGCGGAACGAGTCCGCAAGCCGTGCCGCCAGGTCGCCGTACCGCGTGCCCCAGCGCGCCGTCGTGGACGACCACCAGGACGACGCCGCCCACGCCACCCGGGCGGTCGAGCGGGGAGCCAGGAGGGCTCGTAGGCGCAGCCTCCGGGAGGAGACCGTTGCGAAGCCGGATCTGATCAGGGTCACCTCGTCCGCGAGGCCCGTGGCCGGGCGGGGGCGCGGGGCGTAGAGGACCTGCTCGACCGCCCGGGCCACCCGGTGCACCGCGTTCGCCGGCTCGCCCTCCAGGGCGGCAAGGCGGACGATCCGCGCCGCCGTCCTCCGGGGCGTCTGCGACTCGTCCGGCACCACCCCGTGGTCCCAGGCCGTGTCGATGATCTCCCGCCACGCCGCCAGGGTCCTGACCACCGCGTCCTCGGCGGTGCGGCCCGAGGAGCCAAGGCGCCCCGCCCGTACCCGCGTACGCCACAGCAGAGGCGTCAGCGGCAGCAGAAACACCACCACCCCCAGGCACACCAGCACCACCGTCAGCGGAGACACCCCGCCGTCGTCCGACGAGGCACCGCCCGCCGCCGCGTCCGGACCGCACTCGCCGAGGCGGCGCAGCTGCGGCGGGCAGCTGTCCGAGGCGCTCGGCGCCGCGGACGGCGCCGCCGCGCTGCTGGCCGAGGGCCGCGCCGACTCGGTCGGCGTACCCGTCGGGGACTGCTCACGCGTGTACTCAGGCGTCGAACCCCGCGTCGGCGTCGGCTCGAACCGGGTCCACCCCGCGCCCTCGAAGTACAGCTCGGGCCAGGCGTGCGCGTCCCGGATGCCCACCGACATCGAGCCGTCGGACTGCGGCCCACCCGGCATGAAGCCGACCGCCACCCGCGCCGGGATGCCCAGGGTCCGCGCCATCGCAGCCATCGAGAACGAGAAGTGGACGCAGAAGCCCTCCCGCCGCTCCAGGAAGCGCGTGATCGCCTGGACTCCCGTACCCGACTCGACCTCGACGTCGTAGCGGAAGCCGCCGTCGTGGGCGAACCAGTCCTGGAGCTTCACGG
The DNA here is from genome assembly GCF_055563935.1 of Streptomyces sp. NPDC029169. Lineage (NCBI taxonomy): Bacteria > Bacillati > Actinomycetota > Actinomycetes > Kitasatosporales > Streptomycetaceae > Streptomyces > Streptomyces sp. NPDC029169. Next base: position 112,766 of record NZ_JBVHXA010000012.1, read on the forward strand.
CCCGCTCGTAGTCGTTCCGGGCGCCCCTCGTGACCTGCAGCGCCGTCGACCTGACGTCGGGCGGCAGCGCGTCGGGGACCTTGGTGTACTCGGCGCGGAGCTTCGCCGGGGCCGGTGCGGCCGCCGCCAGCTGGGCGGCCGTCGGCCGCACGTCCAGGCTCTGCACCGTGTACCGGGCGCCGCGCGTGGTCTGCCCGTCGTCGCCGACGAGCATCCGCCCGGCCGGCTCGTACCGCCAGCGTCCGCCGATCTCCACGTCGGCCGCCGGATACGGCATCGGCAGCCACTTCTGCTCGTACGTCGTGGCGGCGACGAAGTTGCCCGTCACCTCGGTCGTGCGGACCTGCTCGCTCAGGCCGTCCGGCCGCGGCAGCCGGTCGGGCACGTCCTCGATCGGGCGGACCGAGGACTTCCACGAGGTGCCGTCGAACTGGTCGAGCGCGACGAGCCGCAGATACATCCCGCTGGTCTCGGGCGCGTTGGTCCGGTACCTGAGCACCTCGCGGTCCTCGGGCTGCCGCAGGTTGTCCTGGAGCGAGACCAGCGGGTTCACCGCCGAGATCGTCCCGCCCTTGCCGCCCTCGCCCGATCCCCCGCCCGGACCGCCGAGCAGGCCGCCGGAGAGCGTGGGCAGCACGGCCGGCACCGCCAGCGCGATCCCCATCGCGACCACGCCGATGCGTCGGCCGGTCCGCACCGGGGCGAGCGCCTGCCCGCTCCCGGACGCCGCGCCCGTTCCCGTACGGCCCGCCCGTGGCGCGCCGCCGAAGACCCGTCCCCACTGGGAGAGCCGGTCCCGGCCCTCCGCGAGGAGCAGCAGGAGATAGCCGGTGGCCGCAAGCAGGAACCACATCCAGTCCGCGCCGCCCTCGGAGAGCCCCGCGGCCACCGAGTACAGCGCGAGCAGCGGCAGACCGGCCGGGGCCGCGCTGCGGAAGGTCACCGCGAGGGTGTCCACGAGCAGCCCGATCACGAGCACGCCGCCGACCACCATGAGCCGGATGCCCTCGGTGTCCGGGGCCGGGCTCGCGTAGGTGCCCACGTCGTCGGCGCCCGCCTGGAACAGCGCGCCGAACCGCCCGAGGGCCTGCGGCCCGGGCAGCACCCCGAGCAGCGCGTGCTCCCGGGCGAAGACCAGGGTCAGCGCCAGCAGGCTCACGACGGCCTGGGCCGTGACCGTCACCGGCCTGGCCAGCGGCACGCGCCGGGTCAGCGCGCCGACCCCGCTCTGCACCGCGAGCAGGATCGCGGCCGTGAAGATCCAGGTCGCCGGCTTCACCAGCGGAAGGAGCGCGCCCGCCGCCATCAGCGTGGCGGCGTAGGCGCCCAGTGTCAGCCGCCCGCGGCCGCTCATGACCAACCTCCGTACGTGTCACCCGCGGCGCTCTCCGCGCGGATTCCGCCCGCCTGCCGCCACAGTTCGGCGAGCCCGGCCCCCGGCGGCACGGCCAGCGCCGTCCAGCCGGCCTCCCGCAGCTGCCGCAGCCGCTCGTCGACCGCCCCGGCCGTCGCGCCGCCGGTCAGCCAGCTGCCGGAGTCCAGGACGAAGGCCACGGCCGCGCCGCTGCGCTGCCGCATCCGGGCGGCCAGCGCCGCCTGCTCCTCGTCGATGTCGCCGACGAACGCGATCAGCAGGCCCTCGTTCCCGCCCCGCAGCACGTCGTACGCGCGCGAGAGTCCGGCCCCGTCGGAGTGGTCCACGACCGCGAGGGTGTCCATCATCAGTCCGGCCGCCTCGGCCGAGTCCTGCGAGGTACCGGCGAAGCCCTCGGCGCCCTCGCCGGGCACCGCGGTGCCCGTGTCGGTGAGGAGCCGTACCGCATAGCCCCGCTCCAGCATGTGCACCAGGGCGGAGGCCGCGCCCGAGACCGCCCATTCGAAGGCCGAGTCGGGTCCGGCGCCCTCGTAGGCGATCCGGCGGGTGTCGAGCAACACCGTGCAGCGGGCCCGCTGCGGCTGCTCCTCACGGCGCACCATCAGCTCGCCGTACCGCGCGGTGGACCGCCAGTGGACCCGGCGCAGATCGTCGCCGTGCCGGTAGGCGCGCGGGATGATGTCGTCGTCCCCGGCGAGCGCCAGCGAGCGCAGGCTCCCGTCGCCGTACCCCGCCGCCTCGCCGGCCAGCTTCACCGGCGGCAGCGCTTCGGTCCGCGGGACCACCGTCAGGGTGTCGTACGCGCTGAAGGAACGGGTCAGCTCGCACATGCCGAACGGGTCGTTCAGCCGCATCTGGAGCGGGCCCAGCGCGAAGCGGCCGCGCAGATCGGAGCGGACCCGGTACGACACCTCGCGCCGCCCGCCCGCCTCGACCCGGTCCAGCACGAAGCGGGGCCGCGGCCCGAGCATGTACGGGACGTGGTCCTGGAGCATGAGGAGCCCGGTGGGCATCCGGGACACGTTGTCCATCCGCAGATGGACCCGGGCCTCGGAGCCGACCGGCACCCGCTGCGGGGAGAGCCGGCGGCTGCCCGCGACCTGGTGCCGGGTGCGGTGGAGCACGCCGACGCAGATCAGCGGCAGCACGGCGAGCAGCAGCCCGACGCGCAGCAGATCGCCCTGGCCGAGGACGTAGGCGCAGATCGCGGCGGCGACACCGGCGGCGAGGAAGGACCGGCCGCGCGTGGTGAGACCGTCCAGGGCGGCCCGCAGACCGCCCCGGTCCTCACCCGGGCCGCCGTCCCGGTCCTCACCCCGCTGCCCCTCCGGCGCGGCGGAGGTCGTCATCACAGCGGCCGGACGCCGGGCTGCTGCTGGCCGTAGTGCGGGCCGACGGGCGGCGCCGTGGCCGGGACGGGCGTGCGCTGCAGGATGTCGAGGACGACCTGCTCCGCGGTACGCCGGTTCAGCTGGGCCTGCGCCGTGGGCAGCAGTCGGTGGGCGAGGACCGGCACGGCCAGCGCCTGGAGGTCGTCCGGCAGGACGTACTCGCGGCCGCTGAGCGCGGCGGACGCCTTGGCGGCGCGCAGCAGGTGCAGCGTGGCACGCGGGGAGGCGCCCAGTCTCAGGTCCGGGTGGCTGCGGGTCGCGGACACGACGTCCACGGCGTACCGGCGCACGGAGTCGGCGACGTGGACGTTCCGTACCGCCTCGATCAGCTTCACGATGTCGTGGGCGTGCGCCACCGGCTGGAGGTCGTCGAGCGGGTTGACCGCCCCGTGGATGCCGAGCATCTGGAGCTCTGCCTCGGGGCTGGGGTAGCCGATCGAGACGCGCGCCATGAAGCGGTCGCGCTGGGCCTCGGGGAGCGGGTACGTGCCCTCCATCTCCACCGGGTTCTGCGTGGCCACCACCATGAACGGGCTCGGCAGCTCGTACGTCTGCCCGTCGACCGTGACCTGCCGCTCCTCCATGGACTCCAGGAGAGCGGACTGGGTCTTCGGCGAGGCACGGTTGATCTCGTCGCCGATCACGATCTGGGCGAAGATCGCGCCCGGCTTGAACTCGAAGTCCCGCCGCTGCTGGTCGAAGATCGACACGCCGGTGATGTCCGACGGCAGCAGGTCGGGCGTGAACTGGATACGGCGCACCGAACAGTCGATGGACCGCGCCAGCGTCTTGGCCAGCATCGTCTTGCCGACGCCGGGGACATCCTCGATCAGAAGATGTCCCTCGGCGAGCAGCACGGTCAGCGAAAGCCGTACGACCTCAGGCTTGCCCTCGATCACACCCTCCACCGACCTGCGGACACGCTCCGCTGTGGTGGTCAGATCTGTGAGGCTCGCTCGATCGTCATAGGTCGTCACCCGGCCCTCCTCGGCCCCTCCGAAAAACACCGACACCTGCCCCCGCGGTTCTTTCGGGGGGTGTCACCCGAGCATTGTTGTTGCCCGTGCCGGGTTGTGTCACTTGCCTGTGGACAAGTGCGGGCGATATGCCGGGGTTTGCTGTGTTGCGCCCAGCGGATCGGGGTGGATCAGGCCGGGTCGATCTCACGGAGCAGACCGGTGGTCACGTCGAAGACGAAGCCCCGGACGTCGTCGGTGTGCAGCAGGAACGGCGAGGTCCGCACGCGCTGCATCGACTGCCGGACGTCCTGGTCGACATCACGGAAGGCCTCGACGGCCCACGACGGCCGCTGCCCGACCTCGTCCTCCAGCTCGTGCCGGAAGTCCTCGGTCAGCGACTCGAGACCGCAGTTCGTGTGGTGCACGAGCATCACGCTGCGGGTGCCGAGGGCGCGCTGGCTGATGGTGAGGGAGCGGATCACGTCGTCGGTGACCACACCGCCTGCGTTACGGATGGTGTGGCAGTCGCCGAGCTCCAGGCCGAGCGCGGCGTGCAGGTCGAGACGGGCGTCCATGCAGGCGACCACGGCGACGCTCAGGACGGGCCGCGCGTCCATGCCGGGGTCGGTGAAGCCGGCGGCGTATCGCTCGTTGGCCTCGACGAGTCGGTCAGTGACCGTTCCGCCGCTGCGTATCACGTCGGCGGCGTCGGCGGAGGGGTGCGCGGAGGTCGACATGTCTATGACGGTACTGGTCACGGGCGCTCGGGGCCCGCTGTGAGAGCGGACAAAGAACGTCAATGAGCCTTTGTGTGAGGTAACCCACAAGCATGAGAAGTGCGCGCCCGTACGGGTGAGTCGCCCGGATTGTCTGCCTCCGTCCGACGGCCCGCGCGACGCGCCAGCCGGTTGATTGACCGCTGCGGCCAGTGGACTAAAGTGACGCGCAGATCACGGAGACATTGAGCGATATCCGCAGTTTCTCCCCGCGTGTGCGGCGGATGCGTAGCGGCCGCGCCGAATCTGAGCCGAATTCTGAGAGGGCGCAATTGAGCAACGACCGACACGTCCCGGTGATGCTCCAGCGGTGCCTGGACATGTTGGCCCCTGCCCTGGAGCGCCCCGGCGCGGTCGTCGTCGACTGCACCCTCGGCCTCGGCGGCCACAGTGAGGCGCTGCTCCGGCGGTTCCCCGAGGCGCGGCTCGTCGCCCTCGACCGGGACAAGGAGGCGCTGCGGCTCTCCGGCGAGCGGCTCGCCCCGTACGGGGAGCGCGCGACGCTCGTCCACGCGGTGTACGACGAGCTGCCCGAGGTACTCGACCGGCTCGGTATCCCGCGCGTCGACGGCATCCTCTTCGACCTGGGCGTCTCCTCCATGCAGCTCGACGAGGCCGACCGCGGCTTCGCGTACGCGCAGGACGCGCCGCTCGACATGCGCATGGACCAGACGACCGGGGTCAGCGCGGCGGAGGTGCTCAACACCTACCCGGCCGGCGAGCTGGTCCGCATCCTGCGCACGTACGGCGAGGAGAAGCAGGCCAAGCGGATCGTCTCCGCGATCGTGCGCGAGCGCGAGAAGGAGCCGTTCACCAACAGCGCCCGGCTTGTCGAGCTGATCCGCGACGCGCTGCCGCAGGCGGCCAAGCGCACCGGCGGCAACCCGGCCAAGCGCACCTTCCAGGCCCTGCGCATCGAGGTCAACGGCGAGCTGACGGTCCTGGAGCGGGCGATCCCGGCGGCGGTGAAGGCGCTCGCGGTGGGCGGCCGGATCGTGGTCCTGTCGTACCACTCCCTGGAGGACCGGCTGGTCAAGCAGGTCTTCGCGGCGGGTGCGGCGAACACCGCCCCGCCGGGCCTGCCGGTGGTCCCGGAGCAGTACCAGCCCCGCCTGAAGCTGCTCACCCGCGGCGCCGAACTCCCCACGGAGGAGGAGATCGCCGAAAACCGCCGCGCGGCCCCGGCCCGGCTCCGGGGGGCGCAGCGCATCCGGGAGGATGTGCACGCATGATGACGAAGGGGCCGCTCAAAGGGCGGGCCGCGCGGTTGGGGCGGCTCATGCCGTCGGGGCCCAGCAGCGCCGCCCGTACCCCCTTCGTCCTGCTCGTCGTGGTGCTCCTCGGCGGCGGGCTCATCACCCTCCTGATGCTGAACTCCGCCCTCAACCAGGGCTCCTTCAAGCTGCGCGATCTCAAGAACCGCACCACGGAGCTGACCGACGAGGAGCAGGCCCTCCAGCGGGACGTGGACGACTACTCCGCGCCCGACGCGCTGGAGCGGCGGGCCCGGGAGCTCGGCATGGTGCCGGGCGGCAGCCCCGCCTTCCTCGACCCGGACGGCACGGTCCGCGGCGAGCCGTCCACGGCGGTCGCACCCAAGCCCAGCCCGACGCCGACCCCGACGTGGACCCCGCCCCCGCCCCCGCCCCCGACGGCGACGGCGACGGCGACGAGCACACCGACCGGGTCCGCCGCGCCGCCCCCGCAGACCCCCGAAACCGCGCCGCCCCCGCAGACCCCCGACACGTCGACGACGACCGCGCCCGCCCCGACGAACTCCGGCAGGTGACCGCAGTGCCCCCCAAGGAGCCCCCGCGCCGCCGGGTGCCCGGCCCCGCCCGGCCCGCGCGCCCCGCCACCCGCCCCCGGCCCGCCGCAGCAGGCGCCCGCTCCGGCGCCTCGCGCAGGCCCTCGCCCCGGCCGCTCGCGCGGCCGAAGGCACGCACCATCCGGCTCGGCAGCCCCAAGCCCCGGCTCCGGCTCGTCTCCCTCGGCCTGACGCTCGTGATGCTGGTCTTCGTCGTCCGGCTGCTCCAGGTGCAGGCCGTCGACGCCGGCGCGCTGGCCGCCAAGGCCGAGGCGCACCGCTACCAGGAGTACACGCTCTCCGCGGACCGCGGCGAGATCACCGACCGCTCCGGGATCGCGCTGGCCGCCAGCGTCGACGCGTACGACATCACCGCCGACCCCAAGCTCTTCACCCCCGAAGAGAGCCGGATCCAGGACGCCCCCGAGCAGGCCGCGGCCCTCCTCGCGCCGCTCCTGGGCAAGGAGCCCGCGGACCTCGCCAAGAAGCTCCGCACCCCCAAGTCCCGGTACACCCTGCTCGCCCGCAAGCAGACCCCGCAGGTCTGGAACCAGATCAAGGACCTGAAGAAGGTCTACGCGCAGAAGGCCAAGCTCTCCGAGGGGGGCAACGGCATCAACCTCCTCGCCGGCATCCTCAGCGAGCCGAGTACCAAGCGCGTGTACCCCAACGGGGAGCTGGCCGCCGGGATACTGGGCTACGTCAACGCCGAGGGCCGCGGCGCCGGCGGCCTGGAGTCGATGCTCGACAAGGAGCTCGCGGGCCAGGAGGGCAAGATCCGGTTCGCCCAGTCCGGCGGGCGCCAGGTGCCGACCGCGGGCTCCCAGGGCACCCCGGCCGTGCCCGGCTCCGACATCGAGCTGACCATCGACCGGGACATCCAGTGGGCCGCCCAGCAGGCCATCACCGAGCAGGTGCGGAAGTCCAAGGCCGACCGCGGCTACGTCATAGTGCAGAACACGAAGACCGGCGAGGTCCTCGCCATGGCCAACGCCCCCGGCTTCGACCCCAACGACCTGTCCGCGGCCAACGCCGCCGCGATGGGCAACGCGGCCCTCCAGGACGCCTACGAGCCCGGCTCGACCAGCAAGGTCATGTCCATGGCCGCCGTCCTGGAGGAGGGCGTGGCGACCCCCGGCACCCATGTCACCGTCCCCAACCGGCTGCACCGCGGCGACCGGCTCTTCAAGGACGACGTCGACCACCGGACCTGGTACCTGACGCTCAACGGCGTCCTCGCCAAGTCGAGCAACATCGGCACGATCCTGGCCACCGGCCAGCTCGGGAAGACCCAGGCCGAGTCCAACCAGATCCTCTACTCGTACCTGCGCAGGTTCGGCATCGGCAGCCCCACCGGGCTCGGCTACCCCGGTGAGACCCCGGGCATCCTCGCCAAGCCCCAGGACTGGTCGACCTCGCAGCAGTACACGATCCCCTTCGGCCAGGGCCTCTCGGTCAACGCCATGCAGGCCACCTCGGTCTACTCGACCATCGCCAACGGAGGCGTACGGATCGAGCCCACGCTCGTCCGCGGCATCAGGGGGCCCGACGGCCGGTTCACCCCGGCGCCCGCGCCCGAGCAGAACAGGGTGGTCAGCGAGAAGACCGCCAAGACCCTCGCGCAGATGCTGGAGTCCGTCGTCGGCGACGAGGAGGGCACCGGCACCAAGGCCCGTATCCCCGGCTACCGGGTCGCGGGCAAGACCGGAACCGCCAACCGCGTCGACCCCGAGCTCGGCCGCTACAAGGGGTACACCGCCTCCTTCGCCGGCTTCGCGCCCGCCGACGACCCGCGGATCACCGTCTACTGCGCCATCCAGAACCCCACCAAGGGCGACTACTGGGGCGGCAAGCTCTGCGGACCCATCTACAAGAAGGTCATGGAGTTCGCCCTCAAGACACTCCATGTCGCACCGACGGGAAGCGAGCCCGCCCGCCTGCCGGTGACGTTCGAGAACAACGAGTGACACCCGGGAGCACCAGTGAGCACGATCACCCCCGATTCCGGGAACCGGAAATCGAACGCCGGCGACGCCCGGGACTCTTTTGGCCCCGCGGCGGGTGGGCCCGGTACGCTCACCGCCGTGCCACACGCTGATCAGTACCGAACCACCCCGCCCCGCCCGGAGCAGGCCCGCCCGACACCCCTGGGTGACCTGGCCGCCCGGCTCGGGGTCGAGACGCCAGGCGACACCGACGTCACGGGCATCACCCACGACTCGCGGGCGGTACGCCCCGGCGACGTGTACGCGGCCCTCCCCGGCGCCCGGCTGCACGGCGCCGACTTCGCGGACCAGGCCGCGGGCCTCGGCGCCGCCGCGATCCTCACCGACCCGGCGGGCGCCGAGCGCGCCGCCGCGACCGGCCTGCCGGTCCTGGTCGTGGAGAACCCGCGCGGACGGATGGGCGAGCTGGCCGCCGAGATCTACGGACGGCCGGGCGAGGACCTCCTCCAGATCGGTATCACCGGCACCTCCGGCAAGACCACCACGGCCTACCTGGTGGAGGGCGGCCTGAAGGCGGCCGGACGGAAGAGCGGCCTCATCGGCACGGTCGAGATGCGGATCGGCGACGAGCGCATCAAGTCGGAACGTACGACCCCCGAGGCCACCGACCTCCAGGCCCTGTTCGCCGTCATGCGCGAACGCGGCGTCGAGGCGGTCGCCATGGAGGTCTCCAGCCACGCCCTCGTGCTCGGCCGGGTCGACGGCTGCGTCTTCGACGTCGCCGTCTTCAACAACCTCAGCCCGGAGCACATGGAGTTCCACTCCGGCATGGAGGACTACTTCCAGGCCAAGGCGCGGCTCTTCACGCCCGAGCGCAGCAAACGGGGCGTGGTGAACCTCGACGACCCCTACGGCCGCAGGCTCGCCGCGGACGCGGCCGTCCCGGTCGTCACCTTCTCCGCCGAGGGCCACCCGGACGCCGACTGGCGCGCCGAGGCCGTCGAGATCGGCTCCCACGGCTCCACGTTCACGGTCATCGGCCCCGGGGGCGAGCGGATCTCCGCCGCCGCCCCGCTGCCCGGCCCGTTCAACGTCGCCAACACCCTCGCCGCGATCGTCACCCTCGCCGCCGCCGGTCTCGACCCGCAGACCGCCGCCGACGGCATCGCCGCCGTCCCCGGCGTCCCGGGCCGCCTGGAGCGCGTCGACGCGGGCCAGCCGTACCTCGCCGTCGTCGACTACGCCCACAAGACGGACGCCGTCGAATCGGTCCTGCGCTCGCTGCGCAAGGTCACCGAGGGGAAGCTGCACATCGTCCTCGGCTGCGGCGGCGACCGGGACACCACCAAGCGCGGCCCGATGGGCGCCGCCGCGGCCCGCCTCGCCGACACCGCCGTACTGACCTCCGACAACCCCCGCTCCGAGGACCCTCTCGCGATCCTCGCCGCGATGCTCGCGGGCGCCGCCGAGGTGCCCGCCCACGAGCGCGGCGAGGTCGCCGTCTTCGAGGACCGCGCCGCCGCCATCGCCGCGGCCGTGGCCCGCGCCCAGCCCGGCGACACCGTGCTCGTCGCCGGAAAGGGCCACGAGCAGGGCCAGGACATCGCCGGCGTGGTCCGCCCCTTCGACGACCGCCAGGTCCTGCGTGAAGCGATTGAACGCAGCCTCAAGAACAGTCAGGGATAAGTTGTGATCGCCCTCTCCCTCGCCGAGATCGCCGAAATCGTCGGCGGGCAGTCGTACGACATACCGGATCCGGCCGTCCGGATCACCGGTCCCGTCGTCATCGACTCCCGTGAGGTGAAGACCGGCAGCCTGTTCGCCGCCTTCGCCGGCGAACAGGTCGACGGCCACGACTACGCGGCCCGTGCCGTCGAGGCGGGCGCGGCGGCGGTGCTGGCCGCCCGGCCCGTCGGCGTGCCCGCCATCGTCGTGGACGACGTCCAGGCGGCGCTCGGCGCCCTCGCCCGCGCCGTCGTCGAACGCCTCGGCACCGATGTCGTCGCGCTCACCGGCTCGGCCGGCAAGACCTCCACCAAGGACCTGATCGCCCAGGTCCTCCAGCGCCACGCACCGACCGTGTGGACGCCCGGCTCGCTCAACAACGAGATCGGGCTGCCGCTGACGGCGCTGCGCGCGAGCGACGAGACGCAGCACCTGGTCCTCGAGATGGGCGCCCGCGGCATCGGTCACATCCGCTACCTCACCGGACTGACCCCGCCGCGCATCGGACTCGTCCTCAACGTGGGCACCGCCCACATCGGCGAGTTCGGCGGCCGTGAGCAGATCGCCCAGGCGAAGGGCGAACTCGTCGAGGCGCTTCCGCCGGCCGACCAGGGCGGTGTGGCGGTCCTCAACGCCGACGACCCGCTCGTCCGGGCCATGGCCGAGCGGACCCACGCGCGCGTGACCCTGTTCGGAGAGTCGGACGAAGCGGTCGTACGTGCCGAGAATGTCCGGCTCACAGCGAACGGACAGCCCTCTTTCAAGCTCCACACACCCACCGGGTGCAGTGACGTGACCTTGCGCCTGTACGGTGAGCACCACGTGTCGAACGCGCTCGCCGCGGCCGCCGTCGCCCATGAGCTGGGCATGCCCGTGGAGGAGATCGCCACCGCGCTCTCCGAGGCGGGCTCCCTGTCGCGCTGGCGCATGGAGGTCACCGAGCGTCCGGACGGCGTGACGATCGTCAACGACGCCTACAACGCGAACCCCGAGTCCATGCGAGCCGCTCTGCGCGCGCTCGCGGCCATGGGCCGGGGAGCACAGGCCCAGGGGGGCCGCACGTGGGCGGTGCTCGGCAAGATGGCCGAGCTCGGAGACGCATCGCTCGCCGAGCACGACGCGGTCGGACGGCTCGCCGTCCGGCTCAACGTCAGCAAGCTCGTGGCGGTCGGGGAGCGGGAAGCGTCCTGGCTGCAACTGGGCGCATATAACGAGGGTTCGTGGGGTGAGGAGTCGGTGCACGTGTCCGACGCGCAGGCGGCGGTCGACCTGTTGCGCAGTGAGCTGCGCCCGGGGGACGTCGTCCTTGTGAAGGCTTCCAGGTCGGTCGGTCTGGAGCAGGTCGCCCTGGCACTGCTCGACGCCGAGAGCGAGGTCGCCGGCCGATGAGGCAGATCCTCTTCGCGGGAGCCATCGGGCTCTTCCTGACCCTGATCGGCACCCCGCTGCTCATCAAGCTCCTTGCCCGCAAGGGGTACGGACAGTTCATCCGCGACGACGGCCCGCGCGGCCACGCCGGCAAGAAGGGCACGCCCACCATGGGCGGTATCTCCTTCATCCTGGCCACGGTCATCGCGTACGTGCTCGCCAAGGTCATCACCGGTGAGGACCCGACGTACTCGGGTGTGCTCGTCCTCTTCCTGATGGCCGGCATGGGCCTCGTCGGCTTCCTCGACGACTACATCAAGATCGTCAAGCAGCGTTCGCTGGGCCTGCGGGCCAAGGCGAAGATGGCCGGCCAGCTGATCGTCGGCATCGCCTTCGCCGTGCTCTCGCTGCAGTTCGCGGACCTGCGCGGGCTCACTCCCGCCTCCGAGAAGCTCTCCTTCATCACCGACTTCGGCTGGTCCATCGGGCCCGTCCTGTTCGTGGTCTGGGCGCTCTTCATGATCCTGGCCATGTCCAACGGCGTGAACCTGACGGACGGTCTGGACGGCCTGGCCACCGGCGCGTCGGTGATGGTCTTCGGCGCGTACACCTTCATCGGCCTGTGGCAGTTCCAGGAGTCCTGCGCCAACGCGGTGACCCTGACCAACCCCAACGCCTGCTTCGAGGTCCGCGACCCGCTCGACCTCGCGGTCGTCGCCTCCGCCCTCATGGGTGCCTGCTTCGGCTTCCTGTGGTGGAACACCTCGCCGGCCAAGATCTTCATGGGCGACACCGGCTCCCTCGCCCTCGGCGGCGCGCTCGCCGGTCTCGCCATCTGCTCCCGTACCGAGCTGCTGCTCGCCCTGCTCGGCGGCCTGTTCGTGCTGATCACCATGTCGGTGGTCATCCAGGTCGGCTCGTTCAAGATGACCGGCAAGCGCGTCTTCCGGATGGCCCCGCTCCAGCACCACTTCGAACTCAAGGGGTGGTCGGAGGTCCTGGTCGTCGTCCGGTTCTGGATCATCCAGGGCATGTGCGTCATCGTGGGCCTTGGACTCTTCTACGCGGGATGGGCATCCGAAAAGTGAGCTGGAACGGCAAGAGGGTCACCGTCGCGGGTCTCGGCGTCTCCGGGATCCCGGCCGCCCGCGTCCTGCACGGCCTCGGCGCGGTCGTGACCGTCGTCAACGACGGCGACGACGAGCGCTCCCGGGCGCAGGCCGCCGAGCTGGAGGCCCAGGGGATCACCGTCCGCCTCGGCGACGGGGCGACCCTGCCCGAGGGCACCGAGCTGGTCGTCACCACGCCCGGCTGGCGCCCCGACAAGCCGCTCTTCGCGGCCGCCGCCGAGGCGGGCGTGGAGGTCTGGGGCGACGTCGAGCTCGCCTGGCGGCTCCGTGGCCCGGACGCCGCCCCCTGGCTCGCCGTGACCGGCACCAACGGCAAGACCACGACCGTACGGATGCTCGCCTCGATCCTGGAGGCCGCCGGACTGCGCACCGCGGCCGTCGGGAACATCGGCGTCTCGCTCCTCGACGCCGTCCTCGGCGAGGAGACGTACGACGTGCTCGCCGTCGAGCTCTCCAGCTACCAGCTCCACTGGGCGCCCTCGCTGCGCGCCCACTCGGCCGCCGTGCTCAACCTGGCCCCCGACCACCTCGACTGGCACGGCTCCATGGAGGCGTACGCCGCCGACAAGGGCCGGATCTACGAGGGCAACCAGGTCGCCTGCGTCTACAACGTCGCCGACAAGGCGACCGAGGACCTGGTCCGCGAGGCCGACGTCGAGGAGGGCTGCCGCGCCATCGGCTTCACCCTCGGCACGCCCGGACCGTCCCAGCTCGGTGTCGTCGAGGGCATCCTCGTCGACCGCGCCTTCGTCGAGAACCGGCAGAAGCAGGCCCAGGAGCTCGCCGAGGTCGCCGACGTCCAGCCGCCTGCCCCGCACAACATCGCCAACGCGCTCGCCGCGGCCGCCCTCGCCCGCGCCTTCGGCGTCGAGCCGAAGGCCGTACGCGACGGACTCCGGGCCTTCCGGCCCGACCCGCACCGCATCGAGCTGGTCGAGGAGATCGAGGGCGTCGTCTACGTCGACGACTCCAAGGCCACCAACACCCATGCCGCGGAAGCCTCGTTGGCGGCCTACGACCCGATCGTCTGGATCGCCGGCGGACTCGCCAAGGGCGCGACCTTCGACGAGATCGTGGCCGGGGCCGCGAAGCGCCTGCGCGGCGTCGTCCTGATCGGCGCCGACCGCGCGCTGATCAGCGAAGCCCTGGCGCGACACGCCCCGGAGGTCCCGGTCGTGGACCTCGACCGGACCGACACTGGTGCGATGTCCGCGGCGGTCCAGGAGGCGGCCCGGCTCGCCCGGCCGGGGGACACGGTCCTGCTGGCCCCGGCCTGCGCCTCGATGGACATGTTCACCAATTACAACAAGCGGGGCGAGGCCTTCGCGGACGCGGTCCGTACCCTCGCCATCACCGGGCGCGTCTGACCTGACCAGCAAGGAGGTCCGGCAGCGCCGGGCACGACTGGAGGGGACAGCGACCATGCCGAGCAGAACCGCCGGGACCCGTCGGCCCTCCGCCGTCCGCGGCGGGGGCCGCGTTCCCGCGCCGCCGCGGCCGTCCCGCGGCGGCGGCGTACGGCGGATGTACGAGCAGGCGCGGCGGGCCTGGGACCGGCCGCTCACCGCGTACTACGTCATCCTCGGCGCCGCGCTGCTCATCACCACGCTCGGCCTGGTGATGGTCTACAGCGCCTCGATGATCACGGCCCTCCGGTACGACCTGGTGCCCTCGTACTTCTTCCGCAAGCAGTTCTTCGCCGCGATCCTCGGCACCGCGCTGCTCCTGGTCGCCTCCCGGATGCCCGTGAAGCTGCACCGGGCGCTCGCGTACCCGATCCTGGTCGGCGCGGTCTTCCTGATGGTTCTCGTGCAGGTCCCGGGGATAGGGCGGGCGGTCGGCGGCAACCAGAACTGGATCTCCCTGGGCGGACCGTTCATGCTGCAGCCCAGCGAGTTCGGCAAGCTGGCGCTGATCCTGTGGGGCGCCGACCTGCTGGCCCGCAAGCAGGACATGAAACTGCTCACCCAGTGGAAGCACATGCTCGTGCCGCTGGTGCCCGGGGCGTTCCTGCTGCTCGGGCTGATCATGCTCGGCGGGGACATGGGCACGGCGATCGTCCTCACCGCGATCCTCTTCGGCCTCCTGTGGACGGCCGGAGCGCCCACCAGGCTCTTCGTCGGAGTGCTCTCGGTCGCCGGGGCGATCGGCTACCTGCTGATCAAGTCGAGCGAAAACCGGCTGAGGCGGTTCGCCTGCATCGGCGCCACCGACCCCGGGGGAGAGGGCGCGCCCTGTCTTCAGGCCGCCCATGGGATCTATGCTCTGGCCTCGGGCGGATGGTTCGGTTCCGGTCTGGGTGCCAGTGTGGAAAAATGGGGCCAACTACCCGAAGCGCACACCGACTTCATCTTCGCCGTCACCGGGGAGGAACTGGGTCTGGCGGGGACGCTGTCGGTACTCGCCCTGTTCGCGGCTCTAGGCTATGCGGGTATCCGCGTGGCCGGACGCACGGAGGACCCCTTCGTGAGGTACGCCGCGGGAGGCGTGACCACCTGGATCACGGCGCAGGCCGTGATCAACATCGGTGCGGTGCTCGGCCTGCTGCCGATCGCCGGAGTCCCGCTCCCGCTGTTCTCGTACGGGGGGTCGGCCCTGCTGCCGACCATGTTCGCCGTCGGGCTCCTCATCGCCTTCGCGCGACAGGATCCCGCCGCGAAAGCGGCTCTGGCCATGCGGCGCCCCGGCTGGGGCAGGCGGGCCGGGGTGAGATGGAAGTCGATGCGACGGCGCGTCAAGAAGCGTCCGTCCGGAGAGCGGTGAATTTCGGTGCATGTCGTACTCGCCGGTGGGGGGACCGCCGGCCACATCGAGCCCGCGCTCGCCCTCGCGGACGCCCTGCGCAGGCAGGACCCGAGCGTGGGGATCACGGCGCTCGGCACGGAGAAGGGCCTGGAGACCCGGCTCGTGCCCGAGCGGGGCTACGAGCTGGCGCTCATCCCTGCCGTGCCGCTGCCGCGCAAACCCACCCCTGAGCTGATCACCGTCCCCGGGCGGCTGCGCGGCACCATCAAGGCGGCGGAGCAGATCCTGGAGCGCACCAAGGCGGACTGCGTGGTCGGCTTCGGCGGCTACGTGGCCCTGCCCGGCTATCTCGCGGCCAAGCGCCTCGGGGTGCCGATCGTGGTCCACGAGGCCAACGCCCGGCCCGGCCTGGCCAACAAGATCGGTTCGCGGTACGCGGCCGGGGTCGCCGTCGCCACCCCGGACTCCAAGCTCCGCAATGCCCGCTACATCGGCATCCCGCTGCGGCACACCATCGCCACCCTGGACCGGGCCCGGATGCGGCCCGAGGCGCGTGCCGCCTTCGGTCTCGACCCGAACCTGCCGACGCTGCTCGTCTCCGGCGGCTCGCAGGGTGCGCGCCGGCTCAACGAGGTGGTCCAGCAGATCGCCCCGGTGCTCCAGCGCTCCGGTATCCAGATCCTGCACGCGGTCGGCCCGAAGAACGAGCTGCCGCGTGTCGACAACATGCCCGGGATGCCGCCGTACGTCCCGGTACCGTACGTGGACCGGATGGACCTCGCGTACGCCGCTGCCGACATGATGCTCTGCCGCGCGGGCGCGATGACCGTCGCCGAACTCTCCGCCGTCGGGCTCCCCGCCGCGTACGTCCCGCTGCCGATCGGCAACGGCGAACAGCGGCTCAACGCCCAGCCGGTGGTCAAGGCGGGCGGCGGACTGCTCGTCGACGACGCGGAGCTGTCGCCGCAGTGGGTGCAGGGCAACGTCCTGCCCGTACTGGCCGATCCGCACCGCCTGTACGAGATGTCCCGTGCCGCCGCCGAGTTCGGCCGCCGGGACGCCGACGACCTGCTCGTCGGCATGGTGTACGAGGCGATCGCCGCGCGAGCCTAGAAGAGGGAAGGCAGGGGACGTGTCCGGACCGACGACCGCGGAGAAGCGCGGCACACGCGAGCCGAAGGGGTCGTCGGAACGGCCGGCGCCGACGGAGGGTCGGAATCGTGGATTCCGGCTGCCCGGGCCGCGTCTCCTGCTGATCACCCTCGTCGCTCTCGCGCTCGTGGCCGGCGGAATCTGGGCGCTCTACGGCTCCACCTGGCTGCGGGTGGAGCATGTGAAGACCTCCGGCACGCGCGTTCTGACACCTCGTGAGGTGGAGGCGGCCGCCGCCGTGCCGATCGGGTCTCCGCTCGTCTCCGTCGACACCGGCGCCATCGAGGCACGGCTGCTGCGTAAACTGCCCCGAATCGACACGGTCGAGGTCGTTCGGTCCTGGCCGCATGGAATCGGTCTGAATGTGACGGAACGGAAGCCGGTTCTGGTGGTGGAAAAGGGCGGAAAGTTCACCGAAGTGGACTCCGCCGGAACGCGATTCGCCACCGTGGACCGAGCGCCCGCAGGCGTACCCGAACTCGTCCTCGACGCCGCCTCCGCACCGAGCCTGCGCCGCTTCGACGAGGACCGGCTGCTCCTCGAGGCCGTGGGCGTCACAGGCGAACTCCCCGAGAAAATCGCCCGGGACACTCGTGTCGTCAGGGTCGACTCGTACGACTCGATCACCCTGGAGCTCAGCGGCGGGCGCACGGTCCTCTGGGGCAGCGGAGAGGACGGCGCCGTCAAGGCCCGCGTGCTCACCGCCCTGATGAAGGCGATGCCCAAAGCGGGGCACTTCGATGTAAGCGCCCCCACGGCCCCGGCCGCATCAGGGAGTTGACGCCCATTCGCGCTGGCCAGCACCCTGGTTGGCCAGCGCTACGGGTGATCACATAGGGTGAAAAGAAAAACGGGAGGTTCGGCGTGTTCGTTGAACGTGCGCCACTTGTCGACTTAGTGTCCTGTTCGGAAGAGTCCAGCGAACAGAGACACTGGTAACCCTAAACTTCAACGTTAGGGTTTGGGTCGGCGTTTCGGACCGTCCCAATCGGCATCCGTCGTCGCAGCGCGACTAACCACCGCGAAGCGGCGACACGTAACTCGAGGCGAGAGGCCTTCGACGTGGCAGCACCGCAGAACTACCTCGCAGTCATCAAGGTCATCGGTGTCGGCGGCGGTGGTGTCAATGCCATCAACCGAATGATCGAGGTCGGTCTCAAGGGCGTCGAGTTCATCGCGATCAACACCGACGCGCAAGCGCTGTTGATGAGCGACGCCGACGTCAAGCTCGACGTCGGCCGTGAACTCACCCGCGGCCTCGGGGCCGGGGCCAACCCGGCAGTCGGTCGCAAGGCGGCAGAGGACCACCGTGAGGAGATCGAGGAGGTCCTCAAGGGGGCCGACATGGTCTTCGTCACCGCCGGCGAAGGTGGCGGCACCGGCACCGGCGGCGCACCCGTCGTGGCCAACATCGCGCGCTCGCTCGGCGCCCTCACGATCGGTGTGGTCACCCGGCCGTTCACCTTCGAGGGACGCCGTCGGGCCAACCAGGCGGAGGACGGCATCGCCGAGCTCCGCGAAGAGGTCGACACCCTCATCGTCATCCCGAACGACCGGCTGCTCTCGATCTCGGACCGCCAGGTCTCCGTGCTCGACGCCTTCAAGTCGGCCGACCAGGTGCTGCTGAGCGGTGTGCAGGGCATCACCGACCTCATCACCACCCCCGGTCTGATCAACCTCGACTTCGCCGACGTCAAGTCGGTCATGTCCGAGGCCGGTTCCGCCCTCATGGGCATCGGTTCCGCCCGCGGCGACGACCGCGCCGTGGCGGCGGCCGAGATGGCGATCTCCTCGCCGCTCCTGGAGGCATCCATTGATGGAGCGCGCGGCGTGCTGCTCTCCATCTCCGGCGGCTCGGACCTCGGTCTCTTCGAGATCAACGAGGCCGCGCAGCTGGTGAGCGAGGCCGCCCACCCCGAGGCCAACATCATCTTCGGCGCCGTCATCGACGACGCCCTGGGCGACGAGGTCCGGGTCACGGTGATCGCGGCCGGCTTCGACGGCGGCCAGCCGCCGACCCGCCGGGACAACATCCTCAGCTCGGCCTCGGCCAAGCGCGAGGAGCCCGCTCCGGCGCCGCGCGCCACGGAGCGCCCGCTCGGTGGCCTCGGCAGCGTCACCTCGCGGGACGAGTCGGCCGCCCCGGCCGAGCCGGCCCCGGTGGCCGCGGCCGAGAGCCCGCTGCCGCCGGTCACCCCGCCGGTGGTCCCGCCGGCCCGCCCGTACCCGGACACCTCGGCCGAAGAGCTGGACGTTCCGGACTTCTTGAAGTGATAGAGCGGCTCGAACCCGTGAGCGGCGCGCACTTCGCCTTCACCGACAGGTGGGGCGGGGTGAGCGCCGTTCCGTACGAGGAGCTCAATCTCGGCGGCGCGGTGGGGGACGACCCCGAGGCGGTACGCACCAACCGGGCGCGGGCGGCCGGAGCCCTGGGGCTCGACCCCGGCCGGGTCGTGTGGATGAACCAGGTGCACGGCCCAGATGTCGCGGTGGTCGACGGACCCTGGGGCGACAGACCGGTTCCGGAGGTCGACGCGATCGTCACCACCCGGCGCGGACTCGCCCTCGCGGTCCTCACCGCGGACTGCACCCCCGTCCTGCTCGCCGACCCGGTCGCCGGGGTCGTCGCCGCCGCTCATGCCGGGCGGCCGGGGATGGTCGCCGGGGTCGTACCGGCCGCGGTGAAGGCCATGATCGAACTCGGCGCCGACCCGGCCCGGATGACCGCCCGTACCGGCCCCGCGGTCTGCGGACGCTGCTACGAGGTGCCGGAGGCGATGCGCGCCGAGGTGGCCGCGGTCGAGCCGGCCGCCTTCGCCGAGACGAGCTGGGGCACCCCGGCCGTCGACGTCACCGCCGGGGTCCACGCGCAGTTGGAGCGGCTCGGGATCCGGGACCGGCGGGCCAGCGCGGTCTGCACCCGCGAGTCCGGGGACCACTACTCGTACCGCCGCGATCGCACCACGGGGCGACTCGCGGGATATGTCTGGTTGAACCGAGAAGAGACATGACGGACCGTAAGTCGGAACTCGCCGAGAACCTGGCGCGGGTGGAGGAACGAATCTCCGCTGCCTGCGCGGCCGCCGGGCGCGAGCGGGAGGACGTGACCCTGATCGTGGTCACGAAGACCTACCCCGCGAGCGATGTGCGCATCCTGCACGAACTCGGCGTACGGGACGTAGCCGAGAACCGCGACCAGGACGCCGCCCCCAAGGCCGCGGCCTGTGCGGATCTGGACCTCCGCTGGCACTTCGTCGGCCAGTTGCAGACCAATAAGGTCCGGTCTGTGACGAGTTATGCGGATGTCGTGCAGTCCGTGGACCGTTTGAAGCTCGTCACCGCCCTCTCGGCGGCGGCGGAGAAGGCCGGGCGCGAACTCGGCTGTCTCGTCCAGGTCGCGCTCGACGCCGAGTCGGGCCACCGGGGCGCCAGGGGCGGCGTGGCGCCGGAGGACATCGAGGAGTTGGCGGCCGCCGTGGACGCCGCACCCGCGCTGAGGCTCGACGGACTCATGACCGTCGCGCCGCTCGCCGGACCGTACGCGGGGCGCCAACGTGCGGCGTTCGACAGGTTGATGGATTTGTCGACTCACCTGCGCGCGATCCGTCCGGCTGCGAACATGGTGTCAGCGGGGATGAGTGCGGACCTCGAAGAGGCCGTGGCGGCCGGAGCGACACATGTGCGCATCGGTACGGCGGTACTGGGTGTCCGCCCCAGGCTCGGGTAACGTCGCGAAGCAAGTCGGACCACAGCAGAAAATATGGTCATTCCCGCCGGTCGGCGGGCAGACCTCGTGGATCACGGGCACTTGGCGACGAGGCCGATCCACCACAGAGCGGAGGACTCAGAGAATGGCCGGCGCGATGCGCAAGATGGCGGTCTACCTCGGCCTCGTGGAGGACGATGGGTATGACGGCCGGGGGTTCGACCCCGACGACGACTTCGAACCCGAGCTGGAACCCGAACCCGAGCGTGAGCGGCGCCATCAGCCCCCGCGGCAGATCGAGCGGCAGGAACCGGTCCGCGTGGTGCAGCCGCCCGCCCCGCGTGAGCCCGTCGCCCAGTCTGTCCCGGTACACGCGGAAAGCGGACGTCCTGCCCGAATTGCCCCCGTGGCATCCATCACACCCGAACGTCCGAGCATGGAGAAGAACGCACCGGTGATCATGCCCAAGGTCGTGTCCGAGCGGGAGCCGTACCGCATCACCACGCTGCACCCGCGGACCTACAACGAAGCCCGTACCATCGGGGAACACTTCCGTGAGGGCACCCCGGTGATCATGAACCTCACGGAGATGGACGACACCGATGCGAAGCGACTTGTCGACTTTGCCGCCGGACTCGTCTTCGGGCTCCATGGCAGCATTGAGCGCGTGACGCAGAAGGTGTTCCTGTTGTCGCCTGCTAACGTCGATGTCACGGCGGAGGACAAGGCCCGGATCGCAGAGGGCGGATTCTTCAACCAGAGCTGAGAACACGAAGACCGGAACGGCCCGGCCGCAAGGCCGGACAAGCGAGAGCACGAGAGCCAGGGGAGAGGGAAGCGCGGGATGGGCGTCGCACTACAGGTGGTCTACATCGCGCTGATGTGCTTCCTCATCGTGCTGATCTTCCGGCTGGTCATGGACTACGTCTTTCAGTTCGCGCGTTCATGGCAACCCGGCAAGGCGATGGTGGTCGTTCTGGAGGCCACCTACACTGTCACCGATCCACCGCTCAAGCTTCTGCGGCGGTTCATTCCGCCGCTGCGTCTCGGGGGCGTGGCACTCGACCTGTCCTTCTTCGTTCTGATGATCATCGTCTACATCCTGATCTCCATCGTGAGCGGCTTCGCGAGGTGAATGTGGACGATACGGTCTTGCCGACTGCCGACGACTACGTAGAGGTGAAGAAGAGATGCCGCTGACCCCCGAGGACGTGCGGAACAAGCAGTTCACGACCGTCCGCCTTCGAGAAGGCTATGACGAGGACGAGGTCGATGCCTTCCTCGATGAGGTCGAAGCCGAACTGACCCGCCTGCTCCGCGAGAACGAGGACCTGCGCGCCAAGCTGGCCGCGGCGACGCGTGCCGCCGCGCAGAACCAGCAGCAGGGCATGCGCAAGCCCCCGGAGCAGCAGGATCGTCCCGTCGGTCCCGGCGCCCCGGTGCCCGCCGCCATATCCGGACCGCCGGTCCAGCAGCAGCCCCCGCAGATGGGTCCGCCGCAGCTGCCGTCCGGTGCGCCGCAGCTTCCCGCCGGTCCCGGTGGCCACGGCCCGGGCCCGATGCAGGGTGGCCCGATGGGCCCCGGCCCCGGCCAGATGCAGGGCGGCCCGATGCAGGGCGGCCCCATGGGTCAGCCGATGGGCGGCCCCATGGGTCACCCGCAGCAGATGCAGCAGCCGATGCAGCAGCCCCAGCAGGGCCCGGGTGGCGACAGTGCCGCGCGTGTGCTCTCGCTGGCCCAGCAGACGGCCGACCAGGCGATCGCGGAGGCCCGTTCCGAGGCCAACAAGATCGTCGGCGAGGCGCGGTCGCGCGCCGAGGGCCTGGAGCGGGACGCCCGCGCCAAGGCGGACGCGCTGGAGCGGGACGCGCAGGAGAAGCACCGCGTGGCGATGGGCTCGCTGGAGTCGGCCCGCGCGACGCTGGAGCGCAAGGTCGAGGACCTGCGGGGCTTCGAGCGTGAGTACCGTACGCGTCTGAAGTCGTACCTGGAGTCGCAGCTGCGTCAGCTGGACTCCCAGGCGGACGACTCGCTGGCTCCGCCGCGGACGCCGGCCACGGCTTCGCTGCCGCCGTCGCCCTCGATGGCCTCGGCGGGCGCGGGTGCCCCGTCGTACGGCGGCAACGGCACGATGGGCGGCGCGCCGTCCATGGGCGGTGCCCCGTCCTACGGCGGCCAGCAGCAGATGTCCCCGGCGATGACCCAGCCGATGGCTCCGGTCCGCCCGCAGGCGCCGCAGCCGATGCAGCAGGCGCCGGCGCCGATGCGGGGCTTCCTGATCGACGAGGACGACAACTGACGGCGCCCGCTCGCGCGGTGAGCGCGTAGCCGTCGGCGGCTTGAAGGGCCGGGCCCCCGGATTACCGGGGGCCCGGCCCTTTTGCCGTGGGCGGGGCGGGGGCGTGCGCGTGGCTGCGCGTACGGGTGCGGGTGCGGCCAGGTGGGCGCCTGCGGCGGGCCCTTCCCCCACCCCGCCCCTTCCCGAACTGGGGCTCCGCCCCAGACCCCGGGGGTTGTTGCAGTGGAGGCTCCGCCCCAGCCCCCTGCGCGGCGGCTTCGCGGCGCGGGGCTTCGCCCGCCCTGGGCGGGGCGGCAGCTTCGTGCCGTGGAGGCTTCGCCTGAGATCCCGGGAGTGGGTTTCTGCGGCGGCTCCGCCCCCACGCCCCGGCGGGCAGCGGCGGCTTCGCGCCGCGGGGGGGTCCCCCTCCCGGCGGGTGGCGGCAGCTTCGTGGCGTGGAGGCTTCGCCTGAGATCCCGGGAGTGGGTTTGTGCGGCGGCTCCGCTCCCACGCCCCGGCGGGCAGCGGCGGCTTCGCGCCGGGGGGCTCGTACCCCGGATGCGGCGCGGTGGCTTCGGGTCTTCGAGTTGGTCTCGCATCCCTGCGGTGCCGGCTGCATGCGGCGCGGAGCTGCCGCTCGGGGGTTCGGGGGCGGAGCCCCGGTCTCGTCAGAGTTTCGGGATGGGGGTCCCCCCGGACGGAGTCTGGGGGAGGGTGGGGTGGGGGATCGCAGAAGGCCCGGCACCACGTTGGTGCCGGGCCTTCTCGTCGGGCGCTTACGCCTTGCGGAGGCGGAACGTCAGGGACAGGCCCTCGTCCGTGAAGGGGGGGCCGAAGGAGGCGTCCGGCTCCGTCGTCGCGAAGTCCGTGGCCAGGACCTCGTCCGCGATCAGGGCCGCGTGCGTCGTCAGGGCCTCCGTCGTTTCCGGGGAGGTCGACGTCCAGCGCAGCGCGATGCGGTCCGCCACGTCCAGGCCGCTGTTCTTGCGGGCCTCCTGGATCAGGCGGATCGCGTCACGTGCCAGGCCCGCCTTGCGGAGCTCCGGGGTGATCTCCAGGTCCAGCGCGACCGTCGCGCCCGCGTCCGAGGCGACCGACCAGCCCTCGCGCGGGGTCTCGGTGATGATGACCTCCTCCGGGGTGAGGGAGAGCGTCTCACCGTTCACCTCCAGGACCGCCTCGCCGGCCTCGCGCAGCGCCAGCGACAGCTCCGCCGCGTCCACCGCCGCGATCGCCTTCGCCACGTCCTGGACGCCCTTGCCGAAGCGCTTGCCCAGGGCACGGAAGTTGGCCTTGGCGGTGGTGTCGACCAGGCTGCCGCCGACCTCGGAGAGGGACGCCACGGACGTCACGTTCAGTTCTTCCGTGATCTGGGACTGAAGCTCCGGCGACAGGTCCGCGAAGCCCGTCGCCGCCACCAGCGCACGCGACAGCGGCTGACGGGTCTTCACGCCCGACTCCGCCCGCGTCGCCCGGCCCAGCTCCACCAGACGCCGCACCAGCACCATCTGGGTCGAGAGAGCCGGGTCGACCAGCGACCGCTCCGGCTCCGGCCACGTCGACAGGTGGACCGACTCCGGGGCCTCCGGCGTCACCGGAACCACCAGGTCCTGCCACACCCGCTCCGTGATGAAGGGGGTCAGCGGGGCCATCAGGCGGGTGACCGTCTCGATCACGTCGTGGAGGGTGCGGAGGGCCGCCGCATCGCCCTGCCAGAACCGGCGCCGCGAACGCCGCACGTACCAGTTCGACAGGTCGTCCACGAACCCGGAGATCAGCTTGCCCGCCCGCTGCGTGTCGTACGACTCCAGCGCCTCGGTGACCTCGGACACCAGCGTGTTCAGCTCGGACAGCAGCCACCTGTCCAGGACCGAGCGCTCCGCCGGCGCCGGGTCCGAAGCGCTCGGCGCCCAGCCGGACGTACGGGCGTACAGCGCCTGGAAGGCGACCGTGTTCCAGTAGGTGAGGAGGGTCTTCCGCACCACCTCCTGGATCGTGCCGTGGCCGACCCGGCGGGCCGCCCACGGCGAGCCGCCGGCCGCCATGAACCAGCGGACCGCGTCGGCGCCGTGCTCGTCCATCAGCTCGATCGGCTGGAGGATGTTGCCCAGGTGCTTGGACATCTTGCGGCCGTCCTCGGCGAGGATGAGGCCCAGGCAGACCACGTTCTCGTACGAGGACCTGTCGAACACCAGCGTGCCGACCGCCATCAGCGTGTAGAACCAGCCACGCGTCTGGTCGATCGCCTCCGAGATGAACTGCGCCGGGTAGCGCTTCTCGAAGAGATCCTTGTTCTTGTACGGGTAGCCCCACTGCGCGAACGGCATCGAGCCCGAGTCGTACCAGGCGTCGATCACCTCGGGGACGCGGGTCGCCGTCTTCGAGCAGCTCGGGCACGGGAACGTGACGTCGTCGATGTACGGGCGGTGCGGGTCGAGCTCCGACTGGTCCGTGCCCGTCAGCTCGGTCAGCTCGGCGCGCGAGCCCACGCACGTGAGGTGGTCGTCCTCACAGCGCCAGACCGGCAGCGGCGTGCCCCAGTAGCGGTTGCGGGAGAGGGCCCAGTCGATGTTGTTGTTCAGCCAGTCGCCGAAACGGCCGTGCTTGACCGACTCCGGGAACCAGTTCGTCTTCTCGTTCTCCTGGAGAAGACGGTCCTTCACGGCGGTCGTACGGATGTACCAGGACGGCTGCGCGTAGTAGATCAGCGCCGTGTGGCAGCGCCAGCAGTGCGGGTAGCTGTGCTCGTACGGGACGTGCCTGAAGAGCAGGCCGCGCGCCTTCAGGTCGGCCGTCAGCGCCTCGTCGGCCTTCTTGAAGAAGACCCCGCCGACCAGCGGCACGTCCTCCTCGAAGGTGCCGTCCTGACGGACCGGGTTCACGACCGGCATGCCGTACGAGCGGCAGACCTTGAGGTCGTCCTCACCGAAGGCCGGGGACTGGTGGACCAGACCCGTACCGTCGTCGGTCGTGACGTACTCGGCGTTCACCACGTAGTGGGCATCGGCGCCGTCCGGGAACTCGACGAGGGAGAAGGGCCGCTCGTACGCCCAGCGCTCCATCTCCGCACCCGTGAAGGACTCGCCCGTGGTCACCCAGCCCTCGCCGAGCGCCTTGTCGAGCAGCGGCGCGGCGACGACAAGCTTCTCGTCGCCGTCCGTGGCGACCACGTACGTGACCTCGGGGTGCGCGGCGACCGCCGTGTTGGACACCAGGGTCCAGGGGGTCGTCGTCCAGACCAGGAGCGCTGCCTGGCCGGCCAGCGGGCCGGAGGTCAGCGGGAAGCGGACGAAGACGGAGGGGTCGACGACCGTCTCGTACCCCTGCGCCAGCTCGTGGTCCGAGAGGCCGGTGCCGCAGCGCGGGCACCACGGGGCGACGCGGTGGTCCTGGACCAGCAGGCCCTTGTCGAAGATCTGCTTGAGCGACCACCAGACCGACTCGATGTACTCCGGGTCCATCGTCCGGTACGCGTCGTCCAGGTCGACCCAGTAGCCCATGCGCGTCGTCAGCTCGGCGAAGGCGTCGGTGTGCCGGGTCACGGACTCGCGGCACTTGTCGTTGAACGCGGCGATGCCGTATTCCTCGATGTCCTTCTTGCCGGAGAAGCCGAGCTCCTTCTCGACGGCGAGCTCGACCGGCAGGCCGTGGCAGTCCCAGCCGGCCTTGCGGGCCACGTGATAGCCGCGCATGGTCCGGAACCGGGGGAAGACGTCCTTGAAGACGCGGGCCTCGATGTGGTGGGCGCCGGGCATGCCGTTGGCGGTGGGCGGGCCCTCGTAGAACACCCACTCGGGGCGGCCCTCGGACTGCTCCAGGGTCTTGGCGAAGACCTTGCTCTCGCGCCAGAAATCGAGCACGGCGTGCTCGAGCGCGGGCAGGTCGACCTGGGCGGGCACCTGGCGGTACTGCGTCATCGATCTTCCTCCGGCGGACTGCTTCGTTTCCGTCCGGAGGGACGAGAGCGCCGTGCTGCGCGGCTCCCGCGGTACCACCCTCCTTGGCCCCGGGCGGTGTGCCCGTGGCCCCCTCATTGGGGTCGCGATGCCGGTTCTAGTCGCCTGACGGCTTTCTTCCGGCGGCTCCGGGGTGATGCTTCACATCGGGCTCGCCCCCGGGCTCTCACCGTCCCCGGGTCGCTCATGGCTGCGTACGACGCTACTCGTCCCCATCCAAGCCTTTCGCTCCGCCCAGTGTACGGGGCCGGGACCGGCTCGGCAGACCGCTTTTCCGGTGGGGCGCGAGGCGGGTGCGCGTGACCCGAATGGCCATACGGGCCCCACCCGTCTTCGGCCGTCGTCGTGGGGCGGATTACCGGGCGGGGAGCTGGGCACAACGGAGGCAGACCGGCCATGCCGCGGGCATGGGCGGGTGCGAACGGCGGCGTGCCCCGTTGCCGCGGGCCTGGGGCCGATTTATCGTCCCAGCACGATTCGCGAGCAAGATCACAAAATGTGAAGGGGCCGCGACATGGTGGCGAAGAAGACCGCCGCGAAGAAGACCTCGACCGCCGGTGCGGGCGGGGCGGCCAAGGACGTCACCGGCAAGAAGACGACGGTCGCGCAGAAGGCGGCCGCCAAGAAGACCCCTGCACGCAAGACGACGGCCAGGACGACTGCCAAGGCCGTGGCGGAGACGGCGAACGCCGCCCCGGTGAAGAAGACCGCCGTAAAGACCGTCGCGAAGAAGACCGTCGCGAAGAAGACCGCCGCGAAGAAGACCGCCGTGAAGAAGACCGCCGTGAAGAAGGCCGCCGTGAAGAAGTCCGCATCGGCGAGCGCCGCCTCGGTGAAGAAAGCCCCGGCCACGAAGGCCGTGGCGAAGAAGACCGTTGCAAAGAAAGCCCCGGTGAAGAAGGCCGCGAAGGCGGCTGCCAAGAAGGCTCCGCCGGCGAAGAAGGCCGCGGCCGCCGAGAAGGCTCCGCCGGCGAAGAAGGCCGCGGCCGCCGAGAAGGCTCCGCCGGCCAAGAAGGCCCCGGCCGCCAAGAAGGCCGCCGTGAAGAAGACCGCAGTCAAGAAGAAGGCCGCTTCCGCGGCGCAGGTGGAGCAGACAGGAGCCGGGACAGTGGCAGCGAAGAAGACCGCGGGTGGCGTCACGACGGCCGAGAGCGAGGCCGCGGTTCCCCAGGCGCGTACCGGTGAGCTGGCCGTACGCCCCGGAGAGGAGCCCTGGACCCCCGCGGAGGTCGCCGAGGCCCGGGCAGGGCTCGAGAGCGAGGTCCTCCGGCTCCGGGCGGAGCTGCTCCACTCCCAGGAGGAGCTGACCGGTCTCATGCGGGACTCCGGGGACGGCGCCGGTGACGACCAGGCCGACACCGGCACCAAGAACATCCAGCGTGAGCACGAGCTCGCCCTGGCCGCCAACGCCCGCGAGATGCTGGAGCAGTCCGAGCACGCCCTGGAGCGCCTCGACGCGGGCACGTACGGCCTCTGCGAGGTGTGTGGCAAGCCGATCGGCAAGGCGCGCATGCAGGCCTTTCCCCGGGCCACGCTCTGCGTCGAGGACAAGCAGAAGCAGGAACGCCGCGGCTGACGGTCCCGAAGGGGTGTGCCGTACCCTCGTGCACAGTCAGGGCACCTAGGTTGAGGGACTCACGTGGCAGAGGCGGAGCGCATCATCGGTACGCCGGATTCAGACGCGAACGGCGCTGCGGACGGCGCGGCGGACGGCGTGGGCGGCGAGGCAGCGGCCCAGGCCCCGGCCGAGCAGCCGAAGGGTAAGCGCAAGATCGTCGCGCTGCTCGTCGTGGCGCTGGTCGCGTACCTGCTCGACCTCGGCAGCAAGATGCTCGTGGTCGCCAAGCTGGAGGGCCACGAGCCGATCCAGGTGATCGGCGACCTGCTGAGGTTCGAGGCGATCCGGAACCCGGGCGCGGCCTTCGGCATGGGCGAGGCCTTCACGATCATCTTCACCTGCATCGCCGCGACGGTGATCGTTGTGATCATCCGGCTGGCCCGGAAGCTCTACAGCACCTCGTGGGCGATCGCGCTCGGGCTGCTGCTCGGCGGTGCGCTGGGCAACCTGACCGACCGGATCTTCCGCTCGCCGGGCGTCTTCGAGGGCGCGGTCGTCGACTTCATCGCGCCCGCGCACTTCGCCGTCTTCAACCTCGCGGACTCGGCGATCGTCTGCGGCGGCTTCCTGATCGTGATCCTCTCGTTCCGGGGCCTGGACCCCGACGGCACCGTCCATAAGGACTGACAAGGCATACTCGACGGGTGAGTACGAGTCCCGAGATCCGCACCCTGCCCGTTCCCGATGGCCTTGAGGGCGAGCGCGTCGACGCCGCCATCGCCCGTATGTTCGGGTTCTCCCGTACGAAGGCCGCGGAGCTGGCCGCCTCCGGCAAGGTCCTGGTCGACGGCTCCGTCGTCGGCAAGTCCGAGCGAGTGAGCGGCGGTGCGTGGCTCGAGGTCGAGATGCCCGGGGCCCCGGCGCCCGTGCAGATCGTGGCCGAGCCCGTCGAGGGCATGGAGATCATCCACGACGACGACGACATCGTCGTGATCATGAAGCCGATCGGCGTCGCCGCGCACCCGAGCCCCGGCTGGACCGGGACGACGGTCATCGGCGGCCTCGCCGCCGCCGGGTACCGCATCTCCACCTCCGGCGCCGCCGAGCGCCAGGGGATCGTGCACCGGCTCGACGTCGGTACGTCGGGGCTCATGGTCGTCGCCAAGTCCGAGCGGGCGTACACGCTGCTCAAGGCGCAGTTCAAGGAGCGGGTCGTCGACAAGCGCTACCACGCGCTGGTCCAGGGGCACCCGGACCCGATGAGCGGCACGATCGACGCGCCGATCGGGCGCCACCCCCAGCACGACTACAAGTGGGCCGTGACCGCCGACGGCAAGCCGTCGGTGACGCACTACGACCTGATCGAGGCGTACCGCGCAGCCTCGCTGCTCGACATCAAGCTGGAGACCGGCCGTACGCACCAGATCCGCGTGCACATGTCGGCCCACCGCCACCCGTGCGTCGGCGACCTCACCTACGGGGCGGACCCGACGATGGCCAAGCGGCTCGGGCTGACCCGCCAGTGGCTGCACGCCGTACGGCTCGGCTTCGAGCACCCGTCGGACGGGCGCTGGGTCGAGTTCGAGAGCACGTACCCGGCGGACCTGCAGAACGCGCTGGACCGGATCGAGGCGGAGAGCGCGTGAGCGCCGGCTACGAAGTCCGCGAGGCGATCGCCCCCGACGACCGGGACGCCTGCTTCGCGGTCCGCCGCGAGGTCTTCGTGGTCGAGCAGAACGTGCCGCAGGAGATCGAGTACGACCGGTACGACGAGACGGCCGTGCACGTCCTCGCCGTCCGCGAGGACGGGCTGTCGCTGGGTACGGGCCGGCTGCTGTACGGCGACGACGCGCTCGGCAAGACGGGTGGCGACGCCTCCGTCGGTTCGCTGGGGCGGCTCGCGGTGACCAAGGCCGCGCGCGGTCTCGGGGTAGGCGCGGCGCTCGTCCGTGCCATCGAGGACGCGGCGCGCGAGCGGGGTCTGACGGCGGTGGACCTGCACGCGCAGACGCATGCGCTCGGGTTCTACGAGCGGCTCGGCTACGAGGCGTACGGGCCCGAGTTCCCGGACGCGGGCATCCCGCACCGGTCGATGCGGCGCGCGCTTTAGCGGCTGGCAGGATGGGCCGCATGGACATCATGCTTTTCCACTCGACCTACGGTCTGCGTCCGGCGGTGGAGGCCGCGGCCGAGCGGCTGCGGGCCGCCGGACACCAGGTGCACGTGCCGGACCTCTTCGGGGGCCGGACCGCCGGGACCGTCGAAGAGGGCATGGCGATCAAGGACGAGATCGGCAAGGAGGAGCTGCTGAAGCGGGCGATCCTGGCCGCCGCTCCGTACTCGGAACGCGGTCTGGTCTACGCGGGCTTCTCGTTCGGCGCCTCGGTCGCGCAGACCCTGGCCCTGGGGGACGACAAGGCGCGCGGGCTGCTCCTGCTGCACGGCACCTCGGACATCGCCGAGAACGCGTCCGTCGACGACCTTCCCGTACAGCTGCACATCGCCGATCCGGACCCCTTCGAGCCGCAGGACTGGCTGACGTCCTGGTATCTGGCGATGGGGAAGGCGGGGGCCGATGTGGAGGTCTACCGCTACCCGGGCGCCGGGCATCTGTTCACCGACCCGGACCTGCCGGACTGGGACGAGGCCGCCGCCGAGCAGACCTGGGCGATCGCGCTGGCGTTCCTGGAGAGCCTCCAGGACGCCTGAGAGAACGCGTGAGAGGGTGCGGCGGGGGCTCTCCCGCCGCACCCTCTTCCGTCAGACGGGGTGTCAGACGGTGTGTCAGCCGGCGCGGTACGCGATCCAGGCGTCGTTCATCCGCGTGACCTGGCCCGTGGTGAACTGGTACATGCAGTTGTCGTACGTGTAGTCCATGAAGTTGTGGATCGGGTCCACACCGGTCTTGGACGCGCAGCTGTCACGGCCGGTCGGGCACTGGTACGCCGGGCTCTTCTCGGCCGGCGTGTCCGAGACGTAGTCGCCGTTGCCGTTGCAGCCGCCCTGGAACGTGTGGTACAGGCCCATCCAGTGGCCGACCTCGTGGGTCGCGGTGTCGCCCTCGTTGTAGTTGGCCGCGGAGCCGCCCGGCAGCGAGGCGTCGAGGACGACGACGCCGTCCATCGACGGGTTGGAGTTGTACGAGGACGGGAAGGTCGCCCAGCCGAGCAGGCCGCCGCTGAGGTTGGCGGTGTAGAAGTTCAGCGCGCCCGCGCCGCCCTGGCGGAGGGTGGACTTCATGTCCTTCTCGGCCTGCGAGCCGGAGGCCAGGTTGTACCAGGTGGCGTTGTCCGTGTAGGTCGTCGCGGCAAGGGTGAACTGGAAGTTGGTGTTCACGTTGCCGGTGCCCTGGCCGCCGAAGGCGGAGTTCAGGACGGCCATCTGGTTGTTGATGTCGGTCGCGGTCAGCTTGCCCGTCGTACCGCTGTGGATGACGTGGAAGTAGACCGGGATGTTCACCACGGCGGCGGTGGAGTTCATGCCGCTGGCGCGGACCGACTCCAGTCTCTTCTTCAGGTCCGCGTCCATGGCCTTGGCCTGGGCGGCGGAGACCTCGTTGGGCTCGGCGGCGTGGGTGTCGGCGCCACGGGACTTGCGGGCGGCGGAGTGGGTGTCCGCCTCCTCCACGCACTCCTCGGCGGAGAGGCCGGCGGCGGAGGTGGTGGTCGCCGGGGTCGCCGAGGGGGCGGAGAGGGGGGCCAGGGCCAGGGTTCCGGCCATCACGGCAGTGCCGAATATACGACGTGTCATACGCGGCGATATACGAACAAGAGCACGCACAGGTGACTCCTCGCGGGGGGTTGTGGAGAGGCACTTCCTCGCCACCGCGGGGAGATTACGGGTCCATGTCAGACGTTGTTGAGCACCGATCAAGCCCAATCATTCCTGGTGCAAATCGGGGCATCGGGAAGAAAATCTTCCGCCCTTCCCAGAGTTTGAGACGTGGACGTAACGAACAAAGTGACGAAGGCGGGTGGTGTGTCCGGTTTCGATCGCCCGAATTCACCACCCGCCGTAGCGATGTGATCTCTCGTTAACATGATGGATCATGGCTGAAAATCAACCATGACGTCATGTCAGCGCAAGATGGCCGCAAGCTCAGCGCACCGGCTGGTACACCCGCTCGACCCGCTGCGTTCCGTTCCGCGTCCGGTAGGAGCGCGCCCAGGCGGTCGTCGCGTCCGCGTCCGCCTTGTCGGAGATCGTGTAGTAGTCCATCTGCGAGTGCTCGGCGGTCACGTCGAGGACGCCGTAGCCGTGGTGGTCCATGTCCACCCACTTCACATGGCGGTTGGCGGCCCTGACCGCCCCGGCCGCCACCAGGGAGAGCGTGCCCGGCGCCACGTGGAGCATGTCGTCGATGTTGTCCGAGGTCACGGACGTCACCACGAACTCGGTCGCCGCCGACTCCGACAGCGGGTACGTCGCCGCCCGCAGCGGAACGTCGTTGGCCCAGGCCATGTGGATGTCGCCGGTCAGGAAGACGGTGTTCCGGATGGACCGCTGGGTCAGATGCGCGAGCAGCTCCTTGCGGTCGTCCGTGTAGCCGTCCCACTGGTCGACGTTGACCGCGAGCCCCTCCTTCGGCAGACCGAGCAGTTCGGCCAGCGGGCCGAGGAGATGGGCCGGCAGCGAGCCGAAGGCGACCGGCGAGATCATCACCGAGGTGCCGACCAGCTTCCACGTGGCGTCCGAGCCTGCGAGGCCCGACTTCAGCCAGTCCAGCTGCGCGCGGCCGGTGATCGTACGCTCCGGGTCGTCGACCGAGCCGCTGCCGGTCTTCGCCTGCTGGGAACGGAACGAACGCAGGTCGAGCAGGTGCAGATCGGCGAGCTTGCCGAAGCGCAGCCGCCGGTAGACCGTGCCCTCGGTCGAGGCGCGGACCGGCATCCACTCGAAGTACGCCTGCTTGGCGGCGGCGACCCGGGCCGCCCACTCGCCCTCGGCGCCCGGCGTGTGGTTCTCCGCCCCGCCCGACCAGGCGTCGTTGGCGACCTCGTGGTCGTCCCAGATCGCGATCACGGGGTGGGCCGCGTGCAGCGCCTGGAGGTCCGCGTCCGTCTTGTACGTGGCGTGCCGGGTGCGGTAGTCGGCGAGCGAGACGATCTCGTGCTTGGGCTCGTGCTGCCGTACGGAGTACTGGGCCTCCGGGTAGGCGCCGGCCGCGTACTCGTAGATGTAGTCGCCGAGATGGAGGATCGCGTCCAGGTCCGCGCGGGCCGCGAGATGGCGGTACGCGGAGAAGTGGCCGGACTCCCAGTTGGCGCAGGAGACCACGCCGAAGCGGACGCCGGGGGTGGTGGCGTCGGCGGCCGGGGTGGTGCGGGTGCGGCCGACGGGGGAGACGGTGTCGCCGGCCGTGAAGCGGAACCAGTGGGCGGTGGCGGGGCGCAGACCCCGGACGTCCACCTTCACCGTGTGGTCCGAGGCGGTCGTCGCGGTCGCGGTGCCGCGGGCGACGGTCCGGGTGAAGTCCCGGTCCTCGGCGACCTCCCAGCCGACCGTGACGTCGGGGCCTCTGCCCGAACCGGGCGTGGCGTCGGAGGTGGGGGTGACGCGCGTCCAGAGCAGGACGCCGTCGGGCAGCGGGTCGCCGGAGGCGACACCGTGCAGGAACGCGGGGGCCTCGGAGTCCGCGAGCGCGGGGGAGGCGGCGCCCACCAGGGCCGGGGCGGTGACGGCCGTGACGGCGGCGGCCTTCACGACGGTGCGGCGGGTGGGGGCGGGAGATATGTGTCGACTGGTCACGGGCAGTCAGATTACTGACCAGTACGCCGAACGCGCAGACGAGTACCGAAAGTTCTCACACTCGTCGCCCCGCGGTCGTGATCGGCCGGTGGTGATCGGCCGGTGGTGATCGGCGGGCAGTGACCGGCCGGAGAAAACGGGCGGGTCCGCGGGAGCGAACTCCCACGGACCCGTACCGGCGTTGCGTGCGGTCAGCCCTTGAGCGCCGGGGTGAGCGCCGCGTTGAACTCCTCCACCGTCAGCGGCGGGTTCTTGCTGCCCTCGGCCGTCAGCGTCTTGCCGTCCATCTTCAGCGTCGGCGTCCCCGTCACCCCGCTCTTGTCGAACGCCGCGGACATCTTCATCGCCCAGGCATCGAAGGTGCCGTTCTCCACGTTCTTCTTGAACTCCGCGTTCCCCTTCAGCGCCGGGACCGAGTCCGCGATCTCCAGGAGGTAGGAGTCCTTGGCGAACTTGTCCTGGCTCTCCTCCGGGTGGAACTGCGTGGAGTACAGCGCCGCCTTGTACTTCATGAACGCCTCAGGGCTCACGTTCAGCGCCGCACCGAGCGCCGACAGGGCGTTCTTCGAGCCCTCGCCCTGGTCGGCGTTGTCGATGAAGGTGGCGCCGACGTACTTGACCTTGTACTTGCCGTCCGTGACGTCCTTGTCGACGATCGCGCCCACCTGCTGCTCGAACTGCGCGCACACCGGGCAGCGCGAGTCCTCGTAGATCTCCAGGGTCTTCTTCGCTGCCGGCTTGCCGATGACGACCGTCGTGCCGTTCTCGCCCTCGGTGTTCCTGGGCGCGGTGACCTTCGACTCCTTGGCCGCCGCCTCCCACTGGGACGGCTTGTTGGCCTGGACGACGGCGTAGCCGACACCGCCGGCGACCGCCAGGACGGCGACGGCCGACACGGCGACGGTCACCTGACGGCGCGTCTTCTCCTTCTTGGCCTGGCGTTCGCGCTCGATGCGCAGCCGCTCGCGGGCGGCCGCCTTGTTGGCGTGGCTGTTGCGTGCGCTCATGATCGTGATCTCCGTGAAAGTCGTGAGCCCGGAACGGGCGAAAGGGGTGGGAGCTGCGATGGCTCAGGCGAGTGCGAAGCCCGGGCGCGGCGGTCCCCGCCGTCCGACGGAGTGCACGAGAAGGCGGGTACGGGACCGGCGTGGCCGGTCCGAGCGGCGACCGGCGCGCCCGGGCACACGGCGGGGCGTGCCGAAGAGCGCGGCCACGAGCATCAGGGGCCGGAACGCGCAGGCCGCCACCGCGGCGAGCAGCTGGGCGAGCGCCCGCTCGCCGTGCCGCAGCCAGGCCGCCGCGAAGAGACCGACCGACACATGGGCGGCGAGCAGCAGCCACGGCAGGCCCGGGGCGGGGGAGTTCAGCAGGGCGGCCGCGGTACCGCTGCCGGGGGCGGCGACGCCCGGCAGCGGGGTGCCGAGGGCACCGCCGCACAGCACGTCCACGTCCACGCCCACCGCGCGCAGCGACCCGGTGACCGGCCCGCCGGACGGTCCGTAACAGACCGTCTGCCCGGCGGTGAACACCGTGTCGGCGGCCAGCTCCAACGGGACGAGCAGCGCCGCGATCGGGCCGAACCCGCGCTCCCGGCCGGCCAGCGCGTACGCGACGGCGAAGACACCGGCCGAGAGCAGGCCCACGGTCAGCAGGGGCAGCGGCACCTGGGACAGCAGCACATGGGCACCGGCGGACAGCGTCACGACCAGTGCCGTGAAGAGCGCCGCCCGCAGCCCCCTGAGCCGCTTCCCTGATATGTCCATAGCGGAGGAGAGTGTGCCATGCCTTCCTGTAAGACGCCCTTAAGGACGAGCTGTGAACGCGGCCTACAGGCCCGGTATCCGGCCGTTGCGGAACAGGTCCACGAAGATCTGGTGGTCCGCACGCGCGCGTGCCCCGTAGCTGTGGGCGAAATCGACGAGCAGGTCCCCGAAGCCCTCCTCGTCGGCCGCGATCGCCGCGTCGATGGCCCGCTCCGTCGAGAACGGCACCAGGGAGTGGCCGCTGGAGTCGTCCGCCGCCGCGTGCATCGTCGCCGTCGCCCGCCCCAGGTCGGCCACGGTCGCCGCGATCTCCACCGGGTCGTCGATGTCCGACCAGTCCAGGTCCACCGCGTACGGCGAGACCTCCGCGACCAGCTGCCCGACCCGGCGCCCTCCCTCTTCGATCTCTGTCCAGCCCAGCCACGGGTCCGCGTGCGCCTGGAGCGCCCGCTGGGAGATGACCGTGCGGTGGCCCTCGTGCTGGAAGTACTCCCGTACCGCCGCGTCCGTCACATGGCGCGAGACCGCAGGCGTCTGCGCCTGCTTCATGTAGATCACGACGTCGTTCTCCAGGGCGTCGCTGTTGCCCTCCAGGAGGATGTTGTACGAGGGGAGACCGGCCGAGCCGATCCCGATCCCGCGCCGCCCGACGACGTCCTTGACCCGGTACGAGTCGGGGCGCGCGAGCGAGGACTCCGGCAGGGTCTCCAGATAGCCGTCGAAGGCCGCCAGCACCTTGTAGCGCGTCGCCGCGTCCAGCTCGATGGAGCCGCCGCCGCCGGAGAACCGGCGCTCGAACTCACGGATCTCGGTCATCGACTCCAGGAGCCCGAAGCGGGTCAGCGAGCGCGCGTCCCGCAGGGCGTCCAGGAGCGGGCCCTCGGCCGTGTCGAGGGTGAAGGGCGGAACCTCGTCGTCCTTGGCGCCGACCGCCAGGGCGTGGATGCGCTCCCGGTAGGCGGCGGCGTAGATCCGTACCAGCTCCGTGATCTGCTCGTCACTGAGCGCCTTCGTGTAGCCGATCAGCGCGAGGGAGGCGGAGAGCCGCTTCAGGTCCCAGGTGAAGGGGCCGACGTACGCCTCGTCGAAGTCGTTGACGTTGAAGATCAGCCGGCCGTTGGCGTCCATGTACGTGCCGAAGTTCTCGGCGTGCAGATCGCCGTGGATCCACACCCGGCCGGTCCGCTCGTCCAGGTACGGCCCGCCGTGCTGCTCCTGCTCCAGGTCGGCGTAGAAAAGGCACGCCGTGCCCCGGTAGAAGGCGAAGGCGGAACCGGCCATCTTGCGGAACTTCACGCGGAAGGCGGCCGGGTCGGCGGCGAGAAGGTCACCGAAGGCGGTGTCGAAGACGGTGAGTATCTGCTCACCGCGTGCGGCGGCGGTGGGCTGGGGGACCGACATTCGAGGTGCCTCCTGGTGCAAGACTGTTCATGACAATTAGGACGGGCGTTCTGACGCTCTCAACGCGCGACGGTACC
The DNA here is from genome assembly GCF_055563935.1 of Streptomyces sp. NPDC029169. Lineage (NCBI taxonomy): Bacteria > Bacillati > Actinomycetota > Actinomycetes > Kitasatosporales > Streptomycetaceae > Streptomyces > Streptomyces sp. NPDC029169. The sequence goes on from NZ_JBVHXA010000012.1 coordinate 149,628, forward strand.
CCCGAGTGCCCACCCGCTGTCAGTGCGGAGACGTAGACTTCGACGCTGTTCCCCCAAAACTTCATTGGAGAGCTCTCGCCGTGACCAAGCCGCCCTTCACGCACCTTCACGTACACACCCAGTACTCGCTGCTGGACGGTGCCGCGCGGCTCAAGGACATGTTCAACGCGTGCAACGAGATGGGCATGACCCATATCGCCATGTCCGATCACGGCAACCTCCACGGCGCGTACGACTTCTTCCACTCGGCCAAGAAGGCCGGCGTCACGCCGATCATCGGCATCGAGGCGTACGTCGCCCCCGAGTCCCGGCGCAACAAGCGGAAGATCCAGTGGGGCCAGCCGCACCAGAAGAAGGACGACGTCTCCGGTTCGGGTGGTTACACCCACAAGACGATCTGGGCGGCGAACGCCACCGGACTGCACAACCTCTTCAAGCTCTCCTCCGACGCCTACGCCGAGGGCTGGCTGCAGAAGTGGCCCCGGATGGACAAGGAGACCATCTCCCAGTGGTCCGAGGGTCTGATCGCCTCCACCGGCTGCCCCTCCGGTGAGCTGCAGACCCGGCTGCGCCTCGGCCAGTTCGACGAGGCCCTGAAGTCCGCGTCCGAGTACCAGGACATCTTCGGCAAGGACCGGTACTTCCTGGAGCTGATGGACCACGGCATCGAGATCGAGCGCCGGGTCCGCGACGGGCTCCTGGAGATCGGCAAGAAGCTCGGCATCCCGCCGCTGGTCACCAACGACTCGCACTACACGTACGCGCACGAGGCGACCGCCCATGACGCGCTGCTGTGCATCCAGACCGGCAAGAACCTCTCCGACCCGGACCGCTTCAAGTTCGACGGCACCGGCTACTACCTGAAGTCCACGGACGAGATGTACGCCATCGACTCCTCGGACGCCTGGCAGGAGGGGTGCGCCAACACGCTCCTGGTCGCCCAGCAGATCGACACCGCCGGCATGTTCGAGGCCAAGAACCTCATGCCGAAGTTCGACATCCCCGAGGGATACACCGAGGTCACCTGGTTCCGCGAGGAGACCATGCGCGGCATGCACCGTCGTTTCCCCGACGGCATCCCGGACGACCGCATGAAGCAGGTCGAGTACGAGATGGACACGATCATCTCGATGGGCTTCCCGGGCTACTTCCTCGTCGTCGCCGACTTCATCATGTGGGCGAAGAAGCAGGGCATCGCGGTCGGCCCCGGCCGAGGCTCCGCGGCCGGCTCGATCGTCGCGTACGCCATGGGCATCACCGACCTCGACCCCATCCCGCACGGACTGATCTTCGAGCGCTTCCTCAACCCCGAGCGCATCTCGATGCCCGATGTCGACATCGACTTCGACGAGCGCCGGCGCGTCGAGGTGATCCGGTACGTGACCGAGAAGTACGGCGCCGACAAGGTCGCCATGATCGGCACGTACGGCAAGATCAAGGCGAAGAACGCCATCAAGGACTCCGCCCGCGTCCTCGGCTACCCGTACGCCATGGGCGACCGGCTCACCAAGGCCATGCCCGCCGACGTCCTCGGCAAGGGCATCGACCTCAACGGCATCACCGACCCCTCGCACCCGCGCTACAGCGAGGCCGGCGAGATCCGGGCGATGTACGAGAACGAGCCGGACGTGAAGAAGGTCATCGACACCGCCAAGGGTGTGGAGGGCCTGGTCCGGCAGATGGGTGTGCACGCGGCCGGCGTGATCATGTCCAGCGAGCCCATCGTCGACCACGCCCCGATCTGGGTGCGGCACACGGACGGCGTCACCATCACGCAGTGGGACTACCCCCAGTGCGAGTCGCTCGGCCTGCTGAAGATGGACTTCCTGGGCCTGCGGAACCTGACCATCATGGACGACGCCGTCAAGATGGTGAAGGCCAACAAGGGCATCGACCTCGACCTGCTCGCCCTGCCACTGGACGACCCGAAGACCTTCGAACTGCTCCAGCGCGGTGACACCCTCGGCGTCTTCCAGTTCGACGGCGGACCCATGCGGTCGCTGCTGCGGCTGATGAAGCCCGACAACTTCGAAGACATCTCCGCCGTGTCCGCCCTGTACCGGCCGGGCCCGATGGGCATGAACTCGCACACGAACTACGCCCTGCGCAAGAACAAGCAGCAGGAGATCACCCCGATCCACCCCGAGCTGGAGAAGCCGCTCGAAGAGGTGCTCGCGGTCACCTACGGCCTGATCGTCTACCAGGAGCAGGTGCAGAAGGCCGCCCAGATCATCGCCGGGTACTCCCTCGGCGAGGCCGACATCCTCCGCCGCGTGATGGGCAAGAAGAAGCCCGAGGAGCTGGCGAAGAACTTCGTCCTCTTCCAGAAGGGCGCCCGGGACAAGGGCTACAGCGACGAGGCCATCCAGGCCCTGTGGGACGTCCTGGTCCCCTTCGCCGGCTACGCCTTCAACAAGGCGCACTCCGCCGCGTACGGTCTCGTCTCGTACTGGACCGCGTACCTCAAGGCCAACTACCCGGCCGAGTACATGGCCGGACTGCTGACCTCGGTCAAGGACGACAAGGACAAGTCCGCGGTCTATCTGAACGAGTGCCGCCGCATGGGCATCAAGGTCCTGCCGCCGAACGTCAACGAGTCCGAGTCGAACTTCGCCGCCCAGGGCGACGACGTGATCCTCTTCGGCCTCTCCGCGGTCCGCAACGTCGGCACCAACGTGGTCGAGTCGATCATCAAGTCCCGCAAGGCGAAGGGGAAGTACTCCTCCTTCCCCGACTTCCTCGACAAGGTCGAGGCCGTCGTCTGCAACAAGCGGACCATCGAGTCGCTGATCAAGGCCGGCGCCTTCGACGAGATGGGCCACACCCGCAAGAGCCTGGTCGCCCACCACGAGCCGATGATCGACAACGTGGTCGCGGTCAAGCGCAAGGAGGCCGAGGGACAGTTCGATCTCTTCGGCGGCATGGGCGACGAGGCGAGCGACGAGCCCGGCTTCGGGCTGGACGTGGAGTTCTCCGACGTCGAGTGGGAGAAGTCCTACCTGCTCGCCCAGGAGCGCGAGATGCTCGGCCTCTACGTCTCCGACCACCCGCTCTTCGGCATCGAGCACGTCCTCTCCGACAAGACGGACGCGGCGATCTCCCAGCTGACCGGCGGCGAGCACGCGGACGGCGCGGTCGTCACCATCGGCGGCATCATCTCCGGCCTCCAGCGCAAGATGACCAAGCAGGGCAACGCCTGGGCCATCGCCACCGTCGAGGACCTGGCCGGCTCCATCGAGTGCATGTTCTTCCCGGCCACGTACCAGCTGGTCTCCACCCAGCTCGTCGAGGACACGGTCGTCTTCGTCAAGGGCCGCCTCGACAAGCGCGAGGACGTGCCCCGGCTGGTCGCCATGGAGCTGATGGTCCCCGACCTGTCGAACGCCGGGACCAACGCACCCGTAGTCCTGACCATCCCGACGGTGAAGGTCACCCCGCCGATGGTCAGCCGGCTGGGCGAGATCCTGGGGCACCACAAGGGAAACACCGAGGTACGGATCAAGCTCCAGGGCCCGCGCACCACGACCGTGCTGCGGCTCGACCGGCACCGGGTCCAGCCCGATCCCGCGCTCTTCGGCGACCTGAAGGTGCTGCTCGGGCCGTCCTGCCTGGCCGGGTAGCGGCGCTTCGTACACCTACGCGCGGAAGGGGCGCGCCCGTCGTCACGGGTGCGCCCCTTCCGGGGTTACGCGCGGTCAGTTGTGACCGAAGCGCTTCTGCCGGCCCTTGCGTGCCATGTCACCGGGAGTCACCTGCGAGGCGCGCTGTTCGGCCTGCGACTCGATCGACGACTGCTGCGCCTGCTGGGCGCCGCGCTCGGCCGGCGAGGACTGCTGCTGACTGCGGTTCTGCTTCTTGTTCTTGGCCATGGTGATGCCTCCTCAAAGGGATCTCGGGGCCAGGGCCGCTGTCAGACTCACACACCGGGTGAACCGTCGCATTTTGGATCATTACCGACAGTGAACGGGGCGTCGGCCGTCCATGCAGTGACATTCGCCACGCCGATGATCCAGTTCCGCCCGTCAACCTTCCGACGTTCGGGCAGACTCGAAGGAAATCCGAAGCAACTTCCGATCCCGAGGTTCCCGAAAGAGGGTGGAACACGTGGACCGCTGCGTCGTTCTGGTGGACGCCGGCTATCTGCTGGGCGCCGCCGCGAGCCTTCTCGCCGGGGAACCGGCCCGCTCCCGGATCACCGTCGACCACGCCGCCCTCATCCAGGGACTGCGCGAACGGGCCGAGGCGGACACCGAGCAGCCCCTGCTGCGCATCTACTGGTTCGACGGCGCGCCCGACCGGGTGCCCCAGCCCGAACACCGCAGGCTGCGGGTGATGCCGCGGGTCACCGTCCGGCTCGGCGCCCTGACCCGCAGCGACGGCCGCTGGGCCCAGAAGGGCGTCGACGCGGCCATGCACGCCGAGCTGACCGAGCTGGCCAGGAACCGCGCCTGCTCCGACGTGGTCCTCGTGACCGGCGACGGCGATCTGCTGCCCGGCCTGATGTCCGCCAAGGAACACGGCGTCGCCGTCCACCTCTGGGCCGTCCAGGCCGCCGACGGCGACTACAACCAGTCCGAGGACCTCGTCGCCGAGGCCGACGAACGCCGGGTCCTCGACCGGGCCTGGATCACCCGGGCCGTCCGCGCCAAGGACCTCGCCGGCATCTGCGCACCCCCGCCCGCCCCGCGCCCCGAGATCGCCGCGATCCTCTCCGCCCCGCTGCCCGAGTCGGCGCTCGCCGCCTCCGCCGAGCGGGCCGCCGAGGCGGCGGCCGAGCGGGCCGCCTCCGTACGCAACGGGGCGCAGGCCCCGGCGGCCGCCACGCACCCGCCCGTCGAGGAGCCGTCCGGTGCTCAGGCGCCCGCCGCCGGCAAGGGGGTCCCGACCCCCAAGGACCTCGCCGGACTGCGCGGACCCGGCGGACCGGCCGCGCCCGCGGGCCACCAGCCCACCGGCGCCACCCTCCGCTGGTCCTCCGACAAGGGCTGGATCGACCGCCCCACCGCCGCCCTCGGCGAGCCGCCCGAGACCGCGTCCCTGCCCACCCTCGCCCAGCTCACCAGCGCCGAACAGCGCTGGGCGGACCGCGAGGAGGACATCACCACCGTCGGCGGCGACCCCTTCGAGGTCGGGCAGGTGTTCGCCCGCCGCTGGATGGAACGGCTCCCCGAGCAGAGCCACGTCCAGAAGCTGTCCGTCATGTACCCGCGCATCCCGCACCGCATCGACGGCGAACTGCTCCGGTACGCCGCCAGGTTCGGCCTGCTCGCCCACAAGGACGACCAGATCGACGAGCACGACCGGTACGCGATCCGGGCGGGATTCTGGCGCGAGATCGACGTCAGGGCCGCCGCGGAACGCGCCCCCGCGGGGGAGTAGGCCGAAGGACCCCGTAGGCTCTTCCCCCGTGAGTACGGTGTGTGTGGTGCGGGATCTGGTCAAGACGTACCCCGCCGCGCGCGCCCGGCGGGGGACGCCCGCGACCCCCGAGATCCGCGCCACCGACGGCATCAGCCTCGATGTCCGCGGAGGAGAGATCTTCGGCCTGCTCGGGCCCAACGGCGCCGGCAAGTCCACGCTGGTCCGCCAGCTGACCGGCCTGATGCGCCCCGACTCCGGAACGGTCGAGCTGCTCGGCCACGATCTCGTACGCCACCCGGAGCGCGCCGCGCGCCTGCTCGCCTACCTCGGGCAGGAGTCCACCGCGCTCGACGAGCTGACGGTCGCGCTCGCCGCCGAGACCACCGGGCGCCTCCGCGGGCTCTCCGCGCGCGACGCGCGGGCCGGGAAGGACGCCGTCCTGGACGAGCTGGGCCTCACCGAGCTCGCCGCGCGGCCGCTGAGGAAGCTGTCGGGCGGACAGCGGCGGCTCGCCTGCGTCGCGGCCGCCCTGATCGGCGAACGGCCCGTCCTGGTCCTCGACGAGCCCACCACCGGCATGGACCCGATCGCCCGGCGGGCCGTCTGGTCCGCCGTCGACCGGCGGCGCGCCGAACACGGCACCACCGTGCTGCTCGTCACCCACAACGTGATCGAGGCCGAGACCGTACTGGACCGGGTCGCCGTCCTGGAGCGCGGGCGGGTCATCGCCTGCGACACCCCGGCCGGGCTCAAGGAGAAGGTCGCGGGCGAGGTCCGGGTCGACCTGGTGTGGCGCGAGCGCGCCCCGCTGGAGGTGCCCGAGGTCGCCGCGCTCCGCGGACTCGCCCAGGAGTCGGGGCGGCGCTGGACCCTCCGGCTCGCGCCGGACGAGGCCCGGGCGACGGTCGCCGCGGTGACGGGAGGGGCGGCGTTCGCGGCCCTGGACGACTTCACCCTGGCCACGCCGAGCCTGGAGGACGTGTATCTGGCGCTGGGCGGGGAGACGCAGGGGTTGGTCAAGGGGTGAGTCGGGTGAGGAGCTTGGGGCGTTTGAGGAGCCTGGGTTCGAGGAGCTTGAGGAGCTGTACGGAGTGAGTATCGTGCCCGCCCAGGCCGGGCAGGCCGCCTCGGCCGAGGTCGCGTCGGCCTGGGCTCCCGGCGTACCCGTCGAGAACGGGGGCGCGCCGCTGGCGCCGCGCGCCCGGCTGCTGCCCGCCCTCGCCGCCGTGTACCGCGCGCAGCTCTCGCGCGCCCGGGTCTCCCGTATCCCGCTGCTCTTCGTCGCGACGTTCCAGTCCGTCGGGATCATGGTTCTGATGCGGGGCGTCGTCGACGGCGGGTCGGAGGCGCGGGCCGTCGTGGCGGGCTCCTCGGTACTCGTCGTCGCGTTCGTCGCGCTCAACCTGCTCGCCCAGTACTTCGGGCAGCTGCGGGCGACCGGCGGCCTCGACCACTACGCCACGCTGCCGGTGCCGCCGGCGGCCGTCGTGCTGGGGGCGGCCGGGGCGTACGCGTCCTTCACGGTGCCGGGGACGGTGGTGACCGCGGTCATCGGGTCGCTGCTGTTCGGGCTGCCGCTGGGCCATCTCTGGATCCTCGCGGCGGTCGTGCCGCTCGCGGGGGCTGCGCTCGCCGGTCTCGGGGCGGCGCTCGGGCTGCTCGCGTCGCGCCAGGAACTCGCGACGCTGCTCGGGCAGCTGGGGATGTCGGCCGCGCTGCTGCTCGGCGTGCTGCCGGCGGACCGGCTGCCCGGTCCGGTCGGCTGGGCGCGGGACCTGCTGCCGTCGACGTACGGGGTGGAGGCGCTCGCCCGGACCTTCGACGCGCGCCCGGACTGGGCGGCGGTCGGTCTCGACCTCGCGGTGTGCGGGGTGGTGGGGGTCGTGTCGCTGGCGGTGGCGACGTGGGCGTACCGGCGGGCGGCGGTCCGCTGAGGCGGGACCGCGACGTGGGCGTGCCGGCGGGCGGCGGTCCGCTGAGGCGGGGCCGCGGCGTGGGCGTGCCTGCGGGCGGCGGTCCGCTGAGGCGGGACATTCCCGCACCTGGCACGATGGCGGGGTGACCGCACCGCTGACACCGCCTCACCAGCCGCCGTACGGGTGGCCCTCGCCCTATCCGCCCCTGCCTCCGGACGACGGGGCGCCGAACGTGGCGACGGAGCTCCGGCAGGCCGCGGTGGTGGCCGCGGTCTCGACGGTCGCCGGGGTGGCGCTGGGGCTGCTGTGGCTGTGGCTGGCGCCGCGGGTTCCGCTGATCTCGGACGGCAAGGCGGTGTTCCTCCGGCACAGCGAGGGGGAGTCGGCGGTCGGGGCGGACGGAACGTTCGTCCTGCTGGCGCTCGGGTTCGGCGTGGTGGCGGCGGCGCTCGTCTTCCTGTTCCACCGGCACGGGGGCGTGGCGCTGGTGCTCGCGCTGGCGGCGGGCGGTGTGCTGGGCTCGCTGCTCGGGTGGGGCGTGGGGACGTTCCTGGGCCCGACGCACGACGTGGTCGCCCACGCGAAGGAGGTGGGGGCGAACGTGGAGTTCGACGCGCCGCTGAAGCTGGAGATGTGGGCGGGCGCGATGCTGGCGTGGCCTCTCGCGGCCATGATCGTCCACCTCGCCCTGACGGCCCTCTTCGGCCCCCGCGACCCGGACGACGAATGGCCCCCGGCGTCCCCGCAGGCCTGAGGGGCAGTTCCCCCACCCCACCCCTCCCCGAAACCCTGACGGGACCGGGGGCTCCGCCCCCGACCCCCCATGCGGCAGCTTCGCGCCGCGGGCTCCGCACCCCGTGCGGCGGCTTCGCGCCGCGGGGATCCTGGGCGTCGCTCGGGTGGCCGTTCCCGGGAGGCGGCTGCGGGTCCCCGGGGTCAGCCGCGGCCGATGGGGGCCAGGAGGGCTGAGGTGAGGGTGGTCAGGGTGGTGGGGGTGAGTTCGACCTCCAGGCCGCGGCGGCCTGCTGAGATGCAGATCGTCTCGTGGGTCGTGGCCGAGGCGTCCAGGACCGTGCGGAGGCGTTTGCGCTGGCCCAGGGGGGAGATGCCGCCTCGGACGTAGCCCGTCGTGCGTTCGGCCAGGGCGGGGTCCGCCATCGACGCGCGTTTGCCGCCGACCGCCGAGGCCAGGGCCTTCAGGTCCAGCTGGCCGGCGACCGGGACGACCGCGACCGTCAGTTCGCCGTCGACGTCCGCGACCAGCGTCTTGAAGACCCGGTCGGGGGACACGCCCAGCGCCTCCGCCGCCTCCTCGCCGTACGAGGGCGACGCCGGGTCGTGGTCGTAGGAGTGGACCGTGAAGTCCACGCCGGCTGCCGTCAGCGCTACCGTCGCCGGGGTGCCGCCCGCCTGCTTCTTCTGCTTCTTCGCCACCGGAATCCTCCGTCAGTTCGGGCTCGTCGGCGCCCGCGTCAGCTCCACCGCCGGCAGCGACGGCAGATGACGGAGGACCGCCGTCTCCGAGCGCAGCAGCGTCAGTTCCTCGCGCAGCCTCGTCGCCGTGTCCGGTGCCTGGAGCAGTCGCTGCTTGGCCGGGGTGTCCAGGACGGCCGCCGCCGCGACCAGATACGACACCACCGACGGGTCGTCCGGCAGGTCACTCGTCGTCAGCGACCGCTCCCGCGCCCCCGCCAGCCGCTTCTGGTAGCTCCGGAACGCCCGCAGCACGCCCTCCGCGAGCGTGCCTGCCTCTTCGCCCTGCTCCTCCGGGATCTCCTCGACCTCGGCCACCAGGAACGGCCCGGTCGCGTCCACCGACAGCAGCTTCACCCGGGTCGTACCGGTGGCCATCACCTCGAAGCTGCCGTTCGCCCGCTCCCGGATCGTCGCCGCGTCGGCGATGCAGCCGACCCGGTGGAACGCCTGGATCGGGTCCGCGCCGAAGCCCGCCGCGGGCCCCTTCTCCGGCAGCGCCGTCTGGTCCGGCATCCCCGGCGCCGTCGGCGCGACCTCACGGCCGTCGCGGATCGCGACGACGGCGAAGCGGCGCGGCTCCGACTCGTCGGTCTTGAGCAGCTCGCGCATCATGGCGCGATACCGCTCCTCGAAGACGTTCAGCGGCAGCACAAGGCCGGGGAACAGCACCGCGTTGAGCGGGAAGAGGGGAAGGCGAGCGGTGGTCACAGCGGTCAAGAGTAATGGCCGCCGGGCGCACCCCGTCCGGCCCGTCCACGTCCGCTCCCGCGCAGCGGCCTCGCACGGGCCGCCGCGGCCCGCACCGCGTCCCGCGCGTCCAGGAAGCCGCCGAGCGGATCGTCCCCGACGAGCGCCCACGGGAACGTCGTCGCGTACGGGCCGATCCTCCGGAACTCCTCCAGCGCCTCCGCCCAGCGCCCCCGCCTGAACAGCACGTACACCAGCAGGTTGCGGACCTCCGAGGCCCACGGATCGCCCTCCGGGTGCTCCGCCGATAGTGCGATGCCCCGGTCCGCCGCGGCGTCGATCCGGTCCTCCTGCACCGGCCCGGGAGCGTCGAGGAGCTGGGCGAAGGCGGCGTTGACCGGGAGCCCCCGGGCCAGGGATCCGGGCGGTGCGTCCTCCGCGGCCTTCTCGGCGAAGTCGAAGCACTCGTGGTGCGAGCCGTACCACTGGGCCGACAGATACCGGAGCGCCGCGACATGGCAGCCGTAGTGGTGCGGGGCACGGCGCACGGCCTGCTCCCACAGCGACTCGAAGGCCGTGTGCCCGGCGTGCGTGCCCCGTGCGTGGTCCAGGGCGAGCCGCCACGGCACCGGGTCGCCGGGCGAGGCCTCCGCGGCCGCGTCGATCAGCGGCCCGAGCTCGCGCAGCCGCTCGGCGCGGGCCGGCGACACCCAGGCCCGGCGCACCGCGAGCTCCGCCTTGACGAGCAGCGCGTCCGGGTCGGTGGGCGAGACGGCCAGCCAGTGGGTCAGCCACTCGTCACGGCTGTACGCGAACGTGGCGAGCCGCGCCACGTACCGGTCCCGCTTCTCCCACTCGGCGGCGTCCCGGGTCGTCGCGAGCAGCTTGGCGGCGGGCTCGGGGTCGGCGAGGGCGGCCGCCACCAGCGCCGGGGCGAGCCATTCGTCCGGCGCGTCGAGCAGCACGTCGTCGTCCGGCGGCAGAGCGGCGTCGAGCCGCGGAGCAAGCCGGACCATCCGGGCGGTGCCGATCAGGGCGCGGAGCAATGACATCGTGCGGACCATTCAAAAACCGCAGGTGGGGGCCGCGCCAGTCGGGGACTGTGAAGCTTTGGTAGCGGCGGGAAAGTTGTCCTGCCGGAGGTCAAGACAGCGTAAAGAAAGGGGTGGGGGTCGGCAGAATCCGCCCCTCTCGTCCTTCCCCTCACCCCCGCCGCAGCAGCCTCGACGCCCCCGCCGCCACCGTCGTCGCCAGCACCCAGCCGAGCAGGATGAGGACCGTCGCGGCCCACTGCCACAGGCCCTCCAGACGCCAGTAGCCGTCCTGGCCCAGGTTGATCACCGGTAGCAGCAGATCCAGCGCGAACAGCGTGGCGTTCCAGTTCGGCGACTCCTCCGCCTTCAGCGGCATCGGGTCGTACCGCGAGAACGCCAGCGCCCCCGCCGCCCACAGCACCGCCATCCACAGCGCCGCCCGGCCCGGCCGGTAGCCGTACGCCACCGTCCAGTCCTGGAGATAGCCCCAGAGCTTTCCGGCCACCGGCAGCGTCTCCCGCCGCCGGCGCTGCTTGGCGAGCAGCACCACCCGGGCGTCCGCGTCCTCCCCGCTGTTGCGCAGCACCGTCGCCAGACGTTCGTACGGCTCCGGGGCGTACTCCGGAGTCGCCGCCGCCACCCACTCCAGACGGCGCGCCAGTGGGAAGTGCCCGTACGGCACGAGGTTCTCGTAGACGAAGCCGTTCATCGACAGACCGCCGGGACCCGGCCAGCTCGTGGAGAGGTCGATCAGCGTCACCACACGGGCGCCGTTGAGCACCACCCGCCCCTCCTCCGGGCGCTCCCCGTTGAACCGCAGCTCCGGGGTGACGATCCGGCGCAGCGACACCTCCTCCCGCTTCGACCCGTCCAACACGAACCGCGCGTAGTGCAGGTCCACCGCGTCGCCGAACCGCCCGTCGTCGAGCCGCACCCCGCCGTGGCACTCCACCGGCTTGCGCAGCGCGCCCCGCACCGGGGTGTACCCGATGCCGTACGGGGGAGTGGCCGTCGAGTTCCCCGAACCCTCGTACACCCACGCCGCGTTGAGATACAGCGAGCGCTCCACCGTCAGCTGCGGCGCGTTCAGCGCGCGCCGCTGCTGCGCCCCGCGCAGCACACTGCCCCGCAGGCTCAGCGAGACGCCCACCTTCGCCCCGCGCAGGCTCAGCTCGCCGTACGTCTCGATCAGCTCGGCCTGGAGGTCCTGCGCCACCGCGAGACCGTCCGCGGTGATCGCCCGGCCGCGCCGGTCCGGCCACACCCGGATCTGGTTGATCAGCAGGTCGGTGCCTATCTGCGCGTCCGTCAGCCGGATGCCCCGCTGCACGCGACATCGCGGCAGATGCAGATCGCCCTGAGTGTGCAGCCGCGCCGCCTCCAGGCGGGGTATCGCGCACTCCACCATCCGCACCGTGCCGAAGCGCGCCTCGGGCAGCACGATCTCCTGGTCGAAACGGCAGCGGCTCCACTCCACGTACGGGTCGATCGTCCCGCCGGCCAGATTGAGCACCCCGGTGATCCGCACTCCGCGCAGCTTCAGCGCCGCGACCCGCCCGGAGCGCGCCGACGGCCCGTCGAGCAGCAGCAGCGCCACCACCTCGGCGCGCACACTGCGCTCCTCACCCCACACCTCCGTCCCGAAAGGATCGTCCCGCGCCGCGTCCCCCTCGCTCAGATCACAGGCCCTGCCGATCCGGAAGGCCCGCCACATGGCCCGCTCCGGGCCGGTGAGACCGTCCGGCATTCCGTCCTCGTGCGGCTCGGTCACTGCCGCCCCCTCGCTTTCCACGAACCCGCTTCCCCGGATTCGTACAGCCGTTCTTCCCGCTGAGTGACGGACTGAACGCTAACGGTCAGCTGTGGCGACAAGACGCCAGTGTGGCTCGTATCAGCCAGTGATACAGGCGTCCGACGCTTGTGGGGCGTCTGCGAGAATTGACCCGTGATCTCTCGTATCGACCTGCGCGGCGACGCCCTCCCCGAGGGTGGCGCACTGCGCGACCTGCTGCCCCGTGCCGAGTTCGACGTGGAAGCCGCCCTGGAGAAGGTGCGGCCCATCTGCGAGGACGTCCATCATCGGGGCGACGCGGCGCTGGTCGAGTACGCGGAGAAGTTCGACGGTGTGACGCTGGAGCACGTGCGCGTGCCGGCCGAGGCGCTCGCCGAGGCCCTGGAGCAGCTCGACCCGGCCGTCCGGGCGGCCCTCGAGGAGTCCATCCGCCGAGCCCGGATCGTCCACCGCGCGCAGCGCCGCTCCCCGCACACCACCCAGGTCGTGCCCGGCGGCACGGTCACCGAGAAGTGGATCCCCGTCCAGCGCGTCGGCCTCTACGTGCCCGGCGGCCGCTCGGTCTACCCCTCCTCCGTGATCATGAACGCCGTCCCGGCGCAGGAGGCGGGTGTCGAGTCCCTCGCGCTCGCGTCCCCGCCGCAGAAGGAGTTCGGGGGCCTGCCGCACCCGACGATCCTGGCCGCGTGCGCGCTGCTCGGCGTCGACGAGGTGTACGCCGTCGGCGGCGCCCAGGCCGTCGCGATGTTCGCGTACGGCACCGAGTCCTGCCCGCCCGCCAACATGGTCACCGGCCCCGGCAACATCTGGGTCGCCGCCGCCAAGCGCTACTTCACCGGCAGGATCGGCATCGACGCCGAGGCCGGCCCGACCGAGATCGCGATCCTCGCGGACGACACGGCCGACCCGGTGCACGTCGCCGCCGACCTCATCAGCCAGGCCGAGCACGACCCGATGGCCGCCGCCGTCCTCGTCACCGACTCCGAGGAACTGGCCGCCGCCACCGAGGCCGAGCTGAAGACCCAGGTCGCCGCCACCAAGCACATCGACGACCGGATCGTGCCGGCACTGGCCGGAAAGCAGTCCGCGATCGTCCTCGTCAGGGACCTGGAGGACGGCCTCAAGGTCGTCGACGCGTACGGTGCCGAGCACCTGGAGATCCAGACCGCCGACGCCGCCGCCCGCGCCGAGCGCGTCCGCAACGCGGGCGCGATCTTCGTCGGCCCCTGGGCGCCGGTCTCCCTCGGCGACTACTGCGCCGGCTCCAACCACGTGCTGCCCACCGGCGGTTGCGCCTGCCACTCCTCGGGCCTGTCCGTCCAGTCCTTCCTGCGCGGAGTCCACATCGTGGACTACACCCGCGACGCCCTCGCCGACGTCACCCACCACGTGGTGACCCTCGCCGAGGCCGAGGACCTGCCCGCCCACGGTGCCGCGCTCAAGGCGCGCTTCGGATGGAAGGTGCCCGGCAAGTGAACATCGGCATCGACGACCTCCCCATCCGGGACGAGCTCCGCGGCAAGTCCCCCTACGGCGCGCCCCAGCTCGACGTCCCCGTCCAGCTGAACACCAACGAGAACCCCTACCCGCTGCCCGAGCCCCTGGTGGCCCGGATCGCGGAGCGGGTCGCCGAGGCCGCCCGCGGCCTCAACCGCTACCCCGACCGGGACGCGATCGAGCTCCGCACCGAGCTCGCCCGCTACCTCACCCGTACCGGAAAGCACCCGGTCGCCGTCGAGAACGTCTGGGCGGCCAACGGCTCCAACGAGGTCCTCCAGCAGCTGCTGCAGACCTTCGGCGGCCCCGGCCGTACGGCCATCGGCTTCGAGCCCTCGTACTCGATGCACGCGCTCATCGCGCGCGGCACCGGCACCGGCTGGATCTCCGGCCCGCGAAACGACGACTTCACCATCGACGTCGAGGCGGCCGAGAAGGCCATCGCCGAGAACCGTCCGGACGTCGTCTTCATCACCTCGCCCAACAACCCCACCGGCACGGCGGTCGAGGCCGAGACGGTCCGCGCGCTGTACGAGGCCGCCCAGGCCGCCAAGGCTGTCACTGGCGGGGCCTGCGTCGTGGTCGACGAGGCGTATGTCGAATTCAGCCACCGCGATTCGCTGCTGCCGCTGATCGAGGGCCGGCCGAACCTGGTCGTCTCCCGCACCATGTCCAAGGCCTTCGGCGCGGCCGGCCTGCGCCTGGGCTATCTGGCCGCCCACCCGGCCGTCGTCGACGCCGTGCAGCTCGTACGCCTGCCGTACCACCTGTCCGCCGTCACGCAGGCCACCGCGCTGGCCGCCCTGGAGCACACCGATACGCTCCTCGGGTACGTCGAGCAGCTCAAGGCCGAGCGTGACCGCCTGGTCACCGAGCTGCGAGCGATCGGCTACGAGGTCACCGAGTCCGACGCCAACTTCGTCCAGTTCGGCCGTTTCGACGGAGCCGAGGGCTCCCACGAGGCCTGGCGGAAGATCCTCGACCGGGGCGTCCTGGTCCGGGACAACGGCGTACCGGGCTGGCTGCGGGTCACCGCCGGCACACCGGAAGAGAACGACGCGTTCCTCGACGCGGTCCGTGAAGTCAAGAAGGAGCAGAGCGCATGAGCCGCGTAGGAAGAGTCGAGCGCACCACCAAGGAGACCTCCGTCGTCGTCGAGATCGACCTCGACGGCACCGGAAAGGTCGACGTGTCGACCGGTGTCGGCTTCTACGACCACATGCTCGACCAGCTCGGCCGCCACGGGCTCTTCGACCTCACCGTCAAGACCGACGGCGACCTGCACATCGACACCCACCACACCATCGAGGACACCGCCCTCGCGCTCGGCGCCGCGTTCAAGCAGGCCCTCGGCGACAAGGTCGGCATCTACCGCTTCGGCAACTGCACCGTCCCGCTGGACGAGTCGCTGGCCCAGGTCACCGTCGACCTCTCCGGCCGCCCCTACCTCGTGCACACCGAGCCCGAGAACATGGCGCCGATGATCGGCTCCTACGACACGACGATGACCCGGCACATCTTCGAGTCCTTCGTCGCGCAGGCGCAGATCGCGCTGCACATCCACGTCCCGTACGGGCGCAACGCCCACCACATCGTGGAGTGCCAGTTCAAGGCGCTGGCCCGGGCCCTGCGCTACGCCTCCGAGCGCGACCCGCGCGCGGCGGGCATCCTGCCGTCCACGAAGGGCGCCCTCTAACTCCATGACCGGCCTCTCCACCATCCTCATCGTCGTCGGGCTCTTCCTCGCCGGCGGTGTGTACTCCTTCTCCAAGCAGAAGCTGCCCAAGGGCGTGATCGTCGTCCTCGCCATCGCCTCCGTGATGTGCCTGGTCGCGGGCGTCCTTCGGATTCAGGGAATCTGGGAATGACGGGAATGAGCACTCCGCGTACGTCTCCGAGTACGTCCAATCCGAGTACGTCCAAGAAGGTCGTCGTCCTCGACTACGGCTTCGGCAACGTCCGCTCCGCCGAGCGCGCCCTCGCCCACGTCGGCGCCGACGTCGAGATCACCCGCGACTACGACAAGGCCATGAACGCCGACGGACTCCTCGTCCCCGGCGTCGGCGCCTTCTCCGCCTGCATGAAGGGCCTCAAGGAGGTGCGCGGCGAGTGGATCATCGACCGCCGGCTCTCCGGCGGACGCCCCGTCATGGGCATCTGCGTCGGCATGCAGATCCTCTTCGCCCGGGGCATCGAGCACGGCGTGGAGACCGAGGGCCTCGACGAGTGGCCCGGTACGGTCGAACCGCTGAACGCCCCGATCGTGCCCCACATGGGCTGGAACACCGTCGAGGCGCCCGAGGACACCGAGCTGTTCGCGGGCCTCGACGCCGACGCCCGGTTCTACTTCGTGCACTCCTACGGAGTGCGGGAGTGGAGCCTGGAGGTCGGCAACCCCAAGATCCGCGCCCCCAAGGTCACCTGGGCCACCCACGGCGAGCCGTTCGTCGCGGCCGTCGAGAACGGCGCCCTGTGGGCGACCCAGTTCCACCCCGAGAAGTCCGGCGACGCCGGAGCCCAGCTGCTGAAGAACTGGATCGGAACGCTGTGACTGTGTCTTCTGGAAACGTGCTCGAACTCCTCCCCGCCGTCGACGTCCGCGACGGCCAGGCCGTCCGCCTCGTGCACGGCGAGTCCGGTACGGAGACCTCCTACGGCTCCCCGCTGGAGGCCGCCCTCGCGTGGCAGCGCTCCGGCGCCGAGTGGCTGCACCTGGTCGACCTGGACGCCGCCTTCGGCACCGGCGACAACCGTGAGCTGATCGCCGAGGTCGCCAAGGCGATGGACATCAAGGTCGAGCTCTCCGGCGGCATCCGCGACGACGCCTCGCTCGCCGCCGCCCTCGCCACCGGCTGCACCCGCGTCAACCTGGGCACCGCCGCCCTGGAGACCCCCGAGTGGGTCGCCAAGGTCATCGCCGAGCACGGCGACAAGATCGCCGTCGGCCTCGACGTCCGCGGCACCACGCTGCGCGGCCGCGGCTGGACCCGCGACGGCGGCGACCTGTACGAGACGCTCGCCCGCCTCGACTCCGAGGGCTGCGCCCGCTACGTCGTCACCGACATCGCCAAGGACGGCACGCTCCAGGGCCCGAACCTGGAGCTCCTGAAGAACGTGTGCGCCGCCACCGACAAGCCCGTCGTGGCTTCGGGCGGCGTCTCGTCCCTGGACGACCTGCGTGCCCTGTCCGGGCTCGTCCCGCTGGGCGTCGAGGGCGCGATCGTCGGTAAGGCGCTGTACGCCAAGGCGTTCACCCTGGAGGAGGCGCTGGAGGCGGTGGCTTCCGTATGACCGAGTCCGGACGCGGCGCGGTCCGCAAGGTGATCACCGGGGCTCCCTGGGAGGAGCAGTTCGGCTACTCCCGCGCGGTCGAGTTGCCGAACGGCACGGTCCTCGTCTCCGGCTGTACGTCGGTGGTCGGCGGCCAGATCGCCGGCGGCGGCCCGTACGAGCAGGCGATCAACTCCTTCAACGTGGCCTTCGACGCGCTGAAGCAGCTCGGCCTGGGCCCGGAGGACGTCGTGCGGACCCGGATGTACATCACCCACGCACGGGACGTGGACGAGGTCGGCCGCGCCCACAAGGAGCTGTTCGACGCCGTCCGCCCGGCGGCTTCGATGATCATCGTCTCCGGCTTCGTCGACCCGAGCCTGGTCGTCGAGGTCGAGGTCGAGGCCTACAGGAGTGATGCGGCATGAGCCTCGCCGTACGAGTGATCCCCTGCCTGGACGTGGACAACGGCCGGGTCGTCAAGGGCGTCAACTTCCAGAACCTGCGCGACGCGGGCGACCCCGTCGAGATGGCGAAGCTGTACGACGCCGAGGGCGCCGACGAGCTGACCTTCCTCGACATCACCGCCTCCTCCGGCAACCGGGAGACGACCTACGACGTGGTGCGCCGCACCGCCGAGCAGGTCTTCATCCCGCTGACCGTGGGCGGCGGGGTGCGCTCGGCGGAGGACGTGAACAAGCTGCTGCGCGCCGGCGCCGACAAGGTCGGCGTCAACACCGCCGCCATCGCGCGGCCCGAGCTGATCCGCGAGATCGCGGAGCGCTTCGGCCGCCAGGTGCTCGTGCTGTCCGTGGACGCCCGCCGTACGGCCTCGGGGTCGTTCGAGGTGACCACGCACGGCGGCCGCCAGGGCACGGGCATCGACGCCGTCGAGTGGGCGCACCGGGCCGCCGAGCTGGGCGCGGGCGAGATCCTGCTCAACTCGATGGACGCGGACGGCACGAAGGACGGCTACGACACGGAGATGATCGCGGCCGTGCGCAAGCACGTGACCGTGCCGGTGATCGCCTCCGGCGGCGCCGGCAGGCTCGCCGACTTCCCGCCGGCGATCGAGGCGGGCGCGGACGCGGTGCTCGCGGCGTCGGTCTTCCACTTCGGTGACCTGCGGATCTCCGAGGTCAAGGACGCGCTGCGGGAGGCGGGGCACCCGGTCCGCTGAACCGCGCGACGAGAGGGCCCCCGAGTGGGGCCTTCTTCTTCGCCAGATACGCAGGATTATTTGTGCAATTTCAATTGCGCAAGTTTTCTTGTATATCTACGGTGGCGGACATGACAGCACCCGAATCGGGCCGGATCACCGACCTCGGCACTCTGAAGGCGATCGCGCACCCCCTGCGCATGCAGCTCTACCGAGCCCTGTTCGTCGCCCGCACCGCCACTGCGTCGCAACTCGCCGAGCAGGTCGACGAGGCCGTCTCGCTGGTCAGCTACCACCTGCGCAAACTCGCCGACCACGGGCTCATCGAGGAGGCCGAGGCGCAGTCGGCGGACGGGCGCGAGCGCTGGTGGAAGACGAGCACCGACGGCATCAGAGTCGAGGACAGGGACCTGAGCGACGCCCCGGAGAAGGTCGCCGTCGGCATCGCGTTCAGCCGTACCGTCGCCGAGCAGAGGGCCGAGCTCCACCGCCGCTTCCTCGACGAGAAGTCGACGTGGCCACAGGAGTGGCGCTCGGCCTCGCTCAGCTCCGAGTGGCTCCCCCGCCTCACCGCCCCCGAACTCGCCGCCCTCGGCCAGGAGCTGGAGGCGGTCCTCAGGAAGTACGACCAGCAGGCCCGCGCCGCCGAGGCGGCCGGCGACACCGAAGGCCGCGAAAACGTCGCCGTCCACATCCACGGCTTCCCCTACCGCTCATGACGGCGCGCACCGAGGCTCCGGCCGCCGTCCCCGGTGTCCTTCCTGCCCACCGCGACCCGAACGTCCTGCGCTGGGTCGGCGCGTACACCGCCTCCACCCTCGGCGACAGCGTCTACCACCTCGCCCTCTCCTGGAGCGCCGTCCGGGGCGGCACCCCCGCCGAGGCCGGTCTTGTCATGGCCGTCAGCGCCGTCCCCCGCGCGCTGCTCATGCTCGGCGGGGGAGTGATCGCCGACCGCTTCGGCCCACGCCGGGTCGTCGTCCTCTCCGACACCGTCCGCTGCCTCGTCGTCCTCGGCGTCGCCGCCCTCCTGCTCCTGACCAGCCCGGCCCTCTGGGTGCTCGCCGCCGTCGCCCTCGTCTTCGGCACCGTCGACGCCCTCTTCCTGCCCGCCGTCGGCGCCCTGCCGCCCCGGATCGCCCCACGCGGCCAGCTCGCCCGCGTCCAGGGCATGCGCGGACTCGCCTACCGCGCAGGACTCGTCCTCGGCGCCCCGCTCGGCGGCCTTGCCGTCGCCGTCGGCGGGCCGGCCGCCGCGTTCGGAGCCGCCGGGCTGCTCTTCGCCTTCTCGCTGCCGCTGCTCCTGGCGCTCCGGATCAGCCCGCTGCCCGGCGGCGAGCCGTCCCGGGACGGGGACGGCACCGCGCTCCGCGACCTCGCAGACGGCCTGCGCTACCTCCGTCGCCACCGCGTCCTCGGCCCGCTGATGATCGTCATCGCGCTCAGCGACCTCGGCTTCGTCGGCCCCCTCAACGTCGGCCTCGCGCTCCTGGCCGATCAGCGCGGCTGGGGCGCCGCCGGCATCGGCTGGGTCCTCGCCGGGTTCGGTACGGGAGCGGGCGCCGCGTCCCTGCTGCTGACGGTCCGGGGCCGTATCCCGCGCGCCGGGGCGGTCATGGCCTGGACGATCACGAGCGGCGCGGCCTCGATCGCCGCCCTGGCGTACGTACCGCAGCTGCCGGTCGCGGTAGCCGTCGCGCTCTCCATCGGCCTGCTCGCCGGGCTCAGCGGCGCGCTGTGCGGGGCGCTCACCCAGACCGAGTGCGACCCCGCGTACCTCGGCCGGGTGACGGCCGTGTCCAGCTTCTTCAGCCTGGGCGTCGCCCCACTGAGCTTCCCCCTCACAGGCGTGGCGGTCGGCCTGTGGGGCCTCGGCCCGGTGTTCGCGGCCAGCGCGGCCGTCTGCGCGCTCGGCGGCGTGTACGGACTGTCCGTACGGTCCGTACGGAGGGCGGAGCTGCCCCGCGAGGGCCGGCCTAGAGCGGGCACTGTCCTGGGCTGAACGCCCCCGCGGGGGCCCGCCCCCTAGATCCCCAGCTGCTTCGTCTCGTGCAGTCGCTCGATCGCGTCCGGCTCCCCGTCCAGCTCCACCTTCGCCGTGTCCTGGCGGCCGAAGACGAACATCGTCAGCTCGCCCGGCTCCCCGGAGACCGTCACCACCGGGGTGCCGCGGTGCGCCACCGCCGTCTGGCCGTTCGGGCGGCGGAGGACCAGGCCCACCGGGGCCTTGCGGCCGAGCAGCCGGGCGCCCTTCTCCAGGCGGGACCAGAGGACGTCCGAGAAGACCGGGTCCAGCTCGCGCGGCGACCAGTCCGGCTGGGCGCGCCGGACGTCCTCCGCGTGGACGTAGAACTCGACCGTGTTCGCCCCCTCGTCCACCTGCTTGATCGTGAACGGGGACATCCGCGGCGGCCCCGTACGGATGAGCTGGATCAGCTCCTCGTACGGCTTCTCCGCGAACTCCGCCTGCACCCGGTCGAGCCGTGCCTTCAGCGCCGGCACGAGCGTTCCGGCGGCCGCGTCCGGACGGCGCTCGCGCACCACCACATGGGCCGCCAGGTCGCGGGTCCGCCAGCCCTCGCAGAGCGTCGGGGCATCGGGCCCGGCCGCCTCCAACAGGTCGGCGAGCAGAAGGCGTTCACGCTTCGCATGGGTCGACATGCCCGCCAGCGTACGGCCGCGGCCCCCCGTCCGCCCAGTGGACGCGCATCCGGACGCACCCCCCGACCACGGCACAATGGGCGCATGAGCAGCAATCTCGACCCGGCCATCGCCGCCCGCCTCAAGCGCAGCCCGGACGGACTCGTCCCGGCCATCGCCCAGCAGTACGACACCGGCGAGGTGCTGATGCTCGGCTGGATGGACGACGAGGCCCTCCACCGCACCCTCACCACCGGCCGCTGCACCTACTGGTCGCGCAGCCGCCGGGAGTACTGGGTCAAGGGCGACACCTCCGGCCACGTCCAGCACGTCAAGTCCGTCGCCCTCGACTGCGACGCCGACACCGTGCTCGTCAAGGTCGACCAGGTCGGAGCCGCCTGCCACACCGGCGCGCGCACCTGCTTCGACGCCGACGTCCTCCCCCTGGGCAAGTAGGGTCTGGCGCCATGGATCTCGAGACCTTCCGCAAGCTGGCGGCCGACCGCCGCGTGATTCCCGTCAGCCGCCGGCTCCTCGCGGACGGCGACACCCCGGTCGCGCTCTACCGCAAGCTCGCCGCCGAACGCCCCGGCACGTTCCTCCTCGAATCCGCCGAGAACGGCCGCTCCTGGGCCCGGTACTCCTTCATCGGCGTCCGCAGCGACGCCACCCTGACCGTCCGGGACGGCGCCGCCCACTGGCTCGGCACCCCGCCCGTCGGCGTCCCCACCGACGGCGACCCGCTCGCCGCGCTGCGCGCCACCGTCGAGGCCCTGCACACTCCGCGCGACCTCGCGTCCGGGATGCCACCGTTCACCGGAGGCATGGTCGGCTACCTCGGGTACGACATCGTCCG
This sequence comes from Streptomyces sp. NPDC029169, assembly GCF_055563935.1. Classification (NCBI taxonomy): domain Bacteria; kingdom Bacillati; phylum Actinomycetota; class Actinomycetes; order Kitasatosporales; family Streptomycetaceae; genus Streptomyces; species Streptomyces sp. NPDC029169. The sequence continues at coordinate 171,316 of NZ_JBVHXA010000012.1, forward strand.
CCGCCTGGAGCGCATCGGGGACTCCACGCGTGACGACCTGGAGCTGCCCGAGCTGACCATGCTGCTCACCAGCGACCTCGCCGTCCTGGACCACTGGGACGGCACGGTGCTGCTGATCGCCAACGCGATCAACCACAACGACCTGGAGACCGGTGTCGACGAGGCGTACGCGGACGCCGTCGCCCGTCTCGACGCCATGCAGGCCGACCTGGCCCGCCCGGTCGCGAGCGTCCCCGCCGCCCTCCCGCCCTCCGAGCTGCCGGAGTTCTCCGCGCTCTGGGGCGGCCCGGCCTACCAGGACGCCGTCGAGGACATCAAGGAGCGGATCCGGGCGGGCGAGGCCTTCCAGGTGGTCCCCTCGCAGCGCTTCGAGACCCCGTGCCACGCCTCCGCGCTCGACGTCTACCGGGTGCTGCGGGCCACGAACCCGTCCCCGTACATGTACCTCTTCCGCTTCGAGAACGGCTTCGACGTCGTCGGATCCAGCCCCGAGGCCCTGGTGAAGGTCGAGGACGGACAGGCGATGGTGCACCCCATCGCCGGGACGCGGCACCGCGGCGCCACCCCGCACGAGGACCACGACCTCGCCGAGGAGCTGCTCGCCGACCCCAAGGAGCGCGCCGAGCACCTGATGCTCGTCGACCTCGGCCGCAACGACCTCGGCCGGGTCTGCGAGCCGGGTTCCGTGGAGGTCGTCGACTTCATGTCGATCGAGCGGTACTCGCACGTCATGCACATCGTGTCGACGGTGACCGGGCGGGTCGCTGAGGGGAAGACGGCGTTCGACGTCCTCACCGCCTGCTTCCCGGCCGGCACGCTCTCGGGCGCGCCGAAGCCGCGCGCGATGCAGATCATCGAGGAGCTGGAGCCGACGCGGCGCGGACTGTACGGCGGGTGCGTCGGCTATCTCGACTTCGCGGGCGACTCCGACACCGCCATCGCCATCCGTACGGCCCTGCTGCGCGACGGCACCGCGTACGTGCAGGCCGGAGCCGGTGTCGTCGCCGACTCGGACCCGGTCGGCGAGGACAACGAGTGCCGTAACAAGGCCGCGGCGGTGCTGCGCGCCGTACACACCGCCAACCGGATGAACGGCGCATGACGGCGTAAGGGATAGTGGGGTGCGTGAGTGCTGTTCCCGTACCCCAGCCCCGAGCCGCTCGCGCGGGCGGCGCGGCCGCCGCGCCCGGCGGCCGCCGCAGCCTGGCCGCGGCTCTCCTGCTCGGCGCCCTCGGCGCCACCGTCGTACTGCTGTCAGCGGGCCAGATCTGGGCCGAGGGCACGGCGTCGGTCGGCGGCGGCACGGTGCCCGTCTCGGCTGACGGCGGCGCCGTCACCGGCGTGCCGACGGCGCTCGCAATCGTCGGCCTCGCCGCGCTCGTCGCCGTCTTCGCCGTCCGCCGCGCCGGGCGCACGCTCGTCTCCGGGCTGCTCGCGCTGAGCGGCGCGGGCGCGGCGGTGGCCGCGTTCCTCGGCGCGTCCGACGGCGACGCGCTGGACGCCGAGGCGGCCCGGATCACCGGCGACACCGCCGCGGCGGTGTCGGACCTCACCCACACCGCGTGGCCCTACGTCACCGCGGCCGGCGCCCTGCTGATCCTCGCCGCGGGCCTCCTCGCACTGCGGTTCGGCACGACCTGGCCGGCGATGGGCGGCCGCTACGACCGCCCGGGCACCCCACGCACCCCCCGCACCACCGCCCCGGACCGCCCCGAGGACCTCTGGCAGGCCCTGGACCGCGGCGAGGACCCGACGCGCGAGGGCTGAGCGGGGGCGGGGGACGGAGCCGGGGGCGCGCAGAGGGGCGGCGCGGGACCCGGGCGCGGAGCCGGGGGGTGGAGCGGCGGCTTGATCGGCGCTGGGACGGGCGCGGAACGGTGCGTGGAGAGGGGCCGGCGCGACGCGTGATCGGCGCGGGACCCCCGATTCATCCCCGCGCCCTTGTGTGCGGGACAATGAACGACGAGCGTCCGCGCAGGCGAGACCTCACCATCGAGCCACCACCGAGCAACAGCAACGAGGAGCAACTCATGGCGGGCAGCGCCCACGGACACACCCCGGCCGCCTGGACCGGTGTCATCATCTCCTTCATCGGCTTCTGCATCGCCGGAGTCTTCATGGTGGCGGCCAACGTGGCCGGCTTCTGGGCCGGTATGGCCGTCATCCTCCTCGGCGGCGTGGTCGGCCTGGCGATGAAGGCGGCGGGCCTGGGCATGCCGAAGGACTCGGCGGCGGTCGTCGAGGCGCGCGAGGCGGCGACGCTGAAGACGCGCGTCTGACGAGCGCGGCACACGACACGCGCGAAGGCGCAGTCCGGCAGGGCCGGGCTGCGCCTTCGCGCGTGAGGGGCGAGAATCACCGGGTGGACGCGAAGCCCACGGCTCCCGCCGTGCCCGACATTGCCCCCGCCCCCACGGGGCCGACGCCATCTGCCGACACCCCGGCCGCCGACGCACCCACGTACGCCGCAGGCGTGGCGGGTCCTGTGGGGAAGTCGGGGGCTCTCGGGTACCCCGGGTCCGCGGATGTGCCCGGGCACCCTGGGTCCGCGGACGTCCCCGGGTACCCCGGATGGCCGGGCATCTACGGGGGCCCCGGCCCGGTCGCCGGACCGCACCGGCCCCTCGCCGTGCGGCTGCTCGCGCCCCTCGGGACGCTTGGCGGTGTCGTCGCCGCCTTCGCGTACGTCGGGGCCGTCGATCCCAACGAACCCGGGCACTATCCCGTCTGCCCGCTCCTCCGCTTCACCGGTCTCTACTGCCCCGGCTGCGGCGGGCTCCGCAGCGCGCACGCCTTCGTCCACGGCGAGCTCGGCGCCGCGTTCGGTGCCAACGCCCTCGCCGTCGTCGGCTACGGCATCTTCGCCGTCGTCATCGCCCTCTGGCTGATTCGCGCCGTACGCGCCGTCCCCATGAGGGTCGCCATCGCCCCCGCCTACTGGTGGGGCATCGGGGCCGTCCTCGCCCTCTTCACCCTCGTGCGGAACCTCCCGTTCGGCTCCGCGCTCGCCCCATGACCCTCCCGGGAAGTCCCAGCAGGTGGGACGCATGTCGGCCGGATGCGGGTCCCGAGCCTCCGTGCGGATACCATCGACGTGGCTGAACCTGGTTCATCTGCACCACCGTCACCATCACCGTCCCGGAAGGGGGCCTCTCGCGTGAGTGTGCTCGACGAGATCATCGAAGGCGTGCGCGCCGACCTCGCAGAGCGGCAGGCGCGGGTCTCCCTCGACGAGCTCAAGGAGCGCGCCGCCAAGGCGCCGCAGGCCAAGGACGGCGTCGCCGCACTGCGCGGCGAGGGCGTCACGGTGATCTGCGAGGTCAAGCGCTCCAGCCCGTCCAAGGGCGCGCTCGCCGCGATCGCCGACCCGGCCGGTCTCGCCGCGGACTACGAGGCGGGCGGCGCCGCCGTCATCTCCGTGCTCACCGAGGAGCGCCGCTTCGGCGGCTCGCTCGCCGACCTGGAAGCCGTACGCGCCCGGGTCGACATCCCGGTCCTGCGCAAGGACTTCATCGTCACGGCGTACCAGCTGTGGGAGGCCCGGGCCTACGGTGCCGACCTCGCGCTCCTGATCGTCGCCGCCCTCGAGCAGGAGGCCCTCGTCTCCCTCATCGAGCGCGCCGAGTCCATCGGCCTGACGCCGCTGGTCGAGGTCCACGACGAGGACGAGGTCGAGCGCGCGGTCGACGCGGGCGCCCGGATCATCGGCGTCAACGCGCGGAACCTCAAGACCCTCAAGGTCGACCGCTCCACCTTCGAGCGGGTCGCCCCGGAGATCCCGGCCGGCATCGTCAAGGTCGCCGAGTCCGGCGTCCGCGGGCCGCACGACCTCATCGCGTACGCCAACGCCGGCGCCGACGCGGTCCTGGTCGGCGAGTCCCTCGTGACCGGCCGCGACCCGAAGGCCGCCGTCGCCGACCTCGTCGCCGCCGGCGCCCACCCGGCCCTGCGCCACGGGCGGGGCTGACCCCGCCATGACCCCGCGCCGCGTCACGCCGACCGCCCAGGGCCTCGCCGCCCGGGGCGCCGTCGGCATGCCCGCGGCGGCGGTCACCTCCGCGCGGACGGCCGACGTCGCCGGTCTCGTCGCCCCCAGCCGCGCGATGCGCACCCGGCTCCGTACCGCCGCCGCGCCCGCGCACGCCCCGCTGGCCCGGGGCTGCCGCCCGCGCGGCTGCCGGGCGCCGGCGCGGCGGGTCCACGGGCGCCGCGTGCGGTACGTGATCGGCAGCGAGCCCGGTCAGGTCAACGGCATGCGATGGCGCCCGCGCCCCGCGCGCACCCTCACGACCGACAACGCTTAGCCACCTCGCCCGTTGTGGGCATTCGTTCCGCTGGGGCGGAACGGGTGGGCACAACGGACGGCGCCTTCGCGGGCGCGTCCGCTCCCTGGCCCCCCGCCACCACGAGGGCGCCGCACCCGTGGGTACCGCACACCATGGGAGCCTGGGCCCGGCAGGGGCGCCGTCCCGTGTGCCCACCCGTCCCGCCCAGCGGGACGATTGCCCACACGGGGGCGTGGACGGCCACGGCGTTGCCGTACGGCGTGAGGCGGTCGCGCGCATACCGTGACCATCAACCGCACGCGATCCGGGGCACCCGCCCCGCGAGGAGCATCCGCATGTCCAGCGAGTTCTTCATTCCGGACCCGGAGGGTCAGGTCCCCACCACCGAGGGCTACTTCGGTGCCTACGGCGGCAAGTTCATCCCGGAGGCCCTCGTCGCCGCCGTGGACGAGGTCGCCGTCGAGTACGACAAGGCCAAGGCCGACCCCGAGTTCGCCCGCGAGCTCAACGACCTGATGGTCAATTACACCGGCCGCCCGAGCGCCCTCACCGAGGTCCCCCGGTTCGCCGAGCACGCCGGCGGCGCCCGGGTCTTCCTCAAGCGCGAGGACCTCAACCACACCGGCTCGCACAAGATCAACAACGTCCTCGGCCAGGCCCTGCTCACCAAGCGCATGGGCAAGACCCGGGTCATCGCCGAGACCGGCGCCGGTCAGCACGGTGTCGCCACCGCCACCGCCTGCGCCCTATTCGGGCTCGAGTGCACCATCTACATGGGCGAGATCGACACCCAGCGCCAGGCGCTGAACGTCGCCCGGATGCGCATGCTCGGCGCCGAGGTCATCCCCGTGAAGTCCGGCAGCCGCACCCTCAAGGACGCCATCAACGAGGCGTTCCGCGACTGGGTCGCCAACGTCGACCGGACCCACTACCTCTTTGGTACGGTCGCAGGACCGCACCCCTTCCCCGCCATGGTCCGCGACTTCCACCGCGTCATCGGCGTCGAGGCCCGCCGCCAGATCCTGGAGCGCGCCGGCCGCCTCCCCGACGCGGCCATCGCCTGCGTCGGCGGCGGATCCAACGCCATCGGCCTCTTCCACGCCTTCATCCCCGACACCGACGTCCGCCTCATCGGCTGCGAGCCGGCCGGCCACGGCGTCGAGACCGGCGAGCACGCCGCCACCCTCACCGCCGGCGAGCCCGGCATCCTGCACGGCTCGCGGTCGTACGTCCTCCAGGACGAGGAGGGCCAGATCACCGAGCCGTACTCCATCTCGGCCGGTCTGGACTACCCGGGCATCGGCCCGGAACACGCGTACCTCAAGGACAGCGGCCGCGGCGAGTACCGCGCCGTCACCGACGACGCGGCCATGCAGGCCCTGCGGCTGCTCTCCCGTACCGAGGGCATCATCCCGGCCATCGAGTCCGCGCACGCGCTCGCCGGGGCCCTGGAGGTCGGCAAGGAGCTGGGTCCCGAGAGCCTGCTCCTCGTCAACCTCTCCGGACGCGGCGACAAGGACATGGACACGGCCGCCCGCTACTTCGGGCTGTACGACGGGACCGAGGGGGACTCCAAGTGAGCGGGAACATCCAGCTGCTCAGCGACACGCTCGCCAAGGCCAGGGCCGAGAACCGTGCCGCTCTCATCGCCTACCTCCCGGCCGGGTTTCCGACCGTGGACGGCGGCATCGAGGCGATCAAGGCCGTCTTCGACGGCGGCGCCGACATCGTCGAGGTCGGCCTCCCGCACAGCGACCCGGTCCTCGACGGCCCCGTCATCCAGACCGCCGACGACATCGCCCTGCGGGGCGGCGTCAAGATCGCCGACGTGATGCGGACCGTACGGGAGGCCCACCAGGCCACCGGGAAGCCCGTCCTCGTCATGACGTACTGGAACCCCATCGACCGCTACGGCGTCGAGCGGTTCACCGAGGAGCTGGCCGCGGCCGGCGGCGCGGGCTGCATCCTGCCGGACCTGCCGGTCCAGGAGTCCGCGCAGTGGCGAGAGCACGCCGAGAAGCACGGTCTCGCGACCGTCTTCGTCGTCGCCCCCAGCAGCAAGGACGCGCGGCTCGCCACCATCACCGCGGCCGGCTCGGGCTTCGTCTACGCCGCCTCCCTCATGGGCGTCACCGGCACCCGCGAGTCCGTCGGCGCCGAGGCCGCCGACCTCGTCCGCCGTACCCGCGCCACCTCCGAACTGCCGGTCTGCGTCGGGCTCGGCGTCTCCAACGCCGCGCAGGCCAAGGAGGTCGCGGGCTTCGCCGACGGTGTCATCGTCGGCTCCGCCTTCGTCCAGCGGATGCTCGACGCCGATGGCGAGGCCGCCGGACTCGCCGCCGTAAGGGAACTGGCGGGCGAACTCGCCGAGGGCGTGCGGCGAGTTTCGTAGCCCGTTCGGGTGGATCTACGACCGGGGAGGCGCGGACGCGCCTCCCCGGTTCGTTGCTGAGGGCGTGAGCCAGAAGAACAGTGACGGTAATCGGAGCGCGCGGGAGCGCCTCCAGCAGCAGCGCGAGCGCGAGAAGGCCCGGGAGAAGCAGCGGCGCATCCTGATCGTGTCGGCAGCGGTCGTCGGCGTCCTCGGCCTGGCCGCGATCGCCGGAGTGATCGCGGCCAACACCGGGGGCGACGACGGCGGCTCGGACAAGGCGGGCCCGGTCGTCGCCCCGACCGGCGCCATCGACGGCGACAAGCCCGCGATCCTCACGGGGAAGCCGGACGCCCCGTCGACGCTCCAGGTCTGGGAGGACTTCCGCTGCCCGGCCTGCGCCTCCTTCGAGAACGCGTTCCGGGACACGATCCACGAGCTGGAGGCGTCCGGCGCGCTCAAGACGGAGTACCACCTCGCGACCCTCATCGACCGGAACATGGGCGGCAGCGGCTCTCTGCGCGCGGCGAACGCGGCGGCGTGCGCCCAGGACGCGGGGAGGTTCACCGCGTACCACGACGCGCTGTACATCAACCAGCCGCAGGAGACGGACGACGCCTTCGGGAAGAACGACAAGCTGATCGAGCTGGCGGCGAAGGTGCCGGGCCTTGACACGCCCGCCTTCCGCAGCTGTGTCGAGGACGGCACGCACGACAGCTGGGTCGGGAAGTCCAACGATGCCTTCGTGAAGGGCGACTTCCGGGGCACGCCGTCCGTGCTCCTCAACGGAGAATCGATCTTCCCGACGAAGGGGAACGAGCAGATCTCCCCGGAGAACCTGAAGAAGTGGGTCGCCGAGGCCAACAAGGGCAAGAAGGCGGGCACGGCCTCGCCGGCGGGCTGACATCCGCCGGGCTGATCCTCTTAGTTACCCAGACGTTGCCGGGTGGGCTGCCGTGACGCCCGCCCGGCAGGGTAGCGTCGGTCCTGCCATGGACCTTGCCTTCATTCCCAGCCCGTCGACCGGTGTCCTCCACCTCGGACCGGTTCCGCTGCGGGCCTACGCCTTCTGCATCATCATCGGTGTCTTCGTCGCCGTCTGGTACGGCAACAAGCGCTGGATCGCCCGGGGCGGCAAAGCCGGCACCGTGGCCGACATCGCCGTCTGGGCGGTGCCCTTCGGCCTCGTCGGCGGGCGTCTCTACCACGTCATCACCGACTACCAGCTGTACTTCAGCGAGGGCGAGAACTGGGTCGACGCCTTCAAGATCTGGGAGGGCGGCCTCGGTATCTGGGGCGCCATCGCGCTCGGTGCGGTGGGCGCCTGGATCGGCTGCAGGCGGCGCGGCATCCCGCTGCCGGCGTACGCGGACGCCATCGCGCCCGGCATCGCCTTCGCCCAGGCCATCGGCCGCTGGGGCAACTGGTTCAACCAGGAGCTGTACGGCAAGCCGACCGACCTGCCGTGGGGCCTGGAGATCAGCGCCGGCACGAACCGCGAGGCCGGGATCTACCACCCGACCTTCCTGTACGAGTCGCTGTGGTGCATCGGCGTCGCGCTCCTGGTCATCTGGGCCGACCGCCGCTTCAAGCTCGGTCACGGGCGGGCCTTCGCGCTGTACGTCGCCGCGTACTGCACGGGCCGGGCGTGGATCGAGTACATGCGGGTCGACGAGGCGCACCACGTGCTCGGCCTGCGGCTGAACGTCTGGACGGCGATCATCGTCTTCGTCCTGGCCGTCGTGTACATCGTGATCTCGTCGCGGCTCCGCCCGGGGCGCGAGGAGATCGTCGAGCCGGAGAGGGACAAGCCGGCCGACGACGGTACGGGGGCGGGCGCGACCGAGCCGAAGGATGAGGTCGAGGACGAGGGCGCGATCCAGGACGCCGAGGGCGAGGCCGATCGGCACGACGCCGCCGACGAGGCGGACGGCGCACCGGCGAACGGTACGGAGTCCGCCGCCAAGGGCTGACGACCGGACACGCACGGCTCACAGGGCACACACAGGGCCGGGGGGGGGGGGGGGGGGGGGGGGGGGGGGGGGGGGGCCGGGGGGGGGGGGGGGGGGGGGGGGGGGGGGGGGTGGGGGGGGGGGGGGGGGGGGGGGCTGTGAAGGCGACAGG
>NZ_JBVHXA010000012.1:180104-246999 GCF_055563935.1 Streptomyces sp. NPDC029169
ACCCCCCCCCCCCCCCCCCCCCCCCCCCCCCCCCCCCCCCCCCCCCCCCCCCCCCCCCCCCCCCCCCCCCCCCCCCCCCCCCCCCCCCCCCCCGGCCCTGTGTCGTACCCGGGCGCGCCCCCGGGTCAGGACGGTCTTGCCGCCAGGGTCAGGACGCGGCGGGCGCCCTCGACGACTGCCGCGTCGACGAAGCGGCCGTCCGGGAGGGCCAGGGCGCCCTCCTCGGTCTGGGCGGCCTTCACGACCTCCTCGGCCGCCGCGACCTCGTCGGGCGTGGGGAGATAGGCCTGCTCGATGACCGGGAGCTGGCGGGGGTGGATCGCCGCCCGGCCCAGGAAGCCCATGGCGCGGCCCCGCGCGCAGCTCGCCGCCAGGGCGTCCAGGTCGCGGATGTCGGGATGGACCGACTGGACCGGCGGTGGGAGGGCCGCCGCGCGGGCGGCGACCACGAGGCGGCCGCGCGACCAGTCGAGGCCGCTGTCGTGCCGTACCCCAAGATCGGCGCGGAGATCCGCCTCGCCGAGGGCGATGCCGTGGACGGCGGGATGGGCGGTGGCGATGGTGTACGCCCGCTCGACGGCGAGGGCGTTCTCCAGGAGGGCGTAGAGCGGAGTTCCGGCGGTGACCTCGGCGATCCGGTGGATGTCAGTGGCGTGTGTCACCTTGGGAACACGAAGACCACGGAGGCCGGGGAGGGGGGCCAGTGAAGGGATGTCGCGTGGGGTGTGGATGCGGACATGGATCGGTACGGGGTGGGGGTCGGAGAGCAGATCGGCCGTCGCGTCCAGCGCGTACGCCTTGCGGTCCGGGGCCACCGCGTCCTCGAGATCGACGATCACCACGTCCGCGCCCGAGACCAGGGCCTTCTGGACGACGGCGGGGCGGTCCCCGGGGGCGTACAGCCAGGTGAGGGGGAAGTGCGAGCCGCTCATACGGCTCCTTCGCCGCGCAGGGCACCGATCTCGGCGGGGGTGAGGCCGAGTTCGGCGAGGACCTCGGCGGTGTCCGCGCCGTGCGGGCGGCCGGCCCAGCGGATCGCGCCGGGCGTCTCGGAGAGCCGGAAGAGGACGTTCTGCATCCGGATCGGTCCCAGCTCGGGGTCCGGGACCTCGGTGACGGTGTCCAGGGCGCGGAACTGCGGGTCGGCCATGACGTCCCGGACGTCGTAGACGGGTGCGATCGCCGCCTCCGCCTTCTCGAAGGCGGCCATCGCCTCGTCGCGGGTGTGGCGGGCGATCCAGGAGCCGACCGCCTCGTCGAGGACGTCCGCGTGGGCGGCCCGGCCGGCGCCGTCGGCGAACCAGGGCTCGTCGATCAGCTCGGGGCGGCCGACGAGGCGCAGCACGCGTTCGGCGATCGACTGGGCGGAGGTGGACACGGCGACCCAGGAGCCGTCGGCGGTGCGGTACGTGTTGCGGGGGGCGTTGTTGCGGGAGCGGTTTCCGGTGCGGGGCTGGACATAACCGAGCTGGTCGTACCAGAGGGGGTGGGGGCCGATGACGGAGAGCATCGGTTCGATGATGGCCATGTCGACGACCTGGCCGCGGCCGGTGGTCGTCCTGGCGGTGAGCGCGGTCATCACCGCGTACGCCGTGGCCAGGGCGGCGATCGAGTCGGCCAGGCCGAAGGGGGGAAGGGTGGGCGGACCGTCCGGTTCGCCGGTGATCGCGGCGAAGCCGCTCATCGCCTCGGCGAGGGTGCCGAAGCCGGGACGGTGGGAGTACGGGCCGAACTGGCCGAAGCCGGTGACCCGGGCCAGGACCAGTCCGGGGTTGACGGTGGAGAGCTCCTCCCAGCCCAGATCCCAGCGTTCGAGGGTGCCCGGGCGGAAGTTCTCCACGATCACGTCGGCGTCGGCGGCCATCCGCAGGAGGGTGTCCCGGCCGCCGGGGGTGGAGAGATCGAGGGTCACGGTCCGCTTGTTGCGGCCCAGGACCTTCCACCAGAGACCGACGCCGTCCTTGGCGGGGCCGTGGCCGCGGGACGGGTCGGGCTTGCGGGGGTGCTCGATCTTGATGACGTCGGCGCCGAAGTCGCCGAGCATCATCGCCGCGAGCGGGCCGGCGAAGAGGGTGGCGAGATCGAGGACGCGCAGTCCGTGGAGGGGAGGTGTGGTCTCGGAGATACGGGTCATACGGCGTCGACCTCCTGGTTGGTGAGGGAGTCGTAGGCCGCGTCGATCTCGGAGCGGTACGGCATCGAGGACGAGGCGCCTTCGCGCTGGACGGAGAGCGCGGCAGCGGTCGAGGCCCAGGCCAAGGCGTCGCGGACGGGCCGGCCCTCGCCGAGGGCGACGGCGAGCGCGCCGACGAACGTGTCGCCCGCGGCGGTGGTGTCCACGGCCCGGACGTGCGGGGCGGGGACCGCGAACGGCTTGCTGTCGCGGGACGCGTGGAGACTGCCCGCCGCGCCGAGGGTGATGACCACCTCGGGGACGCGGCCGAGCAGGGCGGTGGCGGCGGCGTGGGGGTCGGCGATGCCGGTGAGCGCGGTGGCCTCGTGCTCGTTGGGGACCAGGAGGTCGGTGGCGGCGAGGAGTTCGGGGGGCAGCTGCTGGGCCGGGGCGGGGGTGAGGACGGTGCGCACGCCGAGGCGGCGGGCGGTGACGGCGCCTTCGGTGACCACGGAGAGGGGGAGTTCGAGCTGGAGGAGCAGCGCGTCGGCGGTGGCGATCAGCGCCTCGTCGCCGTGGGTGAGGGAGGTGACGGTGCCGTTGGCGCCGGGGACGACGACGATCGCGTTGCCGCCCTCGTCGTCGACGACGATGTGGGCCGTGCCGGAGGGGCCTTCGGCGGTGCGCAGCAGGTCGGTCTCGACCCCGGCCCCGTCGAGCGCGGCCCGGAGCCGTACGCCGAAGTCGTCGGCGCCGACCGCGCCGATCATCGACACGTCGGCGCCGGCCCGGGCGGCGGCGACGGCCTGGTTGGCGCCCTTTCCGCCGGGGATCGTCCGGAACTCCCGTCCGGTGACGGTCTCGCCGCGCGCGGGGGCCCGGGGCACGAAGGCGACGAGGTCCATGTTGGTGCTGCCGAGCACCACGATGCTGGTCATGGGCGTACTGCCTCCAGATACGTCAGTTCGGCGAGGGCGTCGAATCCGATGCCGTCGAAGGACGGGATCGAGGTGGAGAGCCGGTTCTTGAGGGGGGAGGTCCAGCGCTCGGGCAGCCGGTCGGGGTGACCGGCGAGGAGACCGGCGACGGAACCGGCGGTGGCGCCGTTGGAGTCGGTGTCCCAGCCGCCGGAGACCGCCGCGCAGATGGTGCGGGAGAAGTCGCCGTCGCCGTGGGTGAGGGCGGCGGAGAGGACGGCGGCGTTGGGGACGGCATGGACCCAGTGATACCCGCCGAGGGTGGCGTGGAGCTGGTCGACGACCGTGTCGAAGTCGGGTGTGGTGCGGGCGGTTTCGATGCCGAGGCGGACGGCGCGGGCGAGCCGCGAGTCGGGCGGGATCACGGCGAGGCCGGCGGCGAGGGCCTGGTGGACGTCGGCGGTGCCGGTGGCGGCGGTGGCGATCGTCGCGGCGACGAACTGGGCGCCGTAGAGGCCGTTGGCGGTGTGGGTGAGCGCCGCGTCCCGGTAGGCCTGCTCGGCGGCGGCCCCGGGGTCGCCGGGGTGCGTCCAGCCGTGGACGTCGGCGCGGATCTGGGCGCCGATCCATTCGCGGAAGGGGTTGCGGGTGGTGGCGGTCAGCGGGGGTTCGATGCCGTCGAGGAGGTTGCGGTAGGCGACGCGCTCGGCGGTGAAGGTGCGGCCGGCGGGGAGTTCGTCGAGCCAGAGGCGGGCGACGTCGGCGGTGGTGAAGTCGCGGCCGTACCGCTGGAGGAGGAGCAGGTTGAGAAGGGGGTAGTTGAGGTCGTCGTCCTCGGGCATCCCGTCGATGTTCTCGGCGAGGGAGGTGGCGGCGGACCGGCGGTTCCAGGGGTGGGCGGCGAGGAGGTGCGGGGGGACGCCTCGCGCGGTGAACCAGGTGGTGAGGGGCCAGTTCCCGGCGGCGCGGGCGAGTGCGCGGATGGCGGGGAGCGGAAGCTTCTCGACGGGCTTGCCGAGCAGACAGCCGGCGGCCCGCCCGAGCCAGGCGGCATGCAGCCGATCGAGCAGGGCATCGGGTTCCCCCGCGCGTCCCCTCCGCGTTTCGCGTGCGGGGGCAGGCTTCGGGGACGTCCATGGCCGGAGTGCGGGTTCCGCGGTGGGGAGGGCGGACAGTTCGTCGAGGAGGGTCTCGGCCAGAGCGCGGAGGTCGGGGCGGGGGGTTGGGGAGGCGCCGGCTGTCGACGGGGCGGGGTGGCCGCCCGCCGCGTACCAGCGGGCGGCCAGCGCGGAGGCGTCGCGGCCGTCCTCCGCGGCCTGGCGGAGTTCGTGGCCGACCAGGTCCTCCGGCTGGACCCAGGTGACGCGCAGGTTCATCGGACCGCCGCGCTCGTCAGGGCCGCGAACGCCGACTCGTGCGCCCGGCGGCGGGCCGTGTCGCGGGCGAAGACCTCGTGCGCGACGGCCGTCAGCGCCCGCGCCGGAGCGTGCAGGTCCAGGCGGCTCGCCTCCGCGACCTGCTTCGCCCAGTCGGAGGGGATCGCGGACTCGCCGGCCAGCGCACCCACGATCGCGCCCGCCATCGTCGCGATCGAGTCGCAGTCACGGCCGTAGTTGACCGCGCCGAGGACCGTACGCCGGTAGTCGCCGCCGCCGACGAGCAGCATGCCCAGCGCAATCGGCAGTTCCTCGATCGCGTGGAGGCGCGACGGGCGGCGCGCCCCGAGCGACGGCGCGCGATAGTCCGGGCCCACGGTGTCGAACGGCGCCACCGCCCTGCGGAGAGGGGCGAGGGCGGTCTCGAAGTCCGTGTGCCCGCACGCGACTTCGCACACCGACTCGATCGCCGCGCGTGTACCGTCCTTCGCCAGGGAGAGGGCTGTCGAGACGACGGAGTCCGGAGTCGCTCCCGGCTCGCACGCCGCCGCCACCGCCGCCGCGAAGACCCCCGCCGCCTCCCGGCCGTAGGAGGATTGGTGGGGGGCTGCGATGTCGAGAGCCTCCGCGTATGCCGCTTCCGGGTTCGCCGCGTTCACCAGCCCGACCGGCGCCATGTACATCGCCGCACCGCAGTTGACGATGTTTCCGCTGCCCGCCTCACGCGGGTCGACATGGCCGTAGTGGAGCCGGGCCACCAGCCACTTCTCCGCCAGGAAGATCCGGTGGAGAGGGAGGGCCTCCGTCTCGAGTTCCGGGATCCAGCGCGGGGTGGTGAGCAGATCGGGGACCAGGTGGTCCGCGACGGCGTACGCGTCGAGGTGGTCGCGGACCTTCTCGTACACCCTGATCAGCGCGTGGGTCATCAAGGTGTCGTCGGTGATGTGCCCGTCGCCCTTGTGGTACGGCGCGATGGGACGGGCCGTGCGCCAGGCGTCGCCGTTCCAGGGGCCGACGATGCCGGTGACGCGTCCGCCGTGACGTTCCAGGATCTGTTCGGGGGTGTAGCCCTCGACGGGGCCGCCGAGGGCGTCGCCGACGGCGGCCCCGATCAGACTGCCGGTGATGCGGTCATCGAGTGGAGGTGTGGGGGTCATGTCGGAATTGTCCACCCTGGGTGGTCAGTTCCGTGTCTCCGAGGAGCCCGGCGAGTTCGACGAGATCCGTGCCGGCGAGGCGGGGGAGCGCGCAGCCGGCGAGCGTGCGGCAGGCATCGCGCCAGGTCGCCGGGAGGGAGTCGGCGCCGCCGAGCGCACCGGTCAGCGCGCCCGCGAGCGCCGGCGCGGAGTCCGCGACACGCGAGAGGCAGGCGGCGGCGGGCACGGCCCCGGACGCCTCGCCGCGCGCGGCGAGCGCGAGCGCGAGGGCGACGGGGACGGTCTCGGCGGCGGCGATGCCGTAGCTGTAGACGTGGTCGACGATCTGGTGCTCCAGGAGGGGGACGAGTTCGAAGGCGCTCGTCGCGTCCTGGGCCATCTTCACGGCCTGCTGGGCGTTGCGGCCGATCTCGGTGGCGGACGGGAGTTGGGCGAGCGCCGCCTCCACGGCCTCGTCGACGGCCGCCCCGCCGAGGGCGACGGCCACGGCGGCGGCCATCGCGCGGGCGCCGTGGACGCCGTCGCCGTCCTGGGTGTACCGGGCGTCGAACTCGGCGAGTTCGGCGGCGGCGGCCGGGTCCCCGGGGTGGACGAGCGCGAGCACGGCGGCGCGGACGCAGGCGGCGTCGTCGAAGTAGTGCGGGTTGTCGTGGCCGGTCGCGGGTGGGCGGAGCCCGGTGGCGAGGTTGCCGAGACCGGCGCGTACGGAGATCCGGGCGCGGAGGGGGAGGACGGCGGACTCGACCTCGGGAGCGCGGTCGGACGCGGCGGCGATCTGGCTCGCGAGGGAGTTCCAGGCGAGGTCGACGGCGGCGCGGAGGCGGCGCTCCGGGGGGAGGGTGGCGAAGAGGGGGCCGGTGGCGGCGAGGACCGCCTCGGCGGTGAAGACCGCCCATTCGGCGTCGTCGGAGGGGCCGAGGCGGAGGGGTTCGGGGGGCTGGTTGAGGGCGATGGGGACCGGGAGGGTGGTGGTGGCGTTCTGTTCGGCGAAGGTGTCGAGTTCGCGGGTGAGGCGGCGGGTCCATTCGGGCATGCGGGCGGCTCGGTGTCTGGCCGCGGGCCAGCCGGCGGCGTCGCCTGCGGCGAGCCCGAGCAGGAGGCCCTCGATGGCCTCGCGCCGCGCGGGGCCCTTGCCTCGGGCGCCCGGACCTGGGGTGGGCCCCCGGCCCCCGTGGGCACCGTCCCTGTCCGGGGCGCCCGCACCCGGGGTGGCCCCCAGGCCCCCGTGGGCGCCGTCCTTGTCCGGGGCGCCCGGTCTCGTGGGCTGTGCCCACCCGTCCCGCCCTGCGGGACGATTGCCCACAGCTGGCGCAGCGGCAGCGGCAGCGGCGGCGGGAGTCGGAGTGGGGGTGGCGGGGCGGTTGCCCGCAGCAGCGGCGGCCCGGGCGGGGCGGTTGCCCACAGCGGCGGCGGCAGCGCGGGCGGGGCGGGTGCCCGTAGCGGCGGGGGTGGGGCGGGGGTCCACAGCGGGAGCGGGAGCGGGTGCGGGGGTGGCCGAGCCGTAGGCGCGGTGCGTGGGGTTCGTTGGGGTCATGCTGCTTCCTCCTCGTCCGTTGTCAGGAGGTCCGCGATGTCCAGGACGTGGTAGCCGCGCATCGACGGGAGGCAGCTGCCCGTCACCGGGGCGATCGCCGTCGCCCACTCCTCCGGGATCGCCGAGACGCCCGAGGCCGCGCCCGCGAGCGCGCCCGCCACCGCCGCCGTCGTGTCGGCGTCGCGGCCCATGTTGACCGCGGTCAGGACCGCCGTACGGAAGTCCCCGCGGGCCGCCGCGAAGGCGCCGAAGGCGAGGCCCACCGCCTCGGGGGCCAGGTCCGTCCACGGGTAGCCGGCGATGACGACCGCCGAGCGGACCGTGCGCTCCCGGGTCAGAGGGTCGGGCTGGATCCGCTGCGCCGCTACCACCGCGCGGCGCATCGAGCGGGCCGTCCAGGAGTCCATCGGGACCACCGAGAGGGCCGCCGCGATGACCGAGGTCACCGACGCGCCGCCCATCGCCGCCGCGACACCCGCCGCCACCGCCTGCCCACCGTAGATGCCCTCGCCGTCGTGGCTGACGCTGCCGTCGATCGCGACGAGCCGGGCCGCCTCCGAAGGGCGGCCCGCCGCGAACACCCCGAAGGGCGCGGCCCGCATCGCCAGACCGTCCGACCACGCGTGCCGGTGCTGCGCCGAGATGGGGGCCGCCAGACCGCGGCGGAGGTTCTCCAACGTGCCCCGCTCGCTGAAGCCCGCGCCACGGAACGGGCCTTCGTCCAGGTCCGCGATCCAGTGGTGCCAGGCCCGTTCCACATGCTGGACCGTCAGCGCCGAGCCGTGCCGGGCGAGCAGCAGCCCGGAGAAGATCGCGTACTCCGTGTCGTCCGTGCCCGCCGGACTGTCCGTCACGAAGCCCTCGATCCGGCCCCATCGGCGGCGGATCTCCGACGGGCGCATGTTCTCGGCGGGCGCGCCGAGCGCGTCGCCGACCGCGAGGCCGAGCAGCGCACCCCTGGCGCGCTCGCGCGTATCGCAGCCAGTCGTTCCCGTCTCGCTCACCATCGCGCACCCCTTTCACGGTTCCTGAAACGGTTCCTGGATCTGTGCCACGCCGGGGAGGCGATGTCGTCGCAGAAACGGTTCTGTCACCCGGCTGACACCTCGCCAGAAGAGCTTCAGAAGACCAAGGTCAGCCTTACTAAGTACGGCCTGCCTTGCTGGCGCGCCCCTTACATCGGGCGTATTTTCGAGGGTGTTGGGGGCGGCGGGTGCAGCCCGGCCCGCCGGATAAAACAGGGGAGAGCCATGTCCGTCATCGAAGCGCACGCACCACTGCACGAGGCCCACCGCGACAACCACACCCACCGCGATGTGAACGGTGGCTGGCTGCGCCCCGCGGTCTTCGGTGCGATGGACGGACTGGTCTCCAACCTGGCCCTGATGACCGGTGTCGCGGGCGGCGCGGTCTCGCATCAGACCATCGTCCTCACGGGTCTCGCGGGCCTCGCCGCGGGCGCCTTCTCCATGGCGGCAGGCGAGTACACCTCCGTCGCCTCGCAGCGCGAGCTCGTCCAGGCGGAACTGGACGTCGAGCGACGCCAGTTGCGCAAGCACCCGGTCGACGAGATGGAGGAGCTCGCCGCGCTGTACGTGTCGCGTGGCGTCGAGCCCGCGCTCGCCCGCGAGGTCGCGATGCAGCTCTCCCGGGACCCGGAGCAGGCGCTGGAGATCCACGCCCGCGAGGAGCTGGGCATCGACCCCGACGACCTGCCGTCGCCGATGACCGCCGCCGTGTCGTCGTTCGCGTCGTTCGCGCTCGGTGCCCTGCTTCCCGTACTGCCGTATCTGCTCGGCGCGAGCGCGCTGTGGCCGGCCGTGCTGCTCGCGCTCCTCGGGCTCTTCGGCTGCGGCGCGCTCGTGGCCCGGGTGACGGCCCGCAGCTGGTGGTTCAGCGGACTGCGTCAGCTCGTCCTGGGCGGAGCGGCCGCGGCCGTGACGTACGGGCTCGGCATGCTCTTCGGCGCCGCACTCTGACCGCCGCGCTCTGACCCTCGTACCCACAGGAGAAGGCCCCCGTACGTGCGACGGGGGCCTTCTACGTGCATGCTTGCTGTGACGTATATCCCCTGGGCGGATCGGCTGCCCGGTGAGACACTATGCACAGCGCGACATATGTAGCCGTTACTCGGCGGTTTCAAAGACTTCACCGCCGGGCATGAGGCGTAAGCGCCGCGGGCAATGAGGCCCGCTCTGCGTCGGGTCGTCCGACCCCATGAGATCCACCCTGAGAACCACGCGTTCACATGTGAACCACCATCACCGCTCTGTGTCAGCGGTGTCCGCATGCTGGAATGAGCTATCCGCCCCGCGAGAAGCCAGCCATCATGTAACCTGCACGAAATTTCGCGGAGGGCCAACGTCGTCCCTCGGCAGCTGCATATGCCACGACGACGACGGGAGAGCCGATGCGTTCCGACGCCTGGTCGCCCATGGACGGTCGCCCCGCTCCGCAGGGGATGTACGACCCCCGTAACGAACACGACGCCTGTGGTGTCGGGTTCGTGGCCACCCTGACCGGTGTTGCCAGCCATGCGCTGGTCGAGCAGGCGCTGACCGTACTGCGCAACCTCGAGCACCGCGGCGCCACCGGCTCCGAGCCCGACTCGGGAGACGGCGCCGGCATCCTGTTCCAGGTTCCGGACGCCTTCCTGCGCGAGGTCACCGACTTCGACCTCCCCGCCGCCGGCGCCTACGCCGTCGGTATCGCCTTCCTCCCTGCCGACGGCTCCGCACAGGCCGTCTCGCAGATCGAGACGATCGCGTCCGAGGAGGGTCTGAACGTCCTCGGCTGGCGCGATGTCCCCGTCGCCCCCGAGCTGCTCGGCGCCTCCGCCCGCGCCACCATGCCGGTCTTCCGCCAGCTGTTCGTGGCCGATGGACAGAACAGCGGCATCGCCCTCGACCGCAAGGCGTTCGTGCTGCGCAAGCGCGCCGAGCGCGAGGCCGGGACGTACTTCCCGTCGCTCTCCGCCCGCACCATCGTCTACAAGGGCATGCTGACCACCGGCCAGCTGGAGCCCTTCTTCCCGGACCTGTCGGACCGCCGCTGCGCCACCGCCGTGGCCCTGGTCCACTCCCGGTTCTCCACCAACACCTTCCCGAGCTGGCCGCTGGCCCACCCGTACCGCTTCGTCGCGCACAACGGCGAGATCAACACGGTCAAGGGCAACCGCAACTGGATGGTCGCCCGCGAGTCCCAGCTCGTCTCCGACCTCTTCGGCGAGAGCACGGACGGCAAGAGCCTGGAGCGGATCTTCCCGATCTGCACGCCGGACGCCTCCGACTCCGCGTCCTTCGACGAGGTCCTTGAGCTGCTCCACCTCGGTGGCCGTTCGCTTCCGCACAGCGTTCTGATGATGGTCCCCGAGGCGTGGGAGAACCACGACTCCATGGACCCGGCCCGGCGCGCCTTCTACCAGTACCACTCCACGATGATGGAGCCCTGGGACGGCCCGGCCTGCGTCACCTTCACCGACGGCGTCCAGGTCGGCGCGGTTCTCGACCGCAACGGTCTGCGCCCCGGCCGCTACTGGGTCACCGACGAGGGCCTCGTCGTCCTCTCCTCCGAGGTCGGCGTCCTCGACATCGACCCCGCCAAGGTCGTCCGCAAGGGCCGCCTGCAGCCCGGCAAGATGTTCCTCGTCGACACCGCCGAGCACCGGATCATCGAGGACGACGAGATCAAGGCCGGTCTGGCCGCCGAGCTGCCGTACGCCGAGTGGCTGGAGACCGGCGAGATCGAGCTCTCGGACCTCCCCGAGCGCGAGCACATCGTCCACACCCACGCCTCGGTCACCCGCCGCCAGCAGACCTTCGGCTACACCGAGGAAGAGCTCCGCGTCATCCTCGCGCCGATGGCCCGCCTGGGTGCCGAGCCGATCGGCTCCATGGGTACGGACTCGCCGATCGCGGCCCTGTCCGAGCGCCCCCGGCTGCTCTTCGACTACTTCACCCAGCTCTTCGCGCAGGTCACCAACCCGCCGCTTGACGCGATCCGCGAGGAGCTGGTCACCTCCCTGCGCTCCTCCCTCGGCCCGCAGGGCAACCTCCTCGAGCCGACCGCCGCGTCGTGCCGCAGCGTCACCCTGCCCTTCCCGGTGATCGACAACGACGAGCTGGCCAAGCTCATCCACATCAACGCCGACGGCAACATGCCCGGCATGAAGGCCTCGACCCTGTCCGGCCTGTACCGGGTCTCCGGCGGTGGCGACGCGCTCGCCGCCCGCATCGAGGAGATCTGCACCGAGGCCGACGCGGCGATCGAGGGCGGCGCCCGCCTGATCGTCCTCTCCGACCGGCACTCCGACGCCGAGCACGCGCCGATCCCGTCGCTGCTGCTCACCGCGGCCGTCCACCACCACCTCATCCGTACCAAGCAGCGCACCCAGGTGGGTCTGCTGGTCGAGGCCGGCGACGTCCGCGAGGTCCACCACGTGGCCCTCCTCATCGGCTACGGCGCCGCCGCCGTCAACCCGTACCTCGCCATGGAGTCCGTCGAGGACCTGGTCCGCGCCGGCACCTTCATCGAGGGCCTGGAGCCCGAGCAGGCCATCCGCAACCTGATCTACGCGCTCGGCAAGGGCGTCCTGAAGGTCATGTCCAAGATGGGCATCTCGACCGTCGCCTCCTACCGCGGCGCCCAGGTCTTCGAGGCCGTCGGCCTCGACGCTGCCTTCGTCGAGAAGTACTTCAACGGCACCGCCACCAAGATCGGCGGCGCCGGCCTCGACGTCGTCGCCAAGGAGGTCGCCGCCCGCCACGCCAAGGCGTACCCGGCCTCCGGCGTCCCCTCCGCGCACCGCGCGCTCGACATCGGCGGCGAGTACCAGTGGCGCCGCGAGGGCGAGCCGCACCTGTTCGACCCGGAGACCGTCTTCCGCCTGCAGCACGCCACGCGCACCAAGCGGTACGACATCTTCAAGAAGTACACGGACCGGGTGAACGAGCAGTCCGAGCGCCTGATGACGCTCCGCGGACTCTTCGGCTTCTCCACGGACCGCGAGCCGATCTCCATCGACGAGGTCGAGCCGGTCAGCGAGATCGTCAAGCGGTTCTCGACCGGCGCCATGTCGTACGGCTCCATCTCCCGCGAGGCGCACGAGACCCTCGCCATCGCCATGAACCAGCTGGGCGGCAAGTCCAACACCGGTGAGGGCGGCGAGGACCCGGACCGGCTCTACGACCCGGCGCGCCGCTCCGCGATCAAGCAGGTCGCCTCCGGCCGCTTCGGCGTGACGAGCGAGTACCTGGTCAACGCGGACGACATCCAGATCAAGATGGCCCAGGGCGCCAAGCCCGGCGAGGGCGGCCAGCTGCCCGGCCACAAGGTCTACCCGTGGGTCGCCAAGACCCGGCACTCCACCCCGGGTGTCGGCCTGATCTCCCCGCCGCCGCACCACGACATCTACTCCATCGAGGACCTGGCTCAGCTGATCCACGACCTCAAGAACGCCAACCCGGCCGCGCGTATCCACGTGAAGCTGGTGTCGGAGGTCGGCGTCGGCACGGTCGCCGCCGGTGTCTCCAAGGCGCACGCGGACGTCGTGCTCATCTCCGGCCACGACGGCGGTACGGGCGCGTCTCCTTTGACGTCCCTGAAGCACGCGGGCGGTCCCTGGGAGCTCGGCCTCGCCGAGACCCAGCAGACGCTGCTGCTCAACGGCCTGCGCGACCGGATCGTCGTCCAGACCGACGGCCAGCTCAAGACCGGCCGTGACGTCGTCATCGCCGCGCTGCTCGGCGCCGAGGAGTTCGGTTTCGCGACCGCGCCGCTCGTCGTCTCCGGCTGCGTCATGATGCGCGTCTGCCACCTGGACACCTGCCCGGTCGGCATCGCCACCCAGAACCCGGTCCTGCGCGACCGCTTCTCCGGCAAGGCCGAGTTCGTCGTCAACTTCTTCGAGTTCATCGCCGAGGAGGTCCGCGAGATCCTCGGCGAGCTGGGCTTCCGTACGCTCGAAGAGGCCGTCGGCCACGCCGAGCTGCTCGACACCAGCCGCGCCGTCACGCACTGGAAGGCGCAGGGCCTGGACCTGGCCCCGCTCTTCCACGTGCCCGAGCTGCCCGAGGGCGCGGTCCGCCACGCCCTGATCGAGCAGGACCACGGTCTGGAGAAGGCCCTCGACAACGAGCTCATCGAGCTCGCCGCCGACGCGCTGAACGCCGACTCCGCCGAGGAGGCCCAGCCGGTCCGGGCCCAGGTCGCGATCCGCAACATCAACCGGACGGTCGGCACCATGCTCGGCCACGAGGTGACGAAGAAGTTCGGCGGCGCAGGTCTGCCGGCCGACACCATCGACATCACCTTCACCGGCTCCGCCGGCCAGTCGTTCGGCGCCTTCCTGCCGGCCGGTGTCACGCTCCGCCTGGAGGGCGACGCCAACGACTACGTCGGCAAGGGCCTCTCCGGCGGCCGCGTCGTCGTCCGCCCGGACCGCGGCGCCGACCACCTGGCCGAGTACTCGACCATCGCCGGCAACACCATCGCGTACGGTGCGACGGGCGGCGAGCTGTTCCTGCGCGGCCGCACCGGTGAGCGCTTCTGCGTCCGCAACTCCGGAGCGCTGGTCGTCTCGGAGGGCGTGGGCGACCACGGCTGCGAGTACATGACCGGTGGTACGGCCGTCGTCCTCGGCGAGACGGGCCGCAACTTCGCGGCCGGTATGTCGGGCGGCGTCGCGTACGTCATCGACCTCGACCGGGACAACGTCAACTCCGGCAACCTGTCGGCCGTCGAGGCGCTCGACGACGCCGACCGGCAGTGGCTGCACGACGTCGTGCGCCGCCACCACGAGGAGACCGGCTCGACGGTCGCCGAGAAGCTGCTTGCCGACTGGCCCGCGAACGCGGACCGCTTCAGCAAGATCATCCCGTCCACGTACAAGGCAGTGCTCGCCGCCAAGGACGCCGCTGAGCTCGCCGGTCTCTCCGAGGCCGAGACCACCGAGAAGATGATGGAGGCGGCGACCCATGGCTGACCCCAAGGGCTTCCTGACCACCGGGCGCGAGGTCGCCAAGACCCGGCCGGTGGCGGAGCGAGTCAAGGACTTCAACGAGGTCTACGTTCCCGGCTCCCTGCTGCCGATCATCAGCAAGCAGGCCGGCCGCTGCATGGACTGCGGCATCCCGTTCTGCCACAACGGCTGCCCGCTCGGGAACCTGATCCCCGAGTGGAACGACTACGCCTACCGCGAGGACTGGTCGCAGGCGTCCGAGCGGCTGCACGCCACCAACAACTTCCCGGAGTTCACCGGCCGTCTGTGCCCGGCTCCGTGCGAGGCGGCGTGCGTGCTCGGCATCAACCAGCCGGCCGTCACCATCAAGAACGTCGAAGTCTCCATCATCGACAAGGCGTGGGACAGCAACGACGTCAAGCCGCAGGCGCCCGAGCGCCTGTCCGGCAAGACCGTCGCCGTCATCGGCTCGGGCCCGGCGGGTCTCGCCGCCGCCCAGCAGCTGACCCGGGCGGGGCACACGGTCGCGGTCTTCGAGCGCGCCGACCGCATCGGTGGCCTCCTTCGCTACGGCATCCCCGAGTTCAAGATGGAGAAGCGGCACATCAACCGCCGTATCGAGCAGATGCGGGCGGAGGGCACCAAGTTCCGTACGGGCGTGGAGATCGGCCGCGACATCACGGCGACGGACCTGCGCAAGCGGTACGACGCCGTGGTCATCGCCGCGGGCGCCACGACCGCGCGTGACCTGCCGGTCCCGGGCCGGGAGCTGAACGGCATCCACCAGGCCATGGAGTACCTGCCGCTCGCCAACAAGGTCGTCGAGGGCGACTTCGTGACCGCGCCGATCACGGCCGAGGGCAAGCACGTCGTCGTCATCGGCGGCGGCGACACGGGCGCGGACTGCGTGGGCACGGCCCACCGCCAGGGCGCGGCCTCGGTCACGCAGCTGGAGATCATGCCGCGTCCGGGCGAGGAGCGCGCGGCCGGCCAGCCGTGGCCGACGTTCCCGATGCTGTACAAGGTCACCTCGGCGCACGAGGAGGGCGGCGAGCGGGTCTACTCCGTCTCCACCACCCACTTCGAGGGCGACGAGGACGGCAACGTCCAGTTCCTGCACCTGGTCGAGGTCGAGTTCGTCGACGGCAAGCTCACGCAGAAGCCGGGCACCGAGCGGAAGATCCCGGCGCAGCTGGTCACGCTCGCGATGGGCTTCACAGGCACGGACGTCGAGAACGGCCTGGTCGCCCAGTTTGGTCTGGACCTCGACGAGCGGGGTAACATCGCCCGTGACGCGGACTTCGCCACCAATGTGGGTGGCGTGTTCGTGGCCGGTGACGCCGGCCGCGGCCAGTCGCTGATCGTCTGGGCGATCGCCGAGGGCCGCTCGGCGGCCCGCGGAGTCGACCGCTTCCTGACGGGCGCGAGCGACCTCCCGGCCCCGATCCGCCCGACGGACCGAGCCCTGACGGTCTGACCGTCCCCCCAACACGTCCCGTACAACGACGTACGGAACTGAGCGCGGCGCCCCCCGAATGTCCCCGACCGGACGACTGGGAGGGCGCCGCGGCGCGTTCGCCTCGCGTGGGGCGGGCAGCGTTCAGGGCCGGGCGCCCCCGGGCCTGGATCCGCTGTCCAGTCCCCTGGGCAGGTAGTCGGCGAAGGGGATGGTGATGTCGAGCGGGCGGTACGCGGCCGTGGGCTTCACCCGCTCACGGTAGTCACCCAGGCGGCCGCCCCGTCCAGTGCGTTGTCCGCTTCCGGCAGCACCCCCCGCGCCCCCAGGAATCCGTGGAAGACCCCGGTGTGCAGCTGCACTTGGGCCCGTACGCCCGCTGAGGACAGGCGGCGGGCGTAGGCCAGGCCCTCGTCCCGGAGGGGGTCGCAGTCCGCGAGGACCACGAGGGTCGGGGGGAGGTCGGTGAGGTCGGGGGCCAGGCCGGGGGAGGCGGCGACCGGGTCGCCGTCCGGGCCGACGTACTGCTCCCAGTACCAGCGCATGTGCGCCGTGGTGTGGAAGAAGCCCTCCGCGTACGCCTCCGCCGAGAGGGAGTCCAGGCGGTGGTCCAGGGCCGGGTAGAAGAGGAGCTGGCCCGCGACCGGCGGGCCGCCCGCGTCCCGGGCGCGCCGGGCCGCGCCCGCCGCGAGGTTGCCGCCGCTGGAGTCGCCCGCCAGGATCAGCGGGCCTTCGTACCGGGCGGCGGCCCACTCCAGGACCGCGTACACGTCGTCCTCGGCGGCGGGGAAGCGGTGTTCGGGGGCGCGTCGGTAGTCCACGGAGACCACGGACGCGCCGGTGCGGTGCGCCAGCTCCCGGCACAGGCCGTCGTGCGTGTCGAGGTCGCACAGGACCCAGCCGCCCCCGTGGGCGAAGACGATGACGGGGCCGGACGACTCCTCGTACAGCCGGACGCGTACTCCGTTCGCCGTCGTCTCGCGCGACGCTTGTATCTCCCGTACCCCCGCCCTTGCCGCCGCCCGGAGCGCTGCCGGGTCGCCCGGGCCCGGGAAGACCGCCGACATCGCCTCGCACACGGCCCGCGCCGCCGGTGTCAGTGGACCCGTCATCCCGCCGTCAACCCCCCGTCCACCGTGAACTCCGCGCCCGTCACATAGGAGGAGGCGTCCGAGACCAGGAAGGCGACCAGGCCGCCGACCTCCTCCGCCCGGCCCATCCGGCCGAGCGGCACGTGCGACCAGTCCTTGTCCGCGACCGCCGCCGTCATCGGGGTGTCGACGGCCCCAGGATGCACCGAGTTGACGCGGATGCCGTGCTTCGCCAGGTCCAGCGCCGACGAGCGGGTCAGGCCGCGCAGGCCGAACTTGCTGGAGCCGTACGCCGCGTGGCCGGGGATGCCGACGAGACCGGCCGTCGAGGACACGTTCACGATCGAGCCGCCGCCCGCCTCGCGCAGCGCCGGCACGACCGCCTGGATGCCGAGGAACGGGCCCAACAGGTTGACCCTGAGGAGGAGTTCGAAGTTCTCGTACGTCTCCGACTCCACCGACGCCGTCCGCCACAGCGCCGCGTTGTTGACCAGCGCGTCGATCCGGCCGTACGCGGTGACGGCGGCCGAGGCGACCGCCCGCCAGTCCTCCGCCGAGGTCACGTCGTGCCGTACGAACATCCCTGCGTCGCCCAGCTCCGCCGCGACCGTCTGTCCCTCCTCCTGCCGTACGTCCGTGCAGACGACCCGCGCGCCCGCCGCCACAAGGAGACGTGCCTCCGCCGCGCCCTGGCCGCGCGCCGCGCCCGTCACGATCACGACCTTGCCCGCGAGGGAGGTCACGAGGGCTCCCCGGAGAGGGCGCGGACGTGCGGGATGACCTTCTCGCCCCACTGCCGGATGGTCTCCATGCAGACGTCCTGGGGGACGGTGCCCATCTGGATCAGGCACATCACCTCGTCGACGCCGATCTCGCGCAGCCGCTCGACGTACGCGATGGCGGTGTCCGCGTCGCCATAGGCGTGGTCGGTGTTGTACGTGCCGGTGTCGACCGGGCGGGCCGGGATGTTCGCCTCGTGGAGGCGGGCGACCAGCTCCTCGCGGCGCTTCTCCAGGGCACCCGTGTGGTCCTCGTCCTCCGCGTAGCCGGTCGGGGCCGGGGAGTTGCCGTACCAGTGGGCGATCGACTCGGCGAAGAAGCGCTGCCCGCGCGTGCCCAGCCGGAGCGCGCGCTCGGCGTCGTCCAGGACGATCGTCGGGCAGAGCGCCGAGAAGTGGTCGTTGACCTCGGAGGAGACGAGGCGGGAGCCGTCGCGTACGGCGATGGCGTCGTCGTACACCGTGCGCATCGCGCGGACGTCGTCGGCGCCCGCGAAGCCCAACACCAGGGCACCGATGCCGAGTTCGGCGGCGAGCTTGAGCGTGTCGTGCTTCGAGCAGGCCATGAAGAGGGGAGGGTGCGGGCCCTGCACCGGGCGAGGGAGGACGGCGCCCGGGCCGATGTCGATCGAGCCGTGCCACTCGAACTGCTCCTCGCGCCAGGCGTGCGAGAAGATCCGCAGCGCCTCCTCCATCTGCGGATACGTGTCCTCCGGGCGCACCCCGTACATCCGCATCTCCTGGCGGGTCGCGCCCCGCCCGGCGCCGATGTCCACCCGGCCGCCACTGAGGACGTCGAGCATGGCGGCGCGCTCCGCCACCCGCACCGGGTGCTGGTAGCCGAAGGGCATGGTGACGACGCCGTGGCCGATACGGATCCGTTCGGTGCGGGCGGCGACCCAGGCCAGGAAGATCTCCGACGCGCTCATGTGCGCGTACTGGGCGAGGGAGTGGTGCTCGACGGCCCAGATCCGGTCGAAGCCCATCTCCTCGGCGTGGACGGCCTGTTCGACGCAGTCGTGGATGACCTGACGCTCACGTTCGGGGGTCGGGTCGACGAGCTGGGCCTCGAAGATCATCGAGAACTTCACGCTGGCCTCCTCTATTTCGAATAGGAATACTTCTAGCAGTCATACTCGGGGTGCGGAAGGGGGCCGTAGACTTCGGTCCGTGGCGGACATGACGACGGCTGACGAGGACCACCTTCCGACGCTCCCGGCGACCAGTTGGGCGGTGCTCGGGCTGCTCTCCTTCGGGGAGGAGCTGTCCGGCTACGACCTGAAGAAGTGGTCGGACGGGTCGCTGCGGTTCTTCTACTGGAGTCCGTCGTTCAGCCAGATCTACAGCGAGCTGAAGCGGCTGGAGAAGGCCGGTTACGCCACCTCGCGGATGGTCGCGCAGGAGACGGGCAGCCGCGACAAGCGGGTCTACCGGATCACGGACGAGGGGATGACCGCCGTCCGCACCTGGGCCCGTACCGCGCCCGTCGACCCGCCCGTGCTGAAGCACGGACCGATGCTGCGGCTCTGGCTCGGGCACCTCCTCGAACCCGAGCAGATGCGTGAAGTCCTCGCCCGGCACCGGGAGTTCGCCGAGTCCATGCGGCTGCGCGCCGAGGCCGACGTGGAGGGGGCGAAGGCCGAGGAGGCGTGGGCGTACCCCATGCTGACCCTCAAGTGGGCAGAGCGGTACTACGCCTCCGAGCGCGATCTGGCGGACGCCATGCTCGCGGACATCGAGGAGCTGGAGGCGAGGCGCGCGGGCAAGCGCCCGTAGGTGCGCCGGACATAGAGCAGTGGGCCGGTGTCCCGGTGTGCGGTCAGGGAGATGGCCGAGCGCGATGGCGTGTCGCCGCCGTCCAGGACCGCGTCGAGCGCCAGGTAGCCGAGGTGCGTGCCGCACGGAGCAGACGAGCGGCCGATCGAGCGAGACGGACGAGAACGACCGCACCGCCATGCCGACGGGCCGTCCACCGTCCGGATCCACGCCGCCCTCGGGCTCAACGCCCCTTGTTGAGCAGCTCGTTGATCAGCGCCCCGTCCGCCGGAAGCACCCGGCCGTGCCGCAGCGGTACCCCGAGCACCTCCGCAAGACCCCGCAGGCCCGTGTCCACGGCCGCCTCGACGGCCACGGCGAGGCCCACCACGGCCGCCCGTCCCTCCCGCACGCCCGTGAGGGCGAGACCGGCCGCGATGACCACGGCCGGCCACGATCCCGCCACCGCGGCGAGGGCGGCGTACGGCACCGTCCACGCGGTCCGCAGCGCCGCCGCCGCATAGCGGTCCCAGGCCGCGTTCACCTCCTGCCGGCTTCCGTCCGGCGCGAGCTGCCAGAGGCGCGGCCACACCAGGGACATGTGGACGCCGTGCTGGACCCGTATCCGCTCCTCGACCGCGCCGAGCCGGGCCCCGATCCAGGTCGCCCGGGCCGGCACCTCCGTAGCGCCGCGCAGCCGTCCCGCCGCCCGCCGCAGCCAGGGCGCCCGCCCGGCCCACAGCCGCCCGACGCCCGAGGCCAGCCAGTCCGCGACCAGCGCCGACCCGGCGACCGCGAGGAGCAGGATCACCAGCGCCGCGGCCCGGCCGGACGGCGACGCGTACCGGCCCGTGCGCAGTCGCTCCAGCCACTCGATCGTCGCCGTCACGTCGACCGGACCCGAGCGGCCCGGGGTCAGGGCCACGACGCCGGCCACCACGAACAGCAGCCCCGGCAGGACAAGCCGGGTCAGCCAGCGCTCAGTGACCTTCTTGCCGACCTCCGAGAGGAACCCGTCCATCACCCAGGGCCCCCGTCCGGGGGCTGCGCCGACGCCGCCGGCCTGAGCGGCACACCGTCCGGATCGTCCGGGTCGAGATAGCACATCGGCCAGCCGCCCGCCTCGTCGCGCGAACGCCGGGCCGTGCAGCGGCCCGTCGCGCGCGGGCAGCGGAAGACACTGCTCACCTCGGTCTCCTCGCTCCACAGCCCGGCCGCGCCGACGCCGTCCCTGCGCCGCTCGCCGAGCACCAGGGCGGGATCGTGGCCGAGCCGCCGCATCGCCTCGAGCGCGCTGCCGCCCTCCCGGACCTCGTCGAAGACCTCCTCGAACTCGTCGAGCGCGTCGTCCTCCTCGAAGTCCCCACGGACACTGAGGTACTGGTCGCACAGCCACGTACGGGCGCGTTTCTCCAGGGCGCGGTCGTCGATCATCTTCTCCTCTTCTTCGGGTGGGTGGGGTCAGGCCCCGACGTGGATGTACGGCATCCAGACCTTCGGCTGGTACGGGTGCTCCGCGCGCAGCTCCGCGAGCGTGGCGTGCAGCGCCCGCGGCGCCTGGTCGGCTTCCAGGACCCCGTCGCGTACGAGCCGCCCGTACACGGCGTCGGTCACCGCCGGAGCGCTCGCGTCCTGTACGGGATACAGGCTGGCCAGCACATGACGGAAGCCCCCGAAGTGCAGCACCGCCGCCGGGTGGGTCGCCTCGTCGGGGACCTCCGGGTCCGGCACGGCGGTGTCGCAGGCCGACAGGAACGCGAACTCCGCGTCCACGGCCGGGATCCGGGCGAGCTGCAGCGGGGTGAGGATCTCGCCGCCGCCGATCCGCAGGCCCTCGCGGGCGATGCCGTGACAGACGGCGTGGAAGCGGGTGTGGTCCGGCAGGAGGCGGGTCACGGCGTCGACCGTGGCGCGGTCGTCGTGCAGCCGGACCACCTCCGGCATGTGACGCGCGACGACCTCGGCTTCGGTGCCGACCTCCGGCAGATCCGGCTCGGGCACGGTCAGCAGGAGCAGCCTGCCGTCCGTGCGAGGAGCCTGCCGGGGGCGGCGGGCGTGCAGCAGGGAGGTGAGCGTGGGTGCGTACGAAGGGACGACCCGGCCCGGCACCGACTCCCGTACGCCACCGCGCCGGGAGCCGGCGGCGTGCAGCGGAAGGTAGGTGGCCAGGCCCGTCGGACACCACCAGAGCCGGGACAACTCGCGTTCCTCCGCGTCGAGTTCGGGCAGCGCTTCGAGCACCGGCCGGGCGACCGCCTCCCACAGCCAGTCCAGCATCCGGGCGCTCGTCTGCGCACGCCGCATCTCGGCCCGGATGACGACCGCCTCGGCGGCGGCGATGGCGTCGGCGCCGCCGGAGGCCGCCGTCCCCGCGTCCTCCCGTGCCCGCCGCAGCGCCGCGTGTGCCTTGACCAGGCGCTCGTCGGCCTTGTTCGCACGCTCCAGGGTCTCGGTCGCCGCCTCGTACGTCACGGCGTCCAGCGGCACGACGGTCGGGGGCCCCTCGTGGCGCACCACCAGGGCATGGCAGCCGAAGGCGGTGATGTTCACGACCACGACCGGGCCCTCGGCCGCGGCCGCCCGCAGGGTCGCGTAGTCCGGGGGCCGGAGCAGGCCCGCCTCCCGGATCCGGGTCTGCCACTCGCGGGCCAGAGCCGTGCGGCGCTCCGACTGCGCCGGGGTCTCCGCCCCGCCCTCCGGTAGGGGCGTGTCCAGCTCCTCCCGGATCGCGTCGAGACGCGCGAACAGCTCCGGATCGTCGGCCCGCAGCCGGGAAAGCTCGGTCGTCCGCAGGTCGAGCAGCTGCGACCACATCACGGTACGGCCCCGCTCCAGGAGCTCCACGGCCCGCTCGGGCCGCCCCGCGCCCACGGCGGCGGCCGCCGCGTCGACGGCGAGCTCGTACAGACCGGCCAGCAGGGCCCGCTGGTCGCCGTGGTCGACACCGCGCCACACGACCAGCGGCAGCAGCTCCACGGCCTGCGCGAGCCCGTCGGCTCCGGAGGCCCACAGCCGTTCCTCGGTCGCGCCCACCCGCTCCCTTGCCACTCGGCCGGTGGCGAGCTCCACGGCCGTCCCGGCGGCGAACACGCCCCACATCCGCGCCGCGTGCAGCCGCACCTCGGCGGGCATCGTCGGGTTCTCCGCCGCCGCCCTGAAGGCGTGCGTGGTCTCCTCCCACAGTGCGGGTACCGGCTCCGGGTCCTCATTGACCAGCTCCAGGAGCACGATGCCCAGAAGGTAGCGCCACGAGCCCTCTTCTGCCGTGCCCGGCTCCGCCCCGTCGGCCGACTCCTCGGCCCGTCCCCGCGCCTCGGCCAGCGACGCGGCCCGTGGGCCCTCCCTGGGCGCCTCGATCAGGGCGGTGATCAGCTGGTAGAGACACCCGGCGTCGTCGGACCCCGCTTCGAGGGCGACGCCCTCGCGCAGGGCCGCCACGGCCGCCTCCCACGCCGCGATGCCGCCCTTCCCCTCCCGGACACCGCGAATGTGCTGCCGGCCCAGATTGCGCAGAGCGGTCACGCTGGGGCCCTTCCCCCACGGGTGGGCGCGCACGGCTCGTTCGGCGATCTCCACGGCCTCCCGGAGATCGCCCTCGTCGCCCCTCAGATCGAACCGGGCGCCGAGGGCGTCACTGAGCTGGATGAGGTACGGGCGTTCGTCGACGCCCCTCAGCCGGCGGGGCGCGGCCAGCACCTCGCGGCGGATCAGAATCACCTCGTCGAGCGCCGCCGAACTGTGCGTGTCCTCGTAGCGCTGCCACAACGCGTCTCCGAGGTGGTCCCGCAACGACCAGAGGAACCGCCGGGACGTCCAGCCCGGGAGCACCTGGATCCCCGTGACTCCGTGCCGGGCCGCCGCGAGGCCCGCGTCCAGCGACCCCAGATCCTCGGTCCGGTTCAGGTGGTTGATCAGCGCCCAGCTGTCGAGGGCCGCCATCATCCCCTCGTCGAGCGCGTTCAGGCTCGGCAGCCTCCGGGGCCTGCGCAGCGGCGCGGTGAGGGTCCGGAGCGCCTCCACGTCGCCCGCCCGCAGCGGCTTGCTCGCCGCATGCATGAGCAGGACCCGGAGCACGGCGTGGCGGCCCTCGTAGTGGATCAGCGGAACCCACACCAGAAGGGGGGCGGCCATGGTGAGCATCAGCTGCATCAGCCCGCGCAACTCGACCGGGGTCCTCCGCCACACCTCTCCCGGGCCGTCGACGAGGTCGAAGCCGAGCCCCAGGACGGCGCCGCGCGCCGCGAGCGCCACGAGGGCGAGGCACCCGAACGCGGCGGTGTAGCCCAGGGGGAGCAGTACGCGCAGCAGCGGCGGTGTGTACCGCCAACTCTCCGGGATCAGGGGCCCGTACCCCGAGCGGACGAGCATGGCGCCCGCCAGCGGGCCGAACAGGGCCAGCGAGACCACCTGCACCATGGTCATCCCGGCCGGCGGGCCGTCCAGATACACCAACAGGCCGCACGTGCCCGGCAGTACGGCGTAGACCGCCCCCAGGATCCATAAGCCGATACGCATGGGGGTCAGTCTTCCAAAGGGCTCCCGGCCCTGATCACGTACCCTCGGCATCCTGTAGGCGAACAGGGAGGGGAGGGGCCCATGGCCCTCAGTCTGCGCAAGGTCGAGGAAGCCGCGCCCGCGCTGGTGAGCCTGTACAAGTCGGCGGGGGTCTCCCTTCAGAAGTACGGCATGAGCGGACAGCGCGTCGCCGTCTACCTGGTGCTCGACTACTCGGGCTCGATGAAGCCGTACTACGGGGACGGCAGCGTGCAGGCGCTGGCCGACCGGGTGTTGGGTCTTTCGGCCAACCTGGACGACGACGGGCGGGTGCCGGTGGTGTTCTTCTCCACCGACATCGACGCCGAGACGGACATCGAACTCGCCGACCACCAGGGGCGGATCGACCGGATCGTCGCCGGACTCGGCCATATGGGCAAGACCAGCTACCACCTGGCGATGGACGCCGTCATCGACCACTACCTCGACAGCGGCGCCACCGCGCCCGCACTCGTCGTCTTCCAGACGGACGGCGGACCGATCAACAAGCTCGCCGCCGAACGGTACTTGTGCAAGGCGGCGAGGCTGCCGATCTTCTGGCAGTTCATCGGCTTCGGCGACCCGGGCAGCCGGCAGTTCGAATTCCTGCGGAAGCTGGACGAGTTGGCGGTCCCGGAGAAGCGGCCCGTCGACAACGCCGGGTTCTTCCACGCGGGGAAGGACCCGCGCCGGGTCCCGGACGCGGAGCTGTACGACCGGCTCGTCTCCGAGTTCCCCACCTGGCTCTCCGCCGCCCGGGCGCAGGCGATCGTCCGCTCCTGAGGTCTCCGACGGGAAAGGGTGCCGGCCGGGCGGAGCGCGAGCGCACGGAGTAATCCAGACAGAAGGTGTCGGGAATCCGGTGTTTCCTGGAGGCATGAGCGACACCGGAACCGGAAATACCTGGGCGGCCTTCGAGGCCGCCGAACCCGAACTCGCCGCGACCGTGCGGGAGCGGTTCGGGCAGTTCACCCACCACGCGCTCGCCACCCTGCGGAAGGACGGCTCGCCCCGGCTCAGCGGGATCGAGGCGGGCTTCCGCTTCGGGGAGCTGTGGCTCGGCATGATGCCCGGCTCCCGCAAGGCGCTCGATCTGCGGCGCGACCCGCGTCTCTCCCTGCTCGCCAACCCGGGCGCCGGGACGGACATGGGCGGCGGTGACGTCCGGGTCTCGGGGCGGGCGGTCGAGATCACGGACGCGGAGGCGCTGGAGCGGTACGCGGAGGCGTCCGGGGAGCCGCAGCCGTACCACCTCTTCCGGGTGGAGCTGACGGAGGTGGTCCGCACGTTCGTCGACGGCGAGGAGCTCGTCGTCCGCACCTGGTCCCCGGGGCGGCCGGTGCGGACGCTCAGGCGCGGCAACGACGACAGTCCGCCGCGCGAGGAGTCATGAGCTGAAGCTGCCGTCGTACGTGTCGATGACGCGGGCCCGGCACCAGGACGGGGTGCCCCAGGCGTCCCGGAGGGGGCGGGCCTTGCGGAGCCAGAGGGAGAGGTCCAGCTCCTCGGTGTAGCCGATGGCGCCGTGGATCTGGAGGGCGGTGCGGGCGGCGGCGTACGCGGCCTCCCCCGCCGTGACCTTGGCGGCGGCGAGATCGGTGCTCTGAAAGGTGAGCGCTGCTCCGAAGAGGAGGGGGCGGGCGAACTTCAGGGCGATCAGGGTGTCGGCCAGCCGGTGCTTGACGGCTTGGAAGGACCCGATCTCGGTGCCGAACTGGCGGCGCTGCTTGGCGTACGCGACGGTCCGGTCGAGCAGGGTGAGCCCGACGCCGAGCGCTTGCGCGGCGGTCGCGAGCATCGCCCAGTCGTGGGCGTGCGCGGAGGCGGCGGTGACGGCGGGGCCGGAAGCCAGTCGCTCGCCGCCGGGGGAGGGGCGGGCGAGGCGGCGGGCGGGGTCGGCGCCGCCCCGGAGGTCCTCGTGCCCGGGTGCCGCCCACAACTCGTCCCCCCGGACGACGAGGACGACATCGGCGACGTCCGCGTCCAGCGCGAGCCCCGTGCCCCACCCCGTTGTGGGCATCTGTTCCGCTGGGGCGGAACGGGTGGGCACAACGGACGGCGCCCTTGCCGGGCCCAGGCTCCCCGTGCCTAGGGCGACCACGGGTGCGGCGCCGTGGTGGGGTTGTGCCCACCCGTCCCGCCCTGCGGGACGATTGCCCACAACCCGCGTGGCGGGTTCCTGCCCACAACCCGAGTGCGGGCCGAGGGCGGGGCGCGGGGGCATCGTCAGGGTAGCCAGGGTTTCGCCTGAGGCGAGGTGCGGGAGGAGGTGTTTTGCCGGGGCAGGCTCACCCCGCCGCGCCAGTTCCGACAGCAGCGCCGACGTCGCCACCGTTTCCACCACCGGGCCCGGCACCCCGTGGCGGCCCAGTTCCACGAAGGCCGTCGTCAGTTCGACCGGGAGCGGGCCCAGGCCCTCGTACCGCTCCGGGATCGCCAGCGCGAAGACGCCCGCCTCCGCGAGGCGGGACCACAGGGCGCGGCCCGGGGACGGGTCGCCCGTCGCCCAGGAACGTATCGCCGTCGGCGTGTCCGCCGCCGTCAGCATCGCGTCCAGCGAGCGCGCGAAGTCGCGCTGCTCCTCCGTCGGCAGGAATCGCATCAGCGCCGCCCCTTCGGCAGGCCGAGCAGCCGCTCGGCGATGATGTCGCGCTGGATCTCGTTCGTGCCCGCGTAGATCGGGCCCGCGAGGGAGAACACGTATCCCTCGCTCCACTCGCCGTCCGCCGACTCGCCCTCCCCGCCCAGCAGATCGAGCGCCGTCTCGTGCAGCGCGATGTCGTACTCCGACCAGAAGACCTTGTTCAGGCTCGACTCCGCCCCGATCGACGCCCCCGACGCGAAGCGCGACGCGCCGCCCGCCGTGAAGAGCTGGTACGCCCGCGCCCCGATCACCGCGTCCGCGACCCGGTCCCGCAGCCTCGGGTCCGAACCCGTCTCCCGCCACAGCCGGACGAGCCGGTCGGCGGCTGCCAGGAAGCGGCCGGGGGAGCGGAGCATCAGGCCGCGCTCGTTGCCGGTCGTGGACATCGCGATCCGCCAGCCCTGGCCGGGCTCACCGATCACGTCCTCGTCCGGCACGAAGACCTCGTCGAGGAAGAGTTCGGCGAACGCCGGCTTCCCGTCGAGCCGTCCGATCGGCCGGACCGTCACCCCCGGCGCCCGCAGGTCGAACATCAGGTAGGTGAGCCCCTGGTGGGGCTTGGCGGCCCCCGGATCCGTGCGGAAGATGCCGAAGGCGCGGTCGGCGAAGGCGGCCCGCGAGGACCAGGTCTTCTGTCCCGACAGCAGCCAGCCGCCCGACGTCCGTACCGCCCGCGAGGTCAGCGACGCCAGGTCGGAGCCGGACTCCGGCTCCGACCAGGCCTGCGCCCAGACCACCTCGCCGGTCGCCATCGACGGCAGCACCCGGGCCCGCTGCTCCTCCGTCGCGTGGTCGAAGAGGGTCGGGGCGAGGAGGTTGATGCCGTTCTGCGAGACCCGGCCGGGCGCCCCCGCCGCGTAGTACTCCTCCTCGAAGACCAGCCACCGGAAGATGTCCGCGTCCCGGCCCCCGTACCGCTCCGGCCAGGAGACCACCGACCAGCGGCCGGCGGCGAGTTCGGCCTCCCAGGCGCGGTGCGCGGCGAAGCCCTGCTCGGTTTCCAGGGACGGCAGCGGCTCGGCCGGGACATGGGCCCTCAGCCACTCCCTGGCCTCCGCGCGGAAGTCGTCCTCCTCGGGGGTGTACGACAGGTCCATGACGCTCCTTCCCTAACAAGTGTTTGGTAGGTTAACGTACCCGTCATGAGCAGCGCCATGAGCAGCGTCGAGGAGTTCCGCGCCGAGGTACGGGACTGGCTACAGGCCCACCTCAGGGGCGAGTTCGCCGGACTGAAGGGGCTCGGCGGACCCGGCCGCGAACACGAGGCGTTCGCCGAACGCCTCGCCTGGGAGCGGCACTTGGCGGCCCACGGCTGGACCTGCGTCGGCTGGCCGACGGAGTACGGCGGGCGCGGCGCGAGCGTCGAGGAGCAGATCGCGTTCCACGAGGAGTACGCCCTCGCCGACGCCCCCGCCCGCGCCAACCACATCGGCGAACAGCTCCTCGGCCCCACCCTGATCGACCACGGCACCGAGGAGCAGAAGGCCCGCTTCCTGCCCCCGATCCGCGCCGTCGAGGAGCTGTGGTGCCAGGGCTACAGCGAGCCCGGCGCCGGCTCCGACCTCGCCGCCGTCCGGACGCGCGCCACCCGCGAAGGCGACCAGTGGGTCGTGAACGGCCAGAAGATCTGGACCTCGCTCGCCCACGAGTCCCAGTGGTGCTTCGTCGTCGCCCGCACCGAGCCCGGCTCGCACCGCCACGCCGGACTCTCGTACCTGCTCGTCCCCATGGACCAGCCCGGCGTCGAGGTCCGGCCGATCGTCCAGCTCACCGGCACCAGCGAGTTCAACGAGGTCTTCTTCGACGGCGCCCGGACCGACGCCGCGAACGTCGTCGGCGCGCCCGGCGACGGCTGGCGGATCGCCATGGCCACCCTCGGCTACGAGCGCGGTGTCTCCACGCTCGGGCAACAGGTCGGATTCCGCCGCGAGTTGGAGGACCTCATCGCGCTCGCCCGGCGCAACGGCGCCCTCGCCGACCCGATCGTCCGCGACCGGCTCGTCAAGGCCTGGACCGGACTCCAGGTCATGCGCGCGGGCGCCCTGCGCGGCACCGAACCCTCCATGGCCAAGCTCTACTGGTCGCACTGGCACCGCGACCTCGGCGAACTCGCCATGGACATCTGCGGCGCCGCCTCCACGGTCCTCGCCGCCGAGCCGTACGAACTCGACGAGTGGCAGCGGCTGTTCCTCTTCTCGCGCGCCGACACCATCTACGCCGGATCCAGCGAGATCCAGCGGAACCTCATCGCCGAGCGGGTGCTCGGCCTCCCGAAGGAGCCGCGCCCATGACACGTGCACCGCTCTACGAACCCGGCCACGGTCTCCTCACCGGCCGCACCGCCGTCATCACCGCCGCCGCCGGAGCCGGCATCGGCGGGGCCACCGCCCGCCGCTTCCTGGAGGAAGGCGCCAGGATCCTGATCAGCGACGCCCACGCGCGCCGCCTCAAGGAGACCGAGGCCGCCCTCGCCGCCGAGTTCGGCGCCGACCGGATCGACGCACTCCCCTGCGACGTCACCGACGAGACCCAGGTCCAGGCCCTCTTCGACACCGCCGTACGGCTCCACGGCCGCCTCGACGCCGTCGTCAACAACGCCGGCCTCGGCGGCACGGCCTCGCTCGTCGACATGACCGACGAGCAGTGGACGCGCGTGCTCGACGTCACTCTGAACGGCACCTTCCGCTGCACCCGCGCCGCCCTGCGCCACTTCGCCGCGGCCGGCCACGGCGGTGTGATCGTCAACAACGCCTCCGTCGTCGGCTGGCGCGCCCAGGCCGGCCAGGCCCACTACGCCGCCGCCAAGGCCGGCGTCATGGCCCTCACGCGCTGCGCGGCCGTCGAGGCGGCGGCGTACGACGTCCGCGTCAACGCCGTCTCCCCGTCCCTCGCCATGCACCCGCACCTGGTCAAGGTCACCTCCGCCGAGCTGCTCGCCGAGCTGACCGAGCGCGAGGCCTTCGGGCGGTACGCCGAACCCTGGGAGGTCGCCAACGTGATCGTCTTCCTCGCCAGCGGCTACTCCTCCTACATGACCGGCGAGGCGGTCTCGGTCAGCAGTCAGCACCCGTAGGACCAGAATGGACGTGTGCCGAAGACCGTCAGCAACAGCAGCAAGAAGAAGCCCCCGGTGACCGCCTCGCCCGAGCGCCGCAGGGAACTCCTGGACATCGCGGCCGAGGTGTTCGCCGCCCAGGGGTACAACGCCACGACCGTACGCAAGATCGCCGACGCCGCCGGCATGCTCGCCGGCAGCCTCTACTACCACTTCGATTCCAAGGAATCGATGCTCGACGAGATCCTCTCCACCTTCCTGACCGAGCTGTGGGAGGGGTACGACGCCGTCCTCGCCGCCGGGCTCGGCCCCAGGCAGACCATCGAGGCCCTCGTCACCGAGTCCTTCCGGGAGATCGACCGGCACCGCGCCGCCGTCGCCATCTACCAGAAGGAGTCCAGGCACCTCACCGACCAGCCCCGCTTCCACTACCTCTCGGACTCGCAGCAGAAGTTCGAGAAGGCGTGGCTCGGCACGCTGGAGCGCGGAGTCGAGGCCGAGGTCTTCCGGGCCGACCTCGACATCCGGCTCACCTACCGGTTCGTGCGCGACACCGTCTGGGTCGCCGCGTCCTGGTACCGGCCGGGCGGACAGCACAGCCCGGAGGAGATCGCCCGCCAGTACCTGTCGATGGTCCTGGACGGTATCGCCGTACGTACCCAGCCGTAGATTCGTCACCCTCTGGAGGAGTCGTCATGGCCGAGGCCTACATCGTCGAAGCGGTCCGCACCCCCGTGGGCCGCCGCAAGGGAGGCCTCGCCTCCGTACACCCGGCGGACCTCGGCGCCCACGTCCTGAAGGCCCTCGTCGCCCGCTCCGGGATCGACCCCTCCGCCGTCGAGGACGTCGTCTTCGGCTGCCTCGACACCGTGGGCCCGCAGGCCGGCGACATCGCCCGTACGGCCTGGCTGGCGGCCGGCCTCCCCGAGGAGGTCCCCGGCGTCACGATCGACCGGCAGTGCGGCTCCTCCCAGCAGGCCGTGCACTTCGCGGCGCAGGGCGTCCTCTCCGGCACCCAGGACCTGGTCGTGGCCGGCGGCACCCAGAACATGTCGATGATCCCGATCGCCTACGCCTCCCGGCAGGCCGCCGAACCCCTCGGCCTGACCGAGGGGCCGTACGCGGGCTCCGAGGGCTGGCGCGTCCGCTACAGCGACGCGCCCGTCAACCAGT
The DNA here is from genome assembly GCF_055563935.1 of Streptomyces sp. NPDC029169. Taxonomy (NCBI): domain Bacteria; kingdom Bacillati; phylum Actinomycetota; class Actinomycetes; order Kitasatosporales; family Streptomycetaceae; genus Streptomyces; species Streptomyces sp. NPDC029169. Next base: position 210,646 of record NZ_JBVHXA010000012.1, read on the forward strand.
TCCACGGGGCCGAGCTGATCGCCGAGAAGTGGCGGATCACCCGCCGTGACCAGGAGGAATTCGCCCTCCGGTCCCATGAGCGGGCCCTGCGCGCGATCGACGAGGGGCGCTTCGCCCGGGAGACCGTGGCCTACGGGGACGTGACCGTCGACGAGGGACCGCGCCGGGACACCACCCTGGAGAAGATGGCCGGCCTGAAGCCCGTCGTGGAGGGCGGCACCATCACGGCGGCCTGCTCCTCCCAGGTCTCCGACGGCGCGGCGGCGATGCTGCTCGCGAGCGAGCGGGCCGTACGGGAACACGGCCTCACCCCGCGCGCCCGGATCCACCACCTCTCCGTGCGGGGCGAGGACCCGATCCGGATGCTCTCCGCGCCGATACCCGCGACCGCGTACGCCCTGAAGAAGACCGGCATGACCATCGACGACATGGACCTGGTCGAGATCAACGAGGCCTTCGCCCCCGTCGTCCTCGCCTGGCTGAAGGAGACCGGCGCCGACCCGGAGCGGGTGAACGTCAACGGCGGCGCGATCGCCCTCGGCCACCCCCTGGGCGCGACCGGCGTGAAGCTGATGACCACCCTCCTCCACGAACTGGAGCGCACGGGCGGCCACTTCGGCCTTCAGACCATGTGCGAGGGGGGCGGTCAGGCCAACGTGACGATCATCGAGCGGCTCTGACCTCCGCACCGGCCGTCAAAGGCCCGGTGTGACGTGCGTCGCCGTCCCGCCCGTTCGGGTGGGGCGGCGTGCTAAGGTCTAAGAGTTGCTAGTTGGTACCCATGAACTTTATGTGCGCCTGACGGGAATGTTCCTCAGGCGCAATTTTGTTTTCCGGACTCTCCGGGATGGGACCCTTACCTATTCAGGAGAAATCATGGCTACCGGAACCGTGAAGTGGTTCAACGCCGAAAAGGGCTTCGGCTTCATCGAGCAGGACGGCGGCGGCGCTGACGTCTTCGCCCACTACTCCAACATCGCGACCTCTGGCTTCCGCGAGCTGCAGGAAGGCCAGAAGGTCACCTTCGACGTCACGCAGGGCCAGAAGGGCCCGCAGGCGGAGAACATCCTCCCGGCCTGATCGCCGGACGCGTTTTCTCACAGCCGGGACCCGCACCGCGCAGGTGCGGGTCCCGGCTCGTGCTGTGCTCAGGCACTGCGCTCAGGCCAGGAAGGCATTTCCCATGACCCGCTCCGAAAGGCGGCCCCGCCGGGCCGCCGAATCCCGTTCCGGAACCCCGTCCGGAAATACCCGCCGTGGCTCCGCCGCCCCCAAGGGCAGCGGCAGGGCCAAGGGCGCCGGCCGCGGCCGTGGACCTGCCACGCCTCCGCCGCCGCGTGAGTTCACCCTGCCCGAGACGCTGACGCCCGCGCTCCCCTCCGTCGAGTCCTTCGACGCCCTCGACATGCCCGCGGCCCTGGTCAAGACGCTCGGCGCCCAGGGCGTGACCGAGCCGTTCCCGATCCAGGGCGCCACCCTGCCGAACTCGCTCGCCGGCCGGGACATCCTCGGCCGCGGCCGTACCGGCTCCGGCAAGACCCTCGCCTTCGGCCTCGCGCTGCTCGCCCGCACCGCGGGCCGCCGCGCCGAGCCCAAGGCGCCGCTCGCCCTGGTCCTGGTGCCCACGCGCGAGCTCGCGCAGCAGGTCACCGACGCCCTCGCCCCGTACGCCACCTCGGTGCAGCTGCGGCTCGCCACCGTCGTCGGCGGTCTGTCGATCACCAAGCAGGCGAACTCCCTGCGCCGTGGCGCCGAGGTCGTCGTCGCCACGCCCGGACGCCTCAAGGACCTCATCGAGCGGGGCGACTGCCGGCTCGACCAGGTCGCGATCACGGTCCTGGACGAGGCCGACCAGATGGCCGACATGGGCTTCATGCCGCAGGTTGTGGCGCTGCTCAAGCAGGTCGAGCCGGACGGTCAGCGCATGCTGTTCTCGGCCACCCTCGACCAGAACATCGACCGGCTCGTCAAGATGTTCCTCGACGACCCGGTCGTGCACTCCGTCGACCCCTCCGCCGGCGCCGTCACGACGATGGAGCACCACCTGCTCTACATCGCCGACGAGACCGACAAGAAGGCCGTCACGATGAAGATCGCGGCCCGCGACGGCCGCACGATCCTCTTCCTGGACACCAAGCGGGCCGTGGACCGGCTGGTCAAGCGGCTGCTCGCCAACGGTGTACGGGCCTCCGGCCTGCACGGCGGCCGCTCGCAGCCGCAGCGCAACCGCACCCTGGACCAGTTCAAGAACGGCCAGGTCACCGCGCTCGTGGCGACCAACGTGGCGGCCCGCGGCATCCACGTCGACGACCTCGACCTCGTCGTGAACGTCGACCCGCCGATCGACCACAAGGACTACCTGCACCGCGGCGGCCGCACCGCCCGGGCCGGCGAGTCCGGCAGCGTCGTCACCCTCGTCCTGCCCGAGCAGAAGCGCGACATGGGCCGGCTGATGTCGAACGCCGGCATCAGCCCGCGCACGGCGCAGATCAAGTCCAGCGACGAGGAGCTCGTCCGCCTCACCGGCGCCCGCGAGCCCTCCGGCGTCCCGGTCGTCATCGAGGTCCCGCAGCCGGCCCAGCCCGCCGCCGCCCGCAGCGGCGGTCAGCGCTCGCGCCGTGGCGGTTCCGGCGGCGGTGGCGGTGGCCGTTCCCGTACCGGCGCCAACGCCCGTACGGGTACGGGTGGTTCCGCCCGTACGGGTACGGGTGGTTCGCCCACCCGCACCCGTAGCGGCTCTGGCGGCTCTGGCGGCGGCCGTGGCCGCCGTGGCGGCGCCGCCTAGCCGACGAGCCGGTCCTGGAGCTCTGCCAGCGTGCGCAGCTCCAGGCCCAGGCCCTCGGTGAGGTAGCGGAAGAGGCCGCCGTAGCCGGACTTCACCTCGGCGAGCGCCGCGTCCAGGTACTCGGTCCGCACCTCCTGCATCGGGATGAGCAGGTCCGGGTTCTGCATGAGCCCGGCCTGCCGGAGCCCCTCCCGCAGCCGTGCGTCATAGGCGGCCCGGAAGGTGTTGGAGGCCAGGAAGTCCTCCACGGCGTACTGCTCCGGTACGCCCGCCACCGTCAGCACCAGGTAACTCAGCCAGCCCGTACGGTCCTTGCCCGACGTGCAGTGGTACAGCAGCGGGCCGCTGCCGGGCCGGGCGATGTCACGGATCGTGGCGGCGAACTGCGCCCGGTTGTCGGCGCTCGTGACGAACGAGCGGTAGACCTCCTGCATGAACGCGGCCGCCTTGCCGCCGCCCAGCATCTCCTCCTGCCTCACCGGGTCCCGGGACCCGATCACGGCCCGCAGCAGGGCGTTGAGACCGTTGTCGGTGACCGGCCGGGAGACCGGGACGAGTCCGCCGGGCAGCCGGTCCGCGCCGTCGGACTGGACCTCCAGCGGGATCCGGAAGTCGACCACCGTGGCGAGGCGCAGCCCCGAGAGCGTGGTCAGATCGGCGTCGGTGAGCTTGCCCAGGGCGTCGCCCCGGTAGACCAGTCCCTCGCGCACGCGTTCGCCGGTGTACGTGAGGTATCCGCCCAGGTCACGGACGTTGACGGCGCCCTGGAGCGGGATCTGGCGGATGGCCGTGACGCCGGCGCGGGGCCTGCGCGCCGCGACGGCCGGGGGAGCGAGGGCCACCAGAGCGGTGGCCGCGGCGGTGCTCAGCAGTGCGCGTCTGGAAAGGGGCATGACTGAACTCCCTGTGCTGAACTCCCTTAGGGGGAGGGCGGGTTCACCCTGGTGTCGGCAGGGTGCGGAGCACATGTGCGGCCTCGGACATGATCCGCAGGACGAGTTCCTCGCAGCTGGGGAGGTCCTCGATGATCCCCGCGACCTGTCCGGACGCCATGACACCGAGGTCGGTGCGGCCCTCGACCATGGACGCCTTGAGGAGCATGGGGGTGTTCGCGGCGAGCAGGACCTGGCTCCACGACAGGTCCTTGCCGTGTTTCATCGCGAGACCGTCGCGGACCATCCGCGACCACGACAGCCCCGAGATCCTTCGGAAGCCCGCCGCACGGCGAACCGCCTGCGCCAACGCCCGCACCCGGCCCGCCCGTTCGAGGGCGGCGACCATCTCCGTACGGAGCATCCGGTGCGGCAGTCCGTCGACGGCGGTCGTCACCGTCACGTCCTTGACCGTGGCCGCGAGGTACCGCGCCTTGACGGCCTCCGGGACGGTGGAGTCGGAGGTGAGGAGGAAGCGGGTGCCCATGGCGATGCCCGCGGCCCCGTAGGCGAGCGCGGCCACCAGACCGCGGCCGTCGTGGAAGCCGCCGGCCGCGATCACCGGGATGCCGACCGCGTCGACGACCTGCGGCAGCAGGACCGTCGTGGCCACCTCGCCGGTGTGCCCGCCCCCTTCGCCGCCCTGCACGATCACCGCGTCCGCGCCCCAGGCCGCGACCTTCTCGGCGTGCCGCCGGGCCCCGATCGAGGGGACGACGACCACGCCCGCGTCCTTCAGCTCCGCGATCAGCTCGCGGGACGGGGCGAGCGCGAAGGAGGCGACCCGTACGCCCTCGTCGACGATGATCCGCACCCGCTCGCGGGCGTCGCCCGCGTCCGCGCGCAGATTGACCCCGAACGGCTGGTCCGTACGGGACTTCACCTCACGGACCGCCGCCCGCAGCTCCTCCACGGTCATCGTCGCCGAGGCGAGGATGCCGAGAGCCCCGGCGTTCGCGGAGGCCGAGACCAGGCGGGGCCCGGCCACCCAGCCCATGCCGGTCTGGACGATCGGGTACCGGACGCCGGTGAGCTTGGTGAGCGCCGTCTCCATCAGGCCCTGACCTCCCGGTCCCGCAGCCCCTGGGGGTCGATCACCTCGCGGATCAGCCGCAGCTCCTCGGCGGTCGGCTCGCGGGTGTACGGGACGTCGTCGCCGATCACCAGGTCGAAGCCGGTGGCCTGCCTGACCTGCTCCACGGTGACGCCGGGGTGCAGGGACGCGAGCCGCATGGAGCGGTCGGGTGTCTCGAAGTCGAAGACGCCGAGGTCGGAGACGACCCGGGGGATCCGGTGGAAGCGGTCTGCCCCGGCGGCGGCCGCCCGGTCGTAACCGACACCGCTGACCATGTCCACACGCTCGACGAAGACCCGGGGGGAATGCTTAGGGATCCAGTAACTGGTCGGATTGTTGAGGGTGTTGACGGGCGCGCCGCGGACGCCGAGGAGTTGGCGGGTGGGCCGGGACCAGTCGCCGATGCAGGAGATGTTCTGGTTGCCGTACCGGTCGATCTGGCTCGCGCCCATCATGACGTGCCGCTTGCCGCCGGTGACCATGGTGAGGTGGCGGCGGTACGGCAGCCAGCCCTCGGCCTCCCCGTCGAGGCCCACGAGCATCGCCTCGCCGTCGGTCAGGAGCAGGTCGGGGGCGAAGGAGCGCTTGGCGAGCCGGGCGCCGAAGGAGGAGACCGGGGCCATGGCGGCGGCGAGGACCTCGCCGTTGTCGCGCCAGGCTTCGGCGCAGGCGACGACGCAGTATTCAGGGCGGGTGATCATCGCTGCTCCTCGTGCCAGGTCCGTACGGCCTGCTGGTAGTCGTCCTCGCTCTTGCCGGAGAGGAACCGCTCGGCGAACTCGGGCCAGGGGGTGGTCGCGTACAGCTTCTGGAAGGGTTCGTCGCGGCCGTGGTCGGGTGCGCAGGAGGTGAAGTGGGCGCCGTTCGGGGTCTCGACGACGCCGGTGACGCTGTGCCGGCTGACGAGCAGGGACTGTGGGGCGGTGTCGGGGTCGAAGCGCTGGACGATCTGCTCGCAGGAGACGTACGCGGTGTCGGCGGCCTCGCAGAAGAGGTCGTCGAAGTACGGGTCGGGGCCCAGGTACTGGCCGTTGCCGAGCCGGTCGGCGCGGTTGAGGTGCACGAAGGCGGCGTCCATGCGCAGCGCGGGGACGGCGACGAACGTCTCGCCGTCCTCGTACGGCGAAGTGACCGTCCGCAGCTCGGGGTTGACCGTCATCACGTCCGAACCGAGACCGGCCCGGACGGGCAGGAAGGGCAGCCGGTTGGCGGCGGCGTGGAGGCCCCACATGAACATGGCCTCGTCGAGTTCGGTCAGCTCGAAGGCGCCGCGTTCGCGGGCGGCGCGGAAGTGCGGTTCGAGGGGGATGGAGTCCAGGGTGGTGAAGGCGGCGACGAGGCGGCGGATCCGGCCGGCGGCGGCCAGCAGACCCACGTCGGGGCCGCCGTAGGAGATCACGGTGAGATCGGTGATCTCGGACCGGAGCAGCGCTCTGACCAGGGCCATCGGCTTGCGCCGCGAGCCCCAGCCGCCGATGCCGAGGGTCATTCCGGACCGGAGGCGGGACACGACCTCGTCGGGTGTCATGGTCTTGTCGGTCACAGGGAGCTCTCTTTTCCGAACGTGTCGCGGACGCGGTCGGCGACCCCGCTGAGGTTGGCCTCGAAGGTGAAGCCCTGCTCGAAGCGGTAGCTGCGGCGCACGTCGACGGGGTCGATGCCGTTGATCGCGGCCTTGGCGAGCCGGATCAGATACCCGTCCTTGCGCGCGATCTCGCCCGCCAACTCCAGCGCCGAGTCCATGAGTTCCTCGCGCGGTACGACCTTCCAGACCGAGCCGTGGGCGTGCAGTTCGGCAGCGGTCGCGGTGCGCGAGGTGTAGTACAGCGCGCGCATCAGATGCTGCGGGACGAGCCGGGCGAGATGGGTCGCGGCGCCGAGTGCGCCCCGGTCGAGCTCGGGCAGCCCGAAGGTGGCGTCCTCGGAGGCGACGATCGCGTCCGCGTTGCCGACGAGTCCGATCCCGCCGCCGAGGCAGAAGCCGCCGACGGCCGCGACGACCGGCACCTCGCACTCGTACACCGCCGCGAACGCCTCCGCGCAGCCGTGGTTGGCGCCGATGAGGCTGCCGTGCCCCGTGTCCCGCTGCATCTCCTTGATGTCGACGCCGGCGTTGAATCCGCGGCCTTCGGCGGCCAGGACGACACAGCGGGTCTCGGGATCCCGGCCGGCCGCGCGGACGGCGTCGGCGAGGTCGTACCAGCCCTGTACGGGAAGGGCGTTGACGGGTGGGAAGTCGACGGTGACGAGGGAGATGCCCTTGCCGGGGCTTGCGGTGGAGACACCCATGAGCGGATCAGCTACCTTTCCACCAAACATTTGTTAGGTGACTGCTTGGTGAGGAAAGGTAGCAGCGGATGGAGCTGGACGGGAGGGTCGCCGTCGTCACCGGCGGCACACGAGGGGTCGGCGCGGGCATCGCGCGGGCCTTCCTCGGGGCGGGCGCGCGGGTGATCGTCTGCGCGCGCAGACCACCTGACGCGCCCGTGAGGGACGGGGGGCGCGTGGCCGACTTCGTCCCCCTCGACCTGCGGGATCCCGCCGCCGTCGGCGCGTTCTTCGCCGACGTCGGCGAGCGGTACGGATGCCTTGACGTGCTGGTCAACAACGCGGGCGGTACGCCGTACCGGCTGCTGGGGGAGGGGGAGGCCGAACGGCACGCGCGGGTACTGGAGTTGAACCTGACCGTCCCGCTGCGGGTCTCGCTCGCCGCCCACGGGCTGCTGCGGGCCTCGCGCGGCACGGTCGTCATGACCGGCAGCGTCAGCGCGACCCGCCCCTCGCCCGGCACGGCCGCGTACGGCGCCGCGAAGGCCGGCCTGGAGAACCTGGCCCGCTCGATGGCCGTGGAGTGGGCCCCGTACGTCCGGGTGAACACCCTGGTCCTCGGGATGGTGCGGACCGAACTCTCCCGCCTGCACTACGGGGACGAGGACGGGATCGCGGCCGTCGCCCGAACCGTGCCGCTCGGCCGGCTCGCGGAGCCCTCGGACGTGGGCCAGGCGGCCGTCTTCCTCGCCTCCGACCGGGCCGCGTACGTCTCGGGGGCCTCACTGCTGGTGCACGGGGGCGGCGAGCGCCCCGCGTTTCTGGATGCCGCGACGGTCAACAAGGAGAGCTGAGATGGGTCTGTGCGAGGGGCGTGTCGTGATCGTGACGGGCGCGGGGCGGGGTCTGGGGAGGGCGCACGCCCGCGCCTTCGCCGCCGAAGGGGCGCGGGTCGTCGTCAACGACCTGGGGGTCGGGCTCGACGGCTCGGCCGGCTCCGGCTCGCCCGCTGTTCAGGTGGTCGAGGAGATCCGTACGGCGGGCGGCGAGGCCGTCGCGCACGGCGGCGACATCGCGACGGAGGAGGGAGCGGCCTCGCTGGTGGCCGCCGCCCTGGACACCTTCGGACGCCTCGACACCCTGGTCAACAACGCGGGTTTCCTGCGGGACCGGATGCTCGTGAACCTGGGCGAGGACGACTGGGACGCGGTGATGCGCGTCCATGTGAAGGGCCACTTCCTGCCGCTGCGGCACGCGGCCGCGCACTGGCGTGCGGAGGCCAAGGCGGGGCGCGAGGTGGTGGCGCGGGTCGTCAACACCACATCGGGAGCAGGCCTGTTGGGCAGTGTCGGGCAGGGGAACTACGCGGCCGCCAAGGCCGGGATCGTCGGCCTGACGCTGGTCGCGGCGGCGGAGATGGGCCGGTACGGCGTCCAGGTCAACGCGATCGCCCCGGCGGCCAGGACCCGGATGACCGAGCAGGCCTTCGCGGGCCTGGAGGGCGTACCGGAGGACGTCTCCCCGCTGGTCGTCTGGCTGGGCTCGGCGTCCTCGGCGGGCGTGACCGGCCGGGTCTTCGAGGCGGAGGGCGGCCGGATCACCGTGATGGAGGGGTGGCGACCGGGCCCGACGGCCGACAAGGGGGCGCGGTGGAGCCCGGCGGGGGCGGGGGAGGCGGCGCTGAAACTCCTCGCGGAGTCGGAGGTGCCGCAGCCGGTGTACGGAGCTGATCGGTGAGGCGTTTCGTCGCGGCCCGCCGGCGGGCGGTGGCGCCGGTCGGGAAGCGGGTGATCGTGAGTAGTCCTCGGTGGTTAACTCCTCGTAGACTTCGTGCACTTCGCGCGCCTGGTCGCTGACGAGCGGGGCGAGTTCGGCCAGTTTCTCGGGGCGGCGGCGATCGGCACGGCGTACTTCGCGGACCTGTCGGTGGGCGCGGCGATGCCGTGGGTGGCGGGTTGGGGGTTTCCCCCACCCCACCCCTCCCCGAAACCCTGACGGGACCGGGGGCTCCGCCCCCGAACCCCCGGCGGTGCGCGGCAGCTCCGCGTCGCGCGGCTTGGCCCCGTTGGCGTCGGGAGCGGTGCGTCTCCCTCTCCAGCGACGGTGGAGGCTTCGTATACGGCCCAGGTGCACCTGGACGGCCAGGTCCACCGGGTGACCGGCGGGTCCGCCATCCCGCTCGGCTTCGACGCCCCGTACTCCTGCCGCGAGGGCGCCTGCGCGGCTCTGGCGGACGGTCATGTGCCGGCCTCCGCCTGATCGAGCAGGGCGGCCCCTTCCCGTACAGCCAGGACGGCAGCGTCTTCCAGAACCGCGAGAGGCTCCTGCCCGCCCACTCCCTCGGGTACTACCACGAGTACACGGTCAAGACCCCGGGCAGCACCACGCGCGGCGCGCGCCGCATCGTGACGGGCACCTCCTACCAGGAGGACTACTACACCGCCGACCACTACGCCTCGTTCGACCTGGTCGACCACAGCTGCTGACCCGCGACACCACCAGCCCCCGGTCCGCGGCCGGACCCCCCACGTCAGCCGGCCGCGGACCGGGCAGGATGGTGCCCATGACATCCGACGAGCTGGTGGAGCCGGTCCACGGCTGGGAGTACCTGGGCTTCAACCGGGCTGTCCCCGAGGAGCTGCTGATCCGGCTGCTCGACGTAAAGCCTTGGTTCCTGTTCCGCAAGGATCTGCCGCCAGCCGTCATCGACGCCGCCGTCGGCCATCCGGGCAAGAACGTGCGTGCCGTGCTCGCGGAAGCCAGGCAGCGACTGACCGCCGAGCAGTGGACCCGTCTCCTCCTGGCAGAGACGAGCGGTGTCCGGCGTGCCCTGTTCGTCGAGGACGCCGCGCACGCGGCCGCGCACCTGGCCGCCGCGGGCTACGAGACGCTCGCCGCCGACGCCTCCCCCCTGGTCCGGGCCGAGGCCGCCGGGCTGCGCGGACTGCCCGTCTCCCTGCTCCACACCCTCGCTGCCGACCCCGTTCCCGCCGTACGGGCCGCCGCCTGCGCCCCTGCCTGGCCCCACCTCCCTCCGCCCGTACGGGAGCGGCTGCTGGCCGACCCCGACGAGCAGGTCCGTACCACCGCCCAGGTGCGCCACCACCAGGACCAGCCCCTGGACGAGGCCGCTTTCGAGGAGCTCGGCGGCGCGGCCGGCAAGGCTTGGGACGCCTGCCGCCTCGTGCCCGCACTCGCTGTCCGCCTCGCGAAGCATGAGGATCCGACGGTACGTTCACGGCTCGCCGACAATCCACATCTCGACCCGGCTGCGGTCGCGTTGCTCGTCGACGACGAGGCCGACGGCGTTCGGTACCCCCTCGCCCTGCGCGCCGACCTCACCGAGGAGCAGCGGGCCGCCGTCCGCGTCGACATCGAGCCCGGTGCCAGGCACCCCTACGCGGTTCCCTGGGTCGCCGCCCTCCACGACGACCCGGAGGCCATGCGCCGGCTCGCCGCCTCCAGCCATCCGTACATCCGCAGTAGTGTCGCCCGCGCCCGGCGCCTGCCGCCGGACGTCGCCGAACGGCTCGCCCGCGACGAGGACCGGACCGTACGGCTCTTCCTCGCCGAGTCCTGCGACGACGCGCCCCCGGACATGCTTCTGGAGGTCTGGCACTGGTGGGACGGCAGCCTCAGTTTCCCCGGCCGTCCGCGCACGAACCCGAACTTCCCGCGTACCGGTCTGCTCCGTTACGCCACCGACCCGAACCCGAGGCTGCGCCGACTGGCCCTGAGCGACCCGGAGTCCACACCTGAACTGGTCGAAGAGTTCAGCAGGGACGAGGCCGACGAGGTGCGGCGGGATGTGGCGCAGGATCCGAGGCTCGCTCCCTCGGCGGCCACACGTCTGCTCGGAGACCCCGACTCCTCCGTGCGGGCCTTCGCCGCCCGCAACCCCGCCCTCCCTCAGGACGTTCTGCTCCGGCTGCTGCGCGACCCGCAGACCGCCCGTGACGCGGTGACGAACCCCGCGCTGCCCGTACCCGTGATGCGTCGGATCGTCGATCTGCTGGCCACATCCACTCGCTGAAGCGCAGACAACCCGTCATCGCGTCGATCTACTCCTCCGGCGCCCGCGTCTTCGTACGGCGCTCGGGGCGTTCAGGTCAGTGGGGCGCCGCGGCCACTGCGAGCCGGGCGGCGAGGTCCGCGCCTCGAAGAGCCCGGCGAGGGTGTCGAGCGGGTTCACATGGCCTGCCGGCGCAGGGCGGCGCGCCTGGCAGTACCGGCGCCATGTCATGTCGGTCTCCGACGACGAGGAGGAGCGGCAGCGCGGCGACGTTCCGGGCCCGCCGAGCGCCCCGGCGCGACGATCGGCGGTCATCGACATCTCGGGGCCGTCCACTCCAGTCGGGTCCTGACCCGGGGGTCCTGGATGTACTCGACGGCGGCCAGCGCGGTGTCCCGGGCGGTGCCCTCCGGGTCGCCGTCGGCGAGGATGCCCGCCAGCACCTCGACAGCCCGCGGGTCCTGACGCATCGCCAGACCCCGCGCGGCCTCGGCCACCGCGTCCTCGTCGTCGTCCGCGAGCCGCGCCGCGAGCGCCTCGCGCAGTACGGGGGTGTCCTCCGGGACCTCCGCGAGCGCCAGGGTCGCCCAGTCCCGCACCCCGTGGTCGTGATCCCGGCTCAGCGCGACCAGCGTCGCCACGGCCTCGGCGTGCCCGGCGGGCACGGGCCCGGTGAGCGCGCACCCGAGCGCCCGCCGCACCTCGGCATCGGGATGCAACGCCAACGCCAACATCTCCGGCAACGCCTCCGGCTCCCCGCACTGCCCCAGCGCCACGACAACGGAAAGCGCGGGCTCCCGCGCGGCATATCCGGCCCGGGCTTCCGCGGCCGACGTTCCGGCGCCGAAGCCGCCACCCGGCCCGCCGGGCCCAGGGGCCGCGGGCTCCGGGGCCCGCCGCGCCGCCATGGGCGTGCCCGCCTCGGGCGGATGCCCCGGGCGCCCGGGTCCGGCGGCCGCGGTCGCGCCGGCGGAGCCGACGCGGCGGTCGGCGCGGATCCCGGGCGGACGGCCCGGCCCCCCGGGCCCGGCGGCCATCGTCGCCGCCAGGCGGCGGAGCACCGGTACCGCACGTGCCGTGAAGCCGTCCAGGCCGCCCAGGACGCGGGCGCCCAGGGCCCGGCGCAAGGGGTCCTGGGCGCTGCACCAGGCGGACGCCGCGCGGAAGGTCTCCTCGTCGGCGCGGTGGGCCAGGACGCGGACCGCCTCCTTCCAGTCGTCCAGGTCCGGGTTCCCGCAGCGCAGGGCCCGGGTGGCGAGCTCCTCGGGCGCCACCCGCACACCCAGCGCGCGCTCCAGGAGCGTGGCGATCGCCGCGTGACCGGTCTGCTGCTCGTTGCCCCTGCTCGGCGCGCCGTCCGCCCGCAGCAGGTCGACGACGACGGTCACCCCGCCGTCCTCGTACACGCGCCGCACCACGGTCTCGCCGGCGTCGCCGCCCCCGTCGAGCAGGCCCCGCCGCAGCTCCTCCTCGATGTCGACGCCGATCCAGCGCCGTGCCTCCCGCAGCGCGTCCTCGGCCGGCCCCGCGCCGAACTCCAGGAGCGCCCGCACGCTCGCGGTCGAACCGCGCCGCGCCGCCGCCACCAGCGGCGGGAGCCCGTCGGGGCCCGGCCGGCTCGGGGCGGCGCCGTGCTCGAGCAGGAGCCGTACCGTCTCCGCGTGCCCGAGCCGCACCGCCCAGTCCAGCGCCGTGAACCCGTACGACTCCGCCTGGTCCGCCCGCGCCCCGCCCGCGAGCAGCGCCCGCACCACGTCCGCGTGCCCGCCGCACGCCGCCCCGCACAGCGGCAGGTCCCCCGCCTCCTCGCCACTGCCCCGCCCGGGATCCGCCCCCGCCGCCAGCAGGAGCCGTACGACCCCGGGCTCGTTCGCGACGGCCGCCTGGTACAGCGCGGTCTCACCGTCCTCATGAGTCGTCTCGGGGGAGGCCCCGGCCCGCAGGGCGCGCACGACGGCGTCGTCCCCCTCGTGAATCGCCTGGAACAACGTGCTCATCCACCGACCTTCACCCGCCGGCCACGGACGGCGCAAATGGGTAACGGCACCTACGCGTCGCACTCCAGGACCGACTCGCACACCCCGCACCTGGCCCGCACCCGCCGGCCCGCCGGCACCCGCAGCCGCTGCATGCACACCGGGCACGGGAAGGAGACCCGGGCCGAGGCCCCGCTCCCCTCGAAGGCGTACGGAGCGTCCGCCGCCGCCCGCCCGTACCGGCGGTCCTTCGCGTACCGGTGCCGCGCCGCCCACCCGGCCGCCGCCAGCGGGGGCCGGCGGGCGTCCCGCGCCGCCTCCTCCCGCCCCCGCGTCCACGCCTCGTACGCCCGCGCGCTGGTGAACCACGGCGAGGGGTCCTCGCCGAACAGCTCCGCCCGCTTGGCCAGCACGTACCCGAACTCCTCCGGCGTCAGGTACCCCAGCTTCTGGCTGGAGACCCCGTCCTCCCGGAACGCGTCGAGCAGCAGCCAGCCCGCCCCCAGATAGGCGGTCACCACATCGGTGAGGATCTCGTTGTCCCGGGTGCCCGGAAACCCGAGATCGAGGCGGTGCAGCAGCACGTGCGTGATCTCATGGGCGAGCGCCGCGCCGACGTCCCTGCGGTGGCGCCTGAAGCGGTCGTTCAGCTCGACGAAGTACTCCGGACCCGCCTCCAGTTCGACGCTCGCCGCGTGCTCCATCTCCCGGAAGCTCACGACCATCCGCGCCTCGGGCAGCCTCAGCTGGTGCACGAGGGCCTTCGCCACGCGCTGCGCCCCGAGGTGGAGGTCGTCCTCGTCGGTGAAGTCCACGGCCGCCGCGGGCACGCTCGCCGCGTACTGCGCCACCCCGTCCGCCGACAGCCTCCGGTACAGCGCGGTGATCGCGGCCCGGACCGTGGCGAGGTGCGGGAATCCATGGACGACTTCGTTTCCGATCGGCACGCCGCACCCCCTTCCCTCCACTGTACGAGCCCGCGGCGGGAGCGGGGCGCTGGCCGAAAACGCGTTCTTGTGGGCCCTGCGACGCCCTGCCCATAATCCGGTCAAGCCTTGACGGGCACATGCCATCAAGGCTCAACCCCCCATGAAAGGCAGACACTTGAAGAAGAACAGGCTCGTGCGCGCCCTGCAGAGAATCGCCGCGACCGGCGCCGTCGTCCTCGCCGCTGTCTCTCTCCAGCCCTCCACCACCGCCTCCGCCGCGCCCACGCCCGTCGTCGGCGGAACCCGCGCCGCCCAGGGCGAGTTCCCCTGGATGGTCAGGCTCTCCATGGGCTGCGGCGGCTCCATGCTGACCCCGCAGATCGTCCTCACCGCCGCCCACTGTGTGAGCGGCTCCGGCGACAACACCAGCATCACCGCCACCGCCGGAGTCGTGGACCTGCGCTCCAGCAGCGCCATCAAGGTCAAGTCGACCAAGGTCCTCCAGGCCCCCGGCTACAACGGCCAGGGCAAGGACTGGGCCCTGATCAAGCTGGCCTCACCGATCACCTCGGTGCCCACCCTCAACATCGCCGAGACCACCGCGTACAACAGCGGCACGTTCACCGTCGCCGGCTGGGGCGCCACCCGCGAGGGCGGCGCGCAGCAGCGGTACCTGAGGAAGGCCACCGTCCCGTTCGTCTCCGACGCCGACTGCCAGAGCGCGTACGGCAGCTCGCTCATCCCGGGCGAGGAGATCTGCGCCGGCTTCAACGAGGGCGGCGTCGACACCTGCCAGGGCGACTCCGGCGGCCCGATGTTCCGCCGCGACAACGCCGGCGCCTGGATCCAGGTCGGCATCGTGAGCTGGGGCGAGGGCTGCGCACGCCCGGGCCTCCCCGGCGTGTACACCGAGGTCTCGACCTTCGCCGCCCAGATCAAGTCCGCGGCGGCGACACTCTGATACGACCCTGAGGTGTACGGGGGCAGCGCCACCGCCCCCGTACACCTCAGGCCATCCGCACGTCCCCCGCCCCGCCCTCCAGCTCAAGCACCCACACCTCGTTGGCGCCCTCCCGCAGCACCGGGCCCGGCACGAACAGGGAGTCCTGCGGGCCCACACCCCAGTACCGGCCCAGGCAGAAACCGTTCACCCACACGAAGCCCCGCGTCGCCCCCGGCAGGGACAGCGCCGCGTCACCCGGCCCGGACACCTCCACGACCGCCCGGTACAGCCCCGGCACCCCTTCCCCGGACACCGGCCGGAACGGCACCTTCGCCACCGCCCCCGCCTCGAAGGCGTCCAGCCGCAGCCCCCGCGCCCGCACCCCGTGCACGTACTGCCGCTCGTGCCGGACGCCGCCCGTGATCCCCTTCGGCTCCGCCTGCCGCGGCCCGTAGTTGACCCGCCCCAGCGACTCCACCCACAGCTCCACCACCGCCGGCCCCGCCACCGGCTCCGGGAGCACCGCGTCCTCCGCCGTCAGCACCCCCGCCCGGACCCCGTCCACGTACACCACCGCACGGTCGCGCAGCCCGGTCACCGACAGCGGATACGGCTGCCGCGGCCCGGGGATCTCCAGGCGGTAGCGCACCAGACCCCGGTCCACGCCCAGCTCCTCGAAGGTCGGCGGCATCGGCGTGTACGACTCCTCGTCGCCGAGGACCTCCAGGACCTCCGCGAGCGGCGCCCACTCCACCAGGGCCGCCTCCACCGGCCCGGCGATCCGCCGCGGCGGCTCCGGCACCTCCGGCAGCGGCCCCTCCGCGTACTCCGCGAGCACCTCACGGAACCGCCAGTACTTCTCCGTCGGCAGCCCCGCCTCGTCGACCGGCGCGTCATAGTCGTACGAGGTCACCGTCGGCCGCAGCTCGCCCTCGTGCAGCGCACCGGCCCGGTTCGCCCCCGCCCAGCCCGCGAAGTTCGTCCCGCCGTGCGCCATGTAGACGTTCACCGACGCCCCGCACTCCAGGATCCCCCGCAGCGTCGCCGCCGCGTCCGCCGCGTCCCGTACGGAGTGCTCCGTGCCCCAGTGGTCGAACCAGCCGCACCAGAACTCCATGCACATCAGCGGCCCCGACGGCTGATGCCGCCGCAGCGCCGCGAACGCCTCCCGCGCGTCCGAGCCGAAGTTCGCCGTCGCGAGGACCCCCGGCACCGACCCGCCCGTCAGCATGTGGTCCTCGGGACCGTCCGAGGTGAACAGCGGCACCTCCACCCCGCAGTCGAGCAGCAGATCCGCGAGACGGCGCAGATACGCCTGGTCCGAGCCGTAACTCCCGTACTCGTTCTCCACCTGGACCATGATCACCGGACCGCCGAGGTCGATCTGCCGCTCCACCACCTGCGGCAGCAGCGTGCGGAACCAGCGCTCCACATGGCCCAGATACTCCGCGTCGTCCGTCCGCACCCGCCGCCCCAGGCGCCCCGTCAGCCAGTGCGGCAGCCCGCCGTTCTCCCACTCGGCGCAGATGTACGGCCCCGGGCGCACGATCGCCCACATCCCGGCCGCCGCCACCGCGTCCAGGAACCGGCCCAGCGCGCCCACGTCCCCGTACCGGCCGGGCTGCGGCTCGTACAGATTCCACGGGACGTACGTCTCCACACAGGTGAGCCCCATCGCGCGGAGCATCCCCAGACGATGGCCCCACTGCTCCTCATGCACCCGGAAGTAGTGCAAAGCCCCCGACAACAGCCGCACCGGCCGGCCGTCCAGAAGAAAGTCCTCGTCACCCACAGCGAACGTGCTCATGGCCTCACCCTCGCCCTCTGGCGGCGGGCCGGTCCATGGACAAAGATCGTCGCTGTTTGGACGGAAGAACGGGACCGCAGGACCGGGAGAAAGGCAGGCACAGCGGATGTACCACACCTGGATGCGCTACTTCACGCCCAGCCCGGTCCACCACCGCCTCGGACTCGTCTGCCTCGGCGTCGGACTCCAGCACGGCGCCCTGCCCACCGTCGGCCCACGCACCCTCGACCACCACGTCGCCGTCGTCGTCAGCGCCGGCAGCGGCTGGTACCGGGGCCCCGACGGGCGCCGCACCACCATCGCCGCACCCGCCCTGATCTGGCTCACACCCGGCGTCCCCCACCACTACTCCGCCGACCCCGAGACCGGCTGGGACGAGGCCTTCGTCGACTTCGCGGGACCCGCCACCACCACCTACACCGAACTCGGCTACATCGAACCCGACCGGCCCGTCGTCCCCCTCTCCGACGCCGCCGCCCCCCGCACCGCCATCGGCCGCATCGCCCGCGCCGCCCGCCGCGGCAACCCCCTCCTGGAGGTCGAGACCGGCGCCGCCGTCCACGAACTCCTCGTCGCCCTGCGCCGCGCCCGCGCCGACACCAACGCCGACGGCGACCCCGTCCTCACCGCCCTCGCCCGCGACGCCTTCCAGCCGCTGTCCGTCGCCGAACACGCCGCCCGCCACGGCATGACCCAGGCCGAACTGCGGACCGCCGTCCGCCGCGCCGCCGGCTGCAGCCCCAAGGACTACCTGCTCACCATCCGGCTCGGCCGCGCCAAGGAACTCCTCGCCGCCACCGAACTCCCCGTCGCCGCCGTCGCCCGCCGCGTCGGCTACGACGACCCCGCCTACTTCTCCCGGCTCTTCACCCGCAGGGTCGGCACCGCCCCCATCCGCTTCCGCGAACAGCAGGGCCGGACCGTCCCCGGCGGCTGGAGCAACCGGATCCCGGATCCCGAACACCCGCCGACGATCGCCTCCCGATCCGTCTAAGCTCGCTGCTCATGAGCGAGATCGACGAGTCCGTACGAGCGGAACTGACCCGGCTGCGCGAAAGCATCGACAACATCGACGCGGCGGTCGTCCACATGCTCGCCGAACGCTTCAAGTGCACCCAGCAGGTCGGCGTCCTCAAGGCCAAGCACCACCTGCCCCCCGCCGACGCGGCCCGCGAGGCCCGCCAGATCGCCCGCCTGCGCGAGCTGGCCGAGAACGCGAAACTGGACCCGGCGTTCGCGGAGAAGCTGCTGAACTTCATCATCGCCGAGGTCATCCGGCACCACGAGACGATCGCGGACGGAACGCAGGGATGAACGGAGCACAGGGATGAACCGCGTCACGGTCTTCACCCTCGGCGGCACGATCTCCGCCCGCGGCGGCGACGCGTCCCGCATGACGGGGACGGAGGTCCTCGCGGCCCTCGGCCTGACGGCCCCCTCGTCCGCCTCCGGCACCTCGGCCACCGCCGAGCCACCCGGAACGCCCGGGCTCTCCGACAGCTCCGGCACCTCGGCCACGCCGCCCGCCTCGGCCGCCTCCGGCACCTCGGGCATCCCCGCACCCTCGGCCGCCCCCGCACCCTCGACCACCTCCCGCGCCGCCGAGCTCGACGTGGAGCTGCGTGACTTTCGGCGTCTCCCCAGTTCCTCCCTCACCTTCGAGGACCTCGCCGCGCTCGCCCGCGAGGTGGGCGAGGCCGTCTCCGCGGGTTCCGGGGTCGTCGTGGTTCAGGGAACCGACACGCTTGAGGAGACCGCGTTCCTCCTCGACCTGCTCTGCGAGACCAGCCGACCCGTCGTCGTCACCGGCGCCATGCGCCGCCCCGACCTGCCCGGCGCCGACGGCCCCGCCAACCTGGCCGCCGCGATCGCCGTCGCCGCCGACCCCGGCTGCGCCGGCCTCGGCGTCCTCGTCGTCCTCGCCGACGAGATCCACGCCGCCCGCCTCGTCCGCAAGACCCACACCACCTCCGTCGCCACCTTCGCCTCCCCTGGCGCGGGCCCGCTCGGCACCGTCGTCGAGGGCGAGCCGCGCATCCTGCTGCGCCCCGCCGGCACCAGCGCCATCCACCCCCTCCGCTTCGACCCGGCGGTACGGGTCGCCCTCGTCACCCTCTCCCTCGGCGACCGCGGCGAACTCCTCGACGCGGTCGACACCCGCTTCGACGGCCTCGTCGTCGCCGCCTTCGGCGCCGGCCACGTCCCCACCTGGCTCGTCGAACCCCTGGAACGGCTCGCCACCCGCATCCCCGTCGTCCTCGCCTCCCGCACCGGCGCGGGCGCCACCCTCTCCCGTACGTACCGAGGACCCGGCTCCGAGTACGACATGCTGCACCGCGGCCTCATCCCCGCCGGCCCCCTCGACCCCGCCAAGGCCCGCCTCCTCCTCCACGCCCTCCTCTCCACCGGCGCCAAGAGCCCCTCCGGCTACGACCGCCCCGGCATCACCGCCGCCTTCACCCACGTCACCGGCACCGGCCTCGCCTGACGAGACGGCGGCGCTGAGCTCTCAGCGGAACCCCCCTCCCGGGGCCGTATCCCATCGGGCAGCATGGCCCCATGTCCGTACTGACGCGCGACGAAGCGCAGACCCGTGCCCAGCTCCTCGACGTCCACCACTACACGGTCGACCTCGACCTCACCACCGGCGACGAGACCTTCGAATCCACGACCGCGATCCGGTTCACCGCCCGCACCGCCGCGGACACCTTCGTCGAGCTGAAGCCCGTCACGCTCCACTCCCTCCACCTCGACGGCCGGCCCCTCGACCCCGCCTCCCTCCACGAGAACCGGGTCCCGCTGAGCCTCACCGAGGGCGAGCACGAGCTGCGCGTCGTCACGACGATGCGGTACTCCCGCACCGGCGAAGGCATGCACCGCTTCACGGACCCCACCGACGGCGAGTCGTACGTCTACACCCAGCTCTTCATGGAAGACGTCCAGCGCGTCTTCGCCGCCTTCGACCAGCCCGACCTCAAGGCCGTCTTCGAGGTGAGCGTCAAGGCCCCCGACCACTGGACCGTCCTCGCCAACGGCATCACCGAGCAGCAGCCCGACGGCCGCTGGAAGGCCGCCGCCACCCCTCTCCTCTCCACCTACTTCGTCTGCGTCGCCGCCGGCCCCTGGCACTCCATCCGCACCGAACACGCCGGACTGCCCTTCGCCATCCACTGCCGCCGCTCCCTCGCCCCCCACCTCGACGCCGACGCCGACGAGATCCTCGACATCACCAAGGCCTGCTTCGACCGCTTCCACGAGAAGTTCGAGGAGCCCTACCCCTTCGACTCCTACGACCAGGCCTTCGTCCCCGAGTTCAACGCCGGCGCCATGGAGAACCCCGGCCTCGTCACCTTCCGCGACGAGTTCGTCTACCGCTCCGCCGTCACCGTCACCGAACGCCAGACCCGCGCCATGGTCATCGCCCACGAGATGGCCCACATGTGGTTCGGCGACCTCGTCACCCTGCGCTGGTGGGACGACATCTGGCTCAACGAGTCCTTCGCCGAATACATGGGCTACCAGACCATCAACGAAGCGTGCTCCGACCGCTTCCCCAACACCTGGATCGACTTCGGCATCGAGCGCAAGGCCTGGGGCTACGACGCCGACCAGCGCCCCTCCACCCACCCCGTCGCCCCCGACCCCGACGCCGTCCCCGACACCGCCTCCGCGCTCCTCAACTTCGACGGCATCTCCTACGCCAAGGGCGCCTCCGCCCTGCGCCAACTCGTCGCCTGGATGGGGGAGAAGGACTTCCTCGCCGGCATCAACACCCACTTCAAGCGGCACAGGTTCGGCAACGCCACCCTCGCCGACTTCATCGACAACCTCGCCTCGGCCACCGACCGCGACGTCCACGGCTGGGCCGAGAAGTGGCTGCGCACCACGGGCGTGGACACGCTCACCCCGGAGCTGGGCGAAGCGCTCACGGTGCGGCACGCGGGCAGCCGCCCGCACCGCATCGCCGTCGGCGTCTACGACCGCGACCTCGTCGACGGCCGCCGGCTCGTCCTGCGCGAACGCCTGGAGACCGACGTCCCGCAGACCGAGCCCCTGGACCTCTCCGGCCCGCGCCCCGCCCTCGTCGTCCTCAACGACGGCGACCTCACCTACGCCAAGGTCCGCCTGGACGAGACCTCCCTGGAGACCGTCCTGCGCGGCATCTCCGGCATCCCCGACGCCCTCACCCGCGCCCTCGTCTGGAACACCCTGCGCGACATGGTCCGCGACGGCGAACTGGAGCCCTCCGCCTACCTGCACACGGCCGAGGCCCACCTCCCCGAAGAGACCGACCTCGCCATCGTGCAGGGCGTCCTCGCCTTCGCCCGCACCCAGATCGCCGACCGGTACGTCTCCGCCGAGGAACGCCCCGCCGGGCTGGCGCTGCTCACCGGCATCGCCCGCGACCTCATCCGCCGCACCGAGGACGGCGAGAACCCCGGACTGCGCCTCACCGCCGTCCGTACGGTCATCAGCAGCGCCACCCAGCCCGACACCATCGCCGCCTGGCTCGCCGACGGAACCGTCCCCGGCGGCCCCGAGGTCGACCCCGAACTGCGCTGGCGCATCCTCGCCCGCCTCGCCGTCCTCGGCGCGACCGACGAGCCCGCCATCGCCGCCGAACTCGAGCGCGACCCCAGCGCCACCGGCCAGGAGGGCGCCGCCCGCTGCCGCGCCGCCCTGCCCACCCCCGAGGCGAAGGCGGCCGCCTGGGCCGACCTCTTCGACTCCGACGACCTGTCCAACTACCTCTTCACGGCGACGGCCCAGGGCTTCTGGCAGCCCGAACAGGCCGATCTGGTACGGGAGTACGTCCCCCGCTTCTACCCGGCGGCCACCGCCCTCGGCGCCCGCCGCGGCCCCGCGATGGCCGAGGCCGCCGGCCGCTACGCCTTCCCGGCATACGCGATCGACGCGGAGTCCCTCGCCCTGGGCGACCACCACCTCCAGGACGAATCCCTGACCCCGGCCCTCCGCCGTAAACTCGTCGACCAACTCGCCGACCTCCGCCGGGCACTGAAGGTCCGCACGGCCTGACCCACCGGCGAAGTCGCTGGGCGGTTCAACCTCACGCACCACAGAGGTTGAACCGCCAACAGGACCCGCCGACCTCCGGGACGCATAGTGGGCAGGGGAACGCCTGCGCGGCGCCCGCCCCGGGCCTTCCCCCGCCCACCCCATTCCTGCGGGCGTCTGCGAGGCCCTCATGCCGTATCTCCGCATCCAAGGCGAATTCCGGATCGTGGGAACACGCCCCGACGGCGACACCGTCCGGTTCTACCCGGACGATCCGACCGCCTGGGCCACCTTCCCCGGCCCCCATCCGATAGTGATCCGCGGCCCCGGCGGGGCCAATCTGCGCCTGGAGGGCATCGACGCCCTCGAGACCCACTTCAAACCGCCCTTCGTCAGCGGCCCCGAACTGCACCAGCCCAAGGTCCCCGCCGACGCGGCTGCCGCCGAGCTGCTCCGGCTCCTCGGCTTCGACCCCGTCCAGCGCACGCCCAGCGGAAAGGTGAAGGCCCCCACCAACCCGGCCGCGGTCCGCGGTTACGTGATCACGCGCGGAGCCGACCCGCACGGCCGCTGCATCGCGTTCACCGGCCCGGGCGACGGGCCCGCGGCCGACGCGAACGGCGAGCTCTTCTTCACCCCCGCGATGATGCACGAGACGGTCAACCACAAGCTGCTCGCCAAGGGCTTCGCCTACCCGATCTTCTACCGCACGCTCTTCCCCGACCTCCGGAACGACCTCACCGCGACGGCGGTCAAGGCCCGAACGGACGGCGAGGGCCTGTGGCCGCTCGACAAGACCCACAGCAACACCACCGTGATCGGCCCGCCCAAGATCGACGAAGACGTCATCTACCCCAAGTTCTTCCGCCGGCTCGGCGAGTACGTGCTCGAGAACGACGGGGACCCGGCGCTTGACGGCTTCGTGGTCTACCTCCGCCGCAAGGCCGACAAGTTCACCCTTCTCTCCACCGGGCACTTCAGCACCGGCCTCGACCTGATCATCGAGGTCAACGCGAACAAGGTCCGCTGGACCCACCCGGTCGAGGACATCGTCTTCGAGGAGTGAGCGCCGGCGAGGGGTGCCAGTGAGGAGTGAGCGACGGTGGGGAGTCAGCGCAGGTAGTGAGCGCCGGTCCCGGGCGCGCCGCAAGGCCCCGTCCCCCGTTCGGGTTGCGTCGGAACGCTCCCCGGACAAACCCGTAGAACCCCCGGCACGGTGGTGCCATGTGTGCCGCGCCCACCCCCGATGCCTCACTCCTCGCCGGAGGCGACACCGGACCCGACGCCCTGCGCCCCCTCCTGGACACCGTCCTCGACGCACTGCGCACGGGCGCGGCGGCACGCGGCGGCCCGATCCCGCCCGGCGGCCCGCAGGCAGTGGCCGCACAGGTCCGCGATGCCCTCGGAGGCACCGCACTCCCGGAGACCGGCACCGACCCCACCACCGCCCTCCACACCCTCACCCGCGCCCTCGCCCAAGGCGCCGCCGACCCCGCCCACCCCCTCTGCGCCGCCCACCTCCACACCCCGCCCCTCGCGCTCGCCGCCGCCGCCGACCTCGCCGCCGCCGCGCTCAACCCCTCCATGGACTCCTGGGACCAGGCCCCCGCCGCCTCCGCTCTCGAAGCCCTGGTCACCGAGGCCCTCGCCCAGGCCGTCTACCCGCGAGCGACAGCCCCCGACGCCCTCGTCACCACCGGCGGCACCGAGTCCAACCAGCTCGCCCTCCTCCTCGCCCGAGAGCGCCACGGCCCCGGCCAACCCGTCCAGACCGTCGTCGGCGCCAACGCCCACCACTCCTTCCGCCGCGCCGCCTGGCTCCTCGGCCTCCCCGAGCCAGTGACCGTCCCCACCCCCCACGGCACCCTCGACCCCGCCGCCCTCGACGAGGCCCTCACCGACCTCCACGGCCCCCTCCTCGTCGCCGCCACCGCCGGCGCCACCGACACCGGCCGCATCGACCCCCTCCCCGAGATCGCCGACCTCTGCGACGCCCACCGCGCCGACCTGCACATCGACGCCGCCTACGGCGGCCCCCTCCTCTTCAGCGACACCCACCGCCCCCTCCTCACCGGCCTCGACCGCGCCCGCACCGTCACCCTCGACCTGCACAAACTCGGCTGGCAGCCGGCCGCCGCCGGACTCCTCGCCGTACGGGACGCGAGCGACCTCACCGCCCTCTCCCACACCGCCGACTACCTCAACGCACCCGACGACACCGAAGCCGGCCTCCCGGACCTCCTCGGCCGCTCCCTGCGTACCACCCGCCGCCCCGACATCCTCAAGATCGCCGTCACGCTGCGTGCCCTCGGCCGCAACGGACTCGGCGCGCTCGTCGACCAGGTCTGCGCACGCGCCCAGCAGCTCGCCGACCTCATCGACAAGTCCCCCACCCTCGAACTCCTCGAGCGCCCCACCCTCACCACCGTCCTCTTCCGCCCCACCGACGCCGACGACACCACCGTCGCCGCGATCCGCCGCACCCTCCTCACCGAAGGGCGCGCCGTCCTCGGCCGCGCCCACGAGGACGGCCGGCTCTGGCTCAAGGCCACCCTGCTCAACCCCCACGCCACCCCCGGCGACCTCCAGCACATCCTCAACCTCGTGGAAGGCAGCACCGACCGATGACCGGCAGCACCCCGCAGCGCCCCCACCGCGACCTCGACCACCCCCATGACCTGGTGGGCATCGGCATCGGCCCGTTCAACCTCTCCCTCGCCGCACTCGCCCACGGCGTCCCCGGCGGCCTCGCCACCACCTTCTACGACCAGAACCCCGCCTTCCACTGGCACCCCGGCCTCCTCATCGACGGCGCCACCCTCCAAGTCCCCTTCCTCGCCGACCTGGTGACCCTCGCCGACCCCGCCAGCCCCTGGTCGTTCCTCAACTACCTGCGCTCCCGCGACCGCCTCTTCCCCTTCTACTTCGCCGAGAAGTTCCACATCCAGCGCGCCGAGTACGACGCCTACTGCCGCTGGGTCAGCGACCAGCTCCCCGGCCTGCACTTCGGCCACCAGGTCGACGCCGTCCGCTGGAACCCCGAACGCGCCCTGTTCGAGGTCGACTTCACCCAGCTCGACACCGACGGCGAGGCCGAGGCCCTGGGTCGCGCCTACACCCGTAACGTCGTCCTCGGCGTCGGCACCGAACCGTACGTACCCGAACCCCTCAAGCCGCTCGCCGACGCCCCGAACGTCCCCGTCATCCACTCCGCCGACTACCTCGACCACCGCGAACGGCTCATCGCCGCCGAACACGTCACGGTCATCGGCTCAGGACAGTCCGGCGCCGAGATCTTCCTCGACCTGCTCCGCGCCCGGCCCGCCGGAGCCGAGAAGATCCACTGGCTCGCCCGCACCGAGGCGTTCGCGCCCATGGAGTACTCCAAGCTCGGCCTGGAACACTTCACCCCCGACTACACCCGCTACTTCCACTCCCTCACCGAGCAGGCACGCAACGAACTCGTGCCCCGCCAGTGGCAGTTGCACAAGGGCATCGACACCGACACCATCGCCGCCATCCACGACGAGCTCTACCGGCGCACCCTCCACGGCGGCTGGCCCGACGCCGTCCTCACCCCCGGCGTCCGCGTCCGCACCGCCGGCCGCGTCGCCACCACCAAGGTCGAACTCCACCTGGAACACGTCCAGCAGTCCACCCGCTCCCGCCTCACCACCGACGCCGTCGTCCTCGCCACCGGCTACCGCGAACGCCCCCTCGACCGGATCCTCGCCGGACTCGACCCCTACCTGCGCCACGACTCCGCCGGACGGGCCAGGATCGACCACGAGTTCCGGCTCGTCCTCGACGAGTGCGTCACCGGAAACGTCTACGTACAGAACGCCGAGAAGCACACCCACGGCGTCGGCGCCCCCGACCTCGGCCTCGCCGCCTGGCGCAGCGCCACCATCCTCAACTCCCTCACCGGCAAAGAGCCCTACCCACTGCCCCGCCGCACCGCCTTCACCAGCTTCGGCCTGGAACGGCAAGAGGCGCCACGCATCCCGGCCCAGGGCCAGGCGCTGACGCCTCTCACACAGAGCTGAACTAGAACACGGGCACGCCGTCCCGGGTCAACTTCCAGTCCACCGACGCGAACTGGCCCGGGTCGATCGCCCCCTTCGCCTTCACCCACTGAATGATCGTGTTACGGATCTCATCCGAATTCGCCCACAACTGCTGCGCGTTCGCCACATGCGGGAACGCACCGCCACCGCTGGCACGATAATTGTTCACCGCGAGCACGAACCGCGCCGCCGGATCGATCGGCTGCCCGCCGTACGACAGGTTCACGATCCGCGAACCGGCCGGCTTGGCGATGTCGATCTCGTACGTCACCCCGTACACGGCGTCGTAGTTGTAGTCCGGCGTCCCACCCGCGTTCGTCAGCTTCGCCGGGTCCACCGGCACGCCCGCCGGAGTCTGGACGTAATACCGCGCCGAGTACTCCAGATAGTCCTTGACCTGAGCACCCGTCAGCAGACGAGCCTCCAGCGTGTTCTCGAAGACATACAGCCCCGCCGCGTCACGGATGGTGACCTGACCCGCCGGGATCGCCGCCGTACGGGAGAAGCAGGACGCCTGCGACAGCACGGGAAGCGCCGCATACGCGCCGCCGGCCAGCGCCGCCTTCACCGTCTCCGCCTGGACATGGTTGATCAGATCGATGATCGGCTCGTCCTTCCACGGCGCCTCGGCCGTGGCCATCGTCGCGCTGGAGGTACCGATGATCTGATTGACGTACGCCACGACCTTCTTGTGCTCGTCCGCGAGCAGCCCTACGATCTCCGGGTCCTCCTCCACCGTGTTGGAGTTCAGGACCTGCGCGCCGACCCTCTCCACCACCCAGCGGCCCTTCTCCCACACCAGGTCGAAGTCGAAGAGCGTCAGCCGCTGCCCCCACTTCAGCGGCTCGGACAACACCACGTCCTTGCCGGTCTCCTTGTTCTTCACCCGGTACTCGGGGATCTCGGTGTGCGCGTGCCCCACCAGGATCGCGTCGATCCCCGGGACCTGCTCGGCGACCAGACCCGCCGCGTTCTCGATGTGCGGCAGCTGGTCACCGTACGAGGACGTGCCGCTGGAACCGCTGTGCGCCGACACCACCACCACGTCCGCACCCATCGAGCGAAGCTTCGGCACCCACTTCGCCGCCTGCTCCTCCAGACCGGGGAAGACCATCTTGCCCGTGACGTTCGCCTTGTCCCAGATGGCGATACCCGGGTTCGTCAGGCCGAGTATCGCGACCTTCACATCCCGGCCGTGCGGAGTCCGCAGCCGGTGCATGCTGTACGGCGGGAACGCCGGCCGCAGCGTCTTCGCATCGAGCGCGTTGGCACCGAGCAGCGGGAAATCGCACTGCTCCTCGAACTTCCGCAGCACCGGGATGCCGTAGTTGAACTCGTGATTGCCCAGCGCCGCGGCGTCGTAGCCGATGGCGTTCATCGCCTGCGCCATGGGATGGACGGGGCCCTGGGCGGCGGTGATCGGGTCGACCTTGGCGTAGTAGTACGACAGCTGGGTGCCCTGGATGGTGTCACCGGCATCGATGAGGAGCGTGTTGCACCGCCCCTTCGCCTCGCGCACCTGATCGACGAGCGTGGAGATCTTCGCGAGGCCGACGTCGTTGTGCGCCTTGTCGTCGAACTCCTTGTCGGTGAAATAGTCCCAGTTGAAGACATTGCCGTGCAGATCGGTCGTACCCATCACGGTGAACGCGTACCGCTTGGCCGGCCGGGGATGAGGCCCATAGGCCTGCGCCGGAGCGGCGGCGGCCCCGGTCGCGAGAGCGGCTCCGGCTCCGACGGCCACGGAGCCCTCCAGGAACGTCCGACGGTTCAACGGCATGAGTTCTCCTTGGTTCAATGGCGCACAACGCGCGTAGATTCTGGCCCACCCGCCCCCTCGGCAACAGAGGTTTCCGGTTACGGAGTGGGAAAGTGTTCGGTACCACAACCGCCGCCCGCACGAGGGAGCCAGAAGTGACGACCCCACACCCGACCCCGGAAGCACCGCAGGTGGCGGTCCGCGGGGAAGCCCGACTCGACGTCGACCCCGAAATCGCCCGCATCGGCGTCACGGTCAGCGCCCGCGGCACGGACCGAGCCGCCACCCTCACCGACCTGACACGGCGCAACACCCTCGCCCTCGACCTCATCAAGTCCTACGGCGAAGCAGTGGAGAAACTGGAGACCGGCGCCTTCTCCATCACCCCCGAACCCGCCAAGCACGGACGCGGCGAACGAATCCGCGCCTACCAGGGCCGCGTCCACCTCACCGCCGAACTACGCGACTTCACCGCCCTCGGCGAACTCGTCACCCGCCTCGCCGACCTCGACCTCACCCGCGTCGACGGCCCCTGGTGGACACTGCGCCCCGACTCCCCGGCCTACGCCGAAGCCCGCCGCACAGCCGTCGGAGAGGCGGTCCAGCGCGCCCGCGCCTACGCGGAGGCGCTCGGCACCTCCCTGGCCGCCCTCCTCGAACTCTCCGACACCGGCCTCGTCCCCCCACCCGCCCCGACCGGCGGCATGCGGATGGCCTTCGCAGCCGAATCCGTCGACACACCCCCACCCCTCGACCTCGAACCCCAGCGCCAGACCGTCACGGCCGAAGTGACGGCCCGCTTCACGATGACCCCACCGACGCTGTAGCGCCGACGGCGCTTCACGCTCATCGGAGCAGGTGCCCGCACAGATTCAAGACTTGTCAATAACCCTTCACGCAAAGGTTGTTGAACAGACATGCCCGGCCCCTGAACTACCCATCGGTAAGCCCTAGGGTCGAACCATGCGCCGAGCGAAAATCGTTTGCACCCTGGGGCCAGCCACCGACTCATACGACCAGATCAAGGCACTGGTCGAAGCCGGAATGGACGTCGCCCGATTCAACCTCAGCCACGGCACCTACGCCGAACACGAGGAGCGCTACCAGCACGTACGCAAAGCCTCCGACGAGACCGGCCGCAGCATCGGCATCCTCGCCGACCTTCAAGGCCCGAAGATCCGCCTCGGCCGCTTCCGCGAAGGCCC
This sequence comes from Streptomyces sp. NPDC029169, assembly GCF_055563935.1. NCBI lineage: Bacteria > Bacillati > Actinomycetota > Actinomycetes > Kitasatosporales > Streptomycetaceae > Streptomyces > Streptomyces sp. NPDC029169. The sequence goes on from NZ_JBVHXA010000012.1 coordinate 239,420, forward strand.
CGTACTCCTTGAACGCGGCGACGAGTTCACCATCACCGTCGAACCCGTCGAAGGCGACCGCCACACCTGCGGCACCACCTACCAGGGACTCGCCACCGACGTCACCACCGGCGAACGCATCCTCGTCGACGACGGCCGCGTCACCCTCGAAGTCACCGCAGTCGACGGACCCCGCGTCCACACCCTCGTCATCGAAGGCGGCATGGTCTCCGACCACAAGGGACTCAACCTCCCCGGCGTCGCCGTCTCCGTCCCCGCCCTCTCCGACAAGGACATCGACGACCTCCGCTGGGCCCTGCGCACCGGAGCCGACGTCATCGCCCTCTCCTTCGTCCGCAGCGGCCGCGACATCGAAGACGTCCACCGCATCATGGACGAAGAAGGCCGCCGCCTCCCCGTCATCGCCAAGATCGAGAAGCCGCAAGCGGTCGACAACATCGACGACATCGTCGCCGCCTTCGACGGCATCATGGTCGCCCGCGGCGACCTCGGCGTCGAAATGCCCCTCGAACAGGTCCCCATCGTCCAGAAGCGCGCCATCAAACTCGCCAAGCGCAACGCCAAGCCGGTCATCGTCGCCACCCAGATGCTCGACTCGATGATCGACAACTCCCGGCCCACCCGCGCCGAAGCGAGCGACGTGGCGAACGCGGTGATCGACGGCACCGACGCGGTCATGCTCTCCGGCGAAACAAGCGTCGGCAGCTACCCCATCGAAACCGTCCGCACGATGGGCCGCATCGTGGAAGCCGCGGAGGAAGACATCCTCGCCAAGGGCCTCCCACCCCTGACGGAACGCAACAAACCCCGCACCCAGGGCGGAGCCGTCGCCCGCGCCGCCGCCGAGATCGGCGACTTCCTCGGCGCGAAGTTCCTCGTCGCCTTCACCCAGTCCGGCGACACCGTCAAGCGCCTCTCCCGCTACCGCTCCCCGATCCCCCTCCTCGCCTTCACCCCCGACCCGGCCACCCGCTCCCAGCTGAACCTGACATGGGGCGTGGAAACCTTCCTGGGCCCCCACGTCGACTCCACCGACGCGATGGTCGCCCAGGTCGACGAGGAACTCCTCCGCATCGGCCGCTGCCAAAAGGGCGACACGGTCATCATCACCGCCGGCTCCCCACCGGGCGTCGCGGGCTCGACGAACCTGGTCCACGTCCACCACATCGGCGACCCGATGACGGGCTGAGGCCTCAGGACTTGGGCCCCACGTGCAGGTCCATGAGCGCGACGGACGCCTTGCGGGCGACCGAGATGTTGTACGGCTTCCCGTTGCGGGTGCATTGCGTCCACTCGACACCAAGGCTGTCGAGCGTGTCGGTGTAGAGCTGCCGGATGTCGTCCGACACGTTGGTGAACCAGTACCGCGGGTACTCGTATCGCTTGCGCTCGCCGTTCACGATCCGAGTGGTCCAGTTAATGGTCCGACAGCCGTCGGAGTGGACCAGCCCGCGCACGAACTCCCAGGGGTGCGCGTCCACGACCGCCTGCTGCCAGGGCTCCAAGGCGATCACGCGCTCGTGCTTCTTGCCTGGCCCGTGCTGAGGGAACATGCACGTCCAGTGCTTGGTGTACGACTTCACCTCGGCGCACCCCTGCCTGATCCGTCGACCGACCCTTGGCATGGCCATCACGCTGCGCATCGCCGTTTCGGCGGCGTCGATCAGTGCCGGCCAGGAGGCGGTGCAGAAGATCGACAGATGGTGCTGCTTCCTCTTCGACGTGATGTGGCCGTCCCCGAGGTAGAGGCCCAGGAGATAGGCGTACGCGGGTGCGTCTAATGGGCGGCGCGTGCACACAGGGCAGTCTGTGGGGCGTTCGAACCGGACGCCGTGCTTTCGGCGGTCCTCCGAAAGCCACCAACCGACCGTGCCGCGCGGCACGTTGAGTTGTTCGGCAACCGCTCGGTTGCTCATGCCCCGGCGTAGGAGTGCGAGTGCTTCGTCGCGAATCGAAGGATGGTGTTGTCCCATGGCGCGAGCTTTGCCTGACTTTCGCCGCGCCGAGTGGATTCGAAGGTGTGTTCACCGTGAAGGGTGAAGATCGCCGATTGGCTGATCAACCTTAGAAAGGAAGGGAAAGTGCCCCGAGTCGGATTCGAACCGACGCTGTATGGGTTTTGAATCCATGGCCTCTACCGCTGGGCTACCGGGGCCCCTTCGAAACGAAGGGAGGTAAGGACCCTCCGTGCCCCAACCATACCGCAGCTAGGTAGGCTCATGGAGAGCAGTACCTGCCCCATAACGAGGAGCCCCCGTGACCGCCCCCGAGTCGCCCCAGCCCGCCGCCGACGACGATCAGTCGCACGTCCCGCCGCTGACGACCCGCGTCGTCATCGCCGAGGACGAGGCCCTCATCCGCCTCGACCTCAAAGAGATGCTCGAAGAAGAGGGCTACTCGGTCGTCGGCGAGGCCGGCGACGGGGCCCGGGCCGTCGAGCTTGCCCGGGAGCACCGGCCGGACCTCGTCATCCTGGACGTGAAGATGCCCGTTCTGGACGGGATCTCCGCCGCGGAGAAGATCGCGGGGGAGTCCATCGCCCCGGTCCTGATGCTCACCGCCTTCTCGCAGCGTGAGCTCGTCGAGCGGGCGCGGGACGCCGGGGCCATGGCGTACCTGGTGAAGCCGTTCAGCAAGAGTGATGTCGTGCCGGCGATCGAGATGGCCGTGTCGCGCTTCGCGGAGCTGCGCGCGCTGGAGAAGGAGGTCGCGGACCTCTCGCAGCGGCTGGAGACCCGCAAGCTGGTGGACCGGGCGAAGAGCATCCTTCAGACGCAGTACGGTCTGACGGAGCCCGCCGCGTTCCGGTGGATCCAGAAGACGTCGATGGACCGTCGTATGTCGATGCAGCAGGTCGCGGAGGCGGTCATCGAGGATGCCGAGGAGAAGAAGGCGGCGAAGGGCCAGCAGTAGCCCGGCAGCCCCGGCCCCGTCTCGTACGACGGAGAAGGCCCGCCCCACATCGTTGTGGGGCGGGCCTTCTGTCCGTGGGGACGGGGGTTACTCCTCGCCGAGGTACGTCTTGCGGACGTCGTCGTTGACGAGCAGGTCCTGGCCGGTGCCGGACAGTTTGATCGTGCCGACCTCGAGCACGTAGCCGTAGTCCGCGAGGGACAGGGCTGCCTGGGCGTTCTGCTCGATGAGCAGGATGGTCATGCCTTCGGCCTTGAGCGTGGCGATGGTCTCCATGATCTTCTGCATCATGATCGGGGAGAGGCCCATGGAGGGCTCGTCGAGCATGAGCAGTTTGGGCTGGGACATCAGTGCGCGGCCCATGGCGAGCATCTGCTGCTCACCGCCCGAGAGGGTGCCGGCGGCCTGCTTTCGACGTTCGCCCAGGATGGGGAAGAGGTCGTAGGCGCGCTGGATGTCCTTCTCGATGCCGTCCTTGTCCTTGCGGAGGAAGGCTCCGAGCTGGAGGTTCTCGGCGATGGTGAGCTTGGGGAAGATGTGCCGGCCCTCGGGGGAGTGGGCCATGCCGAGGGAGACGACCTTGTGGGCGGGGATGCCGTTGAGGATCTGGCCGTCGAAGGTGATCTTCCCGCTGGCGGGCTTGATGAGGCCGGAGAGGGTGCGCAGGGTGGTGGTCTTGCCGGCTCCGTTGGTGCCGATCAGGGTGACGACCTGACCGGCCTCGACGGAGAAGGAGATGCCTTTGACGGCTTCGATCTTGCCGTAGGCGACCCTGAGGTCCTCGACCTCGAGGAGTGCGGTCACTTGGAGTCTCCTTCGGTGGTGCTGTCCGCGTCCTCGGACGCAGTTTCCGGGGCGTCGGCCTCGGGGGCTTCGTCGGCGGGGGCGTCCTCGGCGGGGGCCTCCTCGACGGGAGCCTCAGCCTCGGCCTCGGCCTCAGCCTCAGCCTCGGCCTCCGCGTGCGCCTCCGCCGCCTCGACCTCGGCGACTTCCTCCGCGCCCGGCGCGCCCTCGAAGGGGGTGCCGAGGTAGGCCGCGACGACGCGCTCGTCGCCCTGGACGACCTCGGAGGTGCCTTCGACGAGCTTCTCGCCCTGGACGAGCACGGCGACCCGGTCGCACAGGTTGAAGATGAACTTCATGTCGTGCTCGATGACGAGGACGGCGATGCCCTTGTCGCGGATGGCGAAGACGAGTTCCTCGGTGGCCCGGGTCTCGTTCTGGTTCATGCCCGCGGTCGGCTCGTCGAGCAGGAGCAGGCCGGGGTCGCTGGCCAGCGCCCGGGCGATCTCCAGCTTGCGCTGTTCGCCGTAGGGGAGGTTGCGGGCGAGGTGGTCGGCCTTGTTCTCCAGGCCGATGAACTCAAGGAGTTCCATGGCCCGTTCGCGGGAGGCGACTTCCGCCTTCTTGAAGCCGGGGCCGCGCAGGAGCGCGGACCAGAGGCCCTCCTTGGTCCGGGTGTGGCGTCCGACGAGGACGTTCTCCAGGACCGTCATGTTGGAGAAGAGGCGGATGTTCTGGAAGGTGCGGGCGATGCCGGCCTTGGTGACCAGGTGCGGCTTGGGCGGCAGCACGGTCCCCTTGTAGCTGACCTGTCCCTCGGTGGGGACGTACAGGCCGGTCAGGCAGTTGAAGAACGTGGTCTTGCCGGCGCCGTTGGGGCCGATGAGACCGACGATCTCGCCTTCGCGGACGGTGAGGTCGACTTCGCGTACGGCGGTGAGTCCGCCGAAGCGCATGGTGACACCGCTGGCGTCGAGGACGGTGGCGGCGGTGGCCGCTGCCGTCGTTTCCGTGGTGGTGGTGGTCGTCATGGTGTTCACGCCCCCGCCTTCGCGGTTCCGACGCCGGTTTCGGCGGCGGGCCGCTGTTCCGGTACGTCGAGCTTGTCAGCGTTCTCGTCGTGCTCGTGGTACTCGAGCTGGGCGCGCCGGTTGGGGATGAGGCCCTCCGGGCGGAAGCGCATCAGCAGGATGAGCGCGAGGCCGAACGCGAGGAGCTGGTAGTCCTTGAGGAAGGACAGCTTCTCGGGGATGAGGAAGAGCAGCGCCGCGCCGAGGAGCGGGCCGCGGATGGTGCCCATGCCGCCGAGGATGACGGCCGCGAGGAGGAACGCGGAGTTCGGGGCGACGGGGCCGGCGAACACGTACATCTCGGGGAGGACCGTGCCCTGGAAGTGGGCCTGGACCGTGCCGGCGACGCCGGCGAGGGTGGCACCGAGGGCGAAGGCGATGAGCTTGACCCGGAAGCCGTTGATGCCCATGGCGGTCGCCGCGGTCTCGTCCTCGCGGATGGCGACCCAGGCGCGGCCGATGCGGGAGTCCTGTGCCCGGCTGAAGACCAGGACGACGAAGACCATCACAAGCAGCATGAGCAGGTAGTAGTTGGCGTACGAGCCGAGTTCCACGCCGAGGATGGTGTGGGTCTCGCCGAAGTCGTAGCCGAAGATGTTCAGCGCCGGGATGTTCGGGATGCCGTTGGGGCCGTTGGTGATCTGGGGTCCGTTGTCGCCGTCCATGTTGTTGACGGTGATGCGGAAGATCTCTCCGAAGCCGAGCGTCACGATGGCGAGGTAGTCGCCGTGGAGCCGGAGGGTCGGTGCGCCGATGATGACGCCGAAGATCAGGGAGGCGATGGCTCCGATGATCATGGCGGCCCAGAACGGGAGCTGGATGTCGAACGCGGAGGCCGTGGATCCGGAGACGAGGGCGGCCGTGTAGGCGCCGACGCCGAGGAAGGCGACGTAACCGAGGTCGAGCAGGCCCGCCAGGCCGACGACGACGTTGAGTCCGAGGGCGACTGTGGCGAAGATCAGGATCTGCACGGCGATCACGGTGAACGTGTCGGTGGTCTGGGTGAACGGGAAGACGGCCGCGGCAGCGAAGGCCGCGACGGCGGCGATCTGCTTGTTCTTGGACGCGATGGCCGAGATACGGCCGATCAGGCCCGACTTGTTGAGCGCGCCGGCGCCGCAGCCCGCGAGGAGCAGGTAGCCGATGAACAGCTCGGGGTACTCGGTGGAGATGCCGTAGGTGACGGCGTACATGCCGATCGCGAACGCGACGACGATCAGCAGGATCTCGGCCCAGGAGGGGATCTCCATGGGCTTCGCCGGCTTGCGGGAGTCGTCCTTCAGGGCGAACGCGGCCAGCGGGATGAGTACCGCGACGAAGGCGACGTATGCGCCGGGCTCCCAGTGCGCGATGCCGCCGAGCTGTGCGGCGATGGCGATCACGGTGTACCAGGTGGTGCCGAGGACGCCGACGGCGAGGAACTGCAGTGCCTTGCTGGACCCGGAGGGGGTGAGCCAGCGCAGGCCCTTGACGCCGAGCCCGGAGAGGGCGAAGAGCGTCAGGAGGAGGCCGCCGAAGAGGGTGAGGACCTGGAGGCCGCCGGGGTAGCCGGTGACGGTGAGGTTGCCGGGGAACTCGGTGGTGTAGGTCCAGGCGAGGAAGGTCGAGGCGACGGTGGCGAGGCCACCGGCGGCGACGATCCAGTGGAGGAGGCCGGGCGCCTGCGTGGCGTCGGTCCTCTCGGGGGTGCCGGTGGTCTCGGGGGTCTCCGGCGTCTTGGTGAGGTCGGTGGTCATCGCGATCACGCCCTGTCCGCTGTGCGCTGTCCGAGCAGACCTTGTGGTCTGAACAGGAGCACGAGGATGAGGAGGGAGAAGACCCAGATGTCCTTCCAGGCGCCGCCGCCGAACTGGTCCATCCCGGGGATGTGTTCGACGTAGGCGATGGAGAGGGTTTCGGCGAGACCGAGCACGACGCCGCCGATCATGGCGCCGTAGATGTTGCCGATGCCGCCGAGGACGGCTGCCGTGAAGGCCTTGAGGCCCAGCAGGAAGCCCATCTCGAAGCGGATCTGGCCCTTGTCGAGGCCCTCGGCGACCGCCGCGACCGCGGCGAACGCGGCGCCGATGGCGAAGGCCATCACGATGATGCGGTCGGTGTTGATGCCCATCAGCTTCGCGGTGTCCGGGTCCTGCGCCGTGGCCTGCATGGCGCGGCCGCTGCGGCTCTTCGAGACGAAGAGGCCGAGCGCGAGCATGCACGCGGGGGCGGCGACGAGGACGAACGTGTCGGCGCGGGAGATCGACAGGCCTTCGAAGATCTGGAAGCTTCCGCCCTGGAACTCGGGGAAGGTGACCTTGCTCTTGGCGCCGGGGTAGAAACCCCAGATGAGCTGCTGGAGCACGATCGACAGACCGATGGCCGTGATCAGCGGGGCGAGCCGGGGCGCGCCGCGCAGGGGGCGGTAGGCGAAGCGTTCGGCGGCGGTGGCGACGGCCACGGAGACCACCGCGCCGCCTATGAGCATCACGGGGATTGCGATCACGAGGGCGGTGCCCTCGGGCAGGATCGTGTACGCCGTGAGGGCGCCGAAGCCGCCGATCATGAAGATCTCGCCGTGGGCGAAGTTGATGAGCTGGACGATGCCGTAGACCATCGTGTATCCGATGGCGATGAGGCCGTAAAGGGCCCCCAGGGCAAGGCCGTCGGCCAGCTGTTGCGGCAGTTCGTTCACCGCAGGGCCTCCGATGAGCGTGTCGGATGTGACACCGGGGGGGGGGGGGGGGTGTGGTGGGGGCGGGGGGGGGTGGGGGGGGGGGGGGGGGGGGGGGGGGGGGGGGGGGGGGGGGGGGGGGGGGGGGAAGGGGGGGGGAG
>NZ_JBVHXA010000013.1:0-202912 GCF_055563935.1 Streptomyces sp. NPDC029169
GTGCGCCCGGCTCTTTGCCGCCCGGGCCCGGGGGGGGAGGGGGGCGAGCCGAGGGGGGGCCCCCCGGGCCCCCCCCCCCCCCCCCCCCCCCCCCCCCCCCCCCCCCCCCCCCCCCCCCCGGACTGTGGGACGAACTACCTGGTGAACCGCGCGATCGGGTTCACCAGGTCGCCGACGAGCTGGAGGGCCGCCGACGGGTCCGCCAGGTCGACCATCTGCTTGTTGTTGCGCAGCTGGAGGCGGTTGAGCGCGGAGAGCGCGAAGGTCTCCGCGAACATGTCGTACTGCGCGAACTTCTCCGCCAGCTCCGGCTTCGACTCCTGGTAGGCGCGCACGCACGCCGCGACCGTCCGCCAGAAGTCGTCCTCGTCGAGCACGCCCTCCGCCGCCAGCGTGGCCGCGAAGAAGCGGAAGAAGCAGTCGAAGACGTCCGTGAAGATCGAGAGCAGCTTCATGTCCTCCGGGACCTCGGCGCGGATCCGCTCCACCGCCGGCGGCAGGACCGCGGCCGGGTCCATCACGCAGATCTCCTCGGCGATGTCCTTGAAGACCGCCCGCGCCACCGCGCCCCGCTCGTCGAGAACCAGGATCACGTTCTCGCCGTGCGGCATGTAGACCAGGTCGTACGCGTAGAAGCTGTGCAGCAGCGGCACCAAGTACGCGTCCAGATAGCCGCGCAGCCACTCCGTCGGAGCGAGCCCCGAGTCCTTGATCAGGGCGCCCGCGAACGACGCGCCCGCGTGGTCGACATGGAGCAGCGAGGCCATCGTCGCGAGCCGCTCGCCCGGCGCCAGGGAGGCCACCGGCGACTCGCGCCAGAGCGCGGCCAGCATCTTGCGGTAGGGCGAGTAGCGGTCGGTGGCCGCCTCGTACTCCAGGTGCCGGTAGCCGACCGCCGCCCGCTCGCGGATGATCGAGAAGCGCGCCGCGGCGAAGACGGAGTCGGCCTCGATCAGCCCGGCCAGCCAGTCGTTGATCGCCGGGGTCGCCTCCATGTACGCAGCCGAGAGCCCGCGCATGAAGCCCATGTTGATGACCGACAGCGCCGTCTTGACGTAGTGCTTGGCCGGATCCGCGGTGTTGAAGAAGGTACGGATCGACTGCTGCGCCAGATAGGCGTCGTCGCCCTCGCCCAGGTAGACCAGGCGCTCCTGCGCGACCTCGGCGGCGAAGGTGACCGACAGCTTGTTCCACCACTGCCAGGGGTGGGCGGGCATCAGCAGGTAGTCGGCCAGGTCCAGGCCCCGCTCGGCGAGCCTCTCGGCAAAGCCGTCGACGGCCTTGTCGCCCAGCTCGGCGCGGATGAACGCGTCGTACTCGATGTCCGTGCCGGCCGTGAAGGTGGTGCGGTCGCGGCGCGCGGCCAGCCAGATCAGGTGGACCGGGGTGGCGGCCTCGGGGGCGTAGGCGTGGTACTCGTCGACGCCGAAGCCGAGCCGGCCGTTGTTGGCGACGAAGCACGGGTGGCCCTCGGTCATCCCGGTCTCGATCGCCTGGAAGTCCGCGTTCGCCAGCTCGGCGGCGGTGACCCGGGGCTTGGCCGACTTGAACGCCGTACCGGACAGGGTGGAGGAGATCTCCTCCAGGTACACCGGCAGGATCTCGTCGCTCAGGCCGAGCGAGCCGCGCAGCTCGGTGATGAACCGCAGGGCGTCGAGCGGGAGGTGCTCGTCGCCGCGGTGGCAGCTGATCGACTCGGCGTGCACCTGCCAGTGGTCGAGCGCGTACCGGTCGGCGGTGAAGCGGTACTCGACGGTGCCGTCGTCGCTGAGGACCCGGTACCGGCTCTCCCCGAGCTCCTGCGGGTCGAGCAGGCGCTCGTGGGCGAACTCGGCGAGACCCTTGCGGATCAGCGCGCGGTTGGCCTCGGCCCAGCGGGCCGGGGTGAGGTGGGCGACGGGGTTCACTTGGACGCACCTCCGGCGAGCGAGCTCGTCAGGCCCGACCGGCTGTCTTTCGCGCCGGGGGTCCGGGGGTCGTCCCCCGGGAATTCGCTGTATATGCGCACTCCCACGGCGGCTTCGAACTGGGCCCGGGTGCAGAAGCTCAGCAGGGCCTTCTTCTCCGGCTTCTGGATCTCGCGCTCGGGCACGAAGCCGACGGCCTCGTTGAGCGCGTGCACGGCCGTGTTCCGCACGTCCGGCTCGACGACGACCCGCCGGGTCGCCGGATCGGCGAACAGCTCGCGCATCACGGCGGTGATGACCGTGCGGGTGAAGCCGTGCACGGGGGTGTCGGTGGGCGCGACGAGGAAGTGCATGCCGACGTCGCCCGGCTGCGGCTCGTACAGGCCGACCAGCTCCAGCTGGGAGGGGTCGTACTGCTCCATCAGGAAGGCGGGCACTTCGTCGACCAGGCCGATGAAGGCGTTGTGGTGCGGGTGGGCGGCGATCGCCATGTACTCGCGCTCGACGTCCTCCAGTTTCGCGTCCTGCATCATCCAGAAGGCGGCCTTGGGGTGCGTGACCCAGGGGTGGATCAGTTCGGCGTCCGCGAGCGGATCGAGGGGGCGGAAGCTGATGCTCATACGGCGAACTCCTGGAACGCGATGGTCTTCTCGACGGGGTAGTACTCGCGGCCCAGCATCGCTCCGATGATGTACGCGTTGCGGTACGCACCCATGCCCAGGTCGGGCGAGGTGATGGAGTGGGTGTGGACGCTCGCGTTCTGCAGGAAGACGCGGTTTCCCGTCGTGTCGATCGAGTAGTTGCGGGCCACGTCGAAGCGGCCCTGAGCGTCCCAGTTGAACCGGTCGCGGACCGGATCGAGGAAGGCGGGGACGGCGTACTTGTACCCGGTGGCGAGGATCAGGCCCTCGGTCTCCACCGTGAAGTCCTTCTCCTGCTCCTCCTGGTGGAAGCCGAGCGTGTACGTGCCGCTCGTGTCGTCGTACGCGGCCGAGTGCAGGGCCGAGTTGGTGAGCAGTCGGGTGGGAACCGGGCCGGCCAGGTTCTTCTGGTAGAGCAGATCGAAGATGGCGTCGATCAGCTCGCCGTCGATGCCCTTGAACAGGCCCTTCTGCTGGGTCTCCAGGCGGTGGCGGGTCTGCTCGGGCAGCGCGTGGAAGTAGTCCACGTACTCCGGCGAGGTCATCTCCAGGGTGAGCTTGGTGTACTCCAGCGGGAAGAAGCGCGGGGAGCGGGTCACCCAGTTGAGCCGGTAGCCGTGGACGTCGATCTCGGAGAGGAGGTCGTAGTAGATCTCCGCCGCGCTCTGGCCGCTGCCGACCAGGGTGATCGACTTCTTCTTCTGGAGCGCCTCCTTGTTCGGGAGGTAGCGCGAGTTGTGGATCAGGTCGCCGCCGAGGCCCTGGCAGGAGTCGGGGACGTACGGCGGGGTGCCGGTGCCGAGCACGAGGCGGCGGGCGCGGTACGTCTCCCCGGCCTCGGTCGTCACCACGTACTCCTCGCCGGCCTCGTCGTACGAGACGGAGGCGACGGTCGTGGAGAAGCGGATGCTGCGCAGCTTCCCGGCGGCCCAGCGGCAGTAGTCGTCGTACTCCGTGCGCAGCGGGTAGAAGTTCTCGCGGATGTAGAAGGAGTAGAGCCGGCCCTTCTCCTTCAGGTAGTTGAGGAAGGAGTACGGCGAGGTCGGGTCCGCCATCGTGACGAGGTCCGACATGAACGGCGTCTGGAGGTGGGCGCCTTCGAGGAACATCCCCGCGTGCCATGCGAAGTCCGGCTTGGACTCCAGGAAGAGGCCGTTCAGCTCGTCGATGGGCTCGGTGAGGCAGGCGAGGCCGAGGTTGAACGGACCGAGCCCGATGCCGACGAAATCAAGAGGCTGCGTGGACAAGGTTCTCTCCCAGGTACTGCTCGGCGTGGCCGGCGATCAGATCGAGGACGGCGGCGATGTCGGCCACGGTCGTCTCGGGGTTGAGCAAGGTGAACTTCAGGTACTGGCGGCCGTCGACCTTGGTGCCGGCGACGACGGCCTCGCCGGAGGCGAAGAGCGCCTTGCGGGCGTAGAGGTTGGCGCGGTCGATGTCCGCGGGCGAGGTGACGGCCTCGGGGATGTAGCGGTAGACGAGGGTGGAGAGCTGCGGCTCGACGACCACGTCGTAGCGGGGGTCGGCGGCGAGCAGCTCGAAGCCGGCGGCGGCCAGGTCGCAGACCTCGTCGAAGAGCTCGCCGACCCCGTCGGCGCCCATGACGCGCAGGGTCATCCACAGCTTGAGCGCGTCGAAGCGGCGGGTGGTCTGGAGGGATTTGTCGACCTGGTTGGGGATCTGCTCGGCGATCGTCCGACGCGGGTTGAGGTAGTCCGCGTGGTACGTCGCGTGGCGCAGGGTGGACCCGTCCCGGACCAGCACGGCGGAGGAACTCACCGGCTGGAAGAAGGACTTGTGGTAGTCGACGGTGACCGAGTCGGCCAGCTCGATGCCGTCCAGGAGGTGGCGGCGGGTGCGTGAGGCGAGGAGTCCGCAGCCGTAGGCCGCGTCGACGTGCATCCAGGCGCCGTACTCGGCGGCCAGGGCGGCGATCTCGTGCAGCGGGTCGATGGAGCCGAAGTCGGTGGTGCCGGCGGTGGCGACGATCGCCATCGGGGTCAGGCCCTCGGCGCGGCAGGCCTCCAGCTCGGCGGCGAGGACGACGGACTGCATCCGCTTGGTCCGGTCGACCGGGATGGAGATGACGGCGTCGGCGCCGAGGCCGAGGAGACCGGCGGACTTCTGGACGCTGAAGTGGCTGCAGTCGGAGGTGAAGACGCGGAGTTTCGTCAGATCCGTCGTCCTGGCCTCCTGCGTCCTGGCCTCCTGGCGGGCGAGGAGCAGGGCCTGGAGGTTGGACTGCGAACCGCCGCTGGTGAACACGCCGTCGGCGCCCGGGGCGAAGCCGATGCGGCCGGTGGTCCAGTCGATCAGCCTGCGCTCGATGAGGGTGCCGCCGGCGCTCTGGTCCCAGGTGTCGAGCGAGGAGTTGACCGCCGAGAGGACCGCCTCGCCGAGGACGGCGGGGATCACGACCGGGCAGTTGAGGTGGCCCAGGTAGCGGGGGTGGTGGAAGTAGACGGCGTCGCGGAGGTAGACGCTCTCCAGCTCGTCGAGGGCGGCGGAGGAGTCGCCCAGCGGCTTGTCGAGGTCGACGGCGGCGATGGTGGGGGCCAGCGCGGCGGGGGTGACGCCGGTGAACGGGCGTCGCGTCGTGGCGAGTTTCCTCGCCACCCGCTCGACTCCTTCGGTGACGGAGCGCCGGTAGCTCTCCGCCGTGGCGTCGTTGAGCAGGTGCGAGCGCATGGGGATGGTCCTCCGGACGGAAGAGGGGGCGAGGGGGGTTGCGATGCGTTAGTTAGGTTAGCCTAACCTAACTTCACGTCGCAATGACCCCCTCGCCCCCTCAGGGCACGGTGGTTACCGCGGCTCGGTCACTCCTCGGAGCCCTCCGGTTCGGGCGTCTCGCGCAGGGCGTCCTCGGACAGGCCCTTGCGCCAGTAGCCGACGAACGTGACCCGGCGGCGGTCGAGTTGACGGTCGCGTACAAAGTGGCGGCGCAGCTCCTTCACGGAACCGGACTCGCCCGCGATCCAGACGTACGGGGCCTCGCCGGGCAGCTCGGCGGCGCGCACCGCGTCCACGGCGGACGGCGCGCCCTCCTCCCGTACCAGCCAGGTGATGGTGGCGTCGGCCTCGGTCGCGAGCTCCATGCGGTCGCCGGAGTAGGGGACTTCGAGGTAGACGTGGGCGCGGGTCTCGGCCGGCAGCCACTCCAGGATGGCTGAGGCGGCCGGAAGCGCCGTCTCGTCCGCCCAGATCAGGACGGAGTCGGCGTCGTCCGGCAGTTGGAAGCGGACACCGGTGTTCGCGGGCGTCGCCGGGCCGAGGACGACCGCGCGGTCGCCGGGCTTGGCGGCCTGGGCCCAGCGGCAGGCGGGGCCGCCGTCCTCGTGCAGTGCGAAGTCGATGTCGACCTCGGCGGCGGGCTCGGTGCGCTGCTTGCGGACGGTGTACGAGCGCATCACGGCCCGCTCGTCGTCCGGCATCGCGCGCCAGGCGCCCAGGATCGCGTACATGTCCGGGTCGTCCAGCGGCGGCAGGACGGGGGCCTCCTGGCCGGGGTGCGGCAGGAAGAGGGAGAGCGACTGGTCGCGTCCGCCGGAGGCGAAGGACTTCAGGTCCTCTCCCGTGAAGGTGACACGGACCAGAGACGGGCCGAGCCGCCTCGTCCTGTCGACCTGGAGGGAGAAGAACTGGAACGGGGCGGTCTCGGCGTTCGTCATCGGGTCAGGACACCTTCTTCGCGTTCTCCAGGGCCTTGGCCAGGTCCTCCAGGAGCGGGGCGCACTTGGCGTACGAGTAGATCGGCTCGGTCACCCGCGGGATGACCTGGCCGGCCTTGACGGCGGGCAGCGCGGCCCAGGTCGGCTTGGCCTTCAGCGCCTCGGGCTGAAGGGCCGAGGTGCGGTTGTCGAGCATGATGATGTCGGCCTGGTACTTGTCGACGTTCTCCCAGCTCAGGCCCTCGAACCAGCCGCCCTGGTCCAGCTTCGTGGGCGTGACGACGGTGACGCCCAGCTCCTGGAAGTAGAGCGTGTCGGTCGGCCGGACCGGGGTGGAGACGTAGAACAGGTCGGGGGAGCCGGAGCCGATCAGGACCTTGATGTCCTTCTTGCCCTTGGCGGCCTGGCGGACGCGCTCGGCGGCGGCCTCGAAGCGGGCCTTGTCGTCCAGGATCTGCTTGGTCTTCACATCGGCGCCGAGGGCGGCGGCGAGGTCGGCGTGGCGCTGGAGCACCGCCGGCATGGACTTGTCGGCGGCCCACAGGGCGACGCTCGGGGCGACCTTGAGGATCTTGTCCTTCTGCTCGGCCGGGACGTACCAGAGGTCGTTCTTCTCCCACATGTCGGTGATGAGAAGGTCGGGGTTGAGCTTGAGGTACTCCTCGATCTTGAACTCGCCCCAGACGTTGCCGATGATCTTGACCTTCTTGACGTCGAGGTCGCCGGCCTGGACGTCGGGCGTCACCTCGCCCGTCTTCGGGTCCTTGACCGTGGTCGGGCCGAAGACGCCCTTGACCTCGATGCCGAAGTCCTTGAGGGCGGCGGCCGTACCGGTGAAGGCGACGATGTTCTTCGGGGTGGACTTCACCTCGACGGCCGTGCCGCGGTCGTCGGTGAACTTCCACGGTCCGGACTTCTCGTTGGCCGCGGCTCCGGCGGAGGAGCCGCCCTTGGTCTCGGTGCCACACGCGGCGAGCGCGGCGCCGAGACCGAGGGCGCCGCCGGCGGCGAGCAGGCCGCGACGGGTGAGGTGGTTGGCTCGGGCGTTGCTGGGCATGGCGAAGTCGCTTTCGGTACGTGCCGGGGGCCGGCCTGGTCTGGGGTAAGTCGAAGGTAGGTTAGCCTAACCTTAGAAGGATCAGTAGGGATGGTCCCGAGCGGACCGGTGTGAGGCCCACTACTTGTGAGGCCCACTACTCCTGACGAGCCGACGGACACCCCTTGCGCGGCGCGTCGCGTGACCGGTTGTGTGTGGCCGATTCAGGGTGGGCGGGATGACCACCCTCGACGCGACCACGCAGCCGCCGGACCCGCACGCCCGCCGCCCGCGCACCGCCGCCCCGCCTCCGCCCGGGTTGCCCTACTGGCCGGCGGGGCTCGCGGTGCTCTTCACCGCAGTCCAACTTGCCCTCGTCGTCCCCGGTTCCGGACTGGGCTGGGACGAGGCCGTCTACGTCAGCCAGGTCGGCGGCAACGCCCCGCCCGCGTTCTTCAGCGCGCCCCGCGCCCGGGGCATCTCCTACCTCGTCGCACCGGTGGCCGCCGTCACCGCTTCGACGACAGCGATCCGCGTCTATCTCGCCCTGCTGTCCGGGGCCGCCCTCTGGGCCGCGCTCCGGGTCTGGCGCGGGATCCTGCCCACGCGGGTGCTCACGGCGGCGGGCGTCCTGTTCGCCGGGCTGTGGATCACGCTGTTCTACGGCCCGCGCGTGATGCCCAACCTGTGGTGCGCGTTCGGCGCGTTGGCCGCCGTCGGCTGCTTCCTGCGCGCGACCGCCGGGCCCGGCACCGGGCGCCTCGGCCTGGTGAGCAGGTCCTCGGTCGGCGCCCCGGCGGGCAGGGCGGGGTCCCGAGGGTGGGTTGTGCTCGCCGGCCTTGGCGGCCTCGTCGCTGCCGTCACCCTGTTGCGGCCCGCCGACGGGCTCTGGCTCGCGCTGCCGCTCCTCGCCGCAGCGCTGCTTGTGCCCGCCTGGCGCCGCCGCCCGGCGGTACCGGCCGTGCTCGTCACCGGGCTGCTCCTCGGCGCCGCCCCCTGGATTGTCGAGGCGTACACGCACTTCGGCGGCCTCGCCGCCCGGCTGAAGCGCGCCGCGGAGATCCAGGGCAGCATGGGCTGGTACGTGTCCGTGGACGACCACGCGCGGGCGCTGGACGGCGACACCCTGTGCCGCCCGTGCGACGTGCCCTGGGATCACCCCGTCACGGCGGTGTGGTGGTTCCTGCTGCCCCTGGCCGTCATCGGCGGCATCGTCGCCGCGTTCCGGGCACGCCGTGGGGCCGCCGCCGTGCTCGCGACCGTGACGGCGGCCTCGCTCGCGGCTCCGTACCTGTTCACGATCGGCTACGCGGCGCCCCGCTTCCTGCTGCCCGCGTACGCGCTCCTGGCCCTGCCCGCGGCCGAGTGCGCCCTGTTCCTGCTCACCGCGCCGCGTCCCGCATGGCGGCGGGCGGCCACGACGCTGCTCGCCGCCGGCCTCCTGGGCCATCTCGCGGTGCAGTACGCCGTGCTCGACCGGGCCGTCACCAACAGCCGTACCTCCCGCGAGCAGTTCACCACGGTCGCGACCGCGCTGCACCGGCTGGGGGTACGCCCGCCCTGCATGATCAGCGGACAGGAGTACGTCCCGATCGCCTACTACGCGGGCTGCTCCTCCCGCCAGCCCGGCGGGCACGACGCGAGCATCACCCCGGACGGCATCGTCGCCGCCGCCCGCAGGATGCCGGTGGCCGTCATCGTGCCCGCCGGCGGCGAACCGCCCCCGTACGCCCGCGCCTGGCGACCCGTGCCCCTGCCGTCCGTCAAGGGCTGGAAACGCTACGACGCCTACCTCGACCCCGGTACGACCCCCACCCATGAGGAGGCCCCACGATGAACCGCGTCACTGCCAACCGCGCCCGGCTCGGCCACAAGCTCCGCTATGCCACCCGGCACCCGGAACGCGTCGTGCCGTATCTGCGCCGGCTCGGCCGGGACTGGCGGCTGCGGCTCACCACCCGCGACCATGTGGCCTACTACCGCGCCGTGATGAAGGCGGACATCGCCGAGAAGAGCCCGTCGGGCGCGGTGGGAAGCGCGGCCGAGGAGCGGTGGCTCGCACTCGGTGAGATGCAGTTCGACTACCTGGTGGGGCACGGGCTCAGGCCCGAGGACCGGATGCTGGAGATCGGCTGCGGCAATCTGCGTGCGGGCTGGCGCTTCATCGACCATCTGGACACCGGGCACTACCACGGCATCGACATCTCGCCCGAGATCCTCCTGGCGGCCGGCGACACCCTTGCCGCACGCGGACTCCAGGAGAAGCTCCCCCACCTCACCCTCGTGCGCGATCTGCGCCTCGAAGCCCTGCCCGCCGGGCACTTCACGGTGGTGCACGCGCACAGCGTGTTCTCGCACTCTCCGATCGAGGTCATCGACGAGTGTCTGGGCCACATCGCGCGCGTCATGGCCCCGGGGGCGTTCTTCGACTTCACCTTCAACCGCACCGAGGGCAGGGAACACCATGTCCTGCGCGAGGACTTCTACTACCGGGTGGAAACCCTGACGGAGCTCGCCGCCACCCACGGTCTCTCGGCGAAGTTCATGGAGGACTGGGAGCAGTTGGCCCACTTGCAGTCCAAGATGCGCGTCATGCGCTGAGCCGGATCGGGCCGGCCCGCCGCCCCGGGCACACAGGGGCGGCGGGCTGACGGCCTCAGGCGGGGCGGCGGGCCGACGGCCTCAGGAGGAGAGGCCCAACTCGCGGGCGATCAGCATCCGCTGGACCTCGCTCGTGCCCTCGCCGATCTCCAGGATCTTCGAGTCGCGCCACATCCGGGCCACCGGGTACTCGTTCATGAAGCCGTAGCCGCCGTGGATCTGGGTGGCCTCACGGGCGTTGTCGACGGCCACGGTGGACGAGTACAGCTTCGCCAGGGCCGCCTCCTTCTTGAACGGCTCGCCCAGCACCAGCCGGGACGCCGCGTCGCGCCAGCCGATCCGGGCCATGTGCGCCCGCATCTCCATGTCCGCGATCTTGAACTGGATGGCCTGGTTGTCGCCGATCGGGCGGCCGAAGGCGTGACGTTCCTTCGCGTACTTCACCGACTCGTCCACACAGCCCTGCGCGAGCCCGGTCGCAAGCGCCGAGATCGCGATCCGGCCCTCGTCGAGGATCCGGAGGAACTGCGCGTATCCGCGGCCCTCCTCGCCGAGCAGGTTCGCGGCGGGCACGCGGACGTCGTCGAAGGACAGCTCGCGGGTGTCCGAGGCGTTCCAGCCGACCTTGGAGTAAGGGGCGGCGACCGTGAAGCCGGGCGTGCCGGAGGGGACGATGATCGAGGAGATCAGCGGGCGGCCCTCGGGCGTGCGGCCGGTGACGGCGGTGACGGTGACCAGACCCGTGATGTCCGTACCGGAGTTGGTGATGAAGCACTTCGAGCCGTTGATGACCCAGTCGTCGCCGTCCCGGACGGCGGTGGTGCGGGTGCCGCCTGCGTCGCTGCCCGCGCCGGGCTCGGTGAGCCCGAACGCGCCCAGGATCTCGCCGCTGCACATGCGCGGCAGCCACTCCTGCTTCTGCTCCTCGGTGCCGAAGCGGTAGACCGGCATCGCGCCGAGCGAGACACCAGCCTCCAGGGTGATGGCCACGGAGGAGTCGACGCGGGCGAGCTCCTCGAGCGCGATGCCGAGGGCGAGGTAGTCGCCGCCCATACCGCCGTACTCCTCCGGGAAGGGCAGGCCGAACAGGCCCATGCGGCCCATCTCGCGGACGATCTCGTACGGGAACTCGTGACGCTCGTAGTAGTCGCCGATCTTCGGAGCGACGACGTCGTGCGCGAACTCCTCCACGGTGCGGCGGAGTTCCTCGTGCTCTTCGGAGAGCCGGTGGTCGAGGGACATGGCTTTCGTCACTCCTTGTGAGAGTTCGCCGCGAGCGCGCGGACGGTACGGGACGGGCTCGGTCGGCCCAGTTGTTCGGCCATCCACACGCTCGTGGCGGTGAGGGCGGCCAGGTCGACCCCGGTCTCGATGCCGAGGCCGTCGAGCATCCACACGAGGTCCTCGGTGGCGAGGTTGCCGGTGGCGCTCTTCGCGTACGGGCAGCCGCCGAGGCCGCCGGCGGAGGCGTCGACCGTGGTGACGCCGTGCTGGAGGGCGGCGAGGGTGTTGGAGAGGGCCTGGCCGTAGGTGTCGTGGAAGTGCACGGCGAGGCGGGAGGTGGGCACGCCGGCGTCGTCGAGGGCCGTCAGGAGTCTCCGTACGTGTCCGGGGGTGGCGACGCCGATGGTGTCGCCGAGGCTCAGCTCGTCGCAGCCCATCTCGGCGAGGGCCTTGGTGACGCGGACGACTTGCTCGACGGGAACGGCGCCCTCCCAGGGGTCGCCGAAGCACATGGAGAGGTAGCCGCGGATGCGGAGGCCCTGCTCTATGGCGCGGGTGACGACGGGCTCGAACATGGCGAGGGCCTCGTCGACGGTCCGGTTGAGGTTGGCCTTCGCGAAGGACTCCGTGGCGGAGGCGAAGACGGCGACCTCGCGGGCGCCGAGGGCGAGGGCGCGGTCGAGACCGCGCTCGTTGGGCACGAGCACGGGAAGCCGGACGGGGAGGCTGCTGACCTGGGGGAACAGCTCCTCGGCATCGGCCAGCTGGGGCACCCAGGTGGGGTGGACGAAGCTGGTCGCCTCGACGGTGGAGAGCCCGGCGGCGGCGAGCCGGCGGACGAACTCGGCCTTGGTGGCGGTCGGGACGACGGTCTTCTCGTTCTGCAGCCCGTCGCGCGGCCCGACCTCGTGGATCCGGACGCGGGCGGGGAGCGTGGGGTCGCTCACGGTCATGGGCAGGCCCGTGGTCATGATTCCTCCCTGGGAGTCACCACGGCGAGGATCTGGTCCATGGCGACGGTGGAGCCGGGGGTGACGTCCAGCTCGGTGACGGTGCCGGCGTGCGGGGCGGAGATGACGTGCTCCATCTTCATGGCCTCGACGACGAGCAGACTCTGCCCGGCAACGACCTCGTCCCCGACGGCCACCTTCACCACGGTGACGGTCCCAGGCATGGGCGCGGCAAGCGTGTCGGCCCCACCGTGCCGGGCGCCGGTGAGCGCGGCGGCGACGGGGTCGTGATCCTGCACGTGCCAGGAATCGCCGTCCCGGCCGAGCCAGTTGCTGCTGCGGTGGAAGGTGTGGACGATCCCGTCCAGCGTCACGGTGACCGAGGTGGCCGTGACCCGGGCGCCACCCGGTGCCTCGACCATCACGGGTTCGAGTCCCGCTACTCGTACGGGGAAGGGAAGGGGTGCCGGTTCGCCGCCCAGGCGCCAGCCGCTCGGCACCGAGAACGGGTCCGTCCAGCCGTCCTGGGGCGCCGGCGCGAGCTCCGCGAATCGTACGGCCGCCGCCGCCGCGTAGACCTCGTCCGGGACGCCCTGCGGGACCAGGCCCTCCGCCTCCCGTTCCACCAGGCCCGTGTCCAGGTCGCCGGTGGCCACGTCCGGGTGGGCCAGGAGGCGGCGGAGGAAGCCCGCGTTTGTGGGGACGCCCAGGGTGACCGTGTCTGCGAGGGCCGCGCGGAGGCGGCGGAGGGCCGTGGGGCGGTCTTCCGCGTGGACGATGACCTTCGAGAGCATCGGGTCGTAGAGGCTGCCGACCGCCGTGCCCTCGCTCAGGCCCGAGTCCGTCCGGACCCCGTCGCCCTGCGGCTCCCGCAGGGACAGGACCGTGCCGCCCGACGGAAGGAAGCCGCGCGAGGGGTCCTCCGCGCAGATCCTCGCCTCGATCGCCCAGCCGTCCAGCCGGATGTCGGACTGGGCGAAGGACAGGGAATCGCCCGCCGCCACCCGCAGCTGCCACTCCACCAGGTCGATCCCCGTGATCAGCTCCGTCACCGGGTGCTCCACCTGGAGCCGGGTGTTCATCTCCATGAAGTAGTACGAGGAGGGGTCCACGCCGGGCACGATGAACTCGACCGTCCCCGCGCCCACATAGCCGCACGAGCGCGCCGCCTCGACCGCCGCCGCGCCCATCTGCTCCCGGATCTCCGGGGTCAGGAGCACGCTCGGTGCCTCTTCGATGATCTTCTGGTGGCGCCGCTGGAGCGAGCACTCGCGCTCACCCAGGTGGACGACATTTCCGTGCCCGTCCGCCAGGACCTGGATCTCGATGTGCCGCGGGCGGTCGATCCACCGCTCCACAAGGAGCGTGTCGTCGCCGAAGGAGGAGCGTGCCTCCCGCCTCGCCGCGGCGATCTCGTCCGTCAGCACCGACAGGTCGCGGACCAGGCGCATGCCCTTTCCGCCACCGCCCGCCGACGGCTTCAGGAGCACCGGCGCGCCCAGTTCCCGCGCCGCCGCCTCCAGCTCAGGGTCCGCCGCGCCCGGCACCACCGGGACGCCGGCCGCCTTCACGGTCTCCTTCGCCCGGATCTTGTCGCCCATCAGGGAGATCGCGGCGGCCGGCGGGCCGATGAAGACCAACCCCGCCTCCGCGCACGCCCGCGCGAACCCGGCGTTCTCCGCCAGGAAGCCGTAACCCGGGTGCACCGCCTGGGCCCCGGTGCGCCGCGCCGCGTCGAGGAGCGCCTCCACCGACAGGTACGACTCCGAGGCCGGCGGCGGACCGATCCGTACCGCCGTGTCCGCCTCCCGTACGTGACGGGCCTCGGCGTCCGCGTCGCTGTAGACCGCGACCGAGCGGACGCCGAGCGCGCGCAGGGTGCGGATGACGCGGACCGCGATCTCGCCCCGGTTGGCCACAAGGACGGTGTCGAACATCTTCTGAGGCATCTTCTGAGGTCCCCTCACATCCGGAAGACGCCGAACTGGGGCTCACCCAGTGGCGCGTTGGCACAGGCCGTCAGGGCGAGGCCCACCACCTGCCGGGTCTCCATCGGGTCGATGACCCCGTCGTCCCAGAGCCGCGCCGTCGCGTAGTAGGCGTTGCCCTGGGTCTCGTACTGCGCGCGGATCGGGGCCTTGAAGGCCTCCTCGTCCTCCGCGCTCCACTCGTCGCCGAGCTGGTCCCGCTTGACCGTGGCGAGTACGGACGCCGCCTGCTCGCCGCCCATGACCGAGATCTTGGCGTTGGGCCACATCCACAGGAAGCGCGGCGAGTACGCCCGGCCGCACATCGAGTAGTTGCCCGCGCCGTACGAGCCGCCGACGACCACGGTCAGCTTCGGCACCCGCGTACAGGCCACGGCCGTGACCATCTTCGCGCCGTGCTTGGCGATGCCGCCCGCCTCGTAGTCCTTGCCGACCATGAAGCCCGAGATGTTCTGGAGGAACAGCAGCGGGATCCCGCGCTGGTCGCACAGCTCGATGAAGTGCGCGCCCTTCTGGGCGGACTCGGAGAACAGGATGCCGTTGTTGGCGACGATCCCGACCGGGTGGCCGTGGATCCGGGCGAAGCCGGTGACCAGCGTCTGCCCGTACTCGGCCTTGAACTCCTGGAAGCGCGAGGCGTCCACGATCCGCGCGATGACCTCCCGTACGTCGTACGGGGTACGGGAGTCCACCGGCACCGCGCCGTAGAGCCCCGCGGGGTCCACCTTCGGCTCCTCGACCGGCTCGACCGACCAGGGCAGCGCCCCGCGCGCGGGGAGGGTGGAGACGATGTTGCGGACGATCCGGAGCGCGTGGGCGTCGTCCTCCGCGAGGTGGTCGGTGACGCCGGACGTACGGGAGTGCACCTCGCCGCCGCCCAGCTCCTCCGCCGTCACGACCTCGCCGGTCGCGGCCTTCACCAGCGGCGGTCCGCCGAGGAAGATCGTGCCCTGGTTCCGTACGATCACGGCCTCGTCGCTCATCGCCGGGACGTACGCGCCGCCGGCGGTGCACGAGCCGAGGACCGCCGCGATCTGCGGGATGCCGGCGCCGGACATCCTGGCCTGGTTGTAGAAGATCCGGCCGAAGTGCTCGCGGTCCGGGAAGACCTCGTCCTGCATCGGCAGGAACGCGCCGCCGGAGTCGACCAGGTACAGGCAGGGGAGACGATTCTCCAGCGCCACCTCCTGGGCCCGCAGGTGCTTCTTCACCGTCATCGGGTAGTACGTGCCGCCCTTGACGGTCGCGTCGTTGGCGACGATCACGCACTCCCGGCCCGAGACCCGGCCGATGCCCGCGATCACGCCGGCCGCGGGCGCCGCGTCCCCGTACATCCCGTTCGCGGCGAGCGGGGCCAGCTCCAGGAACGGGGAACCCGGATCGAGGAGCGTGTCCACGCGGTCCCGCGGCAGCAGTTTGCCGCGCGCGGTGTGCCGGGCGCGGGCCTTCTCACCGCCGCCCAGCGCGGCGGCGGCGAGCTTGGCGCGCAGAGTCGCCGACAGCTCGTGATGAGCCGCCTCGTTGGCCTGCCAGGCCGCCGACGCGGGGTCCGCCGCGCTCGTCAGCACAGGTGCCTGCTGCATCCGTCGAGCTCCCTTGCTCGGTCGGCCGCTCGGTTAATGAGCGTTAACGTATGCAGTCAGGTTAACGAGCGCTAACGGGGTTGTCTAGAATCGAATCCATGACCACCAGCCCCACGCGGACCGACGCCCCGACGCGACGCGAGCAGATCCTCAAGGAGGCCGCGCGCCTCTTCGCCGAGCGCGGGTTCCACGGGGTGGGCGTCGACGAGATAGGAGCGGCCGTCGGCATCAGCGGCCCGGGGCTCTACCGGCACTTCCCCGGCAAGGACGCGATGCTCGCGGAGCTGCTGGTGGGGATCAGCGAGCGGCTCCTCGACGGCGGCAGGCTGCGGGTGACCGAATCGGACGGGGATCCGCGCGCCGTGCTCGGCTCGCTCATCGACGGGCACATCGACTTCGCCCTCGACGACCGGCCGCTCATCACCCTCCACGACCGCGAGCTCGACCGCCTCAAGGAGGAGGACCGCAAGCGGGTCCGGCAGCTCCAGCGGCAGTACGTGGAGCTGTGGGTGGGGGTGGTGCGCGAGCTGTACCCGGACGCGGGCGAGCCGGAGGTGCGGACCGCCGTCCATGCCGTCTTCGGCCTGCTGAACTCCACCCCGCACCTGGGCGTGCCGCTCGGCCGTACGGACATGGAGCGGCTCCTCAGCAACCTGGCCCACGGGGCCCTCGGCGCGCTGGCCTCCTGAACGGCGCTCCCCCTCGAACGTCGCTGCCACCCCGGGCCGGGGGTGCGGGCCCCAGCCCGGGCGCCCGGTCAGGCGGCGGTCAGCGTGGGCGCCGCGGCGGACGCGTTGACCGGGTTGTGGCTGCGGCCCTCACCGAGGTCGCCGAGGACCGGGCGCAGGTCCGCCAGGGCGAAGGAACGCCGCAGCCAGCGGTCCTCGCCGTCGTACCGCGGGGTGAAGCCGGTGCGGCCGTGGACGGTGCGCCGGTTGTCGAGGATGATCAGCTCGCCGGGCCGGAGGACGATGCCGCGCAGCGCGTCGAGCATGGCCCGCTCCAGCGCGGACAGCGCCGCGCGGGCCGCCCGGGTGACACCGACCGTGCCGTGGAAGTCGACCCGCAGGTCCGGATCGTTCTCCGGGCCGGAGAGCACGGGCATCGGCGGGGTGAGGACCTCGTGGTCGGTGTCGTGCACGAAGGAGCTCGAGAACCTGGTCCGGAACTCCGGGCGGCGCAACGCCTCGACGGTGTGCGGGTCGAGGGCCGGCAGTACGTCGCCGATCCCGCCGGTGACCGTGGCGGCGGCCCCGTCCCGGTCGCCGCGCAGGCAGATCAGGCTCAGGAAGTGCGGGGCGGCGGGGTGGAAGCCGTCCTCGGTGTGGAGCTCCAGGAGGATCGAGCCGCTGTTCTCCTGGCGCGTCTCGGCACCGCGCTTGGGGCTGACGTCCTGGACGAGGTTGCCGTTCTTCTCGTCGCTGTAGGAGATCGCGCGGCCCAGTACGGACATCACCATCAGCTGGCTGATCGTCGCCACCGCGACGTCGGCCCACGCGGGTTCGTCCTCCACCCGGTCCGGAGTGGCCGGCAGATCGCCCACGGGCAGACCGCGCAGCAGCAGCGTGCCGCTCTCGTTCCCCTTGTCGCGGAAGGAGATGAGGGCGCGGCGGACTTCGGCCGGCAGCGCGGCGGCGGCGATTTCGATCGCGTGCAGCAGGTCGGTGCTGTGCAGCGAATACCCCGAGTAATCCGCGGCGATCTCCAGGGCCGCCGCCTCGATGATGTCCGCTTCGGTCTCGCTCAGTACGATTCCGGTCGCGCGTGCGTCGGCGTACGGGAATTCCTTCTTTCTCATGCTTCCTTTCCTTTTCTGAACGTCCTTTTCTGAACGTCTACCGAGCGTCGTTTTCTGAACGTCCTTTTCCTACGCGGCCGAACCGGAACGGCGGCCGGCCCGGTAGACCGCCGCCGGGGCGAAGCCCCGCCAGGCCTGCTCGCGTGGCAGGTGCCGCAGGAACCGGGCCTTCTCCCAGTGCCGGCTCACCCGGTTGACGACCCGGCGGCCGGGCGTCAGGGCGATGTGGTGGACATCGACGGCGACCGTGCGCGGCACGTCCTCACCGGCCACCAGCTGGTTGACCATGTGCACGGCGAGCGAGCCGAACTGGGTCGCCGCCTCCGTCAGTTGCGGGACGCTGTAGTCGGGCCGGCCCAGGCCGTGGCGCAGTTCCCGGTACATCTCCCCCGGGATGTGTCCGCGCGGGGCGATCCGGAAGATCACTTCCCAGGTGCTCAGGCGCTCGGCGTCCTCGGGCAGCAGCTGACCGTCGAAGATCCGCCGGACGACGCGGTAGTCGAAGCACTGCGCCGCGAGCATGCCGGCCATGTCCCAGCCCGTCACCAGCGGCTTGCGCTGGCGGCAGGCCTCCTGGTGCAGGGCGACCTTGGCGAGCAGCCCCGCCGGCGTGGTCACGTCGACCCCGTCGACGACGACCTCCGCCCGGCGGACCAGCTCCCGGACGTTCTCCCGGGTGATGCCCTCCGGTACGACCTCGGCCCGGACGTGCGGGTTGATGGCGCGCAGGGCCGCCGCCCCCACCTCGGCCTTGTTTCGGCCGAGGTCGTCCACGGTGGCGTGCTGCCGGTTGAGGTTGTTGAGTTCGTACGTGCCGACGTCGGCGAGCACGAAGTCCCGGTAGCCCATGCGGCCCAGCGGCTGGACGGTGGCGCCACCGATGGACCCGCAGCCCGCGATGAGCAGGGGCGCGTGCCGAATCCGGTCCTGGACCTCGGCGGGGATCAGACCGCGGTTGCGCTGGGTCAGCGAGGCGTAGAACTCCTCCTCGGCCAGCTCGCGGGCCTCCGTGGGCGTCCCGATGTCGGGCAGACCGCCGCTCATGCCCTGGCCTCCTGGAACGCGGTGAGCCGTCCGCCGACCGACCCCGGCTCCCCGGACGCGAGGATCGCGTCGAGGTGGGCCAGGGTGGGCCTCAGCGCCGCTCCGTCGGTGAGGACGAAGGGGTAAGAGCGCTGCTCCTGGCTCCACATGGGCGCGAACAGGTCCGTGGGATCCGCGGGCTTCGCGGGCACGTCGAGCATCCGCGCGGTGAAGCCGAGCAGCCCCAGCTGCTGGATGGCCACGCCGGGCTTGCCGTCGCCGACGACGGCGGCGCCGTCCTCGGCCAGGGCCTGGACGCATCCCTCCGCCCACCCGCGGTACACCCACCAGGGGACGGACACGCCGGCCTGGGAGCGGTCCATCGCGTAGTCGCGGACCAGGCGCTTGCCCTCCCACACGCGCGTGGCCGGGGTGGCGGCGCCGAGGTGGTCGGCGAGCCGGAGCTCGTAGTCGCGTTCGACGACGAACGGCCGGTGGGCCTCGTCCCCGAGGAGGGTGCCCTCCGGGCTGCGTGTGCGGGCCAGCGTGCCGTAGCCGCGCAGGCGGCCGGTCTCCTCCTCGACGACCAGCGTGTGCTGGTCCTGGAGGGCGAGCTCGTCGTACGGCTCGGCGTCGAGTCCGCGCTCCGCGGCGACCTGCTCGTTGACCCAGCCCCGCTGGAGGTACTGCGCCAGCCGGAACCGGTACACGTCCGCGAGATACGGGGCGGGCAGCTGCTCGCCCCGTACGGTGAGGATGAGGAGCCCCTCGGGGCTGGCGGCGCGGAACAGCGGCTCACCCTCGATGCCCGCTTCCAGGTCGGGCAGGGTGATGGCCCGGGTGTCGTGCAGCAGCCGTACCCGGTAGTCGGCCTGGGAGGCGAGTGCGGTGGTCATCGGACCTCCGGCACGCCGAAGAGCTCGCCGGTGACGACCAGCGCGAGGGCCTCCGGGCTGCCTTCGTAGATCCGCGGGCCGTAGGCGTCGCGGAGCACCCGCTCCATGCCGTCCTCGCGCTGGAAGGCCGCGGCACCGATGAGGGCCATGGCGGCGTCGGCGTTGTCGATGGCGGCGCGGTCGGCGACCATCTTGGCGACGGCCGGCTCGTACGCCGGGGTGGGGATGACGGTGTCGGCCTTCAGCACGGCGTCGAGGTAGAGGGCGCGGGCGGCGGACACCCGGGCCGCCATGTCGGCGAGCTTGCGGGCGGACATCTGGTGCTCGAAGAGCAGCCTGCCGCCCTGCCTGCGGGTCCCGGCCCAGGCGACGGCACGGTCCAGTGCGTGGCGGGCGATGCCGGTGGCGACGGCGGCGCAGGTGACGCGGGTGAGGTTGCCGATGGCGACGTTCAGGTCCCAGCCGCCGTGCTCGTCACCGATCACGTTCTCCTCGGGCACGCGCGCGTTGTCGAGGATCAGCTCGCCGGCCGGGGCGGTGCGGTATCCGACCTTGTCGTGGATCTCGCCGCGGGTGACCCCGTCCTGCTCCAGCTCCGTGACGAAGCAGGTCAGGCCGGTGGAGCCGGGCGCGCCCTCCAGGTTCGCCATGATCGTGGCGTAGGTGGCGACGGGGGCGTTGGTGATGTAGCGCTTGGTGCCGGTGAGGAGGTACTCGCTGCCCGAGCGGCGGGCGACGGTCATCTCCTGGGCGTACGGCGCGTGCTGCGGCAGCACCAGGTCGGTCCCGTTGCGCTCCTCCGCCACGGCGTTGCACGCGAGGACGGGCTCCGGGCCGAGGAACTTGGGCAGGTACTTCTCCTGGAGCTCCGGCTTCTCGCAGATCAGCAGCGGGGTCTGGAACAGGCCGGTGGCGCCGAAGACCAGCGCCATGCCGGGGTCGGCGGCTGCCAGCTCCTCCAGGGTGAGGGCGATGCCGAGCTGGCTCAGGCCGAGACCGCCGAAGTCCCGGGGGATGGCCATGCGCAGCAGTCCGAGCGCGTGGCCCTTGCGGACGGTCTCCCAGTCGACCTGGCCCTTCTCGATGGCGTCGCGCTCGGCGGCGCCGGGGGCGACCTCGTCACGGGCGAAGGCGGTGACCTCGCGCAGGATGCCGGCCTCGGAGGAGTCGAGCAGCGGGTGGTCGGCCGGGTTGTGCTTGTACGTCGTCATGGTGATTCCTTGTCTGAGGGCTCGGCGCCCAGGGTTCGAGGGGTTCAGCGCCCAGGGTTCGAGGGGTTCGAGCGGTTTCAGCGCTCGAGGGCGAAGGTCGTCAGGGCCTGGCCGACGGCGAACGTCTGCATGACGGGGCCGCGGGCGGAGACCCGGCGGCTGGTCACGGTCCGCAGGAAGGTGCGGCGGCCGGCGGCGAGGTCCAGGAGGTCCCCGTACGCGATGCCGAGGACGTGGGTCGGCTCGGCCTCCGTCACGGCCCCCTCGGGGTCCAGGGTGAACTCGGCCGCGGGCTCGGAGATCACGAAGCGGACGGTGCTGCCGGCGGCCTGCCAGGCGGGGGAGCCCTGTGCGGCCGCGGACAGCGTGCGGGAGATCTCTTCGGGCGAGATGGCCATGAGCATTCCTTCGCTCTTCGAGGGTGGAATCAGTGGAATCAAGAGGTGAAAGCCGGCGGTGGGCTTGTGAAATGGATTCATCAAGGGCTTTTGCGGCGCCGCTCCATCGGATGATCTCGACGTTACCGATCAGTAGGGGGGCTGTCCAAGAAGTAAAGCGAGGTTCCACGCGGGGGGAATCGGCGTTCCACAAGCCGGTAATCGGCCGTCCATTGCGGGAGTTCAGGAAAGGGGTTCAGAGCCCCGGAAACGCCGAGTGGGCTTGCAGCCGGGGGAGCTGCAAGCCCACGTATGGGGGAGGGGGAAGGGAGGCCGGACGGCGCGCCCGTGGGGGCTATTCGGCCGGCTGGGCGTCCCGGGTCAGATGGCGCAGGACGAGCGCGATCAGGATGGCGACCGCGGCGCACACGGCCAGGGCGAGGAAGCCGTTCGCGACCCCGGACGTGGTGGCGTCCGGGACGGAGGCGCCCTTGTCGAGGCGGCCGTCCATCGTGGTGGCGAGGATGGTGCCGATCACGGCGATGCCCAGCGCGGCGCCGCTCTCGTTGAAGGTGTTCAGCAGGCCGGAGCCGACGCCCGACTCCTCCACCTTGACGTGCGCGGTGCCGATGCCGAACAGCGGGACGAAGCAGGCGGGGAGGCCCGCGCCGATGACGGCGAGGGCGACGATGGTCAGCCAGACGGCGTCGGTGCCGGCGGCGAGGACGCCCGCTCCGACGAGCTGGAGGGTGGCGCCGAGCGCGTACATCCCGCCCAGGCCGAGCTTGCCGGCCACGGCGGGCGCGACCATGGCGACGACGAGGGCCGCCAGACCCATGGGCAGCAGGGAGAGCCCGGTGGCGAAGGCGCTCATGCCGTGGACCTGCTGGAAGTACATGCTGGCGAGGAAGGAACTGCTGATCATCACGGCGGCGACCAGGAGCAGACCGATGCTCGACAGCCAGTAGGTGGGCTTGCGCAGCAGGTGCAGGGGGAGCAGCGGGTCGTCCTTGCCGAGCTCCATGAACGTCACCAGGGTGAGGAGGACTACCGCCGCGCCGAGGCTGATCCAGGCGTTGCGGTCCCCGAAGCCCTCGTGGAGGCGGATCAGGCCGAAGGACAGGGCGGCGAGTCCGGCCGTGGAGACGAGGGCGGAGGGGAGCCGGAGCCTGCGGTCCGAGCTGGTGCGGAGCGCAGGCATGCTGCGCAGTGCGCCGACGAAGGCGGCGACGCTCACGGGAAGGTTGATCAGGAAGGCCCAGCGCCAGCTGACCGCCGTGACGATCAGTCCGCCGAGCACGACGCCGATCGTCGCGCCGATCACGCCGAGGCCGCTCCACGCGGTCAGGGCGATCTTGCGCTGTTCCTCGTCCTGGTAGACCGCCAGGATGACCGACAGGGCGGCCGCGGAGAGCAGCGCGGCGCCGACGCCCTGGGCGGCCCTTCCGGCGACGAGCAGCTCCTGGTTCCCCGCGACGCCGCAGAGCGCGGAGGCCACGGCGAAGAGGGTCAGGCCGGAGAGGAAGGTGCGCCGCCGGCCGAACACGTCCGAGACGCGGCCGCCGAAGAGGAGCAGGCTGCCGAACAGCAGGACGTAGGCGCTGATGGTCCACTGGAGGGCCGTCTGGTCCGCGGGCAGGTCTCCTCCGATGGAGGGGAGGGCCACGTTCACGACCGTCGAGTCCAGCATCACCATGAGCTGAGCGACGCCGACCACCACCAAGGTGGTCCAGGGGGCCTTGGCCGGTGCGTGCTCAGGCGCCTGCTCGGTGGCGGGGGGTGCCAGCGTCTGCTCGGTCACCACGTCTCCGTTCTCCTGAAGTCTGATCCATGCGAATGCATCGAACGGCTCGGGACACTACATTCATTCGCACGCATAGACAACCCTGGAGAGTGAACCTAAGATCTGGGGGGTGACGGATACAGCTCTGACCGATCGATGGATGGCCATGGTCCGCGCCAGTGCGCAGATCGTTCAGGCCGCGGAACGTCAGCTCTCCGACCGGTACGGCCTGTGCGCCAGCGCCTTCGAGGTCATGGACGTCATGGCGCGGGAGGGCGACTGGATCCGGGCGGGGGAGCTGAGCACGCGCGCCTCCAGGAGCCAGCCCCAGGTCTCCCGTTTGCTGGCGCAGATGGTGAGCGCCGGGTACGCCGAGCGCAAACCTTGCGCCAATGATCGCCGGGGCTTCGACGTTCGCCTCACGGAGACCGGAAAGCACCTCTTCGCGCAATCCGCCGCCACGGTGGAGGAGTTGCTGCGTGAGCTGCTCGAATCGAGCCCGGAGGTCCGCGACGTCCTCGGGTCTCCCGTGGCGGGGCGTGGCGAAAAGTAGTTGCCCTCGGCACTTTTTCGTCTGGTAGCCTCCGGGGCGCCGGACGCCCCCGGATGCCCTTCACGATCGTGACGGCAGAAGTCGTGACAGCAGAAGTCGTGAGAGCAGAAAGGGGCGATCGACAGTACGGGGGAAGTCGGATCTGCGGGTACGCGGGTCCGCGGCATGGGCCCTGCGCGCCGCCCGCGCGCCGGGTCGGCGGTGTGCTGCCCCCGTTGGACCAGAGCACCGGCATGACCCCGGTGCGCGTACTTCCGCACGTAGTGCTTGATACGGGGGATCATGTGCTGAGCCAGTCCATTCCAAGACCGAAGAGCGCCGCTGTGCCGGGTGCCGGCCGCCTCGCCGCGCCCACCGCCACGATCCCCCCGCGGGTGGGACCGGGAGTCCTGGAGGACCTTCCGCGCGAACGCCTCTCCGTCATGACCGACCGTGGAGTCTCCTTCCGTCTGCTCGGTCCGCTGGAGATCACGACGGCACAGGGCCGGCTCCCGCTGAAGGGCAAGAGCCAACGGCTCGTCCTCGCCCACCTGTTGCTGAACGCCAACCAAGTGGTGTCCACCGCGGAGCTCATGAACGTGCTGTGGCCGGAGGGCACTCCGCCGGCCACGGCCCGGAAGGTGCTCCAGAACGCGATCTCGGCCCTGCGGGGAGTGCTGGCCCGCGGTGGAGTGCCCGAGCACGTCGCCTCCCTGGCCAGCCAGGGATCCGGATACGTGCTGAGGACGGCCCCGGAGAATCTCGACCTGACACGCTTCCGCCTTCTCGCGGACAAGGGCCGCAACGCCTTGACCGCCGGCCGGCCCGCAGAGGCGAGCCGTCTCCTGCGCGGTGCGTTACGACAGTGGCGGGGACGGGCGCTCCAGGAACTGGTCGACTCCGGCGCCGACTGGCCGGAGGCGGCGGCCATCGACGGAGCCTGGCTCCACGCCCTGGAGGACTACTGCGAGGCCGAACTGCTGGGCGGCCGACCTCACGAGGTGATCCACCGCCTGGAGGGCGTGGCCGCCGCGCACCCGTCCCGGGAGCGTACGCACCGGCTGCTGATGATCGCCCTGTACCGCTCCAGCCGGCGGGACGAGGCCCTCCGCGCGTACGAGAGACTGCGCCGGCGCCTCCGGGACGACTTCGGCGCGGACCCCGGCCTGGAGCTCCAGGACCTGCACAGCGCGATCGTCCAGCAGCTTCCGCTCCCGGGTCCGGACGAGGTCCCCGACAGCCGGAGCACCGCGCCGCGCACCCCGTCGGAGCCCGAACTGGATGTGCTCCACGCCCTGGTCGACCTGGTGGGGCGACAGCAGCGCCCGCACGTCGTGACGTTGACGGGCGACGCCGAGGAGCGCCAGGCCGCCGTGGTCGCCCAGCTGATGAGCGGGCTCCAGCGAGACGACCGGGCCGCCGTGTGGCACGTCCGGTCGGGTCCCGACGGCGCCGATCTCGCCCAGGACCTGCGGGCCGCCCTGCGGCGGGCCACCCCCGAGCGCCCCATGGTCGTCGTCGCCGAACGCCTG
This sequence comes from Streptomyces sp. NPDC029169, assembly GCF_055563935.1. Classification (NCBI taxonomy): domain Bacteria; kingdom Bacillati; phylum Actinomycetota; class Actinomycetes; order Kitasatosporales; family Streptomycetaceae; genus Streptomyces; species Streptomyces sp. NPDC029169. Next base: position 24,751 of record NZ_JBVHXA010000013.1, read on the forward strand.
CACCACGCCGGGCGACTGGTGCCCCAGTGCGTCGGGGACATCGTCACCGCGGCGGGCCGGACCCCCCTGCTCATCGTCCTGACCGCCCGCACCGGATCCCACGGCGTCTGGCCGGGGTGGGACAAGGCCGTTCCCCGGTTCACCGCGATCACGGTCTAGGTCCGGGGGCCGGGTGCCGGGTGCCCGATCCCGGGGCGGGGCGATCGCCCCGCCCCGGGATCGGGACGGCAATCGCCGACCCGGGGCGGCGAGGGGCCGTGGCCCGGCACAAGAGGGGCCATGGCCCGGCACAATGGGGCGCATGCCGATACTCAGTCGCCCCGCCCTCGTCGAGCACCTTGTCCGGACCCGGATCGCGGGCGATGTCGCCACCCCGCGCGACAACAACCTCTCCCACTACCGCAAGCTCGCCAACGGCGACCGGCACTACTGGCTCGGCCTGGAGCTCGGCGACCGGTGGACCGACGAGCAGGACGTGCTCGCCGTGATGGCCGAGCGGTGCGGGGTGAACGACGACCCCGCCCACCGCACCGGCCAGGACACCATCGACCCCGAGCTGACCGTCGACGCCCTCGACCGGACGGCCGCGCGCCTGCGCAAGGCCGCCGCGGGGAAGGAGCGGGTGCTGTTCGCGACCGGGCACCCCGGCGCGCTGATCGACGTCCACAGCCGGGTCGCCGCCGCGCTGCGGGCCAGGGGCTGCGACATCGTACGGATCCCCGGCGGGCTCACCGCCGACGAGGGGTACGTCGTGCAGTTCGCCGACGTGGCCGTCTTCGAGCGGGGCGCGACCCTCTGGCACACCCATTCGCCGGAACCCATGAACGCGATTCTGAACGCCCTCGGCGAGGACGGCCGCCCGGATCTCGTCGTCGCCGACCACGGCTGGGCGGGCCGCGCGGGCCAGTGGGGCATCGACTCCGTCGGCTACGCCGACTGCAACGACCCCGCCCTCTTCATCGGCGAGGCCGAGGGCACGATGCAGGTCACGATCCCCCTGGACGACCACGTCCTGGACCCCCGGTACTACGAGCCGCTGACGGAGTACCTGCTGGACGCGGCAGGCCTCGCCACCGACGGGTCCGACGCCTGACGTCCTACGCGCCGACCCCGTGCGCGCTGTCCTGAGTGCCGACCACCACGGCATCCACCGCGTCCTCCAGGCGCTTGCCGCTCCGGTACGCCGTGTGCTGGCGTACCGCGCCGGTGCCATGGACCCACAGCAGCGTCAGCCATCTGAGCACCGTCCTGGCATCGCCCGTGGCCTCGAGATGGTGCCTCGTGTGCCGTAGCAGTGCCGTGACCATGTACGAGGCCGGTACGAGCCGGGGCGGCCCGCCCAGCGGTACGGTCAGGGTCTGCCCGGCCAGTCCGTCGCGAGCCGCCCGCCACAGCGCGGCGCGCAGGACGGCGTCCTCGACCGGTGGGGCCGCCCGTCCCTTGCGTACCTGTACGAGGGCGGCGGCCACCAGGGCACGGACAAGGAGCGTGTAGCCGACGGTGTCGCAGACGGTCGGCATGACGTCGGCGACCCTGATCTCGACGGTGGGCACATGCCTGGAGGGGCGGACGGACCAGTAGATCATGCCCGGGTCCAGGGCTGCCCCGCTGTCCACCAGCATCGAGACGGTCTGCTCGTAGTGTTCGACCGAGCGCAGATACGGGGGTGGCGTGGCCGTCGGCCAGCGGCCCCAGAGCATGGATCGCCAGCTGGCGTGGGTGGTGTCGCGGCCGTCGCAGAACGGTGAGTTCGTCGTCAGGGCGAGGAGTACCGGCGTCCACAGCCGCAGGTGGTTGACGACCTGTACGGCTTCCTCCCGGTCCGCGACACCGATGTGCACATGGCAGGCGTTCGCGCACAACTGCTCAAGGAGCGGTCCGAACCGGGCGGCGATGGTGTGATAGCGCGGCTTGTCCAGGACGGGAGGTGGTCCGGGGCTGCCGAGTGCGGAGGTGCCGGAGGCCACCAGCAGACAGCCGCGCTCGTGCGCCGCACGGGCCGTGCACCTCCGCAGCCGGGCGATCTCCGCACGCAGCTCCCGGGCGTTGCTGCACACGCCGCTGACCGTCTCCACCTGCGCCTGGGCCAGCTCGGCCACCACGTGCCGGACACCCGCCAGCCGGCCGGCCTCGGTGACCACCGCGTCCGCCGTGAGGGCAGGTTCGCGGGTCACGGCATCCGCCAGGACGAACTCCTCCTCCACCCCCATGGTCAGTCCGAGCCCCCCGTGCCGCACCGGCCACGCCTCGACGCTGCTCGCGCCAGACTCCCGCATGCCACCTCCAGCCCGCCGCAGAGCACGAAACGCCCACGCTGACCGACGATAGGCATCCTTCGCCGACCCCGGCAGACCTCGATGAGGCCACATGGCCGATTCCCTGCGCGGGCGGCCCCAAGGGCCGGTCTCTCAGGCCTTAGCCGCGCGGGACGCGGACGACGCCCTCCTGGATGACGGAGATCGCCAGCCGGCCGTCCTGCGTGTAGATCCGCGCCTGGCCCAGGCCCCGGCCGCCCGAGGCGGACGGTGACTCCTGGTCGTACAGCAGCCATTCGTCGGCCCGGAACGGGCGGTGGAACCACATCGCGTGGTCCAGGGAGGCCCCGACGACGTCGCCGACCGCCCAGCCGCCCCGCCCGTGGGCGAGCAGCACCGAGTCGAGCAGCGTCATGTCGGAGACGTACGTCGCCAGGCAGACGTGGAGGAGCGGATCGTCGGCCAGCTTGCCGTTCGTACGGAACCAGACCTGCGAGCGCGGCTCGCGCGGCTCCCCGACCGAGCCCCACGGCGGCACGTCGGCGTACCGCAGATCTACCGCGGCCCGCGCCTCGACCAGGCGCGCGGCCACGTCCGCCGGGAGGTGCCGGGGAAGCATCTCGGCGGCCGTCGGCAGGGACTCCGGGTCCGGCGCGGCGGGCATGTCGTACTGGTGCTCCAGGCCCTCCTCGTACGTCTGGAAGGACGCGGAAAGGTGGAAGATCGGCTGCCCGTGCTGGATGGCGACGACCCGGCGGGTGGTGAAGGAGCGGCCGTCGCGGATCCGGTCGACGCTGTAGACGATCGGCGCGCCCGGGTCCCCGGCGCGCAGGAAGTACGCGTGGAGGGAGTGGGCGAGCCGGTCATCGGGGACCGTCCGGCCCGCCGCCACCAGCGCCTGGGCGGCCACCTGGCCGCCGAAGACGCGGGGGACGACGGCGGAACGGGACTGTCCCCGGAAGAAGTTCCGCTCGATCTGCTCCAGGTCGAGCAGATCGAGCAGAGCGTCCAGAGCCTCGGGCACCGACTACAGGCCCATCGACTTCGCGATGATCGACTTCATGATCTCGCTGGTGCCGCCGTAGATGCGGTTGACGCGGTTGTCGGCGTAGAGGCGCGCGATCGGGTACTCGTTCATGTAGCCGTATCCGCCGTGCAGCTGGAGGCAGCGGTCGATGACGCGGTGCGCGACCTCGGTGCAGAAGAGCTTCGCGCTCGCGGCCTCGGCCGGGGTCAGCTCGCCGGCGTCCAGGGCCTCCAGGGCGCGGTCGGCGACGGCCTCGGCGGCGTCCACCTCGGCCTGGCAGGCGGCCAGCTCGAACTTGGTGTTCTGGAAGTGCGCGACCGGCTTGCCGAAGACCGTGCGGTCCGTGACGTACTGCTGCGCGAACCGGACGGCGGCCTTGGCCTGCGCGTACGCACCGAAGGCGATGCCCCAGCGCTCGGAGGCCAGGTTGTGGCCGAGGTAGTAGAAGCCCTTGCCCTCCTCGCCGAGGAGGTCCTCGACCGGCACCTTCACGTCGACGAAGGCCAGCTCGGCGGTGTCGGAGGTGCGCAGGCCGAGCTTGTCGAGCTTGCGGCCGATGGAGTAGCCCTCGGACTTGGTGTCCACGGCGAAGAGGGAGATGCCGAAGCGGCGGTCCTCGGCCGTCGGGGCGGACGTACGGGCACAGACGATCACGCGGTCGGCGTGGACGCCACCGGTGATGAAGGTCTTGGCGCCGTTGAGGACGTAGTGCGTCCCGTCCTCGGAGAGCTTGGCCGTGGTCTTCATGCCCGCGACGTCGGAGCCGGTGCCCGGCTCGGTCATCGCCAGCGCCCACATCTCCTCGCCGGTGACGAACTTCGGCAGGTACCGCTTCTTCTGCTCGTCGTCGGCCAGCATCTTGATGTAGGGCAGGGCGAGCAGCACGTGCACGCCGGAGCCGCCGAACTGCACGCCCGCGCGCGAGGTCTCCTCGTAGAGGACGGCCTCGAACTTGTGGGTGTCCAGGCCCGCGCCGCCGAACTCCTCGGGGACGTTGATGCCGAAGATGCCCAGCTCGCCGAGCTTGCCGTAGAACTCGCGCGGCGCCTGGCCCGCGGCGAACCACTCGTCGTAGACGGGGACGACCTCGGCCTCGATGAAGGCGCGGATGGTCTCCCGGAACGCCTCGTGGTCCTCGTTGAATACCGTACGGCGCACGAGCCGCCTCCTTCGGAGTCCCGTCCTACGGGTATCTGATATGCCTAAGCGCTTGCTCAGCCAAGTTACCCATCGGTTCGCGCCACTGTCCAGATCTTCGGCCCCATGGTTGCCCATATCACGTCGCCTCCTCGGCCGGTCACACACGGCCGAGGGCGAACCACAGCTCCATCCGTACGTCGGCGTCGTCCAGGTCCATGGCGAGGAGCGTGGCGCAGCGGGCGATGCGCTGGCGGACGGTGTTGCGGTGGATGTCCAGGGCGACGGCCGTGCGGTCCCAGTTGCCGTGGAGGGAGAGCCAGGTGCGGAGGGTCTCGGTCAGCGGCTCGTTGAGCGGCGCGAGGAGGGTCCGGGCGTACGCGGCGGCCTCCGCCTCGTCCATGAGCCCGCCGAACCCGGCGGGCCGGTGCCGTACGAGCGCCGTGCGGGCGGCCTCGGCCCTGCGCAGCGCCCGCGCGGCCTGGGCGTCGGCGGCGGCGAGGTCGCGGGCCTCGACGGGGGAGCTGACCCCGAGAGTCCAGCCGGGCTGCGGGGTGACGGGGGAGGCGGCGGGCAGCAGGAGCCGTACGTGGCCGGCGCCCGCCTCCACCAGCGACGTGCCCAGGGCCGCCGCCAGGCTTGGGGCCGCGAACGGGGTGTCGTCGCCGCCCCGCGCGTGGACGACGGTCCAGGGGCCCGGGCCGAGGGTCGGGGCGGCCTCCTCCGGTGGGGTGCCGAGGAGGAGGCGGACCAGGGCCGCGTCCCGGGCCGAGACGTCGGCGCCGCGGTGCGGGGCGGTCAGCAGCGAGAGCAGGACGACCGCGACGCCCGCGATCGTGTGGTCACCGGGCTCCCGGCTCTCCGTCGCGACCCCCAGGGTCAGCCCGTCGCCGCCGCCCAGCGCGTACGCGGCGAGCCGCAGCCCCTCGCCCTCGCCGCTCGCGGAGGCCGGGCCGCCGGGCCGGGGGCCCACCACCCCCGCCAGCTCCCTGAGCGCCTGGGACACCGCGCCCGGAAGTTCCCGGCCCGCCGCCGCGTACGGGCTGCCGTCCGCCGCGTAGAGCACCGCGCGCCCGCCGAGCCGGGACGCGAGCGCGCCGAGGACCGCCGGGACCGGCGCCGGCCTGGCCGCCGCCGCCGCGAGCGACTGCTGGGCCTCGGTCACCCGGCGCAGCTCCCGGTGGCGAGCCTCCGCCATCAGCCGCCACACCGCCCTGGCCACCGCCGTGAACGGCGTGTCCTGCGGCACTTCGAGCAGCGGAAGACCGTGCCGCTCGCACGCGGAGACCAGGGCCGCGGGCACCGTGTCGTACACCGGCGCGACGCCGAAACCGAGCGCCGCCGCCCCCGCCTCAACCACCCGCTCGACGTAGTGCTCCGGATCCGTGAGCTGCACGCCCGCCGTCATCAGCAGCTCGCCGCCGAGCAGATACGGATACGGGTCCGCCATCTCGGAGGTGTGCACCCAGTGGATGGCGGTCTCGCCCGGGCCGGCCAGGAGCCGCAGCCCGAGGTCCTTGCGGCTCAGCAGGGCGGCCAGAGAGACGGGTGGGGCGGGTGGTGTCGACGTGGGTTCCTGCGCGGGCATCGCTATGGACCTTTCGTACATCGCACCGGGCTGGCAGTGGATGAAACATACGCTTCAGCGTCGCTTTCCGGCCACCTAACCTCATGCCATCCAGCGGCCGCGGGTACGGGCGGATGTCCCCGCGATCAGTCACTGGAGTCACTCCACCGCACGACACGCCACCGAAGTGAACGAGGGAGGGCCCCATGGCCGTCGACTACACAGTGATCGTCCTGTACTTGGCCGGCATGCTCGCGATGGGCTGGTGGGGCATGCGCCGCGCCAAGTCCAAGAGCGAGTTCCTGGTCGCGGGCCGCCGGCTCGGGCCCTGGATGTACTCCGGGACCATGGCCGCCATCGTCCTCGGCGGCGCCTCGACGATCGGCGGTGTGGGCCTCGGCTACAAGTACGGCCTCTCCGGCGCCTGGATGGTCTTCACCATCGGCCTCGGCCTGCTGGCGCTGAGCGTCTTCTTCTCCGCCCGCATCGCCCGGCTGAAGGTCTACACAGTCTCCGAGATGCTCGACCTGCGCTACGGCGGCAGGGCCGGCGTCATCTCGGGCGTGGTCATGTGGGCGTACACGCTGATGCTCGCGGTCACCTCGACCATCGCGTACGCCACGATCTTCGACGTCCTCTTCGACCTGCCCCGCACGCTCGCGATCGTCCTGGGCGGCGCCATCGTCGTCGCGTACTCGACCCTCGGCGGCATGTGGTCCATCACCCTCACCGACATGGTGCAGTTCGTGGTGAAGACCGTCGGCGTGCTGATCCTGCTGCTGCCCATCGCCGTGATCAAGGCCGGCGGCTTCGCCGAGATGAAGGCCCAGCTGCCCACCGAGTACTTCGCGCCGCTCGGCATCGGCGGCGAGACGATCTTCACGTACGTGCTGATCTACACCTTCGGCATGCTCATCGGCCAGGACATCTGGCAGCGGGTCTTCACCGCCCGGACCGACAAGGTCGCCAAGTGGGGCGGCACCGTCGCCGGTACGTACTGCCTCGTGTACGCCCTGGCCGGCGCTGTCATCGGCACCGCGGCCAAGGTGCTCTACCCCAAGCTGCCCAGCGCCGACGACGCCTTCGCGACCATCGTCAAGGAGCAGCTGCCGATGGGTGTGCGGGGCCTGGTCCTCGCCGCCGCGCTCGCCGCCGTCATGTCGACCTCCTCCGGCGCGCTGATCGCCTGCGCCACCGTCGCCAACAACGACATCTGGTCGAGGCTGCGCGGGCTGACCACCGCAGGCGCCGGCAACGGCGGCGAGGACCACGACGAGGTGAAGGGCAACCGCCTCTTCATCCTGCTCATGGGCATCGCCACGATCGCCATCGCCATCGCCCTGAACGACGTGATCCAGGCGCTGACCGTCGCGTACAACCTGCTGGTCGCCGGCCTGCTCGTGCCGATCCTCGGCGGCCTGCTGTGGCGCCGCGGCACCGTGCAGGGAGCCCTGGCCGCGGTCACCGTCGGCGGCCTGTCCGTCATTGGCCTGATGTGGTCTTACGGAATCTTGGCAAATGAGCCTGTTTACTATGGTTTGTTGGCTTCGCTTGCCGCGTATGTGATCGTTTCCCTGGCGACCCGCCCGACGGACGCCGCCGTGCTCGCGAACTGGCGGGCCCGGCTGGCGGGCCAGGACACCCCGCTCGACGCCGACGACCCGACGACGCCGGAGACCGTGCCGGCTGCCGCGACCGGCTGACCGCACCGCAGACTCCCGGTCGGGCCCCGAGACGACCCTCGGGCCCCGACCGGAAACCACCGATACACCCCAGGAGGACCCGACCATGAGCAGCAGCGACCAGAACGCATTCCGCGGCCCGATCGACTCGTCCCGCATCCCGCGGTACGCAGGGCCTGCGACGTTCGCCCGGCTGCCGCGACTCGACGAGGTCGGCACCGCCGACGTCGCCGTGGTCGGCATCCCCTTCGACAGCGGTGTCTCCTACCGCCCCGGCGCCCGCTTCGGCGGCAACGCCATCCGCGAGGCCTCCCGCCTGCTGCGCCCGTACAACCCGGCGCAGGACGCCTCGCCGTTCGCCCTGGCGCAGGTTGCCGACGCCGGTGACATCGCCGCCAACCCCTTCAACATCAACGAGGCCGTCGAGACGATCGAGGCCGCGGCGGACGACCTGCTCGCGACCGGCGCCCGCATGATGACCCTCGGCGGCGACCACACCGTCGCGCTGCCGCTGCTGCGCTCGGTCGCCAAGAAGCACGGCCCGGTCGCGCTGCTGCACTTCGACGCGCACCTCGACACCTGGGACACGTACTTCGGCGCCGAGTACACCCACGGCACGCCGTTCCGCCGGGCCGTCGAGGAGGGCATCCTCGACACGTCCGCCCTGTCGCACGTCGGTACGCGCGGTCCGCTGTACGGCAAGCAGGACCTCACCGACGACGAGAAGATGGGCTTCGGCATCGTCACCTCGGCGGACATCTACCGCCGCGGCGCCGACGAGGTGGCCGACCAGCTGCGCCAGCGCATCGGCGACCGCCCGCTGTACATCTCCATCGACATCGACTGCCTCGACCCGGCCCACGCCCCCGGCACCGGCACCCCGGAGGCGGGCGGCATGACCTCGCGCGAACTCCTGGAGATCCTGCGCGGCCTGTCCTCCTGCAACCTGGTCTCGGCGGACGTCGTCGAGGTGGCCCCGGCGTACGACCACGCGGAGATCACGGCGGTCGCGGCCTCGCACACGGCGTACGAACTGACGACGATCATGTCCCGCCAGATCGCGGCGGCCCGGGACGCGAACTAGACCCCGAGGGCCCCGGCCCGGCCAGTCACCGGGCCGCCCGGCCGCGGCTACCGCCTACCGCCGGGGGCGGCGGCCGCCTCGGCCCAGCCCACCGCCGTGGGGACGGCAGCCCACCGGCCACAGCCCACCGCCGTGGGGCGGCAGCCACCGGCCGCCGCCCCCGGGCACAGCCCACCGGCTGCAGCCCGCAAGCCCGGCGGCCGCCGACCCGCCGCCGGCCGTCAGTCCGTCTGCCGACCCGCCCGCCCGGTCCGGCTCGGCCTCGCCGCCTGTCGGCGGGGGCGGCCGGGCAGGCGGACCGCGACGGTGCGAGCTAGCGCGGCATACTCACCGTGCGGGGGCGCCACCGCCCCGCGTGCCGCACCGCGTGCCGCGGCGCGCCGCCGCCCCGCGGGCCGTATCCGATCCGCCAGCCACACCCGCGAGGGGACCGTTCATGACCCACGACCACGACCTGGTCCTGCGCCCCACCGCCGCGCAGACCGCCGCCGCCCTCAATCCGCCCGCCGGGCGCAACGGCGGGGACCTCGTCGTCGAGACGCTTGCCGGGCTCGGTGCGACCACCGTGTTCGGGCTGCCCGGGCAGCACGCGCTCGGGATGTTCGACGCGCTTCGCCGGTCGAGCCTGCGGTACGTCGGGGTGCGTGTCGAGAACAACGCGGGTTTCGCGGCCGACGCGTACGGCCGGATGACCGGCGAGGCCGCCCCGCTGCTGCTCTCCACCGGCCCCGGGGCGCTGATGTCCCTCGCCGCGCTCCAGGAGGCGGCGGCGGCCTCCGCGCCCGTCCTCGCTATCGGCAGCCAGGTCCCGGTGGCCGGGCTCGGTGGCGGGCGGCACGGTTACCTCCATGAGCTGCGCGACCAGCAGGCGTCCTTCCGGGACATCGTGAAGTCCGTGCACACCGTCCGTACGCAGTCGCAGATCCCCTCGGCGATCGCGGCGGCCTGGGAGTCGGCGCTGACCGCCCCGCACGGCCCGGTGTGGGTGGAGATCCCGCAGGACGTGCTGCTCGCGGAGACGTCCCTGCCGGTGGTGACGGCGATGGACGCGACGCCCGAGGAGGTCGTGCCGCGCCCCGAGCTGACGGCGGTCGCGGCGCACCTGCTGGCGAACGCCGAGCGGCCCGCGATCATCGCGGGCGGCGGAGTCGTACGCTCCGACGCGTCCGGCAAGCTGCGCGCGCTCGCCGAGCGGATCGACGCGCCCGTGGTCACCACCTTCGGCGGCAAGGGCGCCTTTCCCTGGGAGCACCCGCTGTCGCTCCAGTCCTGGCTGGAGGACCGGCACACCACCGACTTCCTGGAGGACGCGGACGTCCTGCTGGTCGTCGGCTCGGGCCTCGGCGAGCTGTCCTCGAACTACCACACGTTCGCCCCGCGCGGCCGGGTGATCCAGATCGAGGCGGACGCGGGCAAGCTGGAGTCCAACCACCCGGCCCTCGGTATCCACGCGGACGCCCGCCTCGCGCTCCAGGCGCTCCTGGAGACGGTGGAGGTACGGGAGGACCCGACGGCCCCGGACCGCGTGAAGGCCGTCCTGACGAAGGTCAGGGACCGGATCGCGGCGCAGGACCTCGGCCTGGAGCAGCGGATCGTGGCGGCGGTGCGGGAGGCGCTGCCGGACGACTCGCCGAGCTTCTGGGACATGACGATCCTGGCCTACTGGGCCTGGTCGGCCTTCGACGCCCGCCACCCGAACACCATGCACTCGGCCCAGGGCGCCGGCGGCCTCGGCTACGGCTTCCCCGCCGCCCTCGGCGCGGCGGCGGCCGACCCGACCCGCCCGGTGCTCGCGGTCTCGGGCGACGGCGGCGCGATGTACTCGATCGCGGAGCTGGCGACGGCGAAGCAGTACGGCTCGAACGTGACGTGGCTGATCGTCGACGACGGCGGCTACGGCATCCTGCGCGAGTACATGACGGACGCCTTCGGCGAGGCGACGGCCACCGAACTGACCCGCCCGGACTTCGTCGCCCTCGCGGAATCCTTCGGCGTCCCGGCGGTCCGCACGACCCCGGAGTCCCTGACGACGGACCTCACCAAGTCCCTGGCAACCCCGGGCCCCTCGGTGGTGGTCCTCCCGGCCCTGCTGCGGATGTTCGAGCCGACGCACCTCTGATCAGCGAGGACGCGCCCGAGGCCACGCACGCATCACCGGTCGGTGACTGTGCGTGGTCTCGGGCGTCCTTGTTCGTACCATCAAGTAGGCATATTCTTTTGGCATATGCGGCCATTTGGAGGAGTCGCAGGACCTCAGTCGACTACATACGGTAATCATCGCAGCCTGAGTTTCCCTATCGAGGTGAAGCCTCATGCGTCGTCACTCACCCTTCCTGCTGCCCGCAGGGGTGGCCATCGCCCTCGTGGGCTTTCTCGCCCCCTCCGCCGAAGCCGTCAGTCCTCACTTCGTCGGCACTCCCTCCGTGACCACCTCCGGTAGCACCCTGACGGTCAAGGGCAAGGAAGCCGGCCTCGGCAACCAGCAGTCCGTCGACCTCTCGGTGACGGCTGAAGCGCAGTGCGTCAACCGCGGTAAGCAGGAGCCGCAGGCCGAGAACAAGGAGGGCTTCGGGGCCACTCAGACGGTTCCGGTCCAGAACGGCAAGGCCAACTTCACCATCACGGTCACCGCCACGTTCCAGCCGAAGTGCAGCCCGCCGATGACCCTGGTCTGGAGCAATGTCCTGATCGAGGACACCGGCAACGACATCTCCGTGTTCCTGCCCGGTCCCTTCTAGTTCGCTCCCGTGGGATGAAATCCCACCCCGTCCGCGTTGGTGCCTTCCGGTAGAGCAGGACGAACGGGAGGCATCACGTGGCCGCGGCGGGGCAGGAACAGCAGGGGTGGGCGCGCAGGCTCGCCGGGTATGCCTGGCGGTACAAGGCCAACGTCGTGCTCGCCCTCGGGTCGTCCCTTGCCGGGATGGCCGTCCTCGCACTCGTGCCGCTGATCACCAAGGTGATCATCGACGACGTCATCGGCGCCAAGACCCGGTCCCTCGCCGTCTGGACCGGGCTTCTGATCGGCGCGGCCCTTGTCGTCTACGGCCTCACCTACATCCGCCGCTACTACGGCGGCCGCCTCGCCCTCGACGTCCAGCACGACCTCCGTACCGAGATGTACGGCACCATCACCCGGCTCGACGGCCGGCGGCAGGACGAGCTGTCCACCGGGCAGGTCGTCGGGCGGGCCACCAGCGACCTCCAGCTCATCCAGGGCCTGCTCTTCATGCTCCCGATGACGATCGGGAACATCCTGCTCTTCCTGATCTCCCTGGCCGTCATGGCCTGGCTCTCCCTCCCCCTCACCCTCGTCGCCCTCGCCGTCGCCCCCGCCCTCTGGTTCATCGCCAAGCGCAGCCGCACCCGCCTTCACCCCGCCACCTGGTACGCCCAGGCGCAGGCCGCCGCCGTCGCCGGGGTCGTCGACGGGTCCGTGACCGGCGTCCGCGTCGTCAAGGGCTTCGGGCAGGAGGACCAGGAGACCGGGAAGATCCGCGACGCCAGCCGCAAGCTCTTCGCCGGCCGTATGCGCACCATCCGGCTGAACTCGAAGTACACCCCCGCCCTCCAGGCCGTCCCCGCCCTCGGCCAGGTCGCGGTCCTCGCCCTCGGCGGCTGGCTCGCCACCCGCGGCCAGATCACCCTCGGCACCTTCGTCGCCTTCTCCTCCTACCTCGCCTCCCTCATCGGCCCCGTCCGCATGCTCGCCATGGTCCTCACCGTCGGCCAGCAGGCCCGCGCCGGCGTCGACCGCGTCCTGGAGCTCATCGACACCGAGCCGGTCATCAAGGACGGCACGAAGGAGCTGCCGGCGGACGCCGAGGCGACCGTCGAGTTCGACGACGTGAGCTTCGCGTACGAGGAGGGCCGGCCCGTCCTCGACGGCTTCTCCCTGGAGATCCGCTCCGGCGAGACCGTCGCCGTCGTCGGCTCCTCCGGCAGCGGCAAGTCCACCGTCTCCCTCCTCCTCCCGCGCTTCTACGACGTCACCCACGGCGCCGTCCTCGTCGGCGGCCACGACGTGCGCGAGCTGACCCTCGACTCCCTGCGCGCCGCCATCGGGCTCGTACCCGAGGACAGCTTCCTGTTCTCCGACACCGTCCGCGCCAACATCGCGTACGGACACCCCGACGCCACCCAGGAGCAGATCGAGACCGCCGCCCGCGCCGCCCAGGCGGACCGTTTCATCGCCGAGCTGCCCGACGGCTACGACACCAAGGTCGGCGAGCACGGCCTCACCCTCTCCGGCGGCCAGCGCCAGCGCATCGCCCTCGCCCGCGCCATCCTCACCGACCCCCGGCTCCTCCTCCTGGACGACGCCACCTCCGCCGTCGACGCGCGCGTGGAGCACGAGATCCACGAGGCCCTCGCCTCCGTGATGGCCGGCCGCACCACCCTCCTCATCGCCCACCGCCGCTCCACCCTCGGCCTCGCCGACCGGATCGCCGTCCTGGACGACGGCCGGCTCTCCGACATCGGCACCCACGAGGAGCTGGAGCGGCGCTCCGCGCTCTACCGGCGGCTCCTCACCGACCCCGACGAGCTCGGCGGCGTCTCCCCCGGCCACATCGCCGCCGTCGCCGCCGACGACATGCCCGAGGACCGCACCCTGCGCGCCGAACTCGACGCCGAGTTCGACGCCGAGCGCGGCATCACCCCCACCCTGTGGGTACGGGAGGAGGACGCGGCCGAGGAGTCCTCGGCCCCCGGAGCCACCCCCGAACTCCTCGCCGCCGTCGAGGCGCTGCCTCCGGCCACCGACACCCCCGACGTCGACGAGGTCCGCGCCGTCACCCCCGAGGACCACTACGGGCTCCGCCGCCTGCTGCGCGGCTTCGGGCTCCCGCTCCTCATCAGCCTCGGCCTCGTCGCCGTCGACTCCGGCATGGGCCTGCTGCTGCCCGTGCTGATCCGGCACGGCATCGACGACGGCGTCAACAAGCTCGCCATGGGCGCCGTCTGGGCCGCCTCCGCGCTCGCCCTGGCCACCGTCGTCGTGCAGTGGTTCGCCCAGACCTCCGAGATCAGGATGACCGGCCGCACCGGCGAACGGGTCCTCTACGCCCTGCGCCTGAAGATCTTCGCCCAGCTCCAGCGGCTCGGACTCGACTACTACGAGCGCGAGCTGACCGGCCGCATCATGACCCGGATGACGACGGACGTGGACGCGCTGTCCACGTTCCTCCAGACCGGTCTCGTCACCGCGTTCGTCTCCGTCACGACCTTCTTCGGGATCATGGGCGCGCTGCTCGTGCTCGACGTCCAGCTCGCCCTGGTCGTCTTCGCGACGCTCCCGGTCCTCGCCCTCGCCACGTACTACTTCCGCCGCTCCAGCGTGAAGGCGTACGAGCTGGCGCGGGAGCGGATCGGCGTCGTCAACGCCGACCTCCAGGAGTCGGTCTCCGGCCTCCGGATCGTGCAGGCCTTCCGCCGCGAGCGCTCGGGCGCCGCCCGGTTCGCGGCCCGCAGCGACGAGTACCGCGAGGCGCGCGTCCGCGGACAGTGGCTGATCTCCGTCTACTTCCCCTTCGTCACGCTGCTCTCCTCCCTGGCCGCGGCGGCCGTGATGATCGTCGGCGCCAACCGGATCGACGCCGGCACATTGACGACGGGCGCCCTGGTCGCGTACCTCCTCTACATCGACCTCTTCTTCGCCCCCGTGCAGCAGCTCTCCCAGGTCTTCGACGGCTACCAGCAGGCCACCGTCTCCCTGAAGCGCATGCAGGAACTGCTCCAGGAACCGACGTCCACCGCCGCCGCGCCCGAACCCGTGGAAGTGCCGTCGCTGCGCGGCGAGATCGCCTTCGAGGACGTGTCGTTCGCGTACGGCTCGGAGGAAGAGGCCCTGACCGGCATCGACCTGCGGATCCCCGCCGGGCAGACCGTCGCCTTCGTCGGCGAGACCGGCGCCGGAAAGTCCACCCTGGTCAAGCTCGTCGCCCGGTTCTACGACCCCACCTCCGGCCGGGTCACCGCCGACGGCACCGACCTCAGGGACCTGGACCTCACCGCGTACCGCCACCGGCTCGGCGTCGTCCCGCAGGAGGCGTACCTCTTCGCCGGGACAGTCCGCGACGCCATCGCGTACGGCAGGCCCGACGCGACCGACGCCGAGGTCGAGGCGGCGGCCCGCGCGGTCGGTGCGCACGACATGATCGCGACCCTGGACGGCGGCTACCTCCACGAGGTCGCCGAACGCGGCCGCAACCTCTCCGCCGGCCAGCGCCAGCTGATCGCCCTGGCCCGCGCCGAGCTCGTCGACCCGGACATCCTGCTCCTCGACGAGGCCACCGCCGCGCTCGACCTGGCAACCGAGGCCCAGGTCAACCAGGCCACCGACCGCCTCGCCGGCCGCCGTACGACGCTGGTCGTCGCCCACCGCCTCACCACCGCCGCCCGCGCGGACCGGGTGATCCTCATGGCCGACGGCCGCGTCGCCGAGGACGGCACGCACGACGAACTGCTCGCACGCGGCGGCCGGTACGCCGAGCTCTGGCGCGCGTTCATCGGCGAGGAGGAGCCGGCGACGGCGGTCTGAGGGGGATGGACGGCGGTCTGAGCGCGGTCGACTGCGGTCCGAGCGCGGTGAAGGCAACCGCACAGGCCTCCGCTGCGTCGTACGCATGTACGGCAGGGAGTCGGGAGGGGATCCACGTGTTCGGTGGGAACGGCGTGACGGCGCGCGGCACACGGCTGCTCCGGTATCTGCTGGCGGTACTGCTCACCGCCGGCGCCCTCACCCTCGCGGGGCCGGGGGTCGCGGGCGCCGATGCCGCCTCGGTGTGCAGCGGGCGGCCCAGCAAGACCGTCACCTTCGCCACGGGTGAGCTGCGCCTCTACCGGAGCCGGCAGTACGTCTGCGCCCTCACCGTCGCCAAGAACCCCGGCGCCCGCCGCGCGATGTCCGTCTCCCTCCAGCCCCGCGGCGGCCGGCCCGCCGTCGACAGCGGCCGCTTCACCCGCCAGGCCGGCCCCGTCACCGTGCACGCCCTCAACCGCTGCGTCCGCGCGACCGGTTCGGTCGCCGGGCGGAGCGGGTCGACGGGCTGGGTGCTCTGCTGACCCTGACCCGTAAATGAAGCAGCGCCCGAGCCGGCCGAGGCCAACGCGGGCGCCGCGTAGCGGGGGAGAGGGGGGACCCCGCCTGCTTCCTAGAGGTTGCTACCTAGGGGGTGATGCTGAACAGCATCCGCTGGCCGGGATGTTCGGTGACCGTCCAGATGTGATCCGGCGATCCGGGCCAGACGGAGAAGTCCTCGACCCCGATCGCGGACGTCCGGCGAGCGGACGTCTCGACGAGTCGCCCGGTGCTGGTGTCGGGCCTGGCGACGAGCACCCTGCCGTTCGACGAACCCCGGCTCTGGCTGAGGTAGTAGGTGCCGTTGATGACCGCGCCGCCCTGGATCCCGCCGTTGTCGGTGTAGGCCGTGTTGTACGGAACGCGGTAGGCCTCGTCGGCTGCCCAGTATCCGTAGCCGTTCAGAGCCGGTGTTCCGCCGCTGGTGTTCATCGGCCGGCGGATGACCCTGCCGGTGGTGTACGCGTCAGTGACCTTCGCCTTCTCGCACCACTCGCCGGTGGTGATGTGCCGCACGGTCGAGCTGCGGTCGAGGCTGGCCCAGCTGGTCTTCGGCGTGACGTCCGAGGCCGTGCAGGTCTTGTCGTTGTCCTGCATGTCGCACGGCGTGCCCGGCGGCGGCTCGACCGTGTCGCAGGCGGAGTTGGTCCATCCGTCGCTCTGCGGAAGGATGTAGCGGTAGCCGTGGGCGTGGTACACGCCGTCCTGCCTGCCGATGGCGGTCTTCGACGTACCCCACTGGCCGGCGGGCAGAGCCCCGAGGTCGATGATGTTGCGCAGGTCGAAGACGCGGAAGCCGCGGTTGGTGTCCGCCACGTACAGGTAGTAGCCGTACCAGACCATTCCGCCGGCGTGCAGCGAACCGTACTGGCGCGTACTGCTCGAGTAGTGCTGCGACGTGCGCACGCTCATGTAACTGGCGTTGCCCGAGGCGTTGATGAACGGGTACACCAGCAGGACGTGGGCGTACTTTCCGGTGCTGGAATCGATGAAGGAGACGCGGACACCCTTGCGTTCGGTGTTCAGTCCGTCGGCGTCCATGTCGTCCGGCGTCTTGTCGCCGTTCCAGTCGTCTTTGTTGTACCAGGTCACCATCATGGGCCTGTGGGCCGCCGGGTCCCACCCGGGCGAAGGATCGCCCCAGGTCTGGTCCTCGTCGGCATCGGCGACGCTGGTCACGCCCTGCGGCCACCACTCGGAGGTGGCGGGGTCGCCGTTGTCCGCGCTGTCGAAGCAGAAGCTCTTGGCGAATCCCTGCGGGATCGTGCCGGCCTCGGTGGCCGCCGCGTTGCAGACGCCACTGCTCCACGTGCCCGTGCGGCCCGTCGTCTGCGCCTGCTGCAGAAGCGAGTTCACGCCTATGTTGGGCAGGTCGGCGTTCAGTCTGTCGACCCGGCCCTGGAGTTCGGCCTTGTTGGAGAGCGGCCGCAGCTCGAAGTTGCTCAGCTCGAGACCGGGATCGGCGGCGGCCTGCGCCGGTGCGGATGTCGCCAGAAGTGACGCTGCGACGGTCGCCATGAGCGCCACCATCGCCCTCACCTTGTAACTCCTCGTCATGCGTTTCCTTTCGCGATTTGCCATGCACATGGCCTGCGGGAGTTTAGGTGACGGCTGCAACCGCTCGCGGAGGGGGTCCCTCCGGATCGGCGACGGCGACCGCGATGTCCCGGTGGGACCAACTGGGTCTGGCGGTACGCACGTTGCCCCCGCTAGGTTCGCGACACCGTTGTGAACCAAGGGGAGGGTGAATGCGCAAGTCGCTGAGATGGCTGATGTCGCTCACGGTGCTCATAGGCACCGTCGGAGCGAGCGGCGCGGCTACCGCCGCGGAGCAGGCCTCCGGCAGCCCGGCCACGGTCGCTGACAGCGCCGTCGGCACGGACATCAAGGACCGCATCCTGGCGATCCCCGGGATGAGCCTGATCGAGGAGAAGCCGTACGCCGGCTACCGCTTCTTCGTCCTCGAGTACACCCAGCCGGTCGACCACCGCCGCCCGTGGAAGGGCACGTTCAAGCAGCGGCTCTCGCTCCTGCACAAGGACACGGACCGCCCGACCGTCTTCCACACCAGCGGCTACGGGCTGAACACCAACCCCAGCCGCCGCGAGCCCACCCGGATCGTCGACGGCAACCAGGTCTCCATGGAGTACCGGTTCTTCACGCCGTCCCGCCCGCAGCCCGCCGACTGGTCCAAGCTGGACATCTGGCAGGCCGCGAGCGACCAGCACCGCATCTTCACCGCCCTGAAGAAGATCTACGGGCAGAACTGGCTGTCCACCGGCGGCAGCAAGGGCGGTATGACGGCGACGTACTACGAGCGCTTCTACCCCCGTGACATGGACGGCGTCGTCGCGTACGTGGCGCCCAACGACGTGGTCAACAAGGAGGACTCGGCCTACGACCGGTTCTTCGAGACCGTCGGGACCAAGGAGTGCCGCGACCGCCTCAACGCGATGCAGCGCGAGGCGCTGGTCCGCCGCGAGCCGCTCCAGAAGAAGTACAAGGAGTGGGCCGAGTCCGAGGGCGCGACCTTCAACACCGTCGGCTCCCTCGACAAGGCGTACGAGGCCGTCGTCCTCGACTTCGTCTGGGGCTTCTGGCAGTACTACGGCGAGGACGTCTGCGCCGACGTGCCGGAGGCGGCCACCGCGAGCGACGACACCGTCTACGAGACGATCGACGCCTACTCCGGCTGGACCTTCTACACCGACCAGGGCCTGGAGCCGTACACCCCGTACTACTACCAGGCGGCGACCCAGCTCGGCTCGCCCAGCATCAAGCTGCCGCACCTGGACGGCCTGACCCGCTACGGCTACCAGCCGGCGCGGAACTTCGTGCCGCGCGAGATCCCGATGCAGTTCGACCCGTCGGCCATGCGGGACGTCGACACCTGGGTCCGCAACAACGCGAACCAGATGCTGTTCGTGTACGGCGGCAACGACCCGTGGGGAGCCGAGCCGTTCCGCCTCGGCAAGGGCGCCCGTGACAGCTACGTCCTCACGGCCCCCGGCGCCAACCACGGAGCCAACGTGGCCGGTCTCGTCGAGGACGAGCGCGCCAAGGCCACGGCGCGCATCCTCGCCTGGGCCGGGGTCGACGCCCCGGCGGTCGCGGCCGGACAGCCGCTGGCCTCCTTCGACGCCGGCCTCGACAAGCCTGCGGACGACGAGCTGAACCGGGAGCACGGCGTGCGCCCGTAAGCACGCGACGTACGTCCCTACGCGCCCGGCGGCCCCTACAGCCGCCGGGCGCGGTCACCGGCCTCAGCCTCACGGCCGCCGCCTCACAGCCGCCGGGCGCAGCCCACCGGCCGCTCCCCGCCCAGCGCCACGAACAGCGCCGTCGAGGGCGGGCAGCGGTCCCGGCTCGTGACCGCCGACGCGACCCGGAACGCGGGCGGACCGGCCCCCGAGCCGTCGCAGGCGGTCTCCTTCACCCGGCCCTCGCGCGAGGACGAGACACAGTCCCCGACGATCGTGTGCGGACCGCCACCACGCCCGGGGTCGCCCGGATGCGGCGGTTCCAGATTGCGCATGCAGGCGTATCCCCGCGGCACCGAGCCGTCGCCGGTCGCAGCGATGTGCAGCACGAAGTCCGTGGTGGGCGGGCACACCGGACCGCCCGAAGTGGGACCCTCGTACCGCGTCGCCACCTGCGCGACGGCCTTCTCGCTCGTACAGGAGACCTCGCGGAACACCTTTCCCCGGGTGGAACAGTCCCCGGGCCCCAGGAACACCGCCCCGTGGTCGAAGGGCGAACTCGTGTACGTGACGGGCCCCGGCGGCCGTACGTCCGAAGCCTGCTGACATCCGGTCAGAGCGAGCAGCGCCAACCCGACCGAGCCCACCCCGCTCCTGAGAGCGCGCATGAAAAGCCCCCCGATCTCCGAGTCCAGCGTGCCCGCCGGGGCGGGGCGCACGCCAGGGAGAACGGGGGGTCCGCGTCGCGGGTTACGTCACGGGTAGGACAGGCCGTGGCCGACCGGGTACAGCACCTTCGTCGGATCGTCCGCGCGCTGGACGGGGACGGGCAGACGGCCCTGCGGCCGGGCGTGGCCCGTGAGGACCCGGACCGCGGCCCGCAGTTCGACATCGGTCCAGGAGTAGGCGGCGAGGGTGGCCCGCTGGCCGGTGAGCCGGGCGATGTCGTACGGGTTGCGGATCGCGATCGTCACGACGGGCACCCCGGTCGCGACGAGTCGGTCGACGAGGGTGCGCTGCGGGCTGGTCGCGGAGACGTTGTACGTGCCGACGATGACCACGTCCTTGCCGGCCGCGGCCGCCACCGCCTCCTCGATCCTCGCCGCCGTCGGCGTGATCCCGGTGGACAGGGCCGTGGCGGTGAAGCCGAGTTCGGTGAAGGCGGCGGCGAGCGTGGTGGTCGGGGGGCCGGTGGTGCCCGACGGCGAGGCCGGATCGGCGCCGACGACGAGCACGTTGCCGTGAGTGAGCCGGCTGATCGGCAGGAACCCGCCCTCGTTGAGGAGCAGGGTGGTGGTCGCCTCGGCGATCCGGTCGGCGTGGGCCAGATGGGCGGCGGTGCCGACCGTACGGTCCACTCCGGCGGCGGTGACGTACGGCTGCCGGAACAGCCCCAGTTTGGCCTTGAGGCGCAGGATGCGGAGGATCGATTCGTCGAGCCGGGCCTCGTTCAGTTCGCCGTCCTTGACGGCCTTGAGGACCGCGTTCCAGGCGATGTCGAGCTTGGGCGGGTTGAGCAGCTGGTCGACGCCCGCCTTGAGCGCGAGGACGGGCACGCGCTCGTCGCCGTACTTCGTCCGTACGCCCTCCATGCCGAGGGAGTCCGTCACCACCACGCCGTCGTAGCCGAGTTCCTCACGCAGGATGCCGGTCAGAATGGGGCGGGAGAGCGTCGCCGGGTCCTCGCTCGGGTCGAGCGCGGGGACGACGATGTGCGCGGTCATGATCGAGTCGATGCCGGCGGCGATCGCGGACCGGAACGGCGGGGCGTCGAGCTCGGCCCACTGCGCGCGAGTGTGCGTGATGGTCGGCAGGCCGTAGTGGCTGTCGACGGCGGTGTCGCCGTGGCCGGGGAAGTGCTTGGAGGTCGCCGCGATTCCGGCCTGCCGGTAGCCCTTGACCTGGGCCGCCACCAGGCCGGCGACGGCCTGCGGGTCGGAGCCGAAGGAGCGGACGCCGATGACGGGGTTGGCCGGGTTGACGTTGACGTCGGCGACGGGCGCGTAGTTCTGCCGGATGCCGACGGCGGCCAGCTCGGCGCCCGCGATCCGGGCGGCCGCGCAGGCGTCGGAGCGGGAGCCTCCGGCGCCGAGCGCCATCGCGCCGGGGAGCAGGGTGGCGGGCTCGCCGACCCGGCAGACGATGCCGTGCTCCTGGTCGGTGGAGATGAGGGCGGGGACGGGCGTGGGCTGCGCGAGGGCGGCCCGCTGGATGCCGTTGGAGAGGGCGGCGATCTGGTGCGGGTCGCGGGTGTTGTGGGCCCAGGTGAAGTAGATGACGCCGCCGACGTGGTACTTCTCGACGAGTTCGGCGGCGGTGCGGACGCCGATCTCCTTGAGGTTGGAGTCGATGTCGGCCTGGTCGGGGGCGGTGGCGGAGTGGCCGTACACGCGCATGACGAAGAGCTGGCCGACCTTCTCTTCGAGGGACATGCGGGAGATGAGCTGCTGGAGGCTCCGGTCGTCCCGGTCGTCGGAGTCCGCGTGGGCGGGACTGGTGCTCACCCCGGTGACGGCGGCGGCTGCCGCGGCGGCGGTGACGGTGAGGAGGGTGCGTCGGGAGGGGGCGCGGTGGTGCACTGATGCTCCTTCCGGCCGTGCAGGATTGACGGAAGTGGTGAAGGAAACTTCCAAGGTGCAACGGATAGCCCGAAAGTAACTGCCAGGTCAAGGATCCGCGCAAGGATCAGCCGGTGTGGGACACCTGGGGCCAGAGCTCCTGGAGCGTGCGGACCGTCTCGGTGATCGCGGGGCGGCGGGCCGCGCCCGTGCGCCACAGCGCGTGAAGCCGGCGCATCGGCATCGGGTCGAGCCGGACCGGGCTCACCTCCGGCGGTAGCGTCCCGCGCCCGAGGCGCGGCACCAGCGCGATCCCGAGACCCGCCGCGACCAGGGCGACCTGGGTGTGGTTCTCCTCCGCCTGGTGGACGATGCGCGGCTCGTAGCCGGTGGCCCGCAGGGTCTGCATCAGCCAGTCGTGGCAGACCGTCCCGGGCGGCTGGGCGATCCACCGCTCGTCCGCCAGCTCCTCCCGCCGTACCGACTCCCGCGCCGCCAGCGGATGGCCGCGCGGTACGAGGACGTCGCACAGGTCGTCGCCGATCACCGCCTGCTCCACCCCGGGCGGGGTCGGCATGGGTGCGATGTCCCAGTCGTGGGCCACGGCGAGGTCGATCACGCCGCGCGTGACGAGCTCGACCGAGATGTGCGGGTCGACCTCCGAGAGGCGGGCGTCGAGGGCGGGGTGACGGGCCGCGAGCTCGGCGAGGACCCGCGGCATCAGACCGCGGGCGGCGCTCGCGAAGCAGCCGATCGACAGGCGCCCGGCGGGCAGCCCGCGCCGCTCTTCGAGACGTACCTCCGCCTCCTCGACGATCGACAGCAACTGCTGTGCTGTAGCGGCCAGTTGGTGCGCCTCGTCGGTGAGCCGCACGCCCCGGCCCTGGCGTTCGAGGAGGGTCGTACGGGTCTCCCGCTCCAGCTTGGCGATCTGCTGGGAGACGGCCGACGGGCTGAAACCGAGGGCGGCGGCAGCGGCGCCCACCGAACCGTGGACGGCGACGGCGTGCAGGGCGCGCAGGCGCGCGAGATCGAGCATGGGCGGGCCCCTCGGCGGGAGTTGGATGAAGTGTTGCTTCATCCAACCATGAAGAAATCCGTGCTGGTGCTACACGGTCGTCGTGGGTGACGCTCTCTCCCATGCGCCCTGCCCACATCGCCCTGGCCGCGCTCGTCGCCGCCGTCTGGGGAGTCAACTTCGTCGTCATCGAGATCGGCCTGGACCACTTCCCGCCGCTGCTCTTCAACGCCCTGCGCTTCCTCGGCGCCGCGCTTCCCGCCGTGTTCCTCGTCGGCCGCCCGAAGGTCGCGTGGAAGTGGATCGTGGGGGTCGGTCTCGTCCTGGGCGTCGCGAAGTTCGGCCTGCTCTTCACGGGCATGAACCTCGGCGCCCCGGCCGGGCTCTCCTCGCTGATCCTCCAGATCCAGGCCGTGTTCACGGCCGTGTTCGCCTTCGTCGCGCTCGGCGAACGGCCCGGGGAGGTGAAGATCGCGGGCATGGCGGTCGCGCTCGCCGGCATCGGTGTCGCGGCGGTGGACGAGGGCGGCTCGGGCCCGCTCGTCGGCTTCGCGCTGTGCATCGCGGCGGCGGCCTGCTGGGGCGTCTCCAACGTCCTCACCCGCAAGGCGTCCCCGCCCGACGCGCTCAACTTCATGGTCTGGGTCAGTACGGTGCCCGTCCTGCCGCTCCTCGCCCTCTCGCTCCTCCTGGAGGGACCGGAGCGCGACCTCGAGGCGCTGCGCGGGCTCGACTGGACCGGGGTGGGCGTCATCGTCTACGTAGCCTGGATCACCACCGTGTTCGGCTTCGGCGCCTGGGGCTGGCTACTGCGCCGCTACCCGGCCTCCTCGGTGGCCCCCTTCTCGCTCCTGGTCCCGGTCTTCGGCATGTCCTCGGCGGCCCTCTTCCTGGGCGAGGGCATCTCGGCCCTGCGCTGGTGCGCGGCGGCGCTGCTGGTGGGGGGAGTGGCGCTGACGTCACTGGCGCCGACGCGGGCGAGGGCGGAGGCTGTCGCCGAGGCCGCTCCCGCCGGAGCCGTAAGCCGTACACCCGTCCGTTAGGGTCCTGACCCATGGACCTGGTACCCATCGACCGTGAACCCGCCCCCGGGGCCGTGCTCCTGAGCGGCATCCCCGGCAGCGGAAAGTCGACGGTCGCGGCGGCCCTCGCGGCCCGGTTCGCGAGGTCCGCGCACATCGAGGTGGACGCGCTCCAGGAGCTGATCGTCAGCGGGTGCCACTGGCCGACGATGGACGGCGACCCCGAGGCGGACCGCCAGATCTTCCTGCGCGCCCGGAACGCCTGCCTGCTGGCCGACAGCTTCACGGCCGCCGGCTTCCTGCCCGTCGTCGACGACGTGGTCGTCCGCCGCAGCCACCTCGACTTCTACCGGACAACCCTGAAGGCCCGCCCCTTCCACACGGTCTTCCTCGCCCCCGGCCCGGACAAGGCCTGGGAACGCAACAACGCCCGCGACAAGCGCCTGACGACGAACTGGGCGCCACTGGACGCGGCGATGCGCGAGGAACTCTCGGGCGAGGGCACCTGGATCGACAACGCGGCCCTGTCGGTGGAGGAGACGGTGGACGCGGTGCTGACCGCGACGGGCCTGGAGGCGGAAGCGGGCGCGTAGTCCCGCGCCACACGAAGCCGCCCGCGCCCGCCGCCCGCCCACGCGGGCCCCGCCCCCGTCAGCCGTGGGCGTGGGAGTTGGGGTGTGCCCGGGCCGTGCCGGGCTACGGGTGCCCGCGTGGGCTCCGCCCCCGTCGGCCGTGGGCGTGGGAGTTGGGGTGTGCCCGGGCCGCGCCGGGGCACGGGCGCCCGCGTGGGCCCCGTCCCCCCGTCAGTCGCGCGGCCGCGCCGTTGAATCCCGTACCAACAGCTCCGCCGGGATCGTTGTCACTCCGCCCGGTGGGGGTTCCTCCGTGCCCACCGCCAGGCGGCCCGCCCGCGCGCCCGCGTCGTGGAGTGGGAGGCGTACGGTCGTCAGGGCCGGGACCGCGTCGACCGAGAACGGGAGGTCGTCGAAGCCCGCCACCGAGACGTCCTCCGGGATCCGCAGCCCCCGGTCCCGCAGCGCCGCGCACGCGCCCAGCGCCACCGTGTCGTTCGCCGCAACGATCGCCGTCAGCGACGGGTCCCGGCGCAGGAGTTCGAGCGTCGCGTCGTAGCCCGAGCGCCGGTCGTACCCCCCATGCACCGTGGGCCCCTCGGCCACCCCCGCCGCCGCCATCGCGTCCCGGTGGCCCTCCAGCCGGTGCCGGGTCGTCGTCCGGTCCGCCGGCCCCGCCACGTACCCGATCCGCTGGTGCCCGAGCGACAGCAGGTGCTCGGCGAGCCGCCGCGCCCCCGCCCGGTTGTCGAAGGTGAGCGCCGCGGCGCTCGCGTCGCCCGTCACCGGCGGCCGGCCGCACAGCACGATCCGCGTCCCCGCGTCCGTCAGCTTGGCGAGCTTCGCCGACACCGCCGCCATGTGCTCCGGGTCCTCCAGGGACCCGCCGGTCATGATGACGGCGGCGGCGCGCTGCCGCTGGAGCAGGGTCAGGTAGGTGAGTTCGCGCTCGGGCGAGCCGCCCGTGTTGCAGACGACGGCCAGCTTCTCGCCCCCGGCCCGCCCCCGCGCCCCTTCCCCGATCGCGCTCTGCGCCGCGCCCGCCATGATCCCGAAGAAGGGGTCGGCGATGTCGTTGACGAGGATGCCGATCAGATCCGAGGTGGCGGCGGCGAGCGAGCTCGCGGGCCCGTTCAGGACGTAGTCCAGCTCGTCCACCGCCCGCAGCACCCGCTCCCTGGTCGACGCGGCGACCGGGTAGTTGCCGTTCAGGACGCGGGAGACGGTGGCGGGGGAGACCTGGGCACGCGCGGCCACATCCGCCAGCGTGACGGTCATCGCGTACCTCCGGGGTGGGTCGGGGTGAGTCGGGGAGTAGGGGCGCGCCGGGGAGAGTCCGGAAGACCTCTTGTCCGGTGTGTTGTCGGCAGGCTAGCGTCTCCGTTCGTAGAAAGCGCTTTCTGTATGAGAGTACGCACGTGATGGAGGCACCTTCGTGACACGCAGGACAGTCCGTATCGCCATGAACGGCGTCACCGGACGCATGGGCTACCGCCAGCACCTCGTCCGCTCGATCCTCGCCCTGCGCGAGCAGGGCGGCCTCGACCTCGGCAACGGCGAGACACTCTGGCCCGAGCCCGTCCTCGTCGGCCGCCGCGAACACGCCCTGCGCGCGCTCGCCGAGCGCCACGGCCTCACCGAGTGGTCCACCGACCTCGACGCCGTCCTCGCGGACGAGACCGTCGAGATCTACTTCGACGCCCAGGTCACCTCCGCACGCGTCGAGGCGATCAAGAAGGCCGTCTCGGCGGGCAAGCACATCTACACCGAGAAGCCCACGGCGACGGACGTGGCGGGCGCCCTGGAACTCGCCCGTCTGGCCCGGGACGCCGGCGTCAAGCACGGCGTCGTCCAGGACAAGATCTTCCTGCCGGGCCTGCTCAAGCTGAAGCGCCTCATCGACGGCGGCTTCTTCGGGCAGATCCTCTCCGTGCGCGGCGAGTTCGGCTACTGGGTCTTCGAGGGCGACTGGCAGGACGCCCAGCGCCCCAGCTGGAACTACCGCGCCGAGGACGGCGGCGGCATCGTCGTGGACATGTTCCCGCACTGGGAGTACGTGCTCCACGAGCTCTTCGGCCGGGTCACCAGCGTCACCGCGCACGTCGCCACCCACGTCCCGCAGCGTTGGGACGAGCACGGCAAGCCGTACGCCGCGACTGCCGACGACGCCGCGTACGGCATCTTCCAGCTGGAGGGCGGGGCGGTCGCCCAGATCAACTCCTCCTGGACCGTCCGCGTCAACCGCGACGAACTCGTCGAGTTCCAGGTCGACGGCACCCACGGCTCGGCCGTCGCCGGCCTCCGCAACTGCCGCGTCCAGCACCGCTCGGCCACGCCCAAGCCGGTCTGGAACCCGGACATCCCGGCGACCGAGTCCTTCCGCGAGCAGTGGCAGGAGGTCCCGGACAACGCCGAGTTCGACAACGGCTTCAAGGCCCAGTGGGAGCTCTTCCTGAGGCACGTCGTCCTCGACGAGCCGTACCACTGGGACCTGCTGGCGGGCGCGCGCGGCGTGCAGCTCGCCGAGCTGGGGCTGCGCTCGTCGGCCGAGGGCCGGCGCCTGGACGTCCCGGAGGTCACCCTGTGATCCGCCTTCCCGATCCCTCCGGCGGCGTACGGGAGTACAGCCCGCGCCCGGCCCGCCCCCCGGCCCCCACGGGCGGCGCCCTGACCTCCCGTACGGTCTTCTCCGCCGCCCATGTCGTGGCCGACCCGTACGCCGACACCACCCCCGACGGGCCCGCCGCCGTCGACTGGGACGCGACGCTCGCCTTCCGCCGCCACCTCTGGGCCCACGGCCTGGGCGTGGCGGAGGCCATGGACACCGCCCAGCGCGGGATGGGCCTCGACTGGGCGGGCGCGGCGGAGCTGATCCGCCGCTCGGCGGCGGAGGCGAAGGCGGTGGGCGGCGCCATCGCGTGCGGCGTCGGCACGGACCAACTGATCGTCCCTGCCGACCTTATGACGGTCCGTAAGGCGTACGAAGAGCAGCTCGCCCTCGTCGAGGAGAGCGGCGCCCAGCCGATCCTGATGGCCTCACGCGCCCTCGCGGCCACGGCCCGTGACCGGGACGACTACATCGACACGTACACCCATCTCCTCCGCCAGGCGAGCGAGCCGGTGATCCTGCACTGGCTCGGCCCGATGTTCGACCCTGCGCTCGACGGCTACTGGGGATCGGCCGACCTCGACACCGCGACCGACACGTTCCTGGAGGTCATCGCGGCCCACCCGGACAAGGTCGACGGCATCAAGGTCTCCCTCCTCGACGCGCAGCGCGAGATCGGCCTGCGCCGCCGCCTCCCGGAGGGCGTCCGCTGCTACACGGGCGACGACTTCCACTACCCCGAGCTGATCGCGGGCGACGACCAGGGCTTCAGCCACGCGCTGCTCGGCATCTTCGACCCGCTGGGCCCGCTGGCGGCGGAGGCGGTACGCATCCTCGACACCGGTGACGCCAAGGGCTTCCGGGAGCTCCTCGACCCGACGGTGGACCTGTCCCGCCACCTCTTCCAGACCCCGACCCGCTTCTACAAAACAGGCGTCGTCTTCCTCGCCTGGCTGGCGGGCCACCAGGACCACTTCACGATGGTCGGCGGCCTGCAGTCCGCCCGCTCGCTGCCGCACCTGGCGCGGGCGTACGAACTGGCGGACGGGCTGGGCCTGTTCCCGGATCCGGAGTGTGCCGAGTCCCGGATGAAATCCCTGCTCACGGTCCACGGAGTCCCGCAATGACCGACCTTTCCCGCTTCAGCATCAACCAGATGACGGTGAAGCAGCTGTCGCTGCCGGAGCTGGTGGAGCAATGTGTACGGCTCGGCGTCCCGGGCGTGGGCCTGTGGCGGGAGCCGGTCGAGGAGTACGGGGTCGAGGCGGCGGCCAAGCTCGTACGGGACGCGGGCCTGACGGTCACGTCGCTGTGCCGGGGTGGTTTCTTCACGACGGACTCGTGGCTCGACTCCAACCGCGCGGCGATCGACGAGGCGGCCGTGCTGGGCACGGACACCCTGGTCCTGGTCTCGGGCGGCCTCGCCCCGGGCAGCCGTGACCTGGCGGCCGCCCGTGCCCGGATCACCGAGTCGATCGCCGAACTCGCCCCGTACGCGGGGGAGCGGGGCGTCCGCCTGGCGATCGAGCCGCTGCACCCGATGTACGCGGCGGACCGCTGCGCGGTCTCCACCCTGGACCAGGCCCTGGAGATCGCCGAGCGCTTCCCGTCCTCGCAGGTCGGCGTGGTGGTCGACACGTACCACATCTGGTGGGACGACCGCGCCCCGGCGGCGGTCGCCCGGGCGGGCGAGGCGGGCCGTATCCACGCCTTCCAACTGGCCGACTGGACCACCCCCTTGCCGGCCGGAGTCCTCAACGGCCGGGGCCAGCTGGGCGACGGCGCGATCGACATGCGCTGGTGGTGCGAGATGGTGCACGCGGCCGGCTACAGGGGCCCGATCGAGGTGGAGCTCTTCAACGACGAGCTGTGGGCGAGGGACGGGGTGGAGGTCCTGGAGGAGACCGCAGCCCGGTATGTACGGGAGGTGGGCCAGGGCGTGTGTCGAAAGCGCCGATAGCGAGTACGAGACCGGTTGCCGGCGTTCGACCGCGTGAATGACAGCGTGTACGTGGGCAACGCGGGCAAGGATGCGGCACTGGCCCGAGGATGGCTCCTCAGCCGCTTCCTCGGCCGCTTCCTCGGCCGCTTCAAGTACGTCGGCGGGCGGAGCGCGCCCGGGCCGTTGGGCCTGGGCGCGCTTCTGAGGTCCGGCGGTGCGTATCAGCGTTTCGGGGTCAGCAGCTTGTCGCCGTGTCGCCGGAGTCCACGGTGCAGCTGTCCACGCCGGGGCCGCCGTTGGTCGTGTCGTTGCCGGACACCCCGTCGACCGTATTGATCGAGTCCTGGCCCGATCCGCCGAGCACGGTGTCGGTGCCCGCACCTGGGTCGATCGTGTCGTTGCCGGATGCGCCGTCGGAGCTGTCGTCGCCGGGGCCGCCATACAGGAAGTCGCTGCCCGCGGCACCTTCGAGGTTGTCGTTGCCGCTGCTCCCACGGAGGATGTCGTTGCCGGACCGGCCGCGTAGGGTGTCGTTTCCGCCGAGTCCGCAGATGACGTCGTTGCCGCTGGTGCCGTTGAGGGTGTCGTTGCCGGGGGTGCCGATGATGGTGCAGCCGTGCAGGTTCTGGACGCTGGTTGTCGAGGTGGCGGAGTTGTTGCCCGGTACCCGGTCCTCCTCCGAGCCCGCGACCGAGGTGGTGTTGTTGAGCGTGCCGGTGCCCTGCGGTTCCACAGTGATGGTGACGGTGACCTTGCCGGCCGCGTTCACGGTGCCCAGTTGGCAGGTCACGGTGGCGGCGAGGTCGCAGGTGCCCTGGGTGGTCTCGGCCGAGAGCGGAACCACTCCGGCCGGGAGGGTGTCGGTCAGCACCACGTTGTGGGCGGCCTCAGCGGGGTCGCCGGTCACGGTGAGGGTGTAGGTGAGCGGGTCGCCGAGCGCCACGGGGTCGGGCGAGTCGCTCTTGGTGACCGCGAGGTCGGGGGTCGGGTCCGCCTCGTAGCGGGCCGTGCCGAAGCCGACGGAGCCCGGACCGGAGATCGGAGGCCCGGCGGAACCGGTCGCGATGATGCGGTTGTCGGCGTCGAGGGCCACAGCATTGGCCCGGTCGTCCTCGGTCAGCGGCAGGTTGGTGACCACGACCCCGTCCCCGCCGCCGAAGGCGTTGTCGGGCACGCCGGTGGTCAGGTGCCGGGTGACCGCGAAGCGGAAGAACTGGGGAAAGGTTTCGACGTAGCCGGCGGTGACGATCTTCCCGTCGGGCTGCAGCGCCACGGCGTTGGCCTGGTTGAAGTCGCCTTCGGCATCGGTGTTCACCTTGCCGTCGCCGCCTCCGAACGCCGGGTCCAGGGAGCCGTCGGTGAGGTAGCGGGCCAGCCCCAGGTCTGCGCCGGAGACGGTGACCCGGCCCGCCACCACGAGCTTGCCGTCCGGCTGCAGCACGATCCCACGGCCCTCGTCGAAGGCCCCGCCGAAGTCCGTGGTGACCTTCGCACCGGTTCCGAAGCTGTCGCCAGGGGTGGTGTCGTCCACACTGCCGTCGTCGAAGCTGCCGTCGCTGTTGAGACGGACCAGCCGGAAGTCGGACGACGAGCTGATCCCGCTCGTCACACCGCCGGCTACGACGATCTTTCCGTCAGCCTGGATCACCAGGCCGAATGCGCTGCTGGCGCCGAAGGTCAGTTCGGGGGTGACCACCCTGCCGTCACCACCGCCGAAGGCCGGGTCGGGGACGCCTTGGGAGTCCGTGCGCAGCACGGCGAAATCGGACTCGCCGCCGCCGGAGGCCGTCCCGGCCGCCACGATCCCTCCGTCCGGGAGCACGGCCAGCCCTGTTGCCGTCTCAGGGGCAAATCCGTTCAGGACGTTGACGGTGAGTGTGCCGTCGCCGCCGCCGAAGTCCGGGTCGGGGGTGCCGTCGCTGAGATACCGGGCGAAGGCGAAGTCGATGCCGGTTGTATTGCCGGCGAACGCGCTTCCGGCAAGGAGGATCTTGCCGTCGGGCAGCAGCACGACGGCGTTGGCGACGTCGCGCCCGCCGGTGAAGTCGGTCCGTACGATCCCGTCACCGCCACCGAAGTCCGGGTCGAGGCTGCCGTCGTCGAGGTACCGGGTCATCGCGAAATCGGCGGTGGCCCCGGTCCCGTCCTCGGCGCTGCCGACCACGACGACCTTCCTGTCGGGCTGTACGGCGACCCCGCTCGCCGAGTCGGGGCCCGTACCAATGTCCGTGACCACGATGCCGTCGCCCCCGAACGTGGGGTCCAGATCGCCCGGCGCCGCATACCCGGCCGAGGCAGGGGCCAGCGCGGTCGCCACGGCCAGCGCGGCCACGCCGAGTGTCCTTCTCCACCTGCTCAACACGTACTCCTTCGCCCTCATCACCACGTCGCTGCCGGAGTCAGCGTCGTCGGCGATAGTGGCGGGCGATAGTGACACGCCGAAGCCGTACACCCCATGTGCGGCATATGGCGGCTCGATGGGGGCCGAACACTGGCGGGACCGCCGCCACGTACCACCTCGGGTTGTACGTGGCGGCCACGAACACGACCGCCGCCAGAGCCTCGCGGTCACCTGCCGCTCGGCGACCACCAACGCCACGAGGGATACGAGCGATGAATGATCTCGGTCATGGGGCGGGGAGATCTGCCGTGGGGCCGGATCTATGACCTGTTCCGCCGATGGCAGCGGGACGGCATCTGGCACCGCGTCCTCACCCGGCTCCAGCCTCTGGCCGACGCGAATGGCGCGATCACGTGGGACCTGAGCGTCGACTCCTCGGTGTGCCGCGCCCATCAGCATGCGGCCGGGGCCCGCAGCAGGGCGACCTGCAGAAGGAACCGCCGGGTGGCGTGTTCACCGAGCCCGTTGATCACGGGCTGGGACGCTCGCGCGGCGGGTTCACCACCGAGCTGCACCTGGCCGTCGAGCAGGGCCAAAAGCCCATGGCGATCGCGGTCACAGCAGGGCAGCGCGGGGACTCGCCGCAGTTCGAACCCGTGCTGGAGAAGGTCCGCGTGCCCCTTATCGGGCCGGGCCGGGCCACGGATCCGCACCAGTCGCGTCCGCGCTGACAAGGCGTACGCCTCCCGCAAGAACCGCCCCCACCTGCGCCGCCGCGGGATCCGATGCACCATCCCCGACAAAGCCGACCAGGCACGCAATCGCCAGAAGCTCGGCCCCCGCGGCGGCCGACCGCCGCACTTCGCCCCGGCCGACTACCGCGGGCGCCACACGGTCGAGTGCGGGATCAACCGCCTCAAGACACACCGCGCCGTCGCCACGCGATACGGCAAGCTCGCGGTCCGCTACGAGGCGACCGTCATCACCCTGTTCCTGCAGAAGTACGCTGCGGCCGGGCAGTTCGACGCGAAAGCGGCCGCTGATGAGGGCCAGGAGAGCTGTGCGTTTCTCGGCTCTCACCCACTGCGATCGCTCATCGGCACAGGGGGGGACGCCCCATTTGATCTCTACGGACTCGCTGTGGCGGACGCAACCCCGCCACGTCCTTGAAGCGGCCGAGGAGCCATCCTCGGGCCAGTGCCGCATCCTTGCCCGCGTTGCCCGGGTACACGCTGTCATTCACGCGGTCGAACGCCGGCAACCGGTCTCGTACTCGCTATCGGCGCTTTCGACACACGCCCTGGTGCTCTGACTCGTGAGCGGCCAGGACGTCGGGGTGTCTCACGCGCCTTGGCCGGAGGGTGCACTGTTGGGTGTCACCGCGGGCCTGGCCGGATGTTCGCGTTCAGGCGGAGGAAGTTGGCGGGATCGTAAGTGTTCTTGAGGGACACCAGCCGCTCGTAGTTCCCGCCGTAGGCCGCCCGCACGCGCTCCTCGCCCTCTTCTCCCAGGTTGTTCACATACTCGGCTCCCAGAGAGAAGGGGCTCACCATGTCCCACCACCGCCGGACCCACTGCATCTGCGTCTGGAGGTCTCTGGGGCCGGTCCAGATGGACGCGGCGAAGTTGTCGTACTGCGCGTTCCGGGGACGGAAGGCCGTGGCGGATGGATCGATGCGGCTGACGGCACCGCCGTATTGCTGGAAGACGATGAGGGACCTGGGGGACGGGACACGGGCGAAGTGGTCCACCGTGGCCTCCACGGTGTCGTCGGCGATCCGCTCCAGGAAATGGGACTTCCAGTAGTAGTTGAGACCGGTGGGGAAGAAGGCGTCAGCCGCGGCCTGCAGTTCCGTGTACGCGACCGGGCCGATCCCGTCGACGATGGGTGGGCCGAACCGCCGGAGTGGTTGCAGCACGCGCTCGCCCTCCTCCACCGACCCGACGTAACACACGGAGATGGCGAGCATCGGGTCGCCATCGGGCGATGTCAGGAAGATCGCGTCGGCCGACAGCTCGTCAGGAGCGGAGAGGGAGTACTCGCCGTAGAAACTCAGTGCGGCCTTCGCCTTGTGCAGGGGATGGACGACGACGCCACCGAGCACTTCGGGGCCCACACGGTGGAGCTGGAACTCGAAGGAGGTCGTGACCCCGAAGTTGGCTCCGGCGCCCCGCAGACCCCAAAAGAGGTCGGCGTTCTCGGACTCGTCCGCTCTCACCACCTGGCCCTCGACGGTGACGACCTCCGCGACCCGTAGGTTGTCGCAGGCAAGGCCGTACCTCCGGGCCAGCCGGCCCACGCCGCCGCCCAGGGTGAGGCCGGCGACGCCGGTGTGCGTGACGACGCCCGCCGTCGTGGCCAGGCCCGATGACTGTGTGGCCCGGTCCAGTTCCTTCAGGGTCGCGCCTCCCTCGACTCGGGCTGTGCGGCGCTCCGGGTCAACCGCGACACCTCGCATGGGTGAGAGGTCGATCATCAGGCCGCCGCTGCACACCGCTTTGCCCGCGATGTTGTGCCCGCCGCCGCGTACCGACACCAGCAGGTCGTGCTCACGCGCGAAGGTGACGGCTTGAACGACGTCGGTCGCTGCGGAGCAGCGGGCGATCAGCGCGGGGCGGTGGTCGATCAAGCCGTTCCAGACCGCGCGAGCCTGGTCGTACGCATGATCATCCGGGCGGAGCAGCTCGCCATGCAACCCCGCACCCAAGCGCTCGGCAGCCGATTCACCCAGGACCACCAGGTCGCCGGTTCGCGATTTCACCTGCAGGGACGACACCGCGCCTCCCCGGAAGTCTCTCGGGGCCCTCTGTCGAATTTTACGCCGCCGCCCGTCCGACCGCAGTGCGGAGCCGTTGGCCTCGTCCCTGTCTGGAGGGCCCCGCGAGTCCGCCGAACGCTGTCCGGTCCGGCCGCGGGTCATTGGCGGCTGACCGTGCGGGTCACGCCCGCGACGATCGTCGTCGCCAGGATCCAGCCGGTGATGATCAGGGAGTACGACAGCCACTGGTGCCAGCCATCAGGTGCGAACGCCGATTCCTGGCCGAAGTTGATGACCGGCAGGAGCAGGTCGAGGGTGTAGAAGGCGGGGTTGAAGTCGGGCGCCTCGTCCGCCTTGACGGGACGTGGGTGGTCCAGGCCGTATGCGACTGATCCGATGGCCATGAGGGACATCAGCCAGACGGCCGCGCGCAACGGGCGGAAGCCGTAGCCGACCGTGGCGTCCTGGATGTACCCCCACAGCCGCCCGTACCAGGTGAGTGTGGTGCGTCGGCGGCGCTGCTTGGCGAGTTGGACGAGCCGGGCAGCGTCGTCGTCACCGACGTGACGGTAGGCCGCCATCAGCTGCTCGTAGCCGTACGGCTCGTACCGGTCGCCCTCCCGCTCCAGCATCGGAAGGCGGCGCTCGGCGGGTTCGTGCGGGCTGAGTACGGTGTAGGTGAGATTGCTGAGATACACCTGGTCCGGCAGCATCTCCGGTTCAAGGGTCAGGATCTCTATCTGAGAGCGCCGCAGGTTCAGGGCTCCCTCGATGCGATCGCCCCCGCGCAGCCAGAGTTCCCCGATGACACAACTGCTCGCCCGCAGTGCCGTGTCGCCCGGATGCGACAGGCGGGCGTGGAGCAGGTCGAGACGGCCCGATATGCGGGCGCCTCGGAGCTCGATCCGGCCCCGCGCCCGCACGCAGCGCGCCCGTACATGGGCACCCACGTTGAGGTTCTGCGCGTCCAGCGCGGTGCCGTCGGGCTGCTCGAACGCGGCGTCCTGAATATTGATCCGCCCGGCGACGGAGGCGCCGGTGAGACGTACCTGTCCGTGCGCGCGCATCTCCGGCGCCCACAAGTCGTCCCCGATCGCGGCCTGGTTGAGCTGGAGGACCGGTTCGGAGTCGTCCGGTGCGGTGAACTCCGCCCGCTCCATGAACAGCGCCCCGGAGATCTGCGCCCCGCCGAGCCGCACGGGCCCCCGCATACGGCACTCCGTCATCCGCAGCACCCCGCCGACCCGCAGGGTCGCCGCAGTCAGGCCCGACAGAACGGACTTCGTCAGATTGAGCTGGCGCAGTTGGGCTCCGTACAGGTTGGGCACGCCGTCGAAGTGGCAGTGGCTCAGCCGGATGGGGACGTCGATCGTGGCGTACTTCAGGTCCAGCGCGCCGGTGATCCGCGCCCCCGTGATCTTCAGCGCGGCGATCTCCCCTTCCTCCTGCGGAGCCTTGAGCAGCAAGGCCCGCAGCACGCCCGCCCGTACGGTCCGCTCGACGCCCCAGGTGTCCCCGAGCGCCGGCTCTTCGTCCTCGGCGGCGCGGAAATCCACGGATTCGCCACGCGGAAATGCCTGCCACACACGCAACTCGGCCGGCGTCAGATCGTTGATCTCGCTCACGCGGGGACTCTGACGTGCTGCGTTCGCGACGTCAACTGCCGTATGCGGAGCAGCCGAGTCAGCCGCGAGGCCCGCCGATGGAGCCGCAATTGACCGCCGTGACGAACGTGGACCAGCCGTCGGCCGAGAAGACCAGCGCCGGGCCGTTGGCGTACTTGCTGTCGCGGACGGGCACGCCGACGTGGCCACGGGCGACCTCAAGGCATTCGCCCTGATCGCCGCCGCTGTAGGTGGACTTGAACCACCCGGTGAGGGAGGACTAGTCGGTGACGGTGTGCTCATTGCTGACCATGCGCGTGGTTGTCTGCTGCCTCCCTGACCAGGGACAGCGACCGTTGCTGCGACAGCGCATCGCCCAGTGCGAGGTCGTAGGCGGTCTGACTGGCCCTCACCAGAGCCGGATCAGCGATCAACCGCCCCCCGTGGAAGCCCTCCGAGTAGCCCACTGGCGGGGAGTCCCCGAAGCTCATGAGGGTGAGCAGACCTTGCTGGAGGGAGTGAGCGCCGACCCCGAACGGCAGAACATGCAGTCGAAGACGGCCGACCTCAGCCATGTCGGCAACTTTGTGCAGCTGTTCGGCCATGACCTGCGGCCCACCGACACCCCGCCGGAGCACGGCCTCGTCGAGCAGCGTCCAGATGACCGGGCTCGTGGGTCCGGTCAAGATCTGGGCACGCTCTGTTCGGATGACGACTTCTCTGTCAAGTTCCTCGGCCGTGTGGTTGGGCAGGTACGCGCGGAAGACTGCCCGCGCGTAGGCCTCCGTCTGAAGCAGGCCGGGAACCAGGGAGAGCGCGAACTGTTGGATCAGCCGGGCCCGTTGTTCCAGTTCGGCGACCGCCGCGAAGCCGGTGGCGAACCTGTTCCTGAGGTCCTCAAGCCAGCGGGCGAAGTACCCGTCCGTGCCCAGCACCTGGTCGATCCGCCGCGCATCCTCGGCGCTGGGCAGACGCCGCCCCGCCTCGAAGTGGCTGATCAGGGTCGGCGAGCACACCACCTGATCGGCAAGAGCCTTCTGGGTCAGCCCCAGCGCTCTCCGTCGCAGCCTCAACTCCTCCCCGTACTGCTGGCGTGGTGTGCGTGGCTTACGACGCTGCTCCATGCGGCCAACTCCCCAACATGACGAGTCTCCTGTCAAGCCTTCAGTACTGGAAGCGTAGCCAGACCCGACCCCACTCTGTGAGGAGATCGCCACACAACGCGACGAAAGTAGGCTCGACATGAAGGACTTCCTCGCCAGGCTCGTCAGCCGGCTCCTGCACCGCAGGGCCGACCCCGGCTCCGGCCCGGCCCCCGACCCGACCTCGTATACGCATCCGTACTCCTGCCCCTACGTCTGCGGACCGACCCGCCACCGCACCGGCGAGCGCCCGTCGCGTGGTGAGGACAGCCCGCTGGTCCGGCCCTACCTGGTCGCGTACGAGAAGCAGCAGGGGCGCCGACGGGTCGTGCTGCTCGTCGCGCACGGGCTGGAGCTGCGGCCCGGGACGGAGGTCGCCGCATGACCGGGGAAGGGGTGACTCACGCGCGGCTGCTGCCGTGGACGGGGGAGGAGGACAAGCCCTGCTACGTCGTGGGGGACGGCACCGGCCACGTGTCACGGCTCGCGGACGGAATCGAGAGCGTCCAGCTCGGCATGGCGGGCGATCTGCTCGGGCACGCCGACGAGTTGCTCGCGGACCATCGAGTGACGAGCGGCGAGCTGCGCTACCTCGCCGGCCGGCTCACCGAGTCCCTGAGGGACGTCAAGCGCGTCGCGGAGAGCCGGGGCGCCCGTCTCGACACGTGAAGCCCCCCGGGGCTTCGTTGTGGCGGTCAGCTGTCCGGATGCTCCACGCCCCGCTGAAGCTCCTATAGATCGTCAAGCCCGTGGGCGGGGAATGGCGATCCGTCCCGCCAGTGCCCGCGGGCTCACACCATGGGCGTTGCCCCGGTCGGGATCGGCGCCTGCTTCCAGCAGCAGCCGGATCGTCGTCCCCTCGCCCTGCGAACCGAACACCGCCCTCCACAACGGCGTATTGCCATGACCATCCGCAGGATCGACTGCCGCACCCGCGTCCAAGAGGACCTCGATGACCGATGACGCCTGGGCCTGAGCCGCAAAATGCAGCGGGTCCAGCCCGCGGCATCGGCTGCGTCCGGGTCGGCACCCCCGGCCAACAGCACCCTCAGGCCCTCCGCGTCCCCGTCGACAGCCGCATAGTGCACCGCCGTCCGCCCCAACCGATCCCGATCCGTCATGCCGACCATCCTCACCCGGCTTGACCAAACAGATAGGCGCGCCCCCCCGCGCCGCTCTCCCTGCCGGCCGGGAACGCTACGGTTCCCGGCCTTCCTCGGCACGTCGGAGCGCCTCCGCGCATGCGCGCGCGAAGGCGTCCGGGTTGTCCAGCATGATGTTGTGCCCGCAGTCCGGGATCGCGACGACCGACACCCCCGAAGCGGTGAGCGCGGCGGCGCCCGGGAGCGGGCCGTCGGCCTCCGGCAGGAGGTAGGTGCGGGGGATCGGCAGCTCCAGCAGGAGTTCGCGCATGGTGGGGACGGTGCCGCGGGTGAGGTGGACCGCGGTGCGGTGCAGGGCCTCGCGGCCGGCCAGACGCATCGTGGACCACCAGTGGGCGCCGACCCGGTCGCGGACCTCCTCCCAGCCGCCCGCCAGGAACTCCTCCTCGGAGTAGGAGGCGAGGCCGCTGCTACCGCCGGAGACGGGCGAGGGTGGGATCGGGTCGAGGTTGGCGTCGACCAGCACGAGGCGCGAGACCAGGTGGGGATGGCGGGCCGCCAGGACGATGGCCACCGAGCCGCCCATGCTGTGGGCGATCAGCTCCGCGCCGGTGACGCCCGCGAAGGCCAGGGCCGCGGCGAGGGTGTCCGCGTGGGACTCCAGGGAGTAGTCGAAGCCCGTCGGCCGGTCGCTGATGCCGTGACCGAGCAGATCGATCAGCAGCGAACGGTGCCCTGCCAGCAGGGGATTGACCGCAACCTCCGTGAAGTAGGCGGGCGACGTGGAGCCCAGACCGTGCACGTAGACGCGGGTGGGCTCCCGCCCCGGCAGTTCGACCCAGCGGATCCGGTCGCCCTCGGGCGTCACGGCGGCACTGCGCACAGTCTGCTCCCCCTCGCAAATAACAAGATCGACGAAGAGATGAGCGTAACCGCCCGTACCGAGTTGTCCACGGTCCCCGCACACCCCCGCCCTGATGTCCGAGCCCTTCGCTACCTTCGAGGCATGTCCAACCAGGGTCAGGGGCAGGGTCAGGCAGTCGTCGAAGGGGTGCTGGAGCGGATCACCTATGCCAACGAGGAGAGCGGGTACACCGTCGCCCGCGTCGACACCGGCCGTGGTGGCGGCGATCTCCTCACGGTCGTCGGGGCGCTGCTCGGCGCTCAGCCGGGTGAGTCGCTGCGGATGGAGGGGCGTTGGGGCTCCCATCCGCAGTACGGCAGGCAGTTCACGGTCGAGAACTACACGACCGTGCTGCCCGCCACCATCCAGGGCATACGCCGCTACCTCGGCTCCGGGCTCATCAAGGGCATCGGCCCCGTCTTCGCCGACCGCATCACGCGGCACTTCGGCCTGGACACCCTCGACATCCTCGAAGGGGCCCCCGGCCGCCTGATCGAGGTGCCGGGCCTGGGCCCCAAGCGGACCGGGAACATCACGGCCGCGTGGGAGGAGCAGAAGGCGATCAAGGAGGTGATGGTCTTCCTCCAGGGCGTCGGCGTCTCCACCTCCATCGCCGTACGGATCTACAAGAAGTACGGGGACGCCTCCATCTCCGTCGTCCGGAACCAGCCCTACCGGCTGGCCGCCGACGTCTGGGGCATCGGTTTCCTCACTGCCGACCGGATCGCCCAGGCCGTCGGCATCCCGCACGACAGCCCGGACCGGGTCAGGGCGGGGCTCCAGTACGCCCTGTCGCAGTCCACCGACCAGGGGCACTGCTTCCTGCCCGAGGAGCGGCTGATCGCCGACGCCGTGAAGCTGCTCCAGGTGGACACCGGCCTGGTCATCGAGTGCCTCGCCGAGCTGGCGGCGGACCCGGAGGGGGTCGTACGGGAGTCCGTGCCGGGGCCTGAGGGGGAGCCCGTCACGGCCGTGTACCTGGTGCCGTTCCACCGCGCGGAGCTCTCCCTCGCCGGGCAGGTCGGACGGCTGCTACGGACCCCGGAGGACCGGATGCCGGGCTTCCAGGACGTCGCCTGGGACAAGGCCCTGGCCTGGCTCGCCGACCGCACCGGGGCCTCGCTCGCGCCCGAGCAGGAGGAGGCCGTGCGGCTCGCCCTGACCCGTAAGGTCGCCGTGCTCACCGGCGGCCCGGGGTGCGGGAAGTCGTTCACCGTCCGCTCGATCGTGGAGCTGGCCCGGGCCAAGCGCGCCAAGGTCGTCCTCGCCGCGCCCACCGGCCGGGCCGCCAAGCGCCTGGCCGAGCTGACGGGCACCGAGGCCTCGACCGTGCACCGGCTCCTGGAGCTCAAGCCGGGCGGCGACGCGGCCTACGACCGGGACCGGCCGCTCGACGCCGACCTGGTCGTCGTGGACGAGGCGTCCATGCTCGATCTGCTGCTCGCCAACAAGCTGGTCAAGGCCGTGGCACCCGGTGCCCACCTCCTCCTCGTCGGGGACGTGGACCAGCTGCCCTCGGTCGGCGCGGGGGAGGTGCTCGGCGACCTCCTCGCCCCGGACAGCCCGGTGCCGGCCGTGCGGCTGACCCGGATCTTCCGGCAGGCGCAGCAGTCGGGCGTCGTCACCAACGCCCACCGCATCAACGCCGGTCTCCCGCCCGTCACCACCGGCCTGCCGGACTTCTTCCTCTTCGCGGAGGACGAGACCGAGGACGCCGCCCGGGTCGCCGTCGAGGTCGCGGCACGACGGATTCCCGCCAAGTTCGGCCTCGATCCCCGCCGGGACGTGCAGGTCCTGGCCCCCATGCACCGCGGCCCCGCGGGCGCGGGCGCGCTCAACGGGCTGCTCCAGCAGGCCATCACCCCCGCCCGCCCCGACCTCCCCGAGAAGCGGTTCGGCGGCCGGGTCTTCCGCGTAGGAGACAAAGTCACCCAGATCAGAAACAATTATGACAAGGGTGCCAACGGCGTCTTCAACGGCACGGTCGGCGTCGTGACTTCGCTCGACACCGTCGAACAGCGACTGACCGTCCGCACCGACGAGGACGAGGAAGTGCCGTACGACTTCGACGAGCTGGACGAACTGGCCCATGCCTACGCCGTCACGATCCATCGCTCCCAGGGCAGCGAGTACCCGGCGGTCGTGATCCCCGTCACCAACAGCGCCTGGATGATGCTGCAGCGGAACCTGCTCTACACGGCCGTCACCCGGGCCCGGAAGCTCGTGGTCCTGGTCGGTTCGCGCAAGGCGATCGCCCAGGCCGTACGGACGGTTTCCGCAGGCCGGCGCTTCACCGCCCTGGCCCACCGGCTCTCGGCAGCCGTGTGAAAGAGGACCCCGGACTTCCGGAAGGAGGACCCCCGACTTCCACAAGCGGGGCGAAGGGGGCAAGATGAGCAGGTTGGCGGCACTGAGTGCCGCCAAATGGCCCAATGGTCGACCCCGAGTGCACTCTCCTGAGCCAAATGGGGGATGGTAGAGACAGTCAGGGCACCTCGAAGAAGAGGCACTACGTCGGTGAGGGATGACGTGAGCGACAACTCTGTAGTACTGCGGTACGCGGACGGTGAATACACCTACCCGGTGGTCGAGAGCACCGTCGGCGACAAGGGCTTCGACATCGGGAAGCTCCGAGCCCAGACCGGTCTGGTCACCCTGGACAGCGGATACGGCAACACCGCCGCCTATAAATCCGCCATCACCTACCTCGACGGCGAGCAGGGCATTCTGCGGTACCGCGGCTACCCCATCGAGCAGCTGGCGGAGCGCTCCACCTTCCTTGAGGTGGCGCACCTGCTGATCAACGGTGAGCTTCCCAAGGTCGACGAGCTGTCGACCTTCCAGAACGAGATCACCCAGCACACGCTGCTGCACGAGGACGTCAAGCGCTTCTTCGGCGGCTTCCCGCGGGACGCCCACCCGATGGCGATGCTCTCCTCCGTGGTCTCCGCGCTGTCCACGTTCTACCAGGACAGCCACAACCCGTTCGACGAGAAGCAGCGTCACCTCTCCACGATCCGGCTGCTGGCCAAGCTGCCGACGATCGCGGCGTACGCCTACAAGAAGTCGATCGGCCACCCCTTCGTCTACCCGCGCAACGACCTCGGGTACGTCGAGAACTTCCTGCGCATGACCTTCTCGGTCCCGGCCCAGGAGTACGAGCTCGACCCGGTCGTGGTCTCGGCGCTCGACAAGCTGCTGATCCTGCACGCGGACCACGAGCAGAACTGTTCGACGTCCACCGTCCGTCTGGTCGGTTCGAGCCAGGCGAACATGTTCGCGTCGATCTCCGCCGGCATCTCGGCCCTGTGGGGCCCCCTGCACGGTGGCGCCAACCAGTCGGTCCTGGAGATGCTCGAGGGCATCCAGGCCAACGGCGGCGATGTCGACGCGTTCATCAACAAGGTGAAGAACAAGGAGGACGGCGTCCGCCTGATGGGCTTCGGCCACCGGGTGTACAAGTCCTTCGACCCGCGCGCCAAGATCATCAAGGCGGCGGCGCACGACGTGCTCTCCGCGCTCGGCAAGTCCGACGAGCTGCTCGACATCGCGCTCAAGCTGGAGGAGCACGCGCTCTCCGACGACTACTTCGTCTCGCGCAACCTCTACCCGAACGTGGACTTCTACACGGGCCTCATCTACCGCGCGATGGGCTTCCCGACCGAGATGTTCACCGTGCTCTTCGCCCTCGGCCGCCTGCCGGGCTGGATCGCCCAGTGGCACGAGATGATCAAGGAGCCGGGCTCCCGCATCGGCCGCCCGCGCCAGATCTACACCGGCGAGGTCCTGCGCGACTTCGTCCCGGTCGAGAGCCGCTGACCTACTGGTCGCCGCGCCTTCGAACGAAAAGCGCCCCGCTTCCGATCCCCCCACGGGTCGGCGAGCGGGGCGCTTTCCATATCCCCGGTGCGGATTCCCCCCACGGGATCCGGGCCGGGCGTCTGCCGGGTTCAGCAGAAGCTACGCGGGTCTGCGGCGGTCTGCCGGGGTACGTACGTACGGGAGGGCCGCTCAAAGCTCCCCGGTGCACGTGCCCCGGCCAACGCTGCTGCCTGGGACGTCCCCCAAGACATCCCATGAACGTCCCCCAAGACGTTCTTGGCATCGCCCACTTAGACACGCGAACGGCCCGAATGGTTACCCCCAAATATCTGTGATCTAGGTCTCTTTGTGAAGGTCCTGTGCGTCACGTGTAGGTGAATTCACGCGAAGCTCCGAAGTCGCAGGCTGTTTGTCACGACAAATACGGATGAAAAGGCCATGGCCAGACCGGCGATCATCGGGTTGAGCAGGCCGAGCGCCGCCAGCGGCAGAGCGGCCACGTTGTAACCGAAGGCCCAGCCCAGGTTTCCCTTGATCGTCGCCAGGGTCCGGCGCGAGAGCCGGATGGCGTCCGCCGCCACCCGGAGGTCGCCGCGGACCAGCGTCAGATCGCTCGCCTCGATCGCCGCGTCCGTACCCGTGCCCATCGCCAGGCCCAGGTCGGCCGTGGCCAGCGCGGCGGCGTCGTTCACGCCGTCGCCGACCATCGCGACCGTCCGGCCCTCCGCCTGGAGGCGCCGGACCACGTCGACCTTCTCCTGCGGCAGGACCTCGGCGAAGACCCGCTCCGCGTCGATGCCCACCTCCGCCGCCACCGTCTCGGCGACCGCCCGCCCGTCCCCGGTCAGCAGGACCGGTGTCAGACCGAGGGCGCGCAGTCGTGTGACCGCCTCCGCGCTGGTCTCCTTCACGGCGTCGGCGACCGTGAGGGCCCCGCGTGCCCGGCCGTCCCAGGCGACCAGTACGGCGCCCGGCTCCGGGACCCCGGCCACGTCGACGCCCTCCGCTTCGAGCAGGGCCGCGCGGCCGACCAGGACGTCGTGGCCGTCGACCGTGCCGCGCACCCCGAGGCCGGGCACGTTCTCGAAGGACGTGGGCACGGGGAGCCCGCCGACCCGTTCCATGGCCCCCGCCGCGACCGCCTGGGCGACCGGGTGTTCCGAGGCGTGCTCCAGGGCGCCCGCGAGGCGCAGCAGCTCGGCCTCGTCCACACCCTCGTACGCGTACACCTTCCGCAGCCGCATCCGGCCGGTGGTGACCGTCCCGGTCTTGTCGAGCACGACGGTGTCGATGCGGCGGGTGGACTCCAGGACCTCCGGGCCCTTGATCAGGATGCCGAGCTGCGCGCCGCGCCCCGTGCCGACCATGAGCGCGGTCGGCGTCGCGAGGCCCAGGGCGCAGGGGCAGGCGATGATCAGTACGGCGACGGCGGCGGTGAACGCGCCCGTGGTGTCCTCGGCCACGAACAGCCAGGTCAGCAGCGTGCCGAGGGCGATGAGGAGCACCACGGGGACGAACACGGCGGAGATCCGGTCGGCGAGGCGCTGCACCTCGGCCTTGCCGCTCTGCGCCTCCTCGACCAGCGCCGCCATCCGGGCCAGCTGGGTGTCCGCGCCGACCCGGGTCGCCTCGACGACCAGCCGGCCCGAGGTGTTCACAAATCCGCCGCTCACCGGGTCGCCGGCCGTCACATCGACCGGCACGGACTCGCCGGTGAGCAGGGACGCGTCGACGGCGGAGGCGCCCTCGACGACCGTTCCGTCGGTGGCGATCTTCTCGCCGGGGCGTACGACGAAGAGCTCGCCGACCCGCAGCGCGGCCACCGGAATCCGTACTTCCGTACCTTCCCGCAGCACGGCCACGTCCTTGGCGCCCAGCTCCATCAGGGCGCGCAGAGCGGAGCCTGCCCTCCGCTTGGCGCGGGCCTCCAGATAGCGGCCGAGGAGGATGAAGGTGGTGACGCCGGCCGCGACCTCCAGGTAGATGGTGGAGGCGGCGTCGGCGCGGTCGGCGGTGAGGTCGAAGCCGTGGCGCATACCCGCCATGCCCGCGTCGCCGAGGAACAGGGCCCACAGGGACCAGCCGAAGGCGGCCAGGGTGCCGATGGAGACGAGGGTGTCCATGGTCGCGGCGCCGTGCCGCAGGTTGGTCCAGGCGGCGCGGTGGAAGGGGAGCCCGCCCCAGACGACGACCGGCGCGGCGAGGGTGAGGGAGAGCCACTGCCAGTTGGCGAACTGGAGGGCCGGGACCATCGCGAGCAGGACGACGGGCGCGGAGAGCACGGCCGAGACGGTCAGCCGGCGGCGGAGTGCGGAGAGCTCGAGGTCCGCGTCCGCGTCCGGCGTGTCCTCCTCCGGCGTGTCGGACGGCTCCGGGACCGGGGGCGCGGGCTCCTCGGCGGTGTAGCCGGTCTTCACGACCGTCGCGATCAGATCGGCGACGGCGGTCTCGGGCGGGTGCGCGATCCGTGCCTTCTCGGTCGCGTAGTTGACGGTGGCCGTGACGCCGTCCATCCGGTTGAGCTTCTTCTCGACGCGGGCCGCGCAGGAGGCGCAGGTCATCCCG
The DNA here is from genome assembly GCF_055563935.1 of Streptomyces sp. NPDC029169. Classification (NCBI taxonomy): domain Bacteria; kingdom Bacillati; phylum Actinomycetota; class Actinomycetes; order Kitasatosporales; family Streptomycetaceae; genus Streptomyces; species Streptomyces sp. NPDC029169. The sequence goes on from NZ_JBVHXA010000013.1 coordinate 69,744, forward strand.
CCGATGACAAGCTCGGTGACGTGCTCGGCCACGGGCTCGGCCACGGGCTCGGTCGGGACGGTGGGCGCGGGGCTGGAAGTCATGTGCGGTTCCAAAAGGAGAGCAGGGCCGTACCGCGTAACGGTACGACCCTGCCGGGGTGAAGCGGGAACGCTGAAGCGGGAGTGCGTCCTAGACCTGGCCGACCAGCTCGTACCCGGCCTCGTCGACGGCGGCGCGCACGGCCTCCTCGTCGAGCGGGGCCTCGGAGACCACGGTGACCTGGCCGGTGGAGGCCACGGCCTTGACGGAGGAGACCCCGGCGATCTCGGAGATCTCGCTGGAGACCGCGCCCTCGCAGTGCCCGCAGGTCATTCCCTTGACCTGGTAGACGGTGGTGAGTTCGGTCGACGTCTCGGCGGTCATGACGGTCTCCTCTTCGAGGGTCGTGCTGGTCTCAGGGTCGTACTGAACCACATTTTATACCCCTAGGGGGTATGAACGCCAGCTCCGTCCGAGTCGCGGGCGGCAGACCGGCCATCCGGCCGGGTCCTATGGTAGATACCTGATATGTCGCATTCGGGGACCACGCTGATCCTGATCATGTCGATCGCCGTCCTGGCGCCGTTGCTGGCCTACGGGGTGGGGCGCCGGCTTCCCGTTCCCCTCGTCATCTTCGAGATCCTCCTCGGCATCCTCATCGGCCCCGACGTGCTCGGCTGGGCGCATACGGACGCCCTGATCGACGGACTCTCGGAGCTCGGCCTCGCGATGCTGATCTTCCTCGCGGGGTACGAGATCGAGTTCGGCAAGGTGCGGGGCGACACGCTCAGGCGCTCGGTGTGGGCGTGGCTGATCGCCCTCGCGGTCGGGCTCGGGGTGGGGGTGCTGCTGGGTGACGGGTTCCACAAGGGCGTCTTCATCGGAGTGGCGCTGACCAGCACGGCGCTCGGCACGGTCCTGCCGGTACTGCGGGACGCGGGCGAGCTGCACGGCCGGTTCGGCTCGGTGGTGATGGCCTTCGGTGCGGTGGGGGAGTTCGGGCCGATCATCGCGATGGCGCTGCTGCTGAGCGGACGCACCGCGGCCGAGTCGACGGTGCTGCTCGCGGTCTTCGCCGCCCTGACGGCCGGGGCCGTGTTCTGGGCGCTGCGGCCGAGGCCGCCGTGGTTCTCGCAGGTCATCGCCAAGACCCTGCACACCAGCGGCCAGTTCGCGGTCCGCTTCGTCTTCCTGCTGCTCGCGCTGATGCTGGGCGCCTCGCAGGCTCTCGGGCTCGACGTGCTGCTCGGCGCGTTCGCCGCCGGACTGATCACCCGGCTCGTCCTGACGGGCGCCGCGCCCGAGTCGGGGCAGGCGATCCTGGAGAAGGTCGAGGCGGTCGGCTTCGGCTTCCTCGTACCGGTCTTCTTCGTCGTCACCGGCGTCGAGTTCGACCTCGACTCGCTGCTCGACGGCGGCCGGACCCTGCTCCTGCTGCCGGTCTTCCTGCTGCTGTTCCTGGTGGTGCGGGGCGGGCCGGTCTGGTTCCTGGCCCCCGGCGACCTGACGCGCAGGGACCGCGGTGCGCTGGTGCTCTACGGGTCCACGGCCCTGCCGCTCGTCGTCGCGATCACCACCATCGGGCTCGACGACAAGGCGCTGACGGCCGGTGAGGCGGCGGCGCTCGTGGGGGCCGGGATGGTGTCCGTCCTCGTCTTCCCGATCCTCGCGCTGAAGACCCGGGCGGGGGCGGGAGGGAAGGTGCTGCCGGTGGAGTCGGTGACGGGGTCGGAGTCGTGGTGAGGCGCAGGCCGGCGGAGGCCCGGGCGGTCCCGACGAGCGGGTCGAGGTAGTGCAGGAGGAGCGTATAAGCGAGGGCGGGGCGGTGGCGGCCCCCGGCGTGGAGCAGGCGACGCCGGACACCGCCCGGGAGAAGGAGCCGGTCGGAGGCTGACGTCCCGGGCCGCGTGGGCCGGCCGGACAGCCCGAAGGCCCCGCATCGGGCGGCGACGGGGGCCTTCGTGTTCCGGGCGAGGACCGGACGGGACCCGGGCGGGACCCGGGCGGGGGCCGGACTGGACCCGGGCGGGACCCGGGCGGGGGCCGGACTGGACCGGGCGTGACCGGACGGGGACCGGGCGGGGGTCAGTCCCGGCGGCTCCGGTTGCCGGGGCGGTTGGCCACCCAGGCGCGGATCGTGTCCGCGTACCAGTAGGGCTTGCCCGACTCGACGTGATCGGGCGGCGGCAGAAGGCCGTGCTTCCGGTAGGAGCGGACGGTGTCCGGCTGCACCTTGATATGCGCGGCGATGTCCTTGTACGACCAGAGTCTTCTGTCCGTCATGCGTGGCACCTCCCTGCGCGCCTCGCAGCGGCGGCGGGGGTGCCGTTCGGGGGAGCTGCGGGGCAAGCGCTGGCGATCACTGAGCCTGTGCCCGATGCAACGGTCCCTCCCAACGGGAAGAGAGCGGCTGTCGACCGGCTGTGACGGAAAGCCCGCGTAATGGAGATATGTGTGACGACAAGGGGACGGATGTGACGTAAGTGATGCATGGTCACATCGGCGTGCCTACGCTCCGCAGGAGCGCAGGAAGCGGCGCGTGCGGACCGCGATCGGATACGGCTTGTCGGGCTCGCACGGGTACATGTCCTGCTCGACGATGGCGAAGAGGTCCACGTCGAGCGCCTGCGCCGCCGCCAGGACCGGCTCCAGGGCGGGCACACCCGAGGGAGGCTCGCACATCACGCCCCGCGCCACGGCCGGGCCGAACGGCACCTCGTCCGCGACGACCCCGGCGAGGATCTCCGGGTCGACCTGCTTGAGATGGAGGTAGCCGATGCGCTCGCCGTACGTCTCGATCAACTTGACGCTGTCGCCCCCGCAGTACGCGTAGTGCCCGGTGTCCAGACAGAGGGAGACCAAGTCCGGATCGGTCCCGTCCAGGAACCGGGCCACGTTCTCCTCGCTGTCGACATGGGTGTCCGCGTGCGGATGGACGACGATCCGCAGCCCGTAGCGCTCCCGGACCTCGCGGCCCAGACGCTCGGTCAGACCGGTGAGATTCCGCCACTGTTCGGCGGTGAGGGTACGGTCCTCCAGGACCTCGCCCGTCTTGTCGTCCCGCCAGAACGACGGGATGACGACGAGGTGCTCGGCGCCCATCGCCTGGGCCAGCGCCGCGTTGTCGGCGACATGGGCCCAGGTCCTCTCCCAGATGGCCGGGCCGTGGTGAAGACCGGTGAAGACCGTGCCCGCCGAGACCCGCAGGCCCCGGCGGCCCGTCTCCTCGGCCAGGACAGCGGGATCGGTGGGCAGATAGCCGTACGGACCGAGCTCGATCCACGCGTAACCGGCGTCGGCGACCTCGTCGAGGAAGCGCTGCCAGGGGACCTGCCGCGGATCGTCGGGGAACCAGACGCCCCAGGAGTCGGGGGCGGAGCCGATACGGATACGGGACAGCGGCGACGGCTTCGTCGGCTTCGTCATGAGAGCCACCTTGGCCGCGCCCGGGACGACGCGTCAAGACGCTCGTCCGAATGTAAGGACATAGCGTTGACAGGGTTCGGGGCGGACGGCTAGACCTGGGTGCGGGGCCGAGGTGAGAGGTGACTGGTGACTGGCATGGAGTCGGAGCCGTACGACCTGATCACGATGGGGCGTCTCGGCGTGGATCTCTATCCGCTCCAGGTCGGCGTTCCGCTCGCCCAGGTGGAGACCTTCGGGAAGTTCCTGGGTGGCTCGCCCGCGAACGTGGCCGTGGCGGCCGCCCGGCTCGGCCGGCGGACGGCGCTGGTGAGCCGGACGGGGGCGGACCCCTTCGGTACGTATCTGCACGAGGCGCTACGGGGTTTCGGGGTCGACGACCGCTGGGTGACGCCCGTGGCGGAGTACCCGACGCCGGTCACCTTCTGCGAGATCTTCCCGCCCGACGACTTCCCGATCCACTTCTACCGGCAGCCCCGGGCGCCTGACCTGGAGATCCACCCGGGGGAGCTGGACCTCGCGGCGATCCGGTCGGCGCGGGCGTTCTGGGTGACGGGGACGGGGCTGAGCGTCGAGCCCAGCAGGACGGCGACGCTGGGGGCGTTGCGGGAGCGGGGCGGTGCGGACCTGACCGTCCTCGACCTGGACTGGCGTCCGGTGCTCTGGCCCGACCCGGCCGAGGCGGGACCGCTCTACCGGGAGGCCCTGCGCGCGGCCACGGTCGCCGTCGGCAACCTCGAGGAGTGCGAGGTCGCGACGGGGGAGCGCGAGCCGTACGCGGCGGCCCGGGCGCTGATCGCCGCCGGGGTACGGCTCGCGGTCGTCAAGCAGGGCCCCAAGGGGGTCCTCGCGATGAGCGCCGACGGGGAGAGCGCGGAGGTCGCGCCCCTGCCGGTCGACGTGGTCAACGGCCTCGGCGCGGGCGACGCGTTCGGCGGGGCGCTGTGCGACGGGCTGCTCGCCGGCTGGGACCTGGACCGCACGCTCCGCTGGGCCAACGCGGCGGGCGCCATCGTGGCCGGCCGCCTCGCCTGCTCCCCGGCGATGCCGTACGCCGACGAGATCGACCGGGCCCTCACCACCGGCACCGCCACCCTCCCGGAGCCCGCCCCATGACCGGCACCTGGCGCATCCGAGCCGCCCACCGCCGCGCGGGCGGCCCGAAGCCCACGCCGAACCCGGTCCCCCCGAGCGCGGACGCCGACCTCCTGTCGGGCGACAAGAAGCCCCCCACCAAGCCCGGCCCCCTCACCCGCGCGGCGGCCCCGTCCCCGGGCGCGGACGCCGACCTCCTGTCGGGTGACAGGAAGCCCTCCACCAAGCCCGGCCCTCCCACCCAAGCGGCGGTCCCGTCCACCGGCGCGGATGCCGATCTCCTGTCGGGCGACCGGGCCACCAAGCCCGGCCCTCCCTCCCGCGCGGCGGTCCCGCCCACGGGCGCGGATGCCGACCTCCTGTCGGGTGACAGGAAGCCCTCCACCAAGCCCGGCCCTCCCACCCAAGCGGCGGTCCCGTCCACCGGCGCGGATGCCGACCTCCTGTCGGGCGACAAGAAGCCCCCCGCCGGGGGACCCCCGCCCGGACCTCCCGCCCGCGCGGCGGGCAAAGCCCACGCCGAGCCCGCGCCGGAGCCGGGGCCTTCGGCCCCGCCCACGGGCCCGTACGCCGACGCCCTGGCGGGCGACCGGGCGCCCGCCACCGAGGGATCCCCGCCGGGGCCTCCCACCCGCGCGGCGGGTGAAGTCCCCACCGGCCCCGGCGCCCACGCCGGGCCCGCGCCCGAAGTCCCCACCGGCCCCGGCGCCCACGCCGGGCCCGCGCCCGAAGTCCCCGCCGGGCCGACGGCCGCCCCCACCGGGCCCGGCGCCCCCACCGGGCCCGGCGCCCCCACCGGGCCCGGCGCCCCCACCGGGCCTGGCGCCCCCACGGCCCCCACCGCCCCCACCGAACCCACGGCCGAGACCCCCACCCCCGACCCCCTCCGCCTAGCCGCGCACCCCGCGCCGCCCTGGCGGTTGGCGCGGGCCGTGGCTGTCAGCCGGGCCTCCGGGCTCGAACCCGTCGACGTCGAGCGGCTCGTGTCGCTGCGGGCGCGGCATCCGGAGGCCGTTGCAGAGGCTGCCGCGGGGCGGCGGAGGCGGCGGTTGTTCGAGGAGCGGGAGCGGCTGTTGATCGTCGCCGCCGACCATCCCGCCCGTGGCGCGCTCGGCGTCGGCGCGCGGCCGTACGCGATGGCCGACCGGGCCGACCTCCTCGGGCGGCTCCGGCTCGCGCTGTCCCGGCCCGGCGTCGACGGCGTCCTCGCCTCCGCCGACATCCTCGACGACCTCCTCCTGCTCGGCGCCCTCGACGACCGCCTCGTCGTCGGGTCCATGAACCGCGGCGGCCTCGCCGGGGCCTCCTTCGAGCTCGACGACCGCTTCACCGGCCACCGCCCCCAGGACCTCGCCCGGCTCGGCTTCGACGCCGGCAAGCTGCTCCTGCGGATCGACCCCGACGACCCCGGTTCGCTCGCCACCCTCCACTCCGCCGCCCGCGCCGTCGACGAGATGGCGGCCCTGCGGCTCCCCGTCTTCGTCGAGCCGTTCCTCTGCCACCGCGACGACGACGGCCGGCTCCACAACGACCTCTCCGCCGAGGCCGTCATCACCTCCCTCGCCGTCGCCTCCGGCCTCGGCGGCACCTCCGCCTACACCTGGCTCAAGGTCCCGGTCACCGACCACCCCGAGGACATGGCCCGCGTCCTGGAGACCACCACCCTCCCCACCGTCCTCCTCGGCGGGGACACCGGCCCCGGCATCGACGTCTGGCGCCGCGCGCTCCGCCTGCCCACCGTCCGGGGCCTGGTCGTCGGCCGCGCCCTCCTCTATCCCGCGGACGGCGATGTGGCCGGAGCCGTCGATACCGCTGCGCGCCTCCTGCGGGAGACGGTAGGAAGGAGCACGCACGCGTGAACGATCTCCACAACGATCTCCACAACGATCTCCACCTGCCCGCCGGGACCGCCTCCCACGGGCCGTACGCGCTCCACATCGACCCCGACCGGGCCGGCTGGAGCCACTCCGCACTACGCGTCCTCGAGCTCGGCCCGGGAGCCACCCACCTCCTGGACACCGGGGACAGCGAATGGATCGTGCTTCCGCTCACCGGCGGCTGTACGGTGCACATCGACGGCGACGGCCAGACGCTTCAACTCCTCGGCCGCGAGAGCGTGTTCGGCGGAGTGTCCGACTTCGCGTACGTGCCCCGCGACACCCGAGCCCAGATCGCCTCCGGTGCGGGAGGCCGCTTCGCTTTGGCAGGAGCGAAGTGCGAGCGACGACTCCCCGCTCGCTACGGCCCCGCGCCGGAGGTACCCGTCGAGGCCCGCGGCAGCGGCAACCAGGCCCGGCAGGTACGGAACTTCGCCGCCGCCGACACCTTCGACTGCGACCGCCTCATCGCCGTCGAGGTGATCACCCCCGGCGGGAACTGGTCCTCCTACCCGCCCCACAAGCACGACGAGCACCGCCCCGGCGCCGAGTCCGCGCTGGAGGAGATCTACTACTACGAGATCGCCGGCGGCGGCGTCGGCTACCAGCGGATCTCCCCCTCCCGCCCCGGCGGCGCCGACCTCCTCGCCGAGGTCCGCAGCGGCGACGCCGTCCTCGTACCGGACGGCTGGCACGGCCCGTCGATCGCCCAGCCGCGGCACGACATGTACTACCTGAACGTGATGGCGGGACCAGGACCGGACCGCGAGTGGAAGATCTGCTTCCACCCCGACCACACGGAGGGATACACGTGACACGGCTGACCGTGGCCCAGGCGCTGACGCGCTTCCTCGCCGCCCAGTACACCGAACGCGACGGCGTACGGCAGCGGTTGATCGCCGCGACCTGGGGCATCTTCGGCCACGGCAACGTCGCCGGAATGGGCCAGGCCCTCGTCGAGTACGCCGCCGAGATGCCGTACCACCAGGGGCGCAACGAACAGGCCATGGTGCACGCGGCCGTCGGCTACGCCCGCCAGTCGAACCGGCTCTCCGCGCACGCCGTGACCACCTCTATCGGCCCGGGCGCGACCAACCTCGTCACCGGCGCCGCGCTCGCCACCATCAACCGCCTCCCGGTTCTGCTCCTGCCGGGCGACACCTTCGCCACCCGCCCCGCCGACCCCGTCCTCCAGCAGCTCGAAGTCCCGTACGCGGGCGACGTGTCGGTCAACGACTGCCTGCGGCCGGTCTCGGTGTACTTCGACCGGATCACCCGCCCCGAGGCGCTGATCCCGGCCGCGCTGGCCGCCGCCCGCGTCCTCACCGACCCCGTCCAGACCGGGGCGGTCACGCTCGCCCTGCCGCAGGACGTCCAGGCGGAGGCGTACGACTGGCCGGAGGAGTTCTTCGCCGAGCGGGTCTGGCGGGTGCGCCGGCCGCAGCCGGACGAGGCCGAACTCGACGCAGCGGTACGGGCGGTCAGGAGGGCCTCGCGCCCGCTGATCGTCGCGGGCGGCGGGGTCAGGTACAGCGGCGCCGAGACCGCGCTGCGGGTCTTCGCCGCCGCCACCGGCATCCCCGTCGCCGCCACCCAGGCCGGCAAGGGCGCGCTGCCGCACGGCCATCCGGCCGACGTCGGCGCCCTCGGCCACACCGGCACCGCGACCGCGAACCAGCTCGCCCGCACCGCCGACCTCGTCATCGGGATCGGCACCCGCTACACCGACTTCACCACCGCGTCCTCCACCCTCTTCGCCCACCCCACCGTCCGCTTCGTCAACCTCAACGTCGCCTCCTTCGACGCCCACAAGCTGGCCGCGCTGCCGCTGGTCGGGGACGCCCGCGAGGGCCTGGAACTCCTCCACGCCGAGCTCGACGGGCACTCGGTCCCGGCACAGTACGAGAACGAGTACCACGAGGAGCGGGCGCGCTGGGAGCGCCGGGTCACCGCCGCGTACACGGCCGCCGACGAGGAGGCCCGGCCCACCCAGCCGCAGGTCCTCGGCGTACTCGACACCCTGGTCGACGAGAGCGACATCCTGATCAACGCGGCCGGCTCGCTCCCGGGCGATCTCCACAAGCTCTGGCGGGCCCGGTCCTCGGACCAGTACCACGTCGAATACGGGTACTCGTGCATGGGCTACGAGATCCCGGCGGCGATCGGAGTCGCGATCGCCGCGCCTGGCCGCCCGGTCTGGGCGCTCGTCGGCGACGGTACGTATCTGATGAATCCCACCGAAATCGTCACGGCCGTCCAGCAGGCACTGCCCATCAAGGTGGTGATCCTGCAGAACCACGGGTACGCATCCATCGGAGGGCTCTCCGAGTCCGTCGGCGGCGAGCGGTACGGCACCGCGTACCGCTTCCGGGCGAGGGACGGCCGTTTCACCGGCGCGCCGCTCCCGGTCGACCTGGCGGCCAACGCGGCCTCACTCGGGATGCGCGTGCTGACCCCTCGTACCGTACGTGACCTGCGAGAAGCCCTCGCCGACGCCCGGACGTCGACCGTTCCCACATGTGTCTATGTCGAGACCGAAACGGCAGACACAGTGTCGGGCGCGCCCCCCGCCCAGGCGTGGTGGGATGTGCCCGTGGCCGAGACCTCGACCCGCGCGTCGGCGGTCAGGGCCCGGGAGGAGTACGACCGGCACGTCACCGCCCGACGCCGCCATCTCTGAAGGAGCAGTCATGACGAAGAAGGTCAACCACTGGATCGGTGGCAAGACCGTCGAGGGCACGTCGGGCAACTGGGGCCCGGTCACCGACCCGGCCACCGGCGCCGTGACCACGGAGGTGGCGCTCGCCTCGGTCGAGGAGGTCGACGCGGCCGTCGCCGCCGCGAAGACCGCGTTCGAGACCTGGGGCACGGCGTCGCTCGCGCAGCGCACCACGATCCTCTTCAAGTTCCGCGCGCTGCTCGACGCCAACCGCGACGCGATCGCCGAGCTGATCACCGCCGAGCACGGCAAGGTGCACTCGGACGCGCTGGGCGAGGTCGCCCGCGGTCTGGAGATCGTCGACCTGGCCTGCGGGATCACCACGCAGCTCAAGGGCGAGCTGTCCACCCAGGTGTCGAACCGGGTGGACGTGGCCGCGATCCGCCAGCCGGTGGGTGTCGTGGCCGGCATCACGCCGTTCAACTTCCCGGCGATGGTGCCGATGTGGATGTTCCCGATCGCCATCGCGTGCGGCAACACCTTCATCCTCAAGCCGAGCGAGAAGGACCCCTCGCCGTCGCTGAAGATCGCGGAGCTGCTCGCGGAGGCGGGCCTGCCGGACGGCGTCTTCAACGTCGTGCACGGTGACAAGGTGGCCGTGGACCGGCTCCTGGAGCACCCGGACGTGTCGGCGATCTCGTTCGTGGGTTCGACGCCGATCGCCCGCTACATCCACACGACGGCGTCCGCCAACCACAAGCGCGTCCAGGCGCTCGGCGGAGCCAAGAACCACATGCTGGTGCTGCCGGACGCGGACCTGGACGCGGCGGCGGACGCGGCGGTCTCGGCGGCGTACGGCTCGGCCGGCGAGCGCTGCATGGCGATCTCGGCGGTCGTAGCGGTGGGCTCCATCGGCGACGAGCTGGTGGAGAAGATCCGCGAGCGCGCCGAGAAGATCAAGATCGGCCCCGGCAACGATCCGACCTCCGAGATGGGCCCGCTGATCACGGCCGTCCACCGCGACAAGGTCGCCTCGTACGTGAAGGGCGCGGCGGACGAGGGCTGCGAGGTCGTCCTCGACGGCACGGGCTACACGGTGGACGGCTTCGAGAACGGCCACTGGATCGGCATCTCCCTCCTGGACAAGGTCCCGACGACGGCGAAGGCGTACCAGGACGAGATCTTCGGCCCGGTGCTGTGCGTGCTGCGGACGGAGACGTACGAGGAGGGTGTCGCCCTCATCAACGCCTCGCCGTTCGGCAACGGCACCGCGATCTTCACCCGCGACGGCGGCGCGGCCCGCCGCTTCCAGCTGGAGATCCAGGCGGGCATGGTCGGCGTGAACGTCCCGATCCCGGTGCCGGTGGGCTACCACTCCTTCGGAGGCTGGAAGGACTCGCTCTTCGGCGACCACCACATCTACGGCAACGACGGCGTCAACTTCTACACCCGCGGCAAGGTAGTCACCACCCGCTGGCCGGACCCGTCGGAGGCCCCGTCGGGCGTGGACCTGGGCTTCCCCCGGAACCACTGACCGCAGGGTCGGCGCCCTGGTGCTCCTCCTACCTCGGGCCCGTACGGAAATCTGTACAGATTCCGGTACGGGTCTGAGGTGGGCTCACCGCATGACGAGGATCCCTGAGGTCGTGACCGTGAGCGATGCCCGTGCCGGACTCTCCCGGATACTGGCCGAGTTCGAGCGCCGAGGAGCCGAGGCGGACCCCGTGCTGATCGGCGCGCACCGCAGACCGCAGGGTGTTCTGCTGTCGACCGAGGCGTACGAGGCGCTCACGGGCAGGGCCGAGGCCACCGGCTCCCTGGCGTCCGAGGGGAGCTCGGCAGCATGACCACCGCACCCCGGCACGCGGGTGCCGGCATCCCGCCCATGCCCGACCGGCCCCCGAAGGCCCTGCGGGCCGCCATCGCCGCGCGTACTCGACCTGGAAGCCCGCGCCGCTGAGGCGCTCGACAACGGCACAGCCATGGCGCTGCTCGAACAGGCCGTGCACCTGCGCCGCGAGGCCGGTAAGGCAGAGCCCGGCCGGTGACCGACGCCATCATGGGCCCGCCCTGGCAGACGGACTGGGTCGGCTCCGCCCGCGCCAACAGAGACTCGCTCCCCAGGCGCGTCCGCGACCGATCCCGTTCGTCAACGGGAGTGTGGAGACGAGCCGTTCGGCATCCCCCAAGCAGAGGTGCTTCATGCCTAAGGTGGGTGAGGGGCTGTCCGCTGCGGAGCGATGAGCGTGCGGCACCAGGAAACCGGTCGGGGAGGGCCTGTGGCGCTATTGGATCAATTGCCGACTCTGATAGGCGTCGTGGTCGGTTCGCTCGGCTCCTACGCCGTGCAGAGCTTGACCGAGCGTCGGCGGTGGAAGCGGCAGCGGGAGGAGCGGTGGGATGAGAAGCGTTTCGAGACATACGGCCGCTACGCCAACGCTCTCAAGGCGCAGCTTCGCGTCGCCCAGCGCATAGGCGCCGCCCTCGGATTCGCGGACGTGGCCGATCCGTTGCTGCCGGCCGAGGGGCTGCCTCTGCTCGCCGACGCGGAGTCTCACCGTGCGACGGAGTGGGAGTCTGTCCTGCTCGTGGGGGACGCGGAGACGATCGCGGCGGCACGGCGCTGGCACGAGACGATCTGGACCATCGAGCTGCTCATACGGGAGGGGCCAGTCGACACGGAGATGTGGACCAAGGCCCATCGGCTGGCGAGTGCGGCGCGTGACGACTTCTACGAGAGCGCGCGACGCGACCTCGGAATCAACGGAGCTCCGCCGCCGTCGGGGCAGTGGCCACGGCAGTGGCGGGCCGAGCTGTCCGGGTGAGTGCCCAGGGGGCCATCGTCTCGGAGGCATCCCGGCTTGGGCGGTGACGGACTTGGCCCGGCCGCCAATGCGAAAACGACTGGCCCCGGGGCGCGCGTTCGCGCACCCTTGGGCCCATGTCTGTCGTTCCGCCGAAGTACCAGATCCGCGCCCAGCACACCGAGTCGACGGTGACCGTCTATCAGGCGTACGGCCCCGCCATCGGTCTTCCGGCCGCACGTGACGGGCGGTTCCCCGCCGCGTGGAAGCGGGAGCGGATGACGTGGATCAAGCCGTCGTTCCTGTGGATGATGTACCGCTGCGGGTGGGGGCTGAAGGAGGGGCAGCAGACCGTGCTTGCCGTGGAGATCAGCCGCGAGGGGTTCGAGTGGGCCCTGCGTCACGCCTGTCTCTCGCACTATGTGCGGGGCCTTCACGTCGACCGCGGTGCCTGGAAGCGGGAGTTGCGGCAGTCGCCGGCTCGCGTGCAGTGGGATCCTGAGCGGGATCTGCGGCTCGGTGCGCTGCCGCATCGGTCGCTGCAGTTGGGGCTCGCGGGGGAGGCGGCGCGGCGGTATGCCGATGAGTGGATCGTCGGCGTGCGGGACGTCACGCCGCTTGCCCATGAGGTTCACGCGCTCGTGCGCGAGGGGCGGCTCGATGAGGCCGGGAAGCGAGTGCCCGAGGAGCTGCCGTACCCGGTGGGGTCGGAGCTCCTCGGGCGTCTCGTGGGTTAGAAGATCGAGTACAGCAGCCTGTTCGGGGAGCCCGTTCGCGGGTCCTGGACCTTGCCCGGCGTGGCGTTGTTGGTGATCGCGGTGCTCACCTGGGCCGGGGTCGCCGTCGGGTACTTCGACAGGTAGAGGGCTGCGACGCCCGCTGTGTGCGGGGTCGCCATCGACGTGCCCGAGATGGTGTTCGTCGCCGTGTCGTTGTCCTTCCACGCCGACGTGATGGAGACACCCGGGGCGAAGAGGTCCACGCACGTGCCGTAGTTGGAGAACGACGCCCGCTTGTCGGCGGAGTCCGTCGCGCCGACCGTGATCGCCTCCGGGACGCGGGCCGGGGAGTAGTTGCACGCGTTCGCGGGCCAGCCCAGGATGCTGCCGTTGCCCGCGGCGATCGCGTAGCTCACGCCCGACGCGATCGAGCGCTTCACCGCGTTGTCGAGGGAGGTGTTCGCGCCGCCGCCCAGGCTCATGTTGGCGACCGCCGGCTTGACCGCGTTGGCCGTGACCCAGTCGACGCCGGCGATGACCCCGGCCGTCGTACCGGAGCCGGTGCAGTTGAGGACTCGTACCGCCACCAGCTTCGCGCCCTTGGCGACGCCGTACTTCGCGCCGCCGACCGTGCCCGCGACGTGCGTGCCGTGGCCCTGGCAGTCCTGGCCGTTCTGGCCGTCGCCCACCGTGTCCGTGCCCACCCTCGCCCGGCCGCCGAACTCGCTGTGCGAGGTCCGGATTCCGGTGTCGATGATGTACGCGGTGACGTTCGAGGCCGTGGTGTTGTACGTGTACGTCGTCGACAGCGGCAGGTTGCGCTGGTCGACCCGGTCGAGGCCCCAGGTCGCGCCCGGCTGCGTCTCGGCCATCCGGACCGTCGCGTTCTGCTCCACGTACGCGACGCGCGGGTCGGCGGCCAGCGTCGCCGCCTGCGCGCGGGACATGCTGGCCGAGAAGCCCTTCAGGACCGAGCGGTACTCGTGCTTCGGCGTCACGCCCAGGTCGGCGGCGCGGGTCGAGCCGTCCTTGAGGACGACGATCCAGCTGTTCTCGATCGCGGTCGAGGCCGGGGCGAGTCGGAGGTCCCCGACGAGGGGGGCGCTCTGGGCGGTGGGGGAGACGGCCAGCTGGAGGCCGGCGGCGAGCGCGAGAACGGGGACCAGCGCTATCGCGCGGCGGGGTATACGGGTCATGTGGTGGGGCACCTGAACCTTTCATTGTTCGGGTTACCGCAAGTACGGCCTGCGTGGTGCGCCACAGAGTCTCGTGTCGACATGGGTCGTACAAGAGGGCATCCGGTCCCCTCACCGGTCCTTCACCTCGAACTCCCAGGTCAGCATCGCGAACCCGCCCTCGTCCCGGGCCCCCGCCGACCGATACGTCCGCAACGCGGCCTCGTTGTCCGTGTCCACCCCCACCCACACGTCGTAACAGCCCCGCTCCCGTGCCTCGGCCACCAGCGCCTCCGCCAGCGCCCGCCCGACGCCCCGCCGCCGGTACCCCTCGTCCACCGACAGCTCGTACAGACACATCTCCACCCCCTTGTCCGGGTGGAGCATCTCGATCCCGGAGACGAACCCCGCCGGGAAACCGTCCTCCGCGTACGCGATCAGCATCAGATGGCCCGGTGCGGCGAGGAACGCCTCCGCCCACTCCGGTCGCGCCGGACCGTCGTACAGGTGCTCCGCCGCGAGTAGTTCGGCCGCCGTCGTCGCCCGCTCGATCCTCATGCCGGTCCTCTCGCTCGGGACGCGCGTACCGCGCCTGGTGTACGCGGACGGTACGGCGTACGACTCCAGGAGGCTCGCGATTTCCGCCCCGGGGCAGCCGAGCCGCACAGGCTGCCCGCCTACGCTCGACACATGCCATTCCGACTTCCCCGGTGGGCCGCGGTCACCGCCGCCCTCGCCGTGCTCGCGGGCGCCGGCACCTGGACCGCCGTCGCCTCCGACGAACCGCCGCCCGTGCACCGCGCGGACCAGGTGCTCGACATGCCCGGGGCGCGGATCGACACCTCCTACTTCACCGCCGAGAGCGGCGGCGGCGACGGCCGACGGCCCGCTGTCCTGCTCGGGCACGGCTTCGGCGGCTCCAAGGACGACGTCCGCGCCCAGGCCGAGAAGCTCGCCCGCGACGGCTACGCCGTCCTGACCTGGTCGGCGCGCGGCTTCGGCGCCTCCACCGGGGAGATCGGACTCAACGACCCCGGCCACGAGGTCAAGGACGTCCAGCGGCTCGTCGACTGGCTCGCCGAGCGGCCCGAGGTCCAGCTCGACAAGGCCGGCGACCCGCGCGTCGGCGTCACCGGAGCGTCCTACGGCGGGGCGGTCTCGCTGCTCGCCGCCGGGTACGACACCCGCGTCGACGCGATCGCCCCCCAGATCACGTACTGGAACCTCGCCGACGCCCTCTTCCCGGACGGCGTCTTCAAGAAGCTCTGGGCCGGGATCTTCTTCTCGACCGGCGCCGGGCCCGGGGCCGAGCCCGGCAAGGCCGATGGGTGCGGGCGGTTCACCGGCGAGCTGTGCGCCATGTACGAGCGCGTCGCCGTCTCCGGGAAGCCCGACGCCGCCGCCCGTACGCTCCTCGAAGCCCGCAGCCCCTCCGCCGTCGGGGCCAGGATCAAGGTCCCCGCGCTGATCGTCCAGGGGCAGAGCGACTCCCTCTTCCCGCTCACCCACGCCGACGCGATGGCGAAGACGATCGCCGCCAACGGCGCGCCCGTCGCCGTCGACTGGATCGCGGGCGGCCACGACGGCGGCGACCGCGAGACCGAGCGCGTCGAGGCCCGGATCGGCGACTGGTTCGACCGCTACCTCAAGCAGGACACGAGCGCCGGCACCGGTCCCGCGTTCCGCGTCAGCCGTACCGGGGGAGTCGACTCCACCGACGGCGAGGCGCAGCTGCGCGGCGCGAGTGCCGACACCTATCCCGGGCTGTCCGGCGACACCGTGTCCGTCGCCCTCGGCGACGGCCGTCCCCAGTCCTTCGCCAACCCCGCCGGCGCCAACCCGCCCGCCATCTCCGCCGTCCCCGGCGTCGGCGGCGGACTCGCCGGGCTCTCCTCCCTCGGCGTCGGCCTCTCCCTCGACTTCCCGGGCCAGTACGCCCGGTTCGACGCGAAGCCGCAGACCGAGGCGGTACGGATCACGGGCACGCCGACCGTCCGCGTCAAGGTCACCTCCGACAGCCCGGACGGATCCGCCGTCCTCTTCGCCAAGGTCTACGACGCCGGGCCCGACGGGCGTCAGCAGGTGCTGCCCGCCCAGCTCGTCGCCCCGGTCCGCGTCGAGGACGCCCGGAAGGGCAGGAGCGTCGAGCTGACGCTGCCCGCGATCGACCACGAGGTCGAGGCCGGCCACCGGCTGCGGCTCGTGCTCTCCGCCACCGACCTCGGCTACGCCTCCCCGGCCGCCCCGGCCACGTACACCGTCGCCGTCGAGAGCCCCCTGACCGTGCCGACGGCGCCCGCCGTGACCACGCAGGCGGCCGCGATGCCCTGGTGGGTGTGGGGGCTGCCGCTCGCCGGAGCGCTGATCGCCGCCGCGCTGCTGCTGACCGGCCGGCGGCGGACCGCGGCTCCCGCCCCGGATCCCGAACTCGCCGCCGTACCGCTGCAGATCACGGGGCTGACGAAGAAGTACGCCAAGTCCTCCGACCGTTATGCCGTACGGGATCTCTCCTTCCGCGTCGAGCAGGGGCAGGTACTCGGGCTGCTCGGGCCCAACGGCGCCGGGAAGACCACCACCCTGCGCATGCTCATGGGCCTGATCACCCCGGACGACGGGGAGATCCGGGTCTTCGGGCAGGCCATCCGCCCGGGCGCCCCGGTCCTGTCCCGGGTCGGTGCCTTCGTCGAGGGCGCGGGCTTCCTGCCGCACCTCTCCGGGCGGGACAACCTGGAGCTGTACTGGAAGGCCACCGGCCGCCCCGCCGAGGACGCGCACATCGAGGAGGCCCTGGAGATCGCCGGCCTCGGCGACGCCCTGGCCCGTGCCGTACGGACGTACTCGCAGGGCATGCGGCAGCGGCTCGCGATCGCCCAGGCCATGCTCGGCATGCCGGACCTGCTGATCCTCGACGAACCGACCAACGGTCTCGACCCGCCACAGATCCGCGAGATGCGGGACGTGATGATCCGGTACGCGGCCGGGGGCCGGACCGTCATCGTCTCCAGCCACCTCCTCTCGGAGGTCGAGCAGTCCTGCACCCATCTCGTGGTGATGGACCGCGGGCAGCTCGTGCAGGCCGGACCGGTCGGCGAGATCACGGGCGCGGGCGACACCCTGCTCGTGACGCTCGGGGACGCCGTGCCCGATCCGCTCGTGGACAAGATCGGCGCGCTGCCGGGGATCGGCTCGGCGGTACGGACCGAGGGCGGGCTCCTGGTCCGTCTCGACGGGGCCGACGCGACCGCCCTGATCGGCGAACTCGTCCGCCTGGACGTGCCCGTGACCGGTGTGGGTCCGCACCGGCGGCTCGAGGACGCGTTCCTGACACTGATCGGAGGAGGATCCGCATGAGCACGACCGCGGAACTGGCGGAGACCGCACCCGGCTACCGGGCGCGGCGCACCCTGCCGCTGCGCGTCGAGGCCGTACGGCAGCTGAAGCGGCGCCGCACCCTGGTCATGGGCGCCGTGCTCGCCGCCCTGCCGTTCATCCTGATCATCGCCTTCGCGATCGGCGGGGGCCAGGACGGCGGCGGCAACGGCCGGATCACGCTGATGGACACGGCGACGGCTTCGGCGGCGAACTTCGCCGCGACCTGTCTCTTCGTCTCGGCAGGCTTCCTCCTCGTGGTGTCGGTGGCCCTGTTCTGCGGGGACACCGTCGCCTCCGAGGCGAGCTGGTCCTCGCTGCGCTATCTGCTGGCCGCGCCCGTCCCCCGGGCCCGGCTGCTCTGGTCCAAGCTGGCGGTGGCGCTCGGCTTCAGCGCGGCGGCGATGGTGCTGCTGCCGCTGGTGGCGCTCGTCGCGGGCACGGTCGCCTACGGCTGGGGGCCGCTGAAGCTCCCCACCGGCGGGGCTCTCCCCGCCGCCGAGACCCTGCCCCGGCTCGGTCTGGCCGTCGCGTTCATCTTCGTCTCCCAACTGGTCACCGCCGGACTGGCGTTCTGGCTCTCCACCCGGACCGACGCCCCGCTGGGCGCCGTCGGCGGCGCGGTCGGTCTGACGATCATCGGCAACGTCCTGGACGCCGTCACGGCGCTCGGCGACTGGCGTGACTTCATCCCCGCGCACTGGCAGTACGCCTGGGTGGACGCGCTCCAGCCCCAGCTGGAGTGGGGCGGGATGCTGAAGGGCACGGCGATCTCGGTGACCTTCGCGGTGATCCTCTTCGCGCTCGCCTTCCGGGGCTTCGCCCGCAAGGACATCGTGTCGTAGCGGCCCCCGGAGCAGCCGTCCGGCGGATGGATCGAGCCAAGCCCGGCGTGCCGCGAACTCCCCTGGCATGATGGGGAGTTCGCGGCATTGCGTGGTGACCGGGGGAGGCGTCCGAGGGCATGCGTGGATACGAGTACCAGGGGGCGAGCGGCGGCGGCCGGTACGACACCGCGACGGCGACCCGGCTGGCACGCCGTGCGGTGGAGGCGACAGCCCCGCACGAACTGCCGCAGTTTCCGATGACGGCCGAGGCCTTCCACCAGTCCCCGGCGCAGGACCGGCTGCGGCCGGCACGTCGTGACGAACCGCTGGCGATCGGCCTCGACGTGGTGGCCGCCGTCATCAGCGCGGCGTCCCTCGCCGCCGCGGTCCAGGTCCTCGACCACCTCGCGCAGCAGGCCACCGCCCGCGCGGTGGACACGACAAGGGACCGGCTGCTGCCCCGGCTACTGCGCCGCCGCCCACGGCCGGACGCCCCGGTACGAGTCGAGCCTTCGACCCCTGAGCGGGTGACCCCCGAACGGTTGACCCCCGAGCAACTGGCACAGCTGCGCGAGGTGGCCGCGCGGGCGGCGGCCCGTTGGCAGGTCCCGGAACCGCAGGCGCGGGCGATCGCCGACGGGATCGTCGCGGAACTCGCCACCTTGTCCCAGGAAACGCCGGACGGTGGCGATCCGGGCGCGGACCAGGGCGGGGAGGGGCCGGCCGAGGTCGCTCCGTGACGCGGTCGAAGCCGTGGCCGGCGCGCGGTCGTCCGAGCCCGGCGCGCGGTCGTCCCTGGCCGGCTCCTGGTCGTCCGGGCCCGGCTCCTGGTCGTCCGGGCCCGTTCATGCTGCCCTCCGGCACCTCCGTACGCTTCGCGCTGCTGATCGCCGCGATGGCCGTCGTCTCCGCGCTGCTGGTGAACGGCACGTCGTCCGTCGTCCTCAGCTCGGTGAAGCTGGAGGAGATGCGGGGCTACTACACCTGCATGGCCCGGGCGACGGAAGAGGCGGCCCGCGAGCGCGCCCCGGACACGGACATCCGCATCCCGACCGAGAGCGACTTCGGTGACTGCGAGGACCCGCGCGCCGACGCGAGCCCGCTGGTCACCGCAGGAGCCTCGGCCGTCCTGCTGGTGGCGCTCCTCGGTGTCTACGCCGGGCTGCCCGGCTGGCGGACCCGACGGCGCGGCTACCGCCGACTGAGCGGCATGCCGGAACTCTCCGAGTATCTGGCGGGCTTGCTGAACGAGACGGGTGTGCGCGCCCGGGTCACCTTCCTCGCCGAACCACTGAACCCGGCGGTGCACGCCGTGGCCTTCGGGCGGGTGGGGCAACGGCGGGTGGTGCTGAGCGGCGGGCTGCTCACCCTGTACACCCTCGACCGGGAGGCGTTCCGGAGCATCGTCCTCCACGAACTCGCCCATATCCGCAACCGGGACCTGGACATCGCCTTCCTCACGCTGATCCTGTGGCGGGCGAGCGGGCCGCCGCTCGTGGTCCTGAGCGTCCTCGCCGCGCCGGCCGCCCTGCTGCTCGGGCCGGCGCTCGGAGGCTCCGTCCTGGCCTTCGTCGTCCAGATCGCCCTGCTCGCCGTACTGGTGACCGTGCTGAAGAACGGTGTGCTGCGCAGCCGGGAGCTGTACGCCGACGCGCGCGTCACGGAGTGGGAGGGCTCGGCGGACGGCCTGCGCCGACTGTTCGACGTCCCGGGCAACTCCGGCGCCGTCCCGGGCCGCCCCGGCGCCCTCTCGGGCCCGCGCGCTCTGCTGAGCGTCCACCCGCCGCCCGCCCAGCGGGCCCGGGTGCTGGCCGACGGCCGGGTGCGGTACGAGGCCGGCTTCTGGGACATGTGCACGGTCGGGGGAGTGGCGGCCTTCCTCTACGACAATCTGCGGCTGGGGCCGATCGGCGGCGGTAGTCAGGCCGGGCCGGTGACGGAGCTCGTGGCGGATGTCCTGTCCGGGTGCCTGCTCGTGGGTGCGGCGGGGACGGTGCTGTGGCAGGCGGTGGTCCACGCCCCGGTCTCCCTCACCCCGGCGCGGATCCGGCAGGCCGGGCTTGGCCTGGGCCTCGGCCTGGGCGCGTTCCGGCTGCTGTCCCCGTCGGGGGTGTCCAGCCTGGTGATGGTGCACGGGCACGGGGCCTCGCTGGCCCTCCCGTACCTCGCGCTGGCCGGCCTGTGCGGCTGGGCCCTCGTACGGTGGCTGGTGCTGGTCGCCGGGGCGTGGGGGCCGGTCCTGGCACGCAACCGCGGGCCGCGACGGGTCCTGTGGGCGGTGCTGGGGCTGAGCGCGGCAGGGCTGCTGCCGATGTTCGACTTCCTGATGGAACTTCCCGTCATGACGCTGTACGCGGCGGCGTTCATCGCGCCGTCGCTGCCGGGCGCGGTGGTCTTCTTCGGCAGCGCGGGCTACCTGGCGGGTGCCCGGCTGGTCTCGCTGGTGCTGCCGGTGGTGGCGACGGCCGCGCTGGTGCCGCTGGTCGGGCAGTACGTCTCGTGGCGTCGTGGGGCGCGGCACACCTTCACCGGCTTCGGCCCGCCGGGGCCGCCGCCGGGCTTCCTCGTCCGCTTCGGCATCCCGGCGGCGCTGTCGGCCGCCGTGCTGGCGCTCGTCTACGCGTGGGCCGGTGTCGGTGGCTCCGACCTGCCGGTCTTTGCGGTGCTGGTCGCCGGCCAGATCGCGGCGGCCTTCTGGGCGGGCCGGGGCTACGCGCCGCTGCCGCTGGCGCGGGGTGCGGTGGCCTCGTACTGCACGGGGGTGCTCGGCCTGCTGGTCTGGGCGGCGCTGGTGAAGCTCGTTGCGGACTGTCTCGGCCCGAGCCCCGACCCGTGCGTCCCTCTCCCCGACCCGACCCTCATCCGCGTCGCCTTCGTGACGTCCTCCCTGGGCACGGTCCTTGCCTGGATCGCCCAAGCCCTCACGCTCCGCCTCCGCCGCCCGCCACCAGGCCCATTTGTCGGTCCGCTTCCGGGCCCGCGTCCCGGTCCACCGCCGGGCCCGCGTCCCGGTCCACCGCCGGGCCCGCGTCCCGGCCCGCCGCGGGGCCCACGTCCCGGCCCACTTCCGGGCCCTCGCTCCGCGGGCTGAGCGGGGCGCGGTCATACCCACCCCCTCCGAGCCGCTTCCGCGCCCGCGCGGAAGCGGCTCGTCGTGCCCAGGGCATGCATCAGCTCGCCGACCCGGCGGCTGTATGTGCGGCCCGACATGCCGAGGCGGGCCGCCGCCGTCTCGTCCGTGAGCCCGGCGAGGAGCGCTTCGAGGACCGGGCGGAGCTGTGGGGGAAGCTCCGTCCTCGCGGCGGTCGCGCCTGCCAGCTCCTCGCTCGCGTCCCAACTGGCGTGGTGGGCGCGGACCAGGGCCTGGACGACGACCGGATCGCGGATCAGCAGCACCCCGTTGTAGAGCAGCTCCAGATCGAGCGGGACCGCCGCGACCAAGCGGTCGACGACGATCATCTTGAACGGGATGGTGTCCGCGAGCCGGGCCCGGCCCGGCATCCGGACCGCGCCCGCCACATGGGCGAGGGCATGGCGGGGCACGATCCGTCTGACCTCCGGGGCCCGCTCCGCCGCGGCCCGCATGCACGCTCCCGCCAACTCCAGGAACGGCTCGGGGATGGCGCGGCCCACGGAGGCGGCCGGGTCGTCGAAGGTCAGCAGCTCGTGCCTGGTCGAGGCGGCCAGCCCGGCCAGCGCCGCGCTGATCCGCCGCGCGCCGCGGACGGGGCGCCCGGGAGGCCGCTGGGCCTCGGGCACCGCCCGGTTCATCGCCGATCGCGCGAGCATCACGGAGCCCGCAGTCTCACCCACCGCTGACCACCCCCGCCCGATCGGTGTGCCACTCCATGTACGCACGCGACTGCACACGGTGACAACCCCTGTTGAAAAGGATGGCGAATCCATGCCACGGGAGAGTGCCCCGGGCGCCGTTGCCGCATTGAGATCCTTCCGCAACTCCTCCGTCTGCTCCTTCCGGCCTTCTCGGACGTCACATTCACAAGTGACGAACCATGAGGGGGAGATGACGTGAAGCGACGACACCAGGGGCGGCTCGCAGCCGGGATTCTGGCCGCCGGGCTGCTGCTCACCGGATGCGCGGGCGGCGGGAACCTCGACCACGCGACGGCGGACCGCGGCGGCCGCAACCACGCGCCGGACGCGCCCCGCCCTGACTCGGCCCAGGAGAACGCCCCCGAGGGCGAGCAGCGGTCCCGCCCGCCCGCCGACTACCTCTCCACCTTCGCCCTGGACGTGGACACCGCCTCGTACGGCTACGCCCGCCGCACCCTCGCCGAGGGCCGGCTGCCGGATCCGACGTCCGTACGGCCCGAGGAGTTCGTCAACAGCTTCCGCCCGGACTATCCGCGGCCCCAGGGCGACGGGTTCAGTGTGACGATCGACGGGGCGCGGACCGGGGAGGACGGCTGGTCGCTCGTCCGGGTCGGGCTCGCGACGGCGGCGGCCCAGCAGAAGGGCGAACGCCCGCCCGCCGCCCTCACGTTCGTCGTCGACATCTCCGGCTCGATGGCCGAGACCGGCCGCCTCGACCTGGTCAAGGAGTCCCTCTCGCTCCTCACCGACGAGCTCCGCGACGACGACTCCGTCGCCCTGGTGACCTTCAGCGACGAGGCCGAGACCCGGCTCCCCATGACACAGGTCAAGGGGCAGCGCGAGCGCATCCACGGCATCGTCGACGAGCTGGCGACCACGTCCTCCACGAATGTGGAGGCGGGGGTCCGCACCGGCTACGACGTCGCCGTCGAGGGCCACCGCAAGGGCGCCACCAACCGGGTCGTGCTGCTCTCCGACGCCCTCGCCAACACCGGGGACACAGAAGCGCAGTCGATCCTCAACCGGATCGAGGAGGAGCGCCGGGAGTACGGCATCACCCTCTTCGGGGTCGGTGTCGGCAGCGAGTACGGCGACGCGTTCATGGAACAGCTCGCCGACAAGGGCGACGGCCACACCACGTACGTCTCCACGATCGAACAGGCCCGCAAGGTGTTCGTGGACCAGCTGCCCACCCACATCGAGCTGCGCGCCCGCGACGCCAAGGCGCAGGTCGCCTTCGACCCGTCGACCGTCGAGCGGTTCCGGCTGATCGGCTACGAGAACCGGGAGGTCGCCGACGAGGACTTCCGTAACGACCGGGTGGATGGGGGCGAGGTCGGCGCGGGTCACACGGTCACCGCGCTGTACGCCGTGAAGACCCGGGCGGGCCGCTCCGGGCCGCTGGCCACGGCCACGGTCCGCTGGCTCGATCCGAAGAGCCGCGCCCCGCACGAGGCCACCGGGAGCGTCGGGACCGGAGCGCTCGCCTCCGCGCTCTGGGGGCCGGGCCACGACAGCCTGCAACTGACCGCCGTCACCGCCTACTTCGCCGACCGGCTGCGGGGCGGCGATCTGCCCGACGCGCCCCGGCTCGCGGAGCTCGCGGAGCGCTCGGGGGCGATCGCCGAGCGGTCGGGTTCGAAGGTGGTACGGGAGCTGACCGAGGCGATCCGGCAGGCGGACCGGCTCCTCGACGCGGCCCCCGATCGGACTCCGGGCGACCCGGCGGTCAGGGAATCGGGTGATCCGTACAGCGGGTGATCCGTGCAGCAGGTGATCCGTACGGCGGGTGATCCGTATGGCGGCGGCCGATCGGTGCAGCGGCCGATCGTTGTCCACAGGCGCTGCGCGGTGGCCATGGGGCCCGTCATGATGGCCCCATGGCCACCACGCTGCTCGCCCTCGCCATCGGTTCCACCGGTCTCTACGCCGGGTTCATGCTGATCTTCCTCACCGGGATCATGCCCGCGCTGGCCCGGCTCGACGACGGCGCGTTCGTCGACGCCATGCGGCGGATCAACGAGTACGTGCCCAAGCCGGTGTTCCTGCTCGTGTTCCTGGGCGTCGTCGCCTTCCCGGTCGCCGCGTTCTTCGTGCCCGTCGAGGGGCGCTCGGACACCCAGAAGTGGCTGATCCTGGCCGGCCTCGTCTGCGCGCTCCTGAACCACCTGGTCACCATCGGCGGCAACATCCCCCTCAACAACGCGCTGGCCGCCTCGGAGCGCACGGGCGAGGCCCCGTCCGCCGTCCGGGCGGCCTTCGAGAAGCGCTGGAACGGCTTC
This sequence comes from Streptomyces sp. NPDC029169, assembly GCF_055563935.1. Classification (NCBI taxonomy): domain Bacteria; kingdom Bacillati; phylum Actinomycetota; class Actinomycetes; order Kitasatosporales; family Streptomycetaceae; genus Streptomyces; species Streptomyces sp. NPDC029169. Next base: position 93,829 of record NZ_JBVHXA010000013.1, read on the forward strand.
CATCTGATCCGTACGGTGCTGATCACCGCCGCCTTCGGGCTGCTGATCGCCGCGGCCCTGAACTGATCTGACAGACTCCGCGCCCGGGGTTTGACCTGGTCGGAGCCCGGCCCGACCATCTCAGGACGAGGCGGAACGGGCGGCGGTCCCTGGTTAATGCCCCAGGCCAGGGACCGCGCCTGTCCGCCTCGCCAGTCCGCCTCCGGGAGCTCTGAGGGCGGTCGCGGCCGCATAGCCTGGCCCCATGCACTTCCGCGGACAGCTGCCGGTCGTCGGGGCGGTGGCCGCCGGCGGGGCCCTCGGCGCGGTGGCCCGCTACGGCGCGTCGCTCGCCTGGCCCACCCCGGCCGGAGCGTTCCCCTGGACCACCCTCGCCGTGAACGTGAGCGGCTGCGCCGCGATCGGCGTCCTGATGGTCCTGGTCACCGAGGCCCTCACCGCGCCCCACCCGCTCCTGCGCCCCTTCCTCGGCACCGGGGTCCTCGGCGGGTTCACCACCTTCTCCGCGTACGCCCTCGACACGCAGCGGCTGCTCGGCGCGGGGGACGCGGCCCGTGGCGTGGCATACATGGGTGTGACGGTCGCGGCGGCCCTGGCCGCCGTCTGGGCCGCGACCGCCGCGACCCGAAGCGCTCTGTCGAGGAGGACACGATGACCAGGCTGGTGGGCAAGGCCCTGCGGGTGACGATCCTCGTCGGGGAGAGCGACACGTGGCACCACCGGCCGCTGTACGCCGAGATCGTGCACCGGGCCCACGAGGCGGGCCTCGCCGGCGCCTCCGTCTTCCGGGGCGTCGAGGGCTTCGGCGCGTCCTCGCTCGTCCACACCTCACGGCTGCTCTCGCTCAGCGAGGACCTGCCCGTCGCGATCCTGATCGTGGACACCGAGGACCGGGTACGGGACTTCCTGCCGCAGCTCGACACGCTGGTGACGGAGGGTCTGGTGATCCTCGACGACTGCGAGGTCATCCGGTACGTGGGCCGGGAGCGGCCCGAGTGAACTGGCTGCTCGTCATGGCGGGGGCCGTCGTCGGCGCGCCCCTGCGCTACCTCACCGACCGGGCCGTCCAGTCCCGGCACGATTCCGTCTTCCCCTGGGGCACGTTCGCGGTCAACGTCGTCGGCTCCTTCGTCCTCGGGCTGCTCACCGGGGTCACCTCCGCCCGCGCCCAACTGCTGCTCGGCACGGGCCTGTGCGGGGCGCTGACCACGTACTCCACGTTCTCCTACGAGACGTTGAAGCTGTACGAGGGCGGGGCGAAGGGATACGCGGCGGCGAACGTGGCGGGGAGCCTGGCGGCCGGACTCGGAGCCGTCTGGCTGGGCGTGACGGCCGCACGGGCCTGGTGAGGCGCCGTAAGGTCCGCCGAATGTTTCCTTGCCGTCAAGACAGGCACTCTGAAAAAACGAAGTGGTCATTATTATCTTATGGTTGGCAGGACGTGACCATGGAGGGGGCGCTATGGATCTGAAGGTGCTGGGCTTGCTAGCTGTCCAGGAGAGCGGGACGCCGATCGTTCCCACGGCGGCACCGGCCCGTCAACTGCTCGCACTGCTCGCGGCGCATGCCGACCACATCGTGCCGACGACCGTCCTGACGCAGGAACTCTGGCCCGAAGGGCCGCCGCGGCACGCGCACGACATGATCGAGACCCATGTCCGCCGGCTGCGGGAGCTGATCGACGCCGCGCTGGGCGTCCGCCGCGAGGCGACGGGCCCCGCACCCGCCGCGTCCGGCCGCCGGACGGCGCGCGACGTCCTCGTCTCGTTCTCCGGCGGCTACCGGCTCGACACCGGAGGCGGCACCTCCGACCTCCGCATGTTCCAGCGTGCGTCCGGCGCCGGATACCGGGCCATGGAGCTGGAGGACTACCCGACGGCCGCCGAACGACTCGGCGAGGCACTGGAGTTGTGGACCGCCGACGCGTACACCGGAGTGGTGACCGGACCGCATCTGCGGACGCACATCGCCCGCCTCGAACAGTCCCGGCTGCGCGCCCTCGACCAGTGGGTCGAGGCACAGCGCAGGCTCGGCCGCCGCCATGAGCTCTACACCGGTCTGTCCGTGTTCCTCTCCCGGTTCCGCAGCAGCTCGCCGCCCCGGTACGAGGCGATGGTCGCGGAGTTGGACCGGGGGACCGATCTCGCGGGCGCGGTACGGCACTCCCTCCCCGAGCGCCACCACCTGCCCCTCGCCGGTTGACGGTCGCCGGTTGACCGGAAGATCACCGTCGAACTAGTTTCGGACCGATAACGGGCGAAAACGTGTACGACGGGCTGGGGGCTCGCACATCATGACGGTTCCACAGACCACCCATGACACCGGCCGGATGGCCGTCCCCGACGTCCTCGAAGTCCTCGAATTCCTCGCCGAACAGGCGCCACCGGGCCGGTTCGACGAGGTGCTACAGCGTGCCCGCCGCGACGGCGCCACCGGCCAGGACCTGGCCCGCCTGGAGCGGGCCGTGCGTCTGGCCCGCGACGTGCAGGCCTGGCAGGGACAGCGCCGCCAGCGCGAGGACGGCCTGGCCGACCTCGTGGACACCGCCCGGGACCTGACGTCGCCCCACGACGTCGACTCCCTGCTGCGCGTGGTCACCCGGAGGGTCAAGCGGCTCCTCAACTTCGACATGACCTCCCTCGCCCTCCTCGACGCGGAGGGCGCACTCCAGGTGTACGTCTCCGACGGCTCGACCACCGCGCTCGTCACCGGTCACACGATCCCCGCCGCCTTCGGCCTGGGCCACCGGACCCTCATGGCCAGGGCGCCGCTGTGGACGGCCGACTACCTCGACGACGACACGATCGAGCACGACGAGAGCGCCGATGACGTCGTACGGGCGGAGGGGCTGCACGCGATGATGGCTGTGCCGATGTGCAACGGCGAACAGACCCTCGGAGTGCTCTACGGCGCCGCCCGCTCGGTACGCCACTTCAGCCCGGACGAGATAGGCCTGGTCTGCTCGCTGGCCGCGCTCGCCGCCGTCGCCATCGAGCGCGCCGGCCGGTTCGAGCAGGCCAGGGGCGAGCTCGGCCGGCTGGAGCTGGACGGCTTCCGTACCCGTACCAGCCTGGTCAGGCTCCAGCAGCTCAACGAGGCGCACAGCCACACCCTCGGCCTACTCCTCGCCGGTGCCGACCTGACCACCGTGGCGAAGGCGGCAGGTGACGCGCTGGACTCGGCGCTGCAGCTGCGCGACCCGGCCGGCCGGCCGCTCGCCGCCTGCGGTGATCTGGGTGGCCTGGACGAGACGGCCGTCGCCGAGGCCGCGCTGGACGCGCACGCCCACCTGCGCCCCGTCGTCACCGCGCAGGGCACCTGGGTCGCCCCGGTGACCGCGGGGGCGGAGGACCTGGGCGTGCTGGTGCTGCGACCCAACACGGCCCTGGTGGGGGAGGACGAGGGCCTGCTGCGGCTCACCGCGCAGACCTTCGCGATCCAGCTCCTCCTCAGACGCAGCACGGCCGTCGCCGAAGGCCCCGTACGCGACGACCTCTTCGACGAACTCCTCGCGGCCGACACCCGCGGTGGGCATCAGACGCACTACCTCGCGCAGCGGGCGCGCCGCCTCGGGGTCGATCTGGAGGCGCCGCACGTCCTGCTCGTCGCCCATCCCGAGGGCGGCGATCAGGGGCGCGCCGTGGTGTGGGCCTCCTCCTACGCGCACCGGATGACCGGGCTCAAGACGGTCCACAGCGGCCACATCGTGCTGCTCCTGCCGGGCACGGACGCCTCGGCCGCGGCCCGCGCCGTCGCCGACCAGCTCTCTCCGCTGCTGGGTCACCCGGTGTCCGTGGGCGCAGCCGGGCCGGGCCGGGGCATCGCCGCCGTCGGACGGCTGCACAAGGAGGCGATGCGCTGCCTGGACGCGCTGACCGCGCTGGACGGCGCGGGTGGCACGGCCTCGGCGAAGGACCTCGGCTTCCTCGGCCTGCTGCTCTCCGACGACCACGACGTGGACGGCTACATCCGGTCCTCGATCGGCCCGGTCCTCGACTACGACCGCGACCGGCTCACCGACCTCACCGGCACCCTGGAGTCGTACTTCGCCGCGGGCGGCAGCCAGGCCGCCGCGGCCGACGTCCTGAACGTCCACCCCAACACCGTGGCCCGGCGCCTCGACCGGGTCACCGACCTGCTGGGCGACGCCTGGCAGCAGCCGGGCAGAACCCTGGAGGTGCAGCTGGCCCTGAGGCTGCACCGGTCCCGCGAGGTCCTGCGCCGACAGCGCCGGCCCGGCACGGCCCCTCAGGCGGAGACGAGTTCGGCCGGACGGTCCGTCTCGTAGCCGACACGGGACAGCACCACGGCCGCGTGGGCGGCGGAGGAGAGGGTCATGTGCCGGTGCCAGCCGCGGAAGGAACGGCCCACGTAGTCCCGCAGTCCGGTCTCCTCGCCGACGCGCGCGAAGTCCGCGGCCACGCGCCGGGTGAGCTTGGTGAGGCGTACCAGCGGCCCGGGTCCCGGCTGCCTCATGCCCGTGAGCCAGAGCGCGGAGGGCGGCCGGGTCGGGTCGGTCCACTCACCGAGCAGGAACAGTCCGCGCTGCGGGGCGGAAGGATCCGGCAGGGCCACCGGGACCATCGCGGCGAGCGACATACGGGGGGCGTGCCCGGCGGCCGCGTCCTGCCACGGCACCGGGCGGCGGACCCCCCTGACCAGCTGGAGGATCTGCTGCGCCGGCAGCGGACCGCCCCGGAAGCCCGGCATGGCACGGTCCGAGACGGACAGACGCTGCGAGGGGTCGATCCGGAGGAGGAAGGGGACACCCGCCGCCGAGAGCGGGGCCACCGCCGCGGACACGTCGCCCTCCCGCAGGTCGATCAGGACCGGCCTGCGCGGGCCCCAGCGGTGCGCGGCCTCCAGGGCGACCGCCACGGCGCACTCCTCCGGGGTCTCGGCCCCCGCCTCCCGGGGAACGCCCGCCCGGTCGCGCAGCGCGTGGTCGTGGACCCACTGATCGGGCAGGATCAGCCGCCAGTCGACGGGTGCGCTCAGCTCCTGGGAGGCGAGCCACACGCCGAAGGCCTGCTGGCCGCGGAACGACTGGCGCGGACGCGGGGCGAGCCCCCGGTCGACGCCGACCGAGTGCTCACCGGTCTTCGGTATCGACATCTGCCGTACGACCCAGGCCTGCGGGGCCGACCTGCGCTCCAGATGGGCGGCAAGGGCGGCGCGCAGGGGCCGCCAGTTCCAGGTGGAGTCGGCGATGAAGTGATGCAGCGTCTGTTCCGTGGCGGGGGCGCCCAGTTGGGCCGCGATGTTACGGGCGGTCTTACGCCCTTCGGTCGTGAGCAGCCCGCGGAGGTACTGCTCTCCCCGCCGGCGCTGGTCCTTCCTGGGGAACGAGGAGAAGAGGGTGGCGCAGAGCTCGGTGACGGTGTCGTCGGACACGGCTGCAACCCGCCCTGGGCAAGCGGCTGTGCCGGCGCGGACCGGATCTCGATGCCTGGTGACAGATGTGTTCACGACACTCCAACCATGGGGGGTGATCCGCTTCAGTTGCCCGACAACCATCCCTTCGCTCGGGCCCGTTGGACGAGGTGTCCAAGGCACCCACCTCCGCCCGCTTCTGGGTGCCCGGCCACCGGTCGTCCGGCGGGTCGGCACGGGCCGGTACGGGTCAGGTCGTCGCGGGCCGCCCGGCCCAGGTGCGTTGTGCCGTGACCACCACCAGGGCCCGACGGGTGCGGTCTCGAACACCGGTACGGCAATGGCTCACTGGGGAAAGAGGCGGCGCAGCTCCTCGTGGAAGCCCGGGAAGGTCTTCGCGACGCAGCCGGGGTCGTCGAGCGTGAGCCCCTCGGTGCGCAGCCCGAGGACGGAGAACGCCATCGCGATGCGGTGGTCGCGGTGGCACACGATCCGGGCCGGTACGGGCGTCCCGGGATGGACCGTGATCCAGTCCCCGCCGGTCTCGGTCCGGATGCCGAGTGCCCGCAGGTTGCCCTCGACGGCGGCGACCCGGTCCGACTCCTTCAGGCGCGCGTGTCCGATACCGGTGATGGTGATCGGGGCGTCCGCGAGGGGCGCGATCGCGGCGAGCGTCATGAAGGTGTCCGAGATCTCACCCATGTCCACGGTGAACCCGCCCCGGAACGCCCCGGTGCCGGTGACCGTCGTCGCCTCGCCGGTGGTCTCCACCCGGGCCCCGGTGCGCGCCAGGACCTCGGTGAAGCGCAGGTCGCCCTGGAGGCTGCCGAGGCCGAGACCGGGCACGCGGATGCTCGTGCCGGTGATCGCCGCGGCGGCGAAGACGTACGAGGCCGTGGAGGCGTCGGGCTCGATCGGCAGGGCGGCGCCCCGGTAGCCCGTCGGTCGGACGGTGAACTCTCCGGGGACGGTCTCGTCGACCTCGGCGCCGAAGTGCCGCATCAGGGCGAGGGTCATGTCGATGTACGGCCGGCTGACGAGGTCCGGCACGGTCAGCGTCAGTGCGCGGCGCATCAGCGGGCCCGCCATCAGCAGTCCGGTCAGGAACTGGCTGCTGAGGGTTCCGTCCACGGTCAGCGCGCCGCCGTCGAGCCCCTGCGAGCGCACCCGCAGCGGCAGGCGTCCGCCCGGCCCCGTGGTGACCTCGGCCCCCAGCCGCCGCAGGGCGTCGGCGAGCGGAGCCACGGGGCGGGCGGTGAGCTGGGCCGAGCCCTCGAACCCGAAGTCGCCGTGCCCTGTGGCGGCGAAGGGCGGCAGGAAGCGGGCCGCCGTCCCGGCGTCGCCGCACCAGACGCTCGCCGTGCCGACCGGGCCGCGGCCCAGGCCGGTCACGTTCCAGACGCCGTAGCCGTCGGAGGAGTCGACGCCGTCTCCGCCGTCGTCCTCGGAGGAGTCGATGCGTACGCCGAGCCCGGTCAGGGCCTCACGGAACGCCGTGGTGTCCTCGCTCACCAGCGGGGCGCCGAGCGTGCTCGGCGAGTCCGCCGCGGCGGCGAGCAGCAGGGCTCTGTTCGTGAGCGACTTCGAGCCCGGGATCCGGGCGGTCAGGGCGGGGGCCGCCGGTACGGCGACTACCTCACGCACGAGCCGGCCACCTCCGCGAGCAGCGTGCCGATGATGCGCGGCCCGTCCACCGTCAGCACGGACTCGGCGTGGAACTGCATGGACACGAAGCCGGCCGCGCGCAGGCCGTGCACCTCGCCCGTCTCCGGGTCGCGGCTGACCTCGACCCGGCCGTGCACCGGGTGCTCGAAGGAGTCCCCGCCGGCGTGCGCGGCGAACGTGTTGTAGAAGCCCACCCGTTCGCGCCGGCCGAAGAGGTCGATCTCGTGCTGGGCGCCCTGGTTGGGCACAGGCCGGCGCACCAGGTCGAGCCCGATCAGGGTGCTGAGCACCTGGTGGCTCAGGCAGACCGCCATGAACGGACGCCGCTCCTCCAGGAGTTGGGCCACGGCCGAGCGCAGATGCGCGATCTTGGGATCGCTCGTCTCGCGCGGGTCACCCGGTCCAGGACCCATGACGACCAGGTCGTGCTCGTCGAAGCTGTACCGCTCGTCGAACCGCCGCACGCTCACCTCGCCGCCGAGCGACCGGATCTGATGGGCGATCATCTCCGTGAAGGTGTCCTCGGCGTCGATCACAAGGACGCGTTGGCCGGCCAGCGGTCCGGTCGCCGCCGTGCGCCTCTCCTGGTCCCTGAGCCAGAAGTCGGCGATGCGCTCGTTGCGTTCGTCCAGGGCCTCGCGGACCGCCGGGTGCGCCCCGAACCGGATCGGCTCCGGGTCGCCGAGCGCGGCGAGCAGCCCGGCCGCCTTGGCCCGGGTCTCGTGCACCTCGGACTCCGGGTCGGAATGCCGTACGAGCGTGGCGCCCACCCCGATCCGCATCATGCCCTCGGGGTCGATGTCGGCCGTACGGATCAGGATCGACGAGTCCAGGGTCCGGCCGCCCGCCGCGTCGCGGCCGATCAGGGCCGCCACACCGCTGTAGTAGCCGCGGCCCTGGGGCTCGTACCGGCTGATGACCCGCGCGGCGCTCTCCAGCGGGGAGCCGGTCACCGTCGGCGCGAACAGCGTCTCGCGCAGGATGTCCCGTACATCGCGGTCCGTGCGGCCCTCGATGACGTACTCGGTGTGCGCCAGACGGGCCATCTCCTTGAGGTAGGGGCCCACGACCCGGCCGCCCGACGGGCAGATCCGGGCCATCATCTTCAGCTCCTCGTCGACGACCATGTACAGCTCGTCGGCCTCCTTGGGGTCGGCGAGGAAGTCCATGACGCCGTCCAGGTCCGGGCCGCCCGCCGGATAACGGTACGTGCCGCTGATCGGGTTCATCACGGCCGTACCGTCGTGGACGCTGATATGCCGCTCCGGGGTGGCGCCCACGAACGTCCGCTCGCCGGTGTGCACGAGGAACGTCCAGTACGCCCCCGCCTCCCGCTGCACCAGGCGGCGGAAGAACGACAGGGCCGTGGGCAGGCCGAACCCGGGCAGCCGGGCCGTGAACGAGCGCCGCATGACGAAGTTGGCGCCCTCGCCGGTGCCGATCTCGTCCGCGACGACCCGTCGCACGATGTCCGCGTACGCCTCGTCGTCCACGTCGAAGTGGCCGTCGGTCAGCTTCACCGGCTCGTCCGGCAGCAGCGGAAGCGTCGCCCGCAGCGGGACCGCCGCCTGCTCGCGCACCGTCATCGCAAGCAGCGGCGCGCCGTCGTCGGGAGCCGCGAAGCCCCGCTCGGCGAGCTGCCGGTACGGGATGAGGGCGAGGAGCTCCGAACGGGCGCCCGGCCCGTCCTGCGCGGGCAGGTCGAGGTCGGCGAGGGACGGGATCTCCGCCACGTCACCGGCCAGCAGCTCCAGGATGTCCGGGTCGACGGACTCGGGACGGTGCATCAGCGCGAACGCGCCGACCGAGCCGTCGAGGATACGGGCGAGGAGGTCGTGCCCGCTGTCCTGCGTTGCCATGGGGATTCCTTTCGGCGGTGGGCGCGCTCAGCGCGCCGCGCCGCCCGCGTCGAGTTCGCTCAGCACGGTCTTGGCGGACACGACGCGGGCCGCGCGCTGTGCCGCGTAGTCGAGGGCCAGGCGGTGGTAGTCGGCCGAGAAGTCGGCCACGGCGTCGGCCACCACGAAGGTCTCGATGTCGTTGGTGAAGGCCTCCACCGCGGTCATCAGCACGCCCACATGCGCGTACACACCGCAGACGATCAGCTGGTCCCGCCCGTGGAACCGCATCCGCTCCAGCAGGTCGGACCTGAAGAACGCGCTGTAGCGCCACTTCGTGAACGTCCAGTCGCCGGGCGCCGGTTCGAGCGGCTCGACCACCTTGCGGTGCTCGGGCGTGGGCTGCATGCCCGGCCCCCAGAAGTCCCCCAGGAGTCCGCGCTGCTCGGGCGTCATGCCGCCGGGCTGTGCCGTGTACGCCACCGGGACGCCGAGGCGGGCGCACCGCTCGCGCAGCAGCGCGGCGTTGCCGACCAGCGCGCCTCCGGGCTCCTCGGAGCGCGGGAACGGCTTGAGGAAGTACTCCTGCATGTCGTGCAGCAGCAGGACGGCCCGCTCGGGATCGACCGCCCAGTGGACGGTGTTGACCGGCAGGTCGCCCTCGGCGGGCATGGGGTACGGCTCCATGGCGGGGAGGCCAGGCATGGGTGGGGATTCCTTTCGTGGCGGAGTACCGACGGCACCGCTCCGTCGGGGATGCTCGGGTGGCTGCCGCGCGCTCAGCCCTGCCACGCGGACACGACCTCGACGGCCTGCTGCGGGTTGAGACGGGGGTCGCAGAAGCTGAGGTACTTGTCGCCGAGCCGGTCGAGTCCGGTCGCGTCCGTGGCGCACTCGGTGACCTGGTCCGGAGTGGTCTCCAGGTGCAGGCCGGCCGCGACGCCGCCATGGGCGCGCACCGCCGCCTGGAAGTTCTCGACCTCGCGGCGGACGGTGGGCACGAGGCGGGTCTTGAGCCCTTCTGGGCTGCTGACGGTGTTGCCGTGCATCGGATCCGACAGCCACAGCACCGGGTGGCCCGCCTGCGCGACCGCCTCGACCAGCGAAGGAAGCTTCTCCGCCGCGTTGTCGGCGCCCATCCGGGCGATCAGGGTGAGGCGCCCCGGACGCCGCTGGGCGTCCAGGCGCTCGCAGAGGGCGAGCAGTTCGTCCGTGGTCATGGCCGGGCCGACCTTGACCGCGACGGGATTGGACACCGCGGCCAGCAGCCCGATGTGGGCGCCGTCGAGCTGTCGGGTGCGCTCGCCCACCCAGGGCCAGTGCGTGGACGTGAGCAGGAGCGAGCCGTCCGGCTCGCGGCGGAGCAGCGGCAGTTCGTAGTCGAGGAGCAGGGCCTCGTGACTGGTCCACACCGGCACGTCGAGCTCCGTACGGCTCGCGGTGCCGCGCCAGCCCAGGTAGTGCATGGTGTCGCTGGCGGCCCGGTAGCAGGTCAGCAGGTGACGGGGATCCGGGGCCCGCAGAACGGGGTCCGGTTCGGGCCGGTTGACCATGTGGCCGCGGTAGACGGGCAGTTCGGTTCCGTTGACCGTCTCCGTGGGGGACGAGCGGGGCTTTCCGTACTGTCCGGCTATCCGGCCCACTCTGACGACCGGCTTCCCCGAGGCGAGCTTCATCGTTCCGGCGAGGACGTCGAGCAGGGCGGCCTTACGGGTGACGTCGCCGGGCGTGGCCTCGGCCGGGTCCTCGGCGCAGTCGCCGGTCTGGATGACCTGGAGATGTCCGGCGGCGGCCTCCATCAGCAAGGACCTCAGGCGGCGCACGGCCTCGGCGTCGACCAGGGCCGGCATGCGGCCGAGATCCTGGCGGACGCCCTCCAGGGAGGGGTGCGCTTCCCAGTCGGGCTGCTGCAGCGCAGGTATGGAGCGGAGATAGGACTGAATGTCGATCATCGATTCCCTCAGCGGCGTGCCGGAATATCTGTCCGGCTGGTGGCAGACGTGGTGATGAGCGAAGAGAACTCGAAATGACTATCGATGAGGAATCTCCGGAGCAGCAACGCCGCTCCGGGGAATCCGTCAAGTGCAGCCGCGGGCAATAGCGGTCAGTAGAACACCGCGTTCGGCCAGCCAACGCCCTTCGAGATATTCGACCGGTATTCCCGCAGGCAGACCGGCAGAAGACTGCACGCGCGCGGTGAACGTCCCGCGGTCGGCGTCGAACGTGATGTGGGAATCCACGAATTGCAATCGCCCGCCGGTGTACGGGTACCAGCTTTTGTGGACCGATTCCTTTGCGCTGAACAGCAGGCGGTCCCAGTTCACCCGGGATTCGTGGTCCCACAGCTCGCGGATATGCCGCCGCTCGCCGGGCAGCGCGATCTCCTCCAGCACCCCTTGCGGGAGGGAGACGTCGGGTTCGGCGTCGATGCCCAGCAGGGTGACCTCGGACGCCCGGGCAAGGGCCGCCGCCCGGTAGCCGGCGCAGTGCGTGATGCTCCCGACCACACCGTCGGGCCACACGGGTGCGCCGTGCGGGTCGGCGGGAATCGGCGTCGGGGTGTGCCCGAGGGCGGCGAGCGCCCGCCGGGCACACCAGCGTCCCGTACTGAACTCCCGCTTACGGGCCGATACCGCGTGCCGCACCAGCCGGGCCTCTTGCGGGAAGAGGCCCGTGCCGGGCACGTCACGCGTGCTTTCGGCCGCGACGACCGCGTCCGGAAGTATCCGCTCGATCATCCGGTCTGGAAGTCCAGCAATTGCTGGAGATCGGTCGCGTACTTCCTGATGAAGTCGGCCGAAAGGTGGGGGATATCGCCGGTGTCCCCGAGCTGCGCGGACTGGACAGCCGCACGGAACCTGGCCGAGGGGACCAGTGAACCGCAGACGGCATTCTCAGGAACCTTGAATCCATGCAGCAGAGGAAGCGCCGAGGACTGGCGCTGCTTTTCGGGCAGAGCGCGCATGGCGGTCTCGAACCGGGCCACCCAGTCGGCATAGTCGTCCACGCGCTCGATCCGGTGGCCGGCGTCGATGAGCCAGTCCACGAAGACATCGAGCGAGAATCCGTCGTCATGAGGGTTCACCAGGCTGAGCGTCCGGTATCCGTCCACGCCCTGGCTTCCCAGTGTCACGACCGCGTCGGCGGTGAAGTCCACCGGCAGGCCGTCGTAATGAGCACGCTGACGCTTCCCTTCGGCGTCCGTGCCGTAGAAGGAATACGGGGCGATGCCGGTGGCGAGGAGACTGAAGACGAGGCGGGTGAACATGTCCGGGACATTGAGCTGCCCGCGATAACGGCTGTGCGCCAGAATCATGTTCGACCGGAACGTGGTGACGGGAAGTCCGCAGAGGTCGTGCGCCTCGCGCAGCAGCACCTCTCCGGCCCACTTGCTCGTGGCGTAGCCGCCCGCGTAGCCCTCGTCGATCGGCTGGACCGGAAGGGCGTCGCGTACGTCGGCATCCTCGTCCAGGGCGGCCTGACCTGGAAGGGAGTTGGCGACGGCCACGCTGGATATGTAGGTGAACGGTTTGATCCGGCCGGTGATCGCCAGCCGGATGAGCTCGGCCGTGCCGAGCACATTGGCCTCGAAGAGGTGGTTGTAGGACAGGACGTGGTTCACGAGCGCGCCGGCATGGACGATCAGCTCCACCTCGTCCGCCAGCCTGCTCCAGGTCTCCTCGTCCAGACCCAGCTGAGGTTCGGCCATGTCGCCGGGCAGGACTTCCAGATGCCGGGACGCCAGGTCGTGGAACTTCGCCACGAGGTCGGTGTCCCCGCTGCTGAACGCGTCGACGAGACGCTCGCGTGCGGCCTCCGCATCCCGCCCGCGTACGAGGCAGATGAGCTTGCCGTCCGTCTGTGCGAGCCTCTCCAGCCACTCCAGGCACAGGAAGCGCCCCAGATAGCCGCTGGCTCCGGTCAGCAGCACGACGCGGGGCGCTCCGGCCGGTCGGGGAAGGGAGCGGGCGTCGGCGAGCGTCCGGGCATCGATGAACTTGTCCAGGGTCAGGTCGCTCGCATGCACCTCGGTCACGTCCTGCCCATGGACCGACGCGAAGGTGGGCCGCATCTGGTCCGTCGCGCGCTTCGCCTCGATGTAGCCGGCCAGCTCCTTCAGGTCGTACGCCGGGCTGATGACCACATCGACGGGAACCCGGACCCCGAACGTGTCGTGGAGCAGGTTGGAGAACGCCACAGCGGAGAGCGAATCCCCGCCGAGGTCCTTGAAGCGGGCGGTCGGGCTCACGTCGACGGCGGACGTGGCGAGCAGCGCCCGGATGGCGCGCTGCACCGTCTCCAGTACCGGCCGGTCGGCACCGGCGCGCCGGACCTCGGCCAGTTCGTTGATCTCCTGCTCCGCGATCTCGGCGTAGAGGCCTTCGAGGCGCTCGCGGTACCGGTCGAGGAGCTGCGGCCTCAGCAGTTTCCGATGGTCCGACAGCAGGCCGTTCTCCTGGCTGAACGGCTCGGTCTCGATGAGGAAGTCCCGGGGGATCTCGTACGAGTTGAGCCCGGCCTCCTTGGCGATCTGCTGGAGCGACTCGCCGAGAGGCTGCTTGAGCGCGTCGCCGCCGCCGAACTCGTCGAGGGCGTCCGGCGTCGGAACGACCACGGCGAGAAGGTAGGAGCGTTCGCTGTTGCCGTAGACGAAGATCTGCCTGACCAGCGGGCTGGCCGCGAAGACGGCCTCCAGACGCGCCGTGGCGACGAACTCGCCCTGGGACAGCTTCAGGACGCTCTTGCGGCGGTCCAGGATGATGTGCCGGTCCGGGCCGACCTCGGCGACGATGTCGCCGGTCCGGTAGAAGCCCTCGTCGTCGAAGAGTTCCGCGGTCAGCTCCGGCTGCTTGTAGTACCCCGGGACGACGGCTTCGGACTTCAGGAGCAGCTCACCGCGGGGGTGCGGAGAGTCGGTCCGGTAGTAGCCGAGCTCGGGCACGTCCACGAGCTTGTAGTCGGTCACCGGCGGGCGCAGCAGCTCGCCGTCGACGGAGACGGCGGCGGCCTCGGTGGAGCCGTAGATGATGTGCAGGTCGAGTCCCAGGAGGGACTCGGTGAACGCCTTCAGTTCGGCGGACAGGGGCGCGGAGCCGCTGCTGGCCCACGCGACGCGTCCGCCGAGAAGGTTCTCCCGCAGATCGGTCCTGACGTCCGACTCGGCGGTCTCCCTGTCGGCACCGGATATCACGCGCCGGTCGACCTCGCTCTGGTACTTCTGGAACAGCAGTTCGCAGACGCGGGGTACCAAGGACAGTTCCGTGGGGCGCGCCAGGGATATGTCCTCGAAGAACGTGGAGAGATCGCTGCTCGCCGTGAAGTAGGTGATTCCACCACGCGCCAGGGTGTTCTTCAGCGAGGAATGTCCGGCGACATGACTCATCGGCATGTAGCTGAAGTTGATCGCCTGCTCTTCCGAGAAGAGCTTCGACCAGGCGCCGCCCCACATCGCACCGGCCAGACGATCGGTATACATGGCGCCCTTGGGCGTCCCGGTGCTTCCCGATGTGTAAATGAGCATGGCCAGCGGGTCATCGCCGTCAGCGGGCGTGAAGAGCGGAGCGCCCGGCCCTTCGGACCCGCGGGCGATTATCTCCGACAGCGGCTCCGGTATCACCTCGGACCCGGCCTGCTTCAAGCGCTCACCGGCCTGGCTGAACGTGTCGAACTGATCGCTGACATTCTCGTGGTAGTCGAAAACGACGAGGCGGCGGACAGAGCTGCTGTGCAGCGCCAGCTCGACGGCCACGTGCAGGCGTTCCACGCTGGTGGCGACGATGCGCGGCTCGGTCTCCTCGACGATCGCCTCCAGCTGGGACAAGGGCGAACTCGTCTGCAGGGGGACGCTCACCGCGCCCAGGTGATTGCAGGCCATGTCGAGTGCCGAATAGTCCCGGCTCGCGAAACCGAGAAGGGCGACGCTATCGCCCGCCGCCAGAGGATGAGCCGGATGGTGGTGCCACTCTCCGGCAATCGCACGGACGCGCTTCCACAGTTCATCGAAGCTGGTCGTCTCATAGCGAGGCAGCAGGCCGATCGACACCCGACCGGTTTCGGGATCCCTCAGGAACTCCTTGGCACGTTCAGCCACGGCGGGCCGGTCCGCGTAGCGCTCCATCACATGGGCAATCATCTGCGCAAGCCGCATTACGGGTCTCCGCTTCGCGTTGCTGACTGGTTCGAATCGATCACTGAAAAGAGGGCCCGTACAACACATCGGATACGGCCCATTTCGAGAACCGAGCCAACCACGGCTGATCGGAGTTCATGAAGTCCGGCGGCGTGAATCCGTCAGATTCATGACGGTACGCCGCCGGACCGGGTGGAGACCGCTCCGCGTCAACGAACAGCGGCCTTTTCGTCCTTGTCCTGGGCCAGGTCCCCCGTGCCGGCATCGTCGGCGCCGGCGAGGGTCTTCGGAATCCAGCGCAGGGCCAGGAGGCCGAGTACGACGTGCAGGAGGCCGGCGGCGATGGCGGCGATGTGGAAGCCGCTGACGAAGGCGCTCTTCGCGTCGCTGATCACAGCGGACGCGAGGCCGGGGACCTGAAGCGTCTCGCTGAGGGTGTCGGCGACGTCCGGCCCCTGGACCCGGAAGAGCAGGGCGGCGAGCGAGCCGAGGAGCGCGATGCCCAGAGCGTTGCCGATCTCGTTGCTGGTCTCGGCGATCGCGGCCGCCGACCCGGCACGCTCCGGGGGAACGGCGGCGACCGCGGTGTCGGCCACCACGCTGAACGAGATGCCGTAGCCGAGGCCCGCGATGACCGTCGACGCGACGTACCAGCCCGTGCCGCCGGACACGCCCGCGGGCACGAGCAGCAGCATGCCGACGGCGACGCAGAAGTGACAGGTGATCAGCGCCGCCCGCTTGCCGATCCGTTCGACGAACGACGGAGTGACGATGCAGGTGACGGTGAGGACCGCAGCACCGGGAAGCGCGAGGAGCGCCGCGTGCAGGACCGACAGGCCGAGGACCGACTGGAGGTAGATGCCACCCAGGTACGCGGCCGCCGACCACGCCATCAGGGGAAGAAGCCCGGTGATGACCGCGATACTGAACACCCGGTCGCGGAACAGCCGGAAGTCGATCAGCGGGTGCTCCAGGCGGGTTTGCCGCCGGGCGAACCACCCCAGGATCACCAGGCCGGCGACGCCCGCGACGGACGCGCCGGCCGTCAGGCCCTCGGCGGCCGAGTGCTTGACGGCGTACACGGTCAGCAGCATGCCCGCGGCGGAGAGCAGGACGCTCAGCACGTCGACGTGACCGCTCCGGGTGGCGCGCACCTCACGCAGCAGCACCGGGGCGAGCACGAGGAACAGCACGACGACAGGGATGTTGATCAGGAAGACCGATCCCCACCAGAAGGTGCTCAGCAGCTGACCGCCGACGACCGGCCCGATCGCGAACCCGGCGGCGAAGGTCGCCGCGAAGATCCCGATGGCCTTCGACCGCTGGACCGGGTCCGTGAACAGTTCGCTCAGCACCGCGAGGGCGGACGGCAGCAGCGTGGCACCGGCCACACCCATGAGCGCCCGGAACGCGATCAGCAGTTCGGGGCTCGGTGCGAAGGCGGCTCCCGCCGATCCGATGCCGAACACCGCCGCGCCGATCATCAGCAGCTTCAGCCGGCCGTAGCGGTCCCCGATGCTGCCGAACGAGATGAGCAGGGACCCGACCGCGAACCCGTAGATGTCCAGGATCCACAGGGACTGATCGGCGGTCGGCGAGAGTGCCTCGGTCACCTTGGTCATCGCCAGGAAGAGGACCGAGCTGTCCATCGCCACCAGCAGGACCGGGCCGAGAATCACCAGCAGGCCGAGCCACGCCCGCGTTCCGGGCCGATGAGAAGCGCTTTGTTCATTCATGTGCCCGAGCCTGCCGTGGAGCCCGTACGGCAACGAGACCCGCGTCATGGGTACACCTGGCAGGGGCACCCACACCGCGCTCGCGCCGCATAGGCTGGCGAATCATGGAGCTGGAGAGCCTGGGGACGTATCTCAAGACCCGCCGTGACCGGATCACGCCGGCCGAAGTCGGACTGCGCACGTACGGCACCGCACGCCGCGTACCGGGCCTGCGCCGCGAGGAGCTCGCCCAGCTCGCGGGCGTCAGCGCGGGCTACTACATCAGGCTGGAACAGGACCAGGCCGGCACCGCCTCCCAGCAGGTCCTCAACGCGCTCGCCCGGGTCCTCCAGCTCGACCCGGCGGAGACGGCCCACCTGCACAACCTCGCCCACCAGCCCGCCACGCCACTCCTCGTACGGCCCCGCCCGGAGAAGCCGCACCCCCGCGTGCTGTCGCTGATGGACTCCCTGGGCGAGAGCACACCGGCCGTGGTACTGGGCCGCCGCGGCGACGTACTGGCCTGGAACCGCACCGGACACGCCCTCGTCGCGGAGCACGTCGACTTCGACGCGCCCCGCCATGTCGCGCGACGGCCGTCCATCCCCCGCATGTTCTTCCTCGACCCGCTCACCCGCGACCTCTACCGGAACTGGGCCGAACTCGCCCGCACGCACGTGGGCTACCTGCGGCTGACCGCGGGCCGGTATCCCACCGACGCCCGTCTGGCGGCTCTCATCGGGGAACTCGCCATGCACAGCGCGGACTTCGCCGAGCTGTGGGCGGCGCGCGACGTCGCGGACTGCACCACGGGCACCATGATCCTGCAGCACCCGACCGTCGGCGGGCTGAACACCGAGTACCAGGTCTGGCTTCAGCCCGACAGCCCCGACCACAGACTCGAGGTCTACACGCCCAACGACAGCGCCTCGGCCGACGCGTTGCGCCTGCTGGCGGGCCAGGTCGCGGATCCCGCGGCTGACGGAGCCTCCGACGGTTCCGCGCAGCCGCTCGTAGACCACCACGACACGGAGGCCGACGCACCCACGCCGACGTAACTGACGTAAAAGCCCGGACGGCCCGGACGGCATCCGGCCGTCCGGGCTTACGGAACGATGTGAGGACTCAGCGGCCGGCGGCCGGCACCTCGTACAGCGTGACGACCGACGTGAAGATCTCCTCGTCGTTCTGCTCGGCCGTGACCAGCATGCGGGGCCGCCCGTCCAGATCGCCGGGCAGGACCTTGGCCGTGAACCAGCAGGGCGCGTCGAGTTCGGCGTACCGGCTGAAGTCGCACTGCATGCCGACGACCAACGTCTGCCGCGGGTGGGCCGCGGCCTGCGCGGCCTGGCGCGCGGCCTCGAGGAGCAGCATGCCCGGGGCGTGGTCGACGGGGTGGTCGAAGAGGACGGGGTGGGACGTGTCCGTCCGCAGCTGCCAGCGGCGGGGGTGGTCGGTGCACGAGAGCACGACGTCCTCGAAGCGGTCCCGGCCCGTCTGCTGCGTGGGCGCGGGCGGCGGCAGCGGCAGGACCCGGGCGTTCACGCTCTCGATGTCGGCGTACGGCCCACGCAGCCGCTCGTAGACCGCCCGGTCCTGGACCGTGAACCGCGTTCGCGCGGTGGCGAGTCGGCGGCCCGAGCGCAGGGCCTCGACGTACAGGGTGACGGCCGTCGCCCGTCCCTTCCGGTACTTCACGTCCGAGCAGGTAAGGCGCAGCTCGACATCGGCGTCGCCGCCCTCGTCCCGCAGCGCGTCCGGGTCGATGTCCCAGCCGAAGTCCTTCCAGAGCAGCTGGTGTCCGAACGGAACCTCGTACGCTCCATGGGACAGCAGCGGCAGGGTCTGACGCACCGTCTCCGTCAGTAAGAGGGGGTCGTGCCGTCCGAACCGGGCCAGATAGAAGGCGTGCTCACGCGGCCAACGCGCGGTGACGGTGAAGGTGTCGGCCCCGGTCCGGCACCAGCTCACGAGGAGCACTTCGGCCGGATTCGTCTTGTGGGTGTACGACATGGGCACGGGCACGAAACCGGTGGCCGGCCGGTCCTGCGCGAGTTCTATCGGAAGCACAACAGTTCTCCCCTGACTGTTTCAAGACATTCGCGGGGTCGGAGCACTGGTGTGTCGACTGTCCGCTCACATAAGATAGTGGTCACTCTTTTTCTTTGTCGATCCATATGAGGTAACGCGCAAGTGGCGGAACACAGGCAGGAACGGGCTATCCGCACACGGGAGTTGGTACTCCGCGCCGCGGCCGAAGTGTTCGACGAAGCCGGGTACCTCGGCGCGAGCATCACGAAGATCCTTGACCGGGCGGGCGTCACGGCGGGCGCCGTGTACTTCCACTTCCGGTCCAAGGAGGGGCTGGCCCGCGCGGTCATCCTGGAACAGGCCGCCGATCTGCGGTTCCCCGAGGGGGAGGGCGGCCTCCAGCAACTCCTCGACATGACGGGGTATCTCGCGGTGGAGATGCAGCGCAACACCCTGCTGCGGGCCGGTGTCCGGCTCGCCGTCGAGCAGGGGGTGGTGGGCCCGCAGGAGTACTCGATATACGAGTGGTGGGCTGCCCGTTTCCACGAGGAGCTGGTCGTGGCGCGGCAGAAGGGGCAGCTGCTCGACGGCGTGGACGAGGCCGCCTTCGCCCAGCTCCTGGTCGCCGCGTACACGGGCACGCAGGTGATGTCCCAGCTGTCCACGGGCCGTGCCGACCTGCCCCGGCGGATCACCGACATGTGGCGCTGCCTCCTGCCGGCCCTGGCCCCGGCGGACATCGTCGCGGGCCTGCGGCTTCCCGAGACGGACGAGGTGGCCGCCACGGCGGGTGACGCGGTGGGCGTCGCGTGAGCCTGAGCCTGAACCGGAGTGGGCTGAGGATCGTACTGACCGGGGCCACGGGCTTCGTCGGCTCACGAGTCCTGCACGAACTGGCGGCATCCGCCCGCGAGACCGGCCGGGAGATCGCGGTACGGGCGCTCGGCCGCTCCGTCACCGCGCCCGCCTCGGCCCCGCCGGGTGTGACGTGGACGTCCGTGGACCTGACGGACCGGGAGTCGCTGCGGAAGGCGGCGGGCGGGGCGGACGTCCTGATCCACCTCGCCTCCCGTATCTCCGGCGACGAGGCCCAGTGCGCGGCGGTCAACGTCGAGGGCACGACGGCCCTGGTCGACGAGGCCGCCCACTGGGGAGTGGACCGTATCGTCCACCTGTCCACCGCCGCGGTCTACGGACCGGGCCCGCACAACGGGATTGCGGTCGACGAGATCGCTCCCGCGCCGGTGTCACCCGCCAGCCGCACCCGGCTGGCCGGCGAGACACCGGTCCTGGCCGCGGGCGGGATCGTCCTGCGCCCCGGACTCGTCCTGGGCGCAGGCGACCGCTGGGTGGTGCCCGCGCTCGCGGAGCTGCTCGACCGGGTCCCGGCCCGGTGGGACGGCGGCCGCGGCCTGCTGTCCCTGGTGGACGTGGACGACCTGGCCCGGCTGATCACCGCCCTGGCCACCGCGCCCGACGCACCGGCGCCCGGCGTGTACCACGCGAGCCATCCCCGGCCCGTCGGCAACGGGGACCTGATGGCGGAGCTGGCGGCCCTGGACGTGCTGCCCGCCGCGGAGGAGGACTGGCCCTGGGAGGCCTGCCTCGAACGGCTGCGGAGCACGCCCGGCCGGATGAGCGAGCGTCAGTTCTCGCTGCTCGCCCAGGACCACTGGTACGCGAGCGACGAGATCTGGGCGTCCACCCCCTGCCCCCCGGGCCCAGGCCCCCTCTCCCGCCTCGCCGCGGCGGCCCCCTGGTACCGCTCGCACCTGGCCGGCCGGTAGTGCCCTGGCTGACGGCGCCAGGGCCAAGGGTCAGCGGCCGACGAGCCGTTCCAGCTCGGGATCGGTGAAGAACGACCGGTTGACGTAGGCGAATCGGACGGCCAGGGCAAGATTGGCGGACTTTCGCGCGGTCCGGACCTCGGCCTGGGTGCCGATACCGGGACCGTCAGGGGGCGGCATGCAGTCCACGATGAACTCCCGTACGGACGCGACGAACTTGTCCAGGGTGCTCTCGCTCACCCCGGCGTGGGACGCGATGGGCCCCCGGTGGTCGTAGCCCAGCGCCAGCGCCTGCCACATCCTCAGCTGCGTACGGGTGTTGCAGACCGTGCGGAGCTTCAGGTGCTCGGGGCGGTTCCAGTACGGGCGCAGGTGCCCGAGAGGCGGATCGCGGCCGTCGAGGAGCGCACAGATCGCCTCGGCCTGATCCCGTGCCGACAGTGACTTGCTGATCCAGGTGACCGGCTGGTGAGGGCACAGCTCGAACGCAGCGCGCAGCATCAGTTCGCGATTGCCTTCGACGTCCGCCGTGTACAGCGCCGTGCGGGTGCCGGGCGTCGTCTCGGCCAGCAGCCGCAGCGCGGTGAGCCCGTGCCCCCGCTCTCCGCCGGCCCGCCGGGCGCCGAAGTCGAGATCGACGAGAGCCGCGTCGTAGGACCTGCCGTCGGCCCGTGCCTGCTCGACGGCGATCGGGATGTCGTCGGGGCTCGTGACCTGCGCGGTGTCGAAGAGCAGGTGGCCCTCACGCACGTCGCGGTGGGTGCGGAGCATGCCGTCGATCAGATAGTCCAGTGAGGGGACATCGTCCACGATGAGCAGTGTGCGGGGCGCGACCGTCCCGGCTTCGTCGTCCGGTGACGTTCCCTGGACGGGCACCGCGGCTTCCGGAACGAGGGGTCTGAAGACGGCGTCGTTGAGCCGGTCGGACAAGGGCCACCTCCCTGTGACACGTTGCGAGGCACGAGTCTTTCAGGGCGGGGCGGGGACATCACATCCGTACAGTCGATGTACAGGCGGAATCCGGCCTGCATGCAGTCATGTTGACGCTACGTCACAGAGCGATCCAGGTGCCACGCACGATGGCGCCACCCCCTGGTGCCGCGGCCACCTCGATCCGTCCGCCCCTCTTGTGCAGCCTGCGGTCCAGTACGGCGAGGGACGAGCCGCGCCGGTTCATCGAGGACGGCCCGTCGAACCCGCGTCCGTCGTCCGTGACCATCACGGACACCCGACGCCGCCCCGCCTCCGGGGTCACGGCGAGCGAGATCCGGATGTCGAACTCCGGCGCGCGCAGCCTGTTCGCCTCACGGACCGCGTTCACGCACAGATCGCTGAGCACGCTCTCCAGGAGATCCAGGTCGGTCGCCCGCAGCGGAGGCTCACCCGTCCCCGAGTGCTCCGCCGTCACCACCAGGGTCTCCGGATCCGTGGAGAGCGCCCGGCAGGTGGACAGGACGTCGGCGACGATCTCGTCGAGGCCCGTACGGTCCCCCTCGCGGAAGGGATCGCACCGCAGGGACTCCACCTGATGGATCAGGCTGTGCCACCGAGCCTGCACCTCGTCCGACTGCTCGTCCAGGTCCAGCAGCGCCCCCAGCACCCGGAACTCGTTCTTGACCTTGCTGTGCACCGCGCTGGACACCACATCCGCGAGGTCCTTCCGCTCGTCGCGCAGCGCCGGGCCGAGCGCCGTGAGCAGCGAGTCGACCAGGGCGACGTCCACGTACACGCGCAGCACGAGCCCGGACAGCACGAGTGCCCCGTCCGGCCCGGCCGCCCCCTCGGGCGCGGCCAGCCGGTACACCGCATACCCCGCGGCGGCCAGCGCCGCCGGCAGCAGCAGACGGAACCAGGCGTGCGGAACGCTACGGGCCAGCTCCGGGGCGTACCACGCCGGATCGATGACGTACTGCGCGAACGGCAGGTACAGCAGGAGCAGCGTAAAGGCGGCGGACCACGCGAGGGGTGGCTGACCGGACGGCGTCGCCGACCACGCAGTGATCACCGCCATCGCGACCACACCGGCGCCCTCGGTGAGCCCGGGTACGTCCACCGCCACCCGGCGCTCGCGCGCGGTGCGCCCCAGATACGCGGCGATCCCGCGCAGCGTGCGGCGCTCACCCATCCACTCCAGCACGCCGTCGTGATGATGCCCCCACGCGGCGACCGCACCGGCCGCGGCCACCGCTCCGGCGACCAGCACCGGAACGGCTCCCACGGTGCCGCCTCCCCGCACGACCGCGAGGCCGCTGCCCGTCCACAGGACGACCGTGACCAGGCGGCACAGCGCCGTCCACCGGTAGAAGCCGTGCAGAGCACGACGGGCCATCACCTGATGGCCCGTCGTGCGCAGATCGGGGCGGTGACCTGGTACGCGTACGCCTTTGTCGAACCGGGCGGACAACCGGTCACGCAGCGGCAGCGCCGCGTCCTGAGCAGCCATGCGCACGATTGTGTCGAGTCCGCCCGCGGCCCGGGAGGCAAACGTTCGCACTGCGGACGGCAAATCTTCGTAACGGGCCGGGCAATGCATCCCCTGACTTCTGATCAGGGCTTTTCCCAGACTGATGGCACGGCCCGGACGTGGCAGAGCCCGGCGACACGGCCCGAGTCGAGCACGTCATTAATCCGCCGGGAAACAGTTGCGATCAACAAGGAGACGTCATGACGTCCGACCGCATCACCCTCCAGGAAGCCCTGCGCAGCACGGACCGGCCCACGAAGGTCGTTCTCTTCGCGGACCTCGCGGGCTCCACGGAGATGAAGAGCAGGACCGGGGAGGTCGGCTGGCTGCCGACCATCGGGAAGTTCCTCGACATCGCGACGACCGCGACCACCGAGAACGGTGGAACGGTCGTCAAGTACCTCGGCGACGGCATCCTCGCCGTGTTCGACGGCGACAACGCCGCCGAGGCGATCTGTACGGCCATCAGGATCCAGGAGATGCTCCGTGCGGAGAACAACCAGCAGATCGTCACCGACTGCCTGGCCGGCGTCGGCATCGCCACGGGCCGGGTCGTGGAGTACCAGGCGCCCGCCGGTGGCCTCGACTACGTCGGGTCCGTGGTCGACCTCGCGGCCCGGCTGTGCGCCTCGGGCAACCCGCAGGCCATCTGGGTCGACAGCGCAACCGTCGCCGCGGCGATCATGACCCGCGTCTCCAGCGAGGTCGGCCGGGTGCACGGCTTCTCCTCGGACGACTACCTCTCCGACGAGTACCGGGTGGAGCTCAAGGGCTTCCCCAAGCCCGTCCGGTACCGCGAGGTGATCTGGCACACCAAGCCGTTCGGAGCGCGCAACGAGACCGTTGACCAGATCAGCGAGCGCCCCGGCACGCACGCCGCCCGGCCTGTGCGCGCCGCCCAGGGGCACGGTGTCCAGGGGCACGGTGCCCACGGGGGTCCGGTCGACGGCGCCGCTCGGGCGTCGGCGCCGGCGTCCGAGGAGCTGCGCGAGGGCGTGGTCAAGCGGTGGGACCCCGTCCGCGGCCAGGGGTTCATCACGACCGTCAGCGACGGCGACTACTACGTCGACCGCCGGTTCGTCGTGAACGGGGAGGACCTCGCCGACGGTCACAACGTACGGTTCGTGCCTCGCCCCCCGTTCACGGCGGCCGGATCCTGCCCGGTCGCCGGGTGCGCCGTCCAGGAGGGCCACGTGGTGCGGGGCACTTTCCAGCGGGTCCTGGACCACAGGGGGTTCGGCTTCGTCGACGTCCTCGACCAGATGGGCAACCGGCAGACCCTGTACGTCCACCTGGGCGCGCGGGCCACGGAGTTCCGCCCGGGGGGCCCGGTCACGATCGAGGCCGTACGGAACTACAAGGGCATCTCGGGTCGCCTCGTCGAGGGCGCCGGCGCCGGAACGGCGGAGAACGGGAGCGTCGACGGTGCCGTATAACCCTCGGGCCCGGGCCGCGCTCGTGGGCGTCCGGGCCGAACTGACCCGGGCCGACCAGAAGGCGGCGATGCTGCTCGCGCTGGTCTCCGCCATCTCGGCGGGGGTCGTCGCGGCCTTCGCCGCCCGGCCTTCGGGGTTGTTCGCCCTGTGGAACGGCGTCGAATGGCTGGCGTGGGGCGGACTCGCGTGCCTGGCGGGCAGCCTCTTCCACCTGCTGGTATGCGTCCGGCCGGACGGGGCGAACAGCCCTCAGGGCAACGACTACTTCGCCTTCTACGCGCGGTACGCGGGCCGGCCGGAAGACCTGCGAACCTACTTCACGGCCGTCGCCCAGGGCCACGACGGCTGTGAACAGCTCATCGAACTGTCGGTGTTGGCCGGCCGGAAGTACCGGCTCATCGCCCGGTCGGTCAACCTCCTGGGGGCCGCCCTGCCCTTGCTCGCGGCGGCCCTGCTGTTGGACGCCCTGCGCTGAGGTGAGTGGTGGACAACGGAAGGGCGGCGTACTCCGACGCGATGTCGGTGTACGCCGCCCTCGGCTGGGACGCGTTGCGGGAGGCGGGCCCGCGTTGTCATGGCGGTTACTTCGGGTCGGCGTTGAACTTCGAGGTCGACCAGAAGTAGCCGAGTACCGCGAGGCCGAGGCACCAGGCGACGGCGAGCCAGCCGTTGTGGCCGATCTCGGTGCCGAGGAGCAGACCGCGCAGGGTCTCGATGGCGGGGGTGAAGGGCTGGTACTCGGCGATGGGCTGGAACCATCCCGGCATCGCGTTCACCGGGACGAAGGCGCTGGAGATGAGCGGCAGGAAGATCAGGGGCAGTGCGTTGTTGCTGGCGGCTTCGGCGTTCGGGCTGATCAGGCCCATGCCGACGGCGATCCAGGTGAGTGCCGTGGCGAAGAGTACGAGCAGTCCGAAGGCCGCGAGCCATTCCAGGGTGGTGGCGTCGGTGGAGCGGAAGCCGATGGCCACGCCGACTGCGCCGACGAGGACCACGCTGACGACGGACTGGAGCACGCTGCCGATGACGTGCCCGATGAGTACGGACCCGCGGTGGATGGCCATGGTGCGGAAGCGGGCGATGATGCCCTCGGACATGTCGGTGGAGACGGAGACCGCGGTGCCGATCGTGGTGCTGCCGATGGTCATCAGCAGCAGGCCCGGGACGAGGTAGGCGATGTACGTGGAGCGGTCGGCGCCGCCGCCGAGTCCCGCGCTCATGGTCTCGCCGAAGATGTAGACGAAGAGCAGGAGCAGCATGATCGGCGTCAGCAGCAGGTTCAGGGTGAGGGAGGGGTAGCGCCGGGCGTGCAGGAGGTTCCGCCGGAGCATGGTGGAGGAGTCGCGGACGGCGAGGGAGAGGGAGCTCATCGGACGGTCTCCTTGGGCTGGTTGGGCTGGTTGGGGATGTCGGTGCCGCCGGTCAGGGCGAAGAAGACGTCGTCGAGGTCGGGGGTGTGCACGGTCAGCTCGTCCGCCTCGATGCCGGCCGAGTCCAGCCAGTCGAGGATGGAACGCAGCTCGCGCTGACTGCCGTCGCTGGGGAGTTGCAGGGCGAGGGCTTCGTCGTCCCGGGAGGCCTCGCTCAGTGCGGCGGCGGCGGACTGGTACGCGGCGGGGTCGGTGAAGCGGAGCCGTACGTGTCCGCCGGGGATGAGCCGCTTCAGCTCCTCGGCGGTGCCTTCGGCGGCGATCCTGCCGTCGTTCAGGACCGCGATGCGGTCGGCGAGCTCGTCGGCCTCCTCCAGGTACTGGGTGGTGAGGAAGACGGTGACGCCGCCCGTGACGAGCTCGCGGATGATCTGCCACATGTTGTGCCGGGAGCGCGGGTCCAGACCGGTGGTCGGCTCGTCGAGGAAGATGATCCGCGGGCTGCCGACCAGGGTCATCGCGATGTCGAGCCGGCGCTTCATGCCACCGGAGTAGGTCGACGCGGGCCTCGATGCGGCCTCGGTCAGGTCGAACCGCTCAAGCAGCTCGGCGGCGACCCGCCGCCCCTCACGCTTGGACAGGTGGTGCAGGTCGGCCATGAGGAGCATGTTCTCCTCACCGGTGATCAACCCGTCGACAGCGGAGAACTGTCCGGTGACACCGATCGCGGCACGCACGGCCTGCGCGTCGGTGGCGAGTTCGTGGCCGCCGACGCGGATGACACCGTCATCGGCGCTGATCAGGGTGGAGAGGATCTTGACGGCGGTGGTCTTGCCGGCGCCGTTCGGCCCGAGCAGGGAGAAGATCGTCCCTTCCGGGACGGCCAGGTCGATGCCGTCGAGAACCAGCTTCTCCCCGTACGACTTGCGCAGTCCGGTGGCGGTGATGGCCAGGTTGGTCATGACGTTGCTCCTCAGAGGCTGCGGGCGGTGATGTCGCCGTAGGCGGTGGTGGCGTGGATGGTGAGGGCGGGGGTGCCGTCGGTGTTCTTGAGGGAGTTGTGGATGCGGCCGTAGGTGGTGCCGGCGTCCAGGGAGGAGGAGACGCCGTGGGCGGCGCCTACGGTGATGTCGCCGTGTTCGGTGCGCAGGGTGACGGTGCCGCGTGTGGCCTCGGTGAGGGTGAGGTCGCCCTTCTGGGTGCTGATCTCGGCGGGCCCGGTGAGGCGGCCGACCGTGACATCGCCGGCCATGACGCTGAGTCGGGCGGCCGCGGCCTCGTCGATCTTGACCGTGGCCTGCTGGCCCTCGAAGACGAGGTCGCCGAGCCGTCCCACGCCCCGGAGTTCGGCGCTGGCGGCCTTGGCCTCGATCCGGGAGCCGGCGGGCAGCTGGACGGTCACCTCGACGGATCCGGAGTGACCCAGGATCCGGTTCTTCGCCGCCGGGGCCGCGATCCGCAGGACGCCGTCGCCGTAGGCGACCTCAATCTCCTCGGCGGCCTTCACGTCGCGGCTCTTGGAGGGGTTCGCGGGCAGGACCTCGACGGTGGTGTCGGCCCGGTCGGCGGCGATGAACCGGATGAGCCCGGCGGGGATGTCGAGGACGGTGGTGACGGGGGTGGGGGTGTCGAACTTCTGCATCGTGCTCTCCTTCGATCCGTTGTTTCCGATGGAAGAAAGCTACGTTGCGTTCGAGGATCGAGCAACACGTTCGTTGCGCAAAATCACAGTAATCACAGGTGAGGGCGATGATTTCATTGCAATGAATATGAGAGCTAACGCAACGTCAGCGGCTGGCTCGTTGCAATGAACTGAAGGTGAACGCTATAGTGGCGAGACCAGGAACGACGAAGGAGACCGCGATGCCGGGAGGCAGGCTCACCCAGCAGGAACGCCAGCAGATCGCGCTGGGACTGGCCGACGGCCTCGCCTACGCGGAGATCGCCAGGCGCCTCGACCGCCCGACCTCGACCGTCACGCGCGAGGTCATGCGCAACGGTGGCCCCACCAGCTACCGCGCCGACCTGGCCCACCGCGCCACCGAACGCCGCGCCCACCGCCGCACGCACGCCGCGCCCCGGGGGCCGGAGGCGCCCCCGCAGGCTTACGGACGCGACGCCGAGGCCGTGCGCGAGTACGAGGAGGTGTTCACCACCGTCCTCATGCAATCGGGCACGCCCAAGATGATGGCCCGGGTGCTGGCCTCCCTCTGCATGAGCGACGCGGGCAGCCTCACCGCGTCCGAACTCGTCCAGCGCCTTCAGGTCAGCCCGGCGTCCATCTCCAAAGCGGTCGCCTTCCTCGAAAGCCAGGGCCTCGTCCGCCGGGAACGCGACGAACGCCGCCGCGAGCGCTACGTCGTCGACGACGACGTCTGGTACCAGTCGATGATGGCCAGCGCCCGGGCCCTCACCCAGACCGTCGAGACCGCACGGCAGGGCGTCGCCATCCTCGGCCCCGACACCCCGGCCGGCGTCCGCTTCGAGAACATCGCCCGCTTCCTCGACTTCGTCTCCGAGAGCACGGTCCGCGCGGCGCAACAGGCCCGCGACATCCTCTACACGAAACCCGAAACGCCCCAGGGCGACACGGAGGCCTGAGGCCACCCGGCAGCTCCTGTGGGCGGTTCGCCGCCTCCCGCCCTCGCCGCCGATGACGCCGTCGACGGGGCGGTGGTCAGGATGCGGCCGGGGGTGAGGTGCTGTCGCGGACGAAGACGGGTGGTGGCGCCATCCCATCACGGGGGCCGGCACCGGGTGGTCCGCTCATTCCGGCAGAAGCCGCTCCAGCATGAACTGTGTCTCCGGGTCGGGGCCGATGGTCAGCGACTGGACGCGTAGCGGCGGGGCGGAAGTTCGAGGTGAAGTGCCTCCGCCGGCTGCTGTGGGGTGCGCAGGGAGTCGAGGATTCTGTCGGCGTCGTAGGCGGCGTCGGTCAGGACGTACCGGCCGCCGAGCGTGAGGGACAGGGCGTCCTCCCAGCCGTCGGAAGCCATGGCGCCGTGGACCGCGGACAGCAGGCCCGTGTCGTCATCGGCGGAGTACCAGCGTGCGAACGTGAGGTGTTCGGCGAGCCACGTGACGGGCATCGGCTCGCCGCCGAGCGTCAGGATGTCGTGGCCCGCCGGCCGCACGGCCGATACGTACTCGACGATCGCTTCGTCCGCCTCCGTCCCGTCCCAGGTCGGAAGGACTTCCTCCGGAATGAGCGCGTAGCGGGCGAAGTCGGTGCAGTCGATCCATGTGGCCATGCGGCGGATCATCGCACCCGCACCCGAAGCGCCGCGTCCGCCTCGGACGAAGAGTCTCGCCCAGTCGATCCCCGCTCGCTGTCCGGCCGTTGTCCGGGGGTCGCCGCGACGGTTCAGCAAGTCGGCCAGGGCGGTCGGCGGTTCTCGAGGACTTGGCGGGCCGCCCACGGAGTACGGTGGCCTGCCAAGTCCTGTCTGCCGAACTCGGCCGAAGCCGGCAGTGATTGCGGTCAGAGGCCGATGTCGGCCAGCCACTGGCCCGTAGTCCGGGGGGTGACGCCGAGCAGCTTCTGCGCGGAGTTCTCCGGTGCGATCGAGCGGCCGGAAAGTGTGCTCATGGCCTGGTAGAGGCCGGCGACGTCGGCGGCGGGTCCCTCGCCGATCACGGGCGCTATGGAGGTGCGCATCTGCTCGGGGCTGATGGGCTCGAAGGTCACGTTCTTGCCGAAGTGGGCGCCGAACGTCTCGGCCAGGTCCGGTCCGGTGATCGCCGGGTACTGGCCGACGGAGACCACGCCGGTGACGTCGTGGCGGTCGAACAGGGCGAGAGCGACGTCGGCGATGTCGAGGTGGGATGCCCAGGAGACGGGGAAGTCGGCGCGGATCGGGTAGGGCAGCACGCCCCGTTCGCGGACGGTGTCGAGGACGTACGGCATGAGCAGGTTCTCCAGGTACAGCGTGGGCGCGATCACCGCATGCGACACGCCGCTGTCCGCCAGGCGGCTGACCAGCATGGCGGCCGCGCCGCCGGTGTCGGGGTCGGTCGGGGCGCCGCTGCTGGAGAGCACCACGCGGGCCGGGCGGGCCTCGCGGACGGCGGCGACGATGGTGCGCGCGTAGGTCTGGCGGTCCTGTTCCGAGGTAACCGGCAGGTGGATGAACACGCCCTCGGCGCCGCGGTATGCCTCGGTCAGTTCCGCGGCAGAGTCGTATCCGGCGGCCACCACGCGCGCGCCGTCCACGACGGCGTCCGGGTTGCGGGTCAGAGCGGTCACGGACTTGCCCGCGGCGGCGAGAGCGGCGACGACGGGAGCACCTTGGGCGCCGGTGGCGCCGTGAATCACGTAGGTCATGGGCGCCATTAGTGCATGCGATGCACCAGTTACATCAACTGCACTAATGGGGTACGGTCAAAAATTGTGACCGACCCTTGTCTGCCCGAGTGCGGTGTCGCCCGGTTCCTCACGCTGCTCAACGGCCCGTGGGCCACTCTGATCGTGCGCGAACTGCTGCAGGGCCCTCATCGCTTCACCGAGCTGCGTGACGCCCTGCCCGGCATCAGCCCGCACACCCTGACCAGCCGGCTGCGCCAGTTCGAGCGGCACGGCATCGTCACCCGCACGACCTACGCGGAGATCCCGCCGCGCGTCGAGTACGCGCTCACCCCTCTCGGCGAAGGGCTGAGCGACGTCCTGGAGGCCATGGGGAACTGGGCCATGGCGGTACATCCCGGGGCCGCCACAGCCTGACCGCGCCGCCATCCCGGCCCGCGTAGAGCGGGGGATCGCGGAGGGGCAGGGCGGCACGCGCCGCCCCGCGGGTCGGCGCCCGGCGCCCGGTGGGTGAACAGGCCCAGGTGCAGGGCGGCTTCAGCTCCTCCTGAGGGCCCGATGCGGGCGTGAAGGAATTCCGGTGACGGCGGCAACCTTCCGCCGGGCGGCGGCGACCAGGAGACGCAAGACCAGAACCTGATCGCCCCCACATCGAAAGCAACTCGACATGAGCAGACACAAGAGACGACCGAAGCGCACCGTCGTCCTTTCCGCACTCGCCGCCACGCTGGGGCTGGGCGCTGCGATGCTGACCACCACGCTGCTCAGCCCCGCGAGCGCGGCCGGCGCCTGGCCGAAGGCGAAAGGCGACGACAAGCCGGTCACCGCCACGATCGAGGTCTCGGGCACCTACGACGGCAAGCTCCAGCGCTTCTACGGCAGTGGCGCCCTCGGCGGCGACGGCCAGAACGAGGGCCAGGCCCCGCTCTTCAAGCTGAAGGACGGTGCCGTACTCAAGAACGTCGTCCTCGGCTCCCCGGCCGCCGACGGCATCCACTGCATGGGCAGTTGCACGATCCAGAACGTCTGGTGGGAGGACGTCGGCGAGGACGCCGCCACCTTCAAGGGCACCTCCCCGAACGCCGTGTACACGGTCTACGGCGGCGGCGCCCGCAAGGCGTCCGACAAGGTCTTCCAGTTCAACGGGGCCGGCAAGCTGGTCGTCACAAAATTCCAGGTGTCCGAGTTCGGCAAGCTGGTGCGCACCTGCGGCAACTGTTCCAAGCAGTACAAGCGGACCGTCATCATCAACGACGTGGACGTGACCGCGCCCGGCAAGTCGATCGTCGGCATCAACGCCAACTACGGCGACACCGCGGCCCTGCGCAACATCCGCATCCACGGCGACAGCAGCCGCAAGATCAAGCCGTGCACGCGTTTCCAGGGCAACAACACCGGCAAGGAGCCCGTCGAGCTCGGCACCGGCCCCGACGGCACGCACTGCAGGTACACGGCCTCGGACCTCAGCTACGACTGACGCCGCGCCCGAGCCCGCGCCACGGCGGGATCCCGCGCTGCGGGCCGCGCCCACACACCGTCGCCGTCACCCCGGCCCACCACTGGGGCCCGGATCGGGGGAACCGCGTCCAGAAGCGGTAGGAGCCGCGTGACGTCGTGGCGGTTTCCGCTGGTCAGGGAGACAGCGAGCGGGGTTCCGTGCCGGACGGTGATCACATGGTGCTTGCTGCCCGTGCGGGCCCGGTCGACCGGCGAAGGCCCGGTGTGAGCCCCTCTTCGAGGGCCCTGACGTGCGAGGCGTCGATCGCAGCGTCGTCCATGTCCAGCAGGCCGCGGGAACGTCCCTCCAAGACGGCGGCGTCAACGTAGACGGTTGACCAGAGCGAATGCCTCCTCGGTCTTGGGGTGGGTCTTGCCTAGTTGGGTGTGCAGGATCTGTGCACCCCGGCGCGCGAGGTCCGCTGCGGTCGGGTCGTTCAACGTGTGCAGGACTTGGGCCTTGAACAGCAGGACGTACCCGATGTACAGGTGGTCCGGCGCGTACCTGGCCTCGCGGATCCGCAGCGCCCGCGAGATCAGCGGCACGGCCGTGGCGTTGTCGCCGAGGTCGACGTGGACGTTCGCCAGTGCTATCAGGTCGAAGCTCACGTACGGATCGTCCGGCCCGTACGCCGCCTCATCGATCCGCAGCGCCCGCTCGGCCAGTGGCTGCGCCGCCCCGTGCTCACCGAGAAGGCACAGTATCCGCGCAAGCGTGGCCAGGTCCGTCGCGATGGCGGGACTGTCCGCCGACAGGCTGGACTCGTGGAAGCGCAGCGCGCGTTCCGCCAGGGGGCGCGCCCTCTCCGGCGCGCCGAGGTCCTTGTGGATCTGCGCCAGGGTGATCAGGTCGAAGCCGACCTCCGCATCCCGGCCCTCGAGCGACTCGTCGATCGCGAGGGCGCGTTCACACAGGGGCAGCGCCATCGAGGGATCCCCGATCCGGAGGAGGAACTCCGACGCCAGCCTCAGCAGCACTGCCGTCTCCGCAGCGCACTCGGCCGGTGGATCGTCCTTGGTCACTGCAATGACGTGCGGGAGCAGCTCCTGCCACCGCTGCCCGGCATCCGGGTCTCCGTGGATGTCGTGCGGCACGGCCGCGAGCAGCGCACGACACAGCTGGACCCGAGCGCCGGCGTGTGCCTCGTCCGGCATCGCGGCCCGGATGGCGGCCTGAACCAGCCGGTGCAGCACCAGGGACGCGCCCCCGCGCCTCGCGAGACCCATACCCGCCAGGGCGCCGACCGTCGTGTCCCACGCCAGCGGGTCGGCTGCGGCTACGTTCAGCATCTCGGGGCTGCCGGTGAACAGGTCCAGCGGGATCGGCTCCGGCGCCAGCAGGGCACACAGCTCCAGCAGCCGCACCGCCTGGGGCTGGTCCGTCTCCAGCCTTCGCACACTGAGCTGCCACAGGGTCGCGACCACCACCGCCGGCCGGTCGGTCAGCTCGCCCCGCGCGATCATGTCCTCCAGCCGCGACGTCAGCAGAGTCAGGTACTCCTCGGGCGCCGTGTGGTTGTAGCCCATGTACCCGGCCGCCTGTTCCAACGCCAGCGGCAGGTCCCCCAGTTGCTCGGCGATCCGGTCCGCCACGGCCGCGGTCATCTCGGGCACCCGCCGGACCAGGAGCTCCACTGACTCTCGCCTGGTGAACACATCCAGGTCGATGACGCCGGCTCTACTCGACCAGCCACTCACCCTCGTCGTGACGATGACATGGCCGTTGCTCGCCAGGCCACCCGACGGCAGCGCGTGCGTGAGTGTGCCCGGCTTCTCCCCGTTGTCGAAGATGATCAGCCAGGGCCTGCGGTCCAGCAACTTGCCGTACACCCGTGGGATGACCTGGTCGAAGCTCACCTCCGCCATCCCCAGCTCCCTGGCCAGCGATACGAACTGCGACGCCACCAGATCGGGGTGCTCGGCGTCCACGAACGCGACGAACCGGTACTTCGACAGGTTGCGGTAGGCGTACTCGACCGCGAGCTGGGTCTTGCCGACGCCACCCAGCCCGTGCACGACCAGCATCGCGACGTCGTTCACCGAGGCGAGGCGCTGCCGCAACTCCCGCAGCGCGGCGTCGCGGCCGGTGAAGTGGGTGTTGCGCGGTGGCAGCCGGTGCGTCACGGGCGCGAGCGGGTCCTGCGCACGGTCGCGGCGCGGCGCCTGCCACAGCCCGATAAGCGACAGTGGTATCAGCATGAGGAGCACCACCCACGGGTGGACACGCACAAAGTCGAGCGGCCCCGGCCAACGGCTCTGACCAGACGCCGCGTTGAAGGCAAGACTGCCGACGAACAGCACGAGCAGACCAGCCACCGCGCTGGCCGGCGTTCGCCACATGACTCCCTCTTCGGTATGACGGCGACCGCGACAATCAACAGCCGGCGTGACCTTATCCCAGGAGTCGTACAGCCCGAGGGGAATCGACCAACGTCAGCGGATGCGCTACGCGATACGCGCCGATCTCCACCTCGATCTGCTCCAACTCGCCTGCATCTCAGGCGTCTTCGCGGTAGAGGTCGGTGAGCAGGGCGACGGCGGCGTGGGTGGCGGGGTGGGGGTCCTGTCGGCGCCAGATGAGGTGGACGGGGACGGGGGCGGCGTCGCGCAGGGGGCGATAGGTGATGCCGTCGCGGCGGTACTGGGTGACGGTGGCCTGCGGGGTGACGCCGACAGAGCGGCCGGTGGCAACGGTGGCGAGCCAGTCGTCGACGTCGCGGGTGTACTCCACGGCGGGGCGGGCGTCTTCGGGCCACAGGTCCAAGGTGGTGGTGCCGGTGCGGCGGTCCACCACCAGGGTGCGCTCGCGGATCTCCGCCAGGCGGATGCTGCGGCGCCTGGCCCATGGGTCGTCGGAGGCGAGGGTGACGTAGCGGCGTTCGTGGCCGACGAGGGCGTGGGCGTAGCGGCGGGTGTCCACCGCCGTGCGGAGGACGGCCAGGTCGCACAGGCCCTCGGCGAGGCCGCCGGTGGGGGTGTTGTGGCGGATCAGGTGGAGTTCGACGTCGGGGTAGCGGTCGTGCCAGCGGCGCTGGAACTCGGCGGTGTGGCGGCCCATCGCGGACCAGGCGTGGCCGATGTGCAGCCGGGTGTGGCCGGTGGTGGCCTGGTGGACCAGTTCGTCGGCGTCGGCCAGGAGATTCCGGGCGCGGGCGAGAACCTGCACGCCTGCGGTGGTGGGGGTGACAGTGCGGCTGGTGCGGTGCAGCAGTCGCACGCCGAGGATCCGCTCCAGTGCGAGCAGTGTGCGGGAGACCGCGGCCTGCGAGACGCCCAGCTCGATCGCGGCGTCGGTGAAGCTGCCGGCGTCGACGATCTCGACCAGGCAGCGCAGGTGTCGCAGCTCCAGTTCCGTACGACCATCCATGCGTCCAGCGTATAGCTGCGGCTTCGGATGCATTTTGCGTATGCATCGGTCCGACGGATGGTCGTGCCATGACACTCGAAGCTCGCGCAGAGACGACGTCGGCCGCC
This sequence comes from Streptomyces sp. NPDC029169, assembly GCF_055563935.1. NCBI lineage: Bacteria > Bacillati > Actinomycetota > Actinomycetes > Kitasatosporales > Streptomycetaceae > Streptomyces > Streptomyces sp. NPDC029169. The sequence goes on from NZ_JBVHXA010000013.1 coordinate 128,912, forward strand.
GCGGTGCAGGCGCCGTCGCCCCGGTGGTCCGGGGTGGCGCTGATGATGGGCAGCGGCCTGTCCAACCAGGTCGGAGCATCGATCGCCGCGCTCGCCTTCCCGGTGCTCGGGCCGGTGGGAGTGGTGGCGGTGCGCCAGTGGGTGGCCGCCGTGGTGCTGCTGAGCGCCGGCCGGCCGCACCTGCGTTCCTTCACCGCCGCGCAGTGGCGTCCGGTCCTGGGTCTTGCCGCGGTGTTCGCGACCATGAACCTCACGCTGTATGCGGCGATCGACCGGATCGGGCTCGGCCTTGCGGTCACCCTGGAGTTCCTCGGCCCGCTCGCTGTGGCGCTGGCAAGCTCCCGCCGCCGTATCGATCTGGCCTGTGCTCTCGTCGCCGCCGCGGGCGTGGTGGTCCTCACCCGTCCCCGGCCCAGTACGGATTATCTCGGCATCGGCCTGGCCCTGATCGCCGCGGTCTGCTGGGGCTGTTACATCCTGCTCAACCGCACCGTAGGCGAGCGCCTGCCCGGGCTGCAGGGATCGGCCGCCGCCGCGGCGGTCTCCGGCCTGCTCTACCTGCCCCTCGGAGCCGCCGCCCTGTGGCTCCAACAGCCCACCGTCGGCGCCCTGCTGTGCGCGCTGGCCGCCGGTGTGCTGTCCTCGGCGGTGCCGTTTCTCGCCGACCTGATCGCGTTGCGCCGGGTCCCCGCCCGCTTCTTCGGGATCTTCATGAGCGTCAACCCGGTGTTCGCCGCTCTGATCGGGATGCTCGTCCTCGACCAGCACCTCGGTGCGGCATCATGGCTGGCCATCACCGTGATTGTCACCGCCAACGCTGTCTCCGTGGGCACTGCCGCCGGCCACTCGAAGAAGAAGACCGACCTCTTGCGTTGAACCCGCGCCGGACGCCCGCCCCCTGGTGTGTGCCTTCGCCCTCGCCACAGCTACGTACGGGCCCCCGGCAGCGGTAGTTCCGCGCGAAAGAAGGCACCCAGCACGTCCGGGTTCACGGCGCCGGTACAGCACCGATCTGCTGCATCACCCCGAGGAGGTCAGGCTGACCGCGTTCGCCGACGATCCGGCCGCCGGCCAGATAGTAGAAGTTCATGGCCTGCACCGAGATATTGTTGCCGCTCGCCGGGATCCCGAAGAATTCACCGTCGTGGGTTCCTCGCATGGTGAACCGCGCGGCCACCGTGTCGCCTTCGGTGACCGTCTCCTCCAGCGTCCACTCGACATCCGGGAAGCCGCTGCGCATCACCCTGAGGACCTCCATGTATCCCTCGGGCCCCCGCAGCGGTTCCGGGTGGCTCGGTGCGTGGAACACCGCGTCCGGGGAAATGACCTCGAGAGCAAGACTCTCGTCGCCCGTGTTGATGAACTCGACGAAGCGGTTCATCACTGACTCGCCGGACTGCGGCGGCATCTTGCTGTGCCTCTCCCAAGACGGTGGGTGGATACCTGGGAGTCTAACATCGAATCGATGTCGACATCGATTCGATGTAAACGTGCGAAGATGGACTCATGCTCGAACTCGCGATACTCGGTTTCCTGGCCGAGGCCCTCTTGCCCGGACACGAGCTGCGCCGCCGCGTCTCACAGCTGACCGGCTACACGCGGCCGGTCAGCGACGGCAGCCTGTATCCGGCGATCAATCGTCTGACCAAGGCGGGCCTGATCGAGCGGCGCGCCGACCCGGCCGCGGGGGCGGCCCGGTATGTGCTCAGCCTGACCCCGGCCGGGCGGGATGAAATGCTTCAGCGCCTGCGCAAGCCCGCCGACCACGAGATCACCGACTTCACCCGGTTCTACATCGTCCTGGCATTCCTCTCCCACCTGCCCGACGTGGCCGAACAGCACGCAGTGCTGCGCAGACGGCTGGAGTTCCTGGAAGAACCGGCGAGCTTCTTCTACGACAACGACCGGCCCCTGCGTGCCGAGGAGATCGCCGACCCCTACCGGCGCGGCATGCTGCTCACCGCCCGCGCCACCAGCCGCGCCGAACGGACCTGGCTGCGCGAGACTCTCGGCGAGAAACCGCCCGCATTCGACATCACGGGCACCGAGAGCGATCCGCGTGCGCCCGCCGCTCCCGCGAGCTGACTGCCTACGGAGGCACCTCCATGCTTGCTTCCTGGTACGACGACCAGGGCCCCGCCGCCGACGTCCTGCACGTCGGCGAACTTCCTGAGCCCACCCCCGGTCCCGGTGAGATCCGCGTCCGCGTCACCGTCTCGGGCGTCAACCCCGGCGACACAAAAAAGCGGCGCGGCTGGCTCGGCTCGTCCATGGCCTACCCGAGGGTGATCCCGCACAGCGACGCCGCCGGAGTCATCGACGCCGTTGGCGCCGGCATCGACGACCGTCGCGTCGGGCAACGGGTCTGGGTGTACGGGGCCCAGTCCTACCGCCCCTTCGGCACGGCCGCCCAGTACACCGTCATGCCGGACCACCAGGCCGTACCCCTGCCGGACCACCTCGGCGACGAGTTGGGCGCGAGCCTCGGCATCCCCGGTATCACCGCCCACCGCACCGTCTTCGCCGATGGACCGGTCGACGGCCAACTGGTCCTGGTCCACGGAGTTCTCGGCGGCGTCGGTTCCCTGGCCGCCCAGCTCGCCCACTGGGCCGGCGCCACCGTGATCGCCACCGTCCGCCGAACCGCGGACCTCGACCACGTCGACCCGGCCGTCATCTCCCACGCCGTCGCCCTGGACACCCGCGACCCCGCCGCGGCCATCCGCTCGTACGCGCCGCAGGGCGTCGACCGGATCATCGAAGTCGCGCTGTCCGACAACGCCGACCTCGACAACGCCGTCGCCGCCAACGAGGCCGTCATCGCCGCCTACGCCACCCGCACGGACCGCACTGAGATCCCTTTCTGGCCCCTGCTGTTCAACAACGTCACCCTGCGGCTGCTCGGCAGCGACGACTTCCCTGCCGAGGCCAAGCGCCAGGCAGCCCGCGACCTCACCTCCGCAGCCGCCGTCGGCGCCCTCACCGTCGCCGTCGGCGACCGCTACCCGCTGGAAGACATCGCCAAGGCCCACGATCACGTCGACGCCGGCGGTCGCCACGGCCGCATCCTGGTCACCATCCCCCAATAGCGCAGACTCGGAACACCGGCCCGTCACCAGTAACCCACCGGCTGCGAGGCCGGAGTGCAGACCCAGTTGGCCTGGCACGCGTGGGCCGAGCCCGGTCATCCGCTCTGAGGTTGATCGACACTGGAGAGCCCGCCGTTCGGAGTGAGGCGTGGCCGCGGGCGGCTCCAAACTTCGGGAGTTTCAGGAAACCAGCCGCCAGAGGCCGCCCCTGGCCGGTTTCACCCGACAGATCAAGCCGCTGGCGGGGCCCTCTCGTCGGCCTCTGCGCTGGCGACTGAAAACCGCCCCTGACCAGCAAAAAGACCCTCCCGAAGGAGGGTCCGTGGTAAAGCGCCCCCGGCAGGACTCGAACCTGCGGCCAAGTGCTTAGAAGGCACTTGGTGGGTTGGGGAGTGGGTTGCCTCTGACCTGCGCGTTCGTGCTCAGCGTTGGACCAGCGGACCAAACTTCCGACGTTTTCGGGACGGCGCATGTTCCGGCCTGCCTCGTGTGACGATCAGGGTGCTGTCAAATCCACATCGCTCAGGGCAAGCCCGTTGGGCTCCACCGGTGCCAGCTCGCCGAGATCCACCTGCTTCAGCCGATCGAGGGCGTCACGGAAGGCACAGGCGCCCCGTCGTCGACGTCCTGCCGCAGGTTCTTCCGTCACAAGCCCTCTTGCGATGTATCGATTCAGCCTTCTGCGAGGCAGTCTCGCTGGTCGAGCGGAAGCCGTGTCGGGCGCGCCCGCGACGTGGCCGGGACACCGCCAGAGGCGTGCGACGCGGCTACGCCGGTTGAGGCATGCCAAGGGGCTGTTGGCGGAGGAGCAAGGCATTGAGTGGGGTGTCGTAGACGGCTGCCCGTGACCACGAAGTCCTTGCCCCGGAGCGCTGTGGAGCAGAGGGCTTCGCCGCGCCTGTCTCAAACTGTGTACCCGTCAGTAGACAACTTCAACAAAATGTATATCTTGAGCGTCGTTCAAAAATGACCAACTACCCTAGGGAGGACCCTTCGTGAAGAAGACCGCCTTCGCCTTCGCGATCGCGACCGCCGCGCTCGCCGTCACCTCCGCCCCGGCTCACGCCGCCGAGTACTCCTCGGCGTTGAAGGTCCAGGGCGTCCAGTACGACGCGCCGGGCCGGGACTCCAACTCGTGCTCCACCGGCAACACCGCTGCGGAGTACCTGACGATCAAGAACTATTCGCGGTCGGCGACGGTCAACCTCAAGGGCTACGTCGTCAAGGACGCTGTCGGCAACCGCTTCGTCTTCAGCGCCAATCACTACCTTCAGCCCGGCGACTTCGTGAGGCTGCGTGGAGGCCGCGGCACCGAATCCGACAAGTACAACGTCGTCTACCGCAACAACTGCAACTTCATCTGGAACAACGACAAGGACACCATCTACCTCTACAACCCGGCCGGCGCCCACGCCGACACCCACTCGTACACCAAGAGCGGCAACGACCGCGACGGCAACGGCTACATAACCTTCCACGGCTAAGCGGAGGAACGACGTCCGCGCCTGGAGCGATGCGAAGCGGCGGGGGCTTCGTCGATTGCCGAAGGCCCTACCCCCCGTTCGGCCGCACGGCCGGTGAATCCGACAAGGAGAGATCGTGACGGACTACCGTTCCGAAGCCATACGGATCTTCAAGGCCACCCGCAGCGACGACAGCAACCGGGGTGTGATCGCCGCCCTCCTGCACGTCGCCGACCTTCTCGGCGGAGCCTCCTCAGCAGAGGACACCGTTCCGGCGTCCACCCGCGAGGTGTGGGAGCGGGCAGCCCTGTCCTATCTCCGAGGGCGATCCGATCGCTCGGAGACGACGGCCGAGATCAGTAAGTGGCTTGCCAAGGAGGGCTTCGAGGTGAGCGAGCAGGACCTCAGCGCTGCTCTGTGGAAGCTTGAAGCCGACGGCAAGGTCAAGGCGAACACGTACAACCGCAGCACATCCTTCACCGCTGCTCGCTGAGGCGTCGGCCTGGACTCCTGCCGCAGGGTCAGGGGTGCGGTCGTTTCTTCGGACGGTGGCCCGGCGGATGCAGCTCGATGGCCGACGGCCCATCCGTGAGGGCGGAGCAGTGAGGAGCTGGTCGGGTCTCCCCCAGGGGATGCTTCGACCTTCCGCCGGTCGGTGCCGGGCGCGAGTTTCATCTGGTCGTCTGTCATGGCGCCGGTGGGGAGCACGTCGGCGTCCGGCACCCATGCGGCTTCGCGCAGTCGGGCGAGCTGCTCGACACCGGAGCCAGCTACGCGCCGCCGCCCTCGTCGCGCGGGACGCTCACCACGCCGCCAGGCGATCCACCCCTTGCACCCCGCACACCCCCACCACCACCACCGCATGCCCGTCCATGTCCTGGAGAGAGAGGCACCTCTGGTGCAACACACCCCAATAGCCGTCCGCGCCGACCTGTTCGCCCTGTTCGCCAAGCGCGCCCAAGCCAACCCCGGCGCGGTCCTGCGAAGCTGGGAGTTCCTCAACGCCGTCGCCGACAGCGACCGGGTGGCCGTCGCCCGGCGCAGGCACAACCCCGACGCCACGCAGCCCGAGCACTATGTACGGCTGTTCCCGAACCTGCCGGGGGCGATCAGCGCTGCCTATCTGATGTACGGCTCCGCGCGGGTGGAGATCAACCTTCCCCATGCTCAGGCCGCCGACCTTGCCGGTCATCCCGCCGTCAAACTGCGCAGCAGGGACGGCTACAGCAGCTCGTACGGCGATCGCGCCCCCGTGGAGCAGGCGCTGGTCTACCTTGAGCGGGCGGACGATGCCCATGCCGTCGCGGTCGAACTCACCCGACGGGCCCTGGCGCACGCCACGACAGTCGCCCTCGCCAGGTAAGGCGCTCACTGGGCCCTGCCGGCGCGAATCCGGCGGGGCCACATGCCTGCGATCAAGGGCACACGTCATCACGGCCGATCCATGGTCTGCTCCTCGAAGTCAGTTGAACGGGCGGAACACCCGCGCCTCTTTGTCCGGCCATGCGAGTACGACACCAGCGTTCCTACAGATCCGCCGCCACCGCTTCTTTTCCACGGGGGCGCGCTCCGCCCAGAGCACAGGGCGAACACGGTGGTCGCGGAAGTGATCGGTGTAGTCGAGGAGCTGGGCGAGGCCCGCCCGCAGCTGCGCGGTGGCGTTGTCGTCGTTCAGGGACTTGACCTCCACCAGGGTGAAGTTCCCGTCGGTGTCGACCCAAGCAAGGTCGTAGGCGGGCTTACCGCTGGGCGTGAGGGGGGAGAGACCCCGGGATGCGGCCTCGTCGGCGAGGGCGTCTTGCAGGGCGCTGTGCGTCGCCCATCCTGCCGCGGTGAGGTCCGGGTCCGGGCGGCTCAAGGCTGCTTCCTTCGGCGGCGGCTTCTCGCCCTGGCGCTGATAGGGAACTCCGAGTAGGGATGGTTGTCGGATCTCGGGGAACTCCGGTCCGCCCACCTCGGCAAGGCGTTTGGCGACAGCCTCACGAATCTCGCGGCGGTGTTTCTTGATGGGCCGGATGGTGCCTTGTGTCGTGATAGCGCCGGATGGCAGGTCCGCGCGGTCCAGGGCGGCGAGCCATCGCATCCGGCGGCGCCGCGGGAAGTCGTCGCTGTGCCATGGTTCGTATGTGGGTTTGCCGATGACCTCCCCCACGTAGATGGTGTCCTCGCCACGCGCAGGGTCCTTGTGGTGGACGGCGACCCAGTCGCCGACGTTCACCTTCCACAGGAAGGTATGGAGCTGTGCCGTCCACTGCGTGATCGTGCCGGGTTTCTCGTCGGGAAACCGGGCCTCGAAGGCGCGCCGTATCGGCGCCGGATCCTCGGACGGCTCGACGTATCCGATGTCGTGGTAACTCGTCGCGCAGTAACCGCCTTTGGTCCATCCCTTGGCGCGGGAGTTGTCCTGCCGTCCTGGCGCCAGCAGCCACGTGTCCGGACGATCGGCGGAGGCGGACGGGCGTATGTCACGGGTCATGGCCTCAGCGTAGGGGCGGATTTCCGTCCGATGGCGGCACTCGGCCTGCATCTCCGGCCCCAGTGAAGTAGGGGAGCTGCCCCCTGCCCTGGGCCGTCGTCCATGTGGGCCAGCGGACCCGACCGTGCGAATGATTGTGCGTTTCTTCGTGTCCTTCAGGCTCGTTGGGCGGCGTAGGTACGGGGAGCATCCCCGGGGCACCTGCCCCAGCTCGAAGGGTTTCTGCCATGCGCAAGTCCCTTGCGGCCCGCCTCGCGGTGGGCGCGGCCATGCTGAGCTCCGCGGGCGCCACGACCGCCGCTCACGCGGACGGAGGGCAGGGGCGCGAGGGCCATCGCAACTCGGCCAGGCATGGCCGGCACTCAGTCGGCCAGGCGGAAGACCGCTTTGCGGAACGCTTTGCGCACGGTGGTCAGGGGGTCGCGGTCGCGGTTGAAGTAGATCTTGTTGGTGAGGAGGGCTGCCCAGCGCTGCTGTTTCGGGCTGATCCACATGCCGGTGCCGGTAAAGCCGTAGTGGACCCAGATGTCTTCGTGGAGTTCTGTGCCGGGCGCGGGGTGCCAGAAGAGGCCGCGGGCGGGGGTGAGTTCGCCGGTTCGACTGCGGAGGGAGTCGGCGATCCAGGTCGGGCCGAAGGCGGCCTGGGCGGGGTTGAGCATGTGGCGCAGGAAGCGGCTGAGGTCGGCGAGGGTGGAGAAGGCGCCGGCGATGCCACAGGTGCCGCCGAGGAGGCGGGCGGAGAAGTCGTGGGCGGTGCCCTTGAGGTGGGTGCCGGTTTCCTCGTCGAGTTCGGTGGGGGCGCAGCAGGTGACCAACTCCGGAGGCAGTGGGCCGAAGCGCGTCTCGGTCATGCCGAGGGGTTCCCAGATGCGGCTGGCCGCCAGGACGTCGAGCGGCTGTCCTGCGACGTACTCGGCGAGGTAACCGAGGATGAGGGCGGCGCGGTCGGTGTACTCGACGGCCTCGCTGGGGGCGCGGTGGAGGGACTCGTGGAGGACGCCGTCGCGGATGTCCTGGGGGTCGGTGCCGTACAGGTTCTTGAGGTTGGCGCGCAGGGGAAGGCCGGCCGTGTGGGTCAGGAGCTCGTGGGTGGTGACTTGGGCGAGCGGGTGGTCGGTGACCTCGGGCCAGAAGGTGCCGAGCGGGGTGTGGAGCTGGAGCTTGCCCTCTTCGACGAGGGTGCCGATGACGGACCACACGGCGACGATCTTGGTGAGACTGGCGATGTCGAAGACGGTGTCGAGCCGCATGGGCTCGCGGGGATGAGAGGGGTCCAGGAGGCCGACGGCGCCGCTCGCGGTCGTGCCCTCGGCGTTGCCGACGGCCCAGACGGCTCCGGGGTAGACCTGGTCGCGGACGCCGTCCTGGAGGAGCTGCTCAATGCGCGGGATGTCGAGCGTCATGGTCTACCGATCGTAGTGAGGCGGCTGGCCCTGGAGCCGGTGCGCCACGGGTGATCACGTGAGGTGTCTGCCTAGCTCGGCGAGGGCGGCAGCGGTGGCGCTCAGAGGGAAGCGGGCCGCGTTACCGAGGCCGGCCGCGCGGAGGGCGGGGAGGAGTCCGGGGCTGGTGCGGAGGCGGTCGAGTTCGCGGGCGACGGCATGCGGGTCGGCGAAGTCGGTGGCGAGGCCGGTTCCGCCCAGGGACTCGGTGAGGCCCGAGACGGGTTGGTAGAGGACAGGCAGCCCGCACGCCTGGGCTTCGAGCGCGACGAGGCCCATGGCCTCCAGCGTGGTGGAGGGCATCACCAGGACGTCGTAGTCGGCGAAGGTCTTCCAGAGCTGTGGCCGACGCAGCCAGCCCAGGTAGCGCACGTGGACTCCGAGCCGGTGGAGGCGGGGGCGAAGGGCGTGGAACTCAGCTCGGGGTGCGGCGATGGACAGCTCGACGGACTTGGTGATGGGGAGAGCCGTCAGCAGGGTCTCGAAGCCCTTTTCGGGGGTGAGGCGGCCGGCGTACAGGATCCGCAGGTGGCTCGACGACCGGTTCGGGGGACGAGGTGGAGGGGCGGAGAGGAGGCGGTCCGGTATGCCCCAGGGGATCTTCTCGATCTTGCGACGCCGGGTGTTAGGGGCGAGCAGGAGCAGGCGGTCGGCCATCGCGCCGGTGGGCACCACAACGACGTCCGCGGCCCAGGCCGCCTCGCGCAGGATGGCAAGTTGTTCGGGATGGGTCTCAGCGAACAGGAGGTCGGTTCCGTGGACGAGCGCGATCCGCGGATGGTTCGGGAACGCGCGGAGCAGGGCCGGGGTGGCGCCGAATGCGAGGTGCTGCAGATGTACGACCCCGACTTCGCCCGCATCGACCGCCTCGGCGAGGGCGCGCTGGAGAGTGGATACGTAGCGACGGGAAGCGTATCCAGTCAGGCACTTTCCGGGCGCGGACACCAACTCCAGTCCCGCCGGTGCGGCCGGACGTAGACCGGTGTGTTCCGGCGCGAGCATGAAGGCCCGCGAGGGCACAAGTGGGTTCCTCCCCGTGTACAGGTCGAGGAAGAGCTCCACACTGCCGCCGGGGCTCGGGAACGGCAGGTCGAGGGCGGTGACCACGCTGGGGTTCACGCAGGGCCTCCCGGGAGTTCCTCGTAGAGGCGGGAGGTCTCGATTCCCTGACTGGACCGGTACTTCAGGCCGTGGAACTGGTAACTGGCCGGGGCGCCGAGCGTCTGGAGGAAGACCAGTTTGCCGAATGTCATGCGCGGGTACACCCGGACTGGCCGGCTCGCCCGGATCTCCAGCGTCCAGCGAATGGCGTGACCCTGGTGCCCCAGCGGCGCGGAGACGTGCACCCAGATGCCGAGCGCGCCGATCGTCCGGTCGCCGTTGAGGAACTGGGCGTATGTTTCCGAGCCGGTTCGCTCGTACGTCGTACCGAGGTAGAGGACCTCCGGCAGCAGCTCGTACCCAGTCTTGGGAATGGACACCTCCTTGAATTCGGTCGGTCTCGCCGAGTCGAGGGAGCCGTCGTGGCAGCGCAGAGTGTCGCCCAGGCGCCAGTCGTAGGCATTGGGGGAGATCCTGTTCGACTCGTACGGATCGATGGTGATCTCGCCGGCGGCCCGGGCGGCGGCGATGGCGGGGCCGGTGAGGATCACGAGGCCACCGCCCCGAGGGCTGCCAGGTCGCGCCAGTAGGCGGAGGGCTGGGGGCCGGCGGAGGACTGATACTTGCCCGCGTACAGAGCCACGGGGCCGACCGACACGAAGAACATGATCTGGCCGATCCGCATGCCTGCGTAGACGCGCAGCGGGCGGATGGGGGAGAGCATCAGCGTCCACTGGCCGTGGAAGCCGATATCACCGATGGGGGCGGTGATCTCGACGAACAGGCCAAGGCGGCCGACCGAGGAGCGGCCGAAGAGGAGGGGGATGAAGGTGTTGGAGCCGACCTCCTCGATGGTGTGGCCGAGGTAGAGCTGGCCGGGCTGGAGCTCGAAGCCGTCCGGTCCGATCTCGATCGGTTCGGTGGGGTTCGGCCGGTGGGCGTCCAGCGTGCCCTCGGAGTAGGTGAGGAGGGTTTCGCCGAGACGGACGTTGTAGCTGTTCGGGTTCACCTGGGTCGGCTCAAACGGGGAGATGCGGATGCGGCCGTCGGCCGCGGCCTGCGTGATCTCGGGGCCGGTGAGGATCATCGCAGGTCTCCGTCGGTGAGGGCGTGCTGCACGGCCTGGGCGAGGCGGAGTCCGGCCTGCCGGGTTCGGCCGCCGAGGTAGGCGTCGGCGATATAGCTGGTGGTCAGCACGGTCGGTACGTGGCCAGGTAGAGGGCGCGGCGCGGACACGATCGAGCCGGCCTGCTCGGTGAGGTGGGCCAGGAGGGCTGCCGGGTCTGCGATGAAGTTCTTGGGGACGTGGGCGTGGACGAGCTCGTTGTCGAACGGCTCGATGGCCAAGAGATCCCCTTGAGAGAGCGTGGTCCCGAGCAGGATGGAACGGAGAGTCGTCTCGTTCAGCACGACGGCCTCGGCTCCCAGCCCGCTGTGGAGACGGCCGGCGAGGTACTTGAGCAAGGCGCGGCGGTCCAGCGGGCCGTCCCTGTACGGAAGTCGAAGTGCGCCCAGCGGCGTGCGCAGCTGCTCCTGACAGGAAGCGATGGAGTGTCGCAGCGGGGCGAGTTCGTCGGGGAGTTCTGCTGCCGGCGGGAAGTCGGCCACCCGGGCGGCCCAGCCGGTGCCCATTGGCTGGGCGAGCGCGTACCCGGTGCCCAGCTCCCGCCCCTTGAGGACCAGCGTGTCGCCGACGAGCACCGGTTCGGGCCGGTCGCTGTGGCAGTGTCCGGCGAAGATCACGTCGAGGAACGGGCAGGACTCTGCCAGCCTGAGGTCCTCGTCGAACCCGGAGTGGCTCAGCACGACCCACGAGTCGGCCTCGTGGTGGTGGGCCAGCATCAGCTCTCGTAGGGCCTGGACCGGCTCGACGACACGGTGGCCGGTCCGTTGTCCGACAGGGATGGCGTTGAACGCCTGAGGGCCGATGACGCCCGTGACCGCCATCCGTCGCGTGCCCACGTGTACCAGGCGTACCGGGTGGAAGAGCGGGTTGCCGGTCCGGTCGTCGACGGCGTTCGCGCACACGGTGATGCGATGGAGGTCGGGCTCGAAGTAGTGGGCCCAGCCGTGGTTTCCCGGGGCGATCGCGTCGTAGAGACCGACGAGGACATCTCGTTCGATCCCGCCCTGGCCGAGCCGGTAGTAGCCCGTGCCTTCGAAGAAGTCTCCGCAGTCCACCACAAGGCTGTCGCACCGCGCGGCGTGCAGGTGCGCGAGCATCGGCACGGCGGTGTCGAAGGCCGAGTGGACGTCCGTGGTGGCGATGATCCGCTGGAGCTGCCTGGAAGCGGTCACGGGGTGACCTCGCAGATGTCGGCCCCCAGCGCGAGGAGCTTGCCGGGGAGGTCGGCGTGCCCGCGGCGCAGTTGGTCAACTCCGCCGAGCGTGGTGACGCCTCGCGCGAAGAGCCCGGCGACCATCAAGGCGGAGCCGGTGCGGATGTCGGTGGCCTCGACTCCTGCCCCGGTCAGACGCTGCGGGCCGGTGAGCCTGCACTCGGTGGAGGACACCTCCGCGATCGCGGCGCCCAGTCGGACGAGCTGCGGGACGAGATTGCCGTGGCGCCCGGGGTTGATGGGGTCCGAGAAGAGGTGGGTGCCGGGGAAGCCGAGGGCCAGGGTGAGGAGCGGCGGTTCGAAGTCGGCGTCCAGGCCGCCGGGGGCGAGGGTGGCCAGCGCCCGCAGCGGTCGGCCGGTCGGCCGGGTGTCCTGGCCGTGGACGACGAGGGCCTCGGGTTCTTCGGCAGTGGGGATGCCCATCCTGTGCAGGGCTGCGACCAGCGGTGCGACGTCGGGTCGGTGCACGCCCTCGATGCGAGCCGTACCGCCGGTCGCGGCTACGGCACAGGCCAGGGTCCCGGCCTCGATCTTGTCCCCCGGCACCTTCCAGATGGGAGCATCCGCCGACGCGGACGACGGTGGGGCGATCGTGAGTACGCGCTCGCCGGCACGGCACTCATATCCCACCGAGGTCAGGGCGTTCAGGACGCAGAGCACCTCCGGCGAGAGGTTCGGCTGCCCGAGGCGCAGCGGCGTACCCGCGGCCACGGCCCGCAAGATCGCGGCGACGGTGGCCCCGCGCGAGCGGAACGGCAGGACCAGGGAGACGGTGCCCCTGACTGGCTTGCCGGCTTCGACGACGTACCCGTGGTCGTCCACGCGGACGCGATCGCCGAAGGCTTCGTAGACCTTGAAGTGCTGTTCCATACCGCGGTCGCCGATCCGGCATCCTCCCGGCCAGGGAAGCCGGGCCCGGCCGCACAGGGCGATCAGAGCGGGGACGAGGTAGTACGAGGCGCGGATGCTGGACGCGGCCTCGCCCAGACCGTCGGGCGTCGGGGCCGCTTCGCCGGGAAGGACGAGCACGGTGTGGCTGTCACCGACCGGTTGGGCGGTGTTCCAACCCGCCTGCTGCAACAGGCCGAGCAGGGTCTGGACGTCGGAGCTGGCGGGGACGTTGTCGAGACGTACGGGACGGAGGAGGGCTGCCGCAGCTGCGATGAGCGGGAGCGCTGCGTTCTTCGAACCGTCGACCGTCACGGCGCCGGCGAGGGGCCGTCCGGGCCGGATCGCGATCACCTGAGACGTCACGGCGGGGATGCGGGTACTCACGTACAACTCCTCTGCACAGGAAGGGACAAGGCGGAAGTCGTTCCAGCCGGGGCTGAGACGGACACATCGATCTCGGCCCAGCAGCACTTGCCGGAGTCCGTCGGCGTCGTACCGAAGCGGTCCGCGAGTACGCCGACGAGGAAGAGCCCGCGTCCGCCCTCGCAGTCCTCATCCGGCAGCGCGGGCGTCGGGAGCGTGCGGCTCAGGTCGCTGACCTCCACCCGCAGGACCGCGTTGGAGATCTGGGCTACGACGCTGATCGGTTGGTGACCGGCGTATCGGACTGCGTTCGTGACGAGCTCGCTGACCACCAGCTCGGCCGTGTGGAGTGCTTCGGAATCGACAGACACCCACGGCCAGCCGGCTATGGCCTCCCGCACCCGCCGCCGCGCCGCAGGCACGGCGACCGGTGTCGGCAGGAGGGAGAAAGTGATCTGGTGCGCTTCCACGAGCGGCCTCCAGGGGTGGGATCGACCAACCCAAGGAACCGTGGAACGCGACATGTTCGCGATGCCCTGTGCTCGTGATGCATCGCGTATGCAGAAGCTGCATGTCGGCCCCGTACGGCTCGCATACGCTCGCCCGCACGGGCATGCTCGACGTGGACGGAAGGGCATGGATGGCCGACGTGAAGACCGAAGCCGAGAAGATCGGCGAGACGATCAAGCGGGCCCGACAACGCAGCGGTCGCACGCAGACGGACGTCGCCACCGCGCTGGGCTACCACCAGTCGAAGCTCAGCCGCCTGGAGAGTGGACGCGGCATCGACGACATCCGCGTCTTACGTGCCGTCGCCGCCGAACTCAGCATCCCGCCTCACCTCCTCGGCCTGAGCGACGTGGGCCCGTCCGCCGAACCAGAACCCGACGAACCCGAGACAGAAGACATGCGCCGCCGCACCTTCCTCGCCGCGAGCATCGCCTCCCTCACGGCACCGGCCACGCCCGCCACCGCCGCCCATGACGACCTCGTGCGCGCGCTCCTCCCCAGCCCCAGAGCCTCTTCCACACCTTCGGAGAACGGGGAGACGCGGTCCCTGCGGGACAGACTCGCCACCGCCCGTCGCCTGTTCTGCACCTGTGACTATGCGGAGCTGGAGGCCATGCTGCCCGGCCTCATCGCCGATCTGCGCGAGGCAGCCGGCGACCACCGCAACGCCGACGAGACAGCCGGGCTCCTGGCCACCGCGTACCAGACCTCGACGAGTCTGCTTCTCAAACAGGGCGACCACGGGAACGCCTGGCTGGCGGTGGGCCGCGCCATGGCCGAGGCCGAACGCTCCGGAGACCCCGTCGTCCTCGCCTCCAGCGTCCGCGTTCACGCCCACGTCTTGACCCGAGAGAAGCACACCGCCCAGGCCGTCACCCTCGTCCGCCACACCGCAGGCCAGCTCGTCGGCTCCTACGACCAGCGATCACCCCGCTACCTCGCAGCCGTCGGCCTGCTGCTCCTACGAGGAGTGACCGCGGCGAGCAGCGGCGGCGACCGCGCCGCCACCCGGGAGTTCCTCGACGAGGCACGAGACGTCGCCCGCTACGTTGCGCTCGACCGGCCCGACGCCTGGGCCAACTTCAGCCCGACGAACGTCTCCCTCCACGCCGTCAGTGCCTCGGTCGCCTTCGGCGACGCCGGCATCGCCCTGAACACCGCCGCGCCCCTCATGCGCCGCCACATCCCCGTCCCCGAACGCCGGGCCGCCCTCTGGGTCGAAGCCGCCCGCGCCTACAACCAGCAGGGCCGCCTGGCCGAGGGCTACCAGGCCCTCCGCATCGCCGAGACCTGCGCCGCCCAGGACGTACGCCGTCCCGCAGTCCGCGACCTGGTCGCCGACATGGCCGCTCGGGACCGGCGGCGTACGCTGCCCGAGCTCCACCACTTCAGCCGCCGACTGGGAGTTCCCGCGTGACCGCACAGCCCTTCCTGTACGTCGTCGTCTGCGCCGCCGGCATCGCTGGCGACGCCCACAAGCTGATCACCGCCGCGCAGAAGCAGGGCTGGGGCGTCGGCGTCATCGCCACCCCTCAGGGGCTCGGCTTCCTCGACACCGAGGCGATCGAGGCCCAGACCGGCTACCCGATCCGCTCGGCCTGGCGCAGCCCCGGCGACCCCCGCCCGCTCCCGCCTGCAGACGCCATCGCCGTCGCGCCAGCCACGTTCAACACCCTCAACAAGTGGGCCGCCGGTATCGCCGACACCCTCGCCCTGGGGGTCCTGTGCGAGGCGTACGGGATGGGGATCCCGACCGTGGTCCTGCCGTACGTGAACGCCGCCATGGCCGCGCACCCGGCGTACGGCCGGAGCCTGGACCAGCTGCGGGAGATGGGCGTGCTGGTCGGGTCGTACGAACCGCATCGGCCGAAGGCCGGCGGGGGAGCGGACAGCTTCCGGTGGGAGGAGGCGCTGGAACTGCTCGGAGGCGGATCGGCTGGTTGAGCCGAGCCGCTCCTGGAGCTGCTTGAGCGTGGCGCTCGGATAGCGGCTGGGTGCATGGGCGTTGCGCCGGCCCGCAGAGGTAGGCCGCAGGCCGATGGTGCGCTTCCGGCGTTTCTGGATCCGGGGATCACGCCCGTGGGATGTTTCTCAGTTCTGGGCAAGGAGCTGGTCGGTGGCTTCTTGGACGCGTTGGACGGCTTGCTCTGTGGCGGCAATGACGGCGTCGAGTTCAGGTGGCCAGGCACCGGAGTTGAGGGTTCGCGCGACCTGGTTGAGGTTGTTGCCGACGTGGCCGAGGTGTCGACGGGCGGCGAAGAGCTCTGAGACCAGCTCGCGGCGTCCGGCAATGGCGGCTGCAGTGTTGTCGAGGTCGTGCGCGGCGGCCAGGCCGCTGCGGGCGAGGAAGCCCGGCAGTGTCGTACGGGCTGCCGCGGCGCCGGCGGCCAGCAGTTGTCTCTCCTCGTCGTTCAGACGGACGCTGCACACGTAGGTGCGCCTTCGGGCGGCAGGCTTCGGCGAGCGCTTGCGCGGCGGCGCGGGCTTGGACGGCTGTGACCTTCCCTCGGTCGCTGTTTCCCGAGCCAGCACCCCCCGGTGCTGGCCCGAACCCGCCACCCCCGGGGCGGGCGATGGCCGAGGCACCTTCCCCAACGGGGAAGAGTGTCTTGGCCTATAACTTGCTCCGCCTGGAGCTGGGATGGCGGCGATCGGCTGCTGTGGGGTGGCACGCGTGTCGTGCATGAGCGGTGTCTCCTGAGGCTGTCTGCGGTGCAGGCCGTGGCGGTCTGATCTGCCGATTTGATGGGGACCGGTCCCCGGTCCGCGAAGGCGTGTTTCGGTTCCGGTTCTGTGTCCTGTGGGTCACCGGTCCCCAGCCGGTCCTCGATTGGTTGGGGACCGGTCCCCGGTTCTTGTGCTTCGCACGTGTCACCGGTCCCCACGGACCGGCCCTGGTCCCGGGTGTCTGTGGCGGGGACCGTTCCCTGCGGGACGGTGTCATCGGCCGATGACCTGCGGTGATGATGGACCCCCGGTCCCCGGTCCCCGGTCACGGTCCCCAGAGGGTCGGTCCCTGATTACGTGTCGCTCGGTCCCCGGTCCCGCGGGGACCGTGGTCCCCAGCGTGCGGTCCCCGGCCCTCTACCTGTGGCCAGCCGGTCATGCCCCTGGTTCCGTTCGGCTGGTCTCGCCCGCGCTGGCCCGGTCTTCAGGGGCGGGTACGGGGAGCCGAGGACATGCGCCCGTTTCGCCGCGCGGACGTCCCAGCCGTGGTTCATGGCGAAGGGGCGTCCTGGAGG
Source organism: Streptomyces sp. NPDC029169 (assembly GCF_055563935.1). Taxonomy (NCBI): domain Bacteria; kingdom Bacillati; phylum Actinomycetota; class Actinomycetes; order Kitasatosporales; family Streptomycetaceae; genus Streptomyces; species Streptomyces sp. NPDC029169. The sequence continues at coordinate 145,828 of NZ_JBVHXA010000013.1, forward strand.
AGCACGTGCCACTGGAGGATCTGGTCTCGGGCCTCGCCCTCGTTAGCACGGATCGTGCGGGGATCGAGGCGACCCACGTAGGCGAGGACGGCAGCGACTTCGCGGCGTTCCAAGAGGTGAGTTACTCCGTTCCGGTCGGCTCGTCGAGGGCGGCGAGCAGGGCGGCAGTGTGTGCTTCGGCTCGAGTCATCCCGGGCGTGGGGGCAGGGGCGCTGCCGGGCAGGGCGTAGAGGGCCGGGCGCCCAGGTGTGGGGGTGCGCTCGCGGGTGATCCACGCGCGCCAGTCGGCGGCCCAGGCGGCGGAGACGCGGGGCTCCCAAGTCGCTCGGTAGGCACGCCACTTCTCGTCGGCGGTGCGTACGGCGTGCTCGCCGAGCCGGTCGAGGTGCCCGTGGTCCTGCAGCCACGCCCGGGTGTCGTCGTCGACCTGCCACTCGGCGGCGGGGATAAGTGGGGCAGAGCTGCTGCTCTTACCGTTCACCTTCGGTTCTCTACTGTTCTGGGGGTCGGATTCCGTGCCCTCTGCGGGTCGGAATCCGTTCCCCCTCGGGGTCGGAATCCGGCCCCCGGGGTCGTGTTCCGTTCCCCCCTCGAAGGGGTCGTCAGGGTCGGATCCCGACCCTGACGGGGTCGGAATCCGATCCCCCGGAGGGGCCGGATTCTGATCCCTCCCGGCGGTCTCTCCGGCGAGGAACCGGGCGGCAGCGGGAAGGTGGTAGTACTTCTCGCCGCGCGGCCCCTTGCGGTCGATGATCTCCACCAGCTCCGGGTCGTCACCGGCGGACAGCCTGTCGAGAGCGTCGCGCACCGCCGTGCGGGATGCGTTCGCGCGCTTCATGAGGGTGGGCAGGGACGCGTACGCGATGCAGCGACGGTCGACGCACCGGTCGGCGATCAGGGACAGGACCATGCGGGCGGTTCCCTTGCTGCTGCTGTACTCCCACACCCATTCGCGGGCGTCGTAGCTCATCGGGCGGCGTCTCCTAAGTTGGCTCGGGCTATGGGAATTCGGCAGGGGGCTTTCGCGGCCTGGCCGTGGACAACACAGCCACACCCAGCGTGGGAAAGTCCAGAGATGGTTCAGAAACTGTCCATCACTTCCGTCCCAGCCGGAAAACCGTAGCCCCAGATCCGCGGTGGGCCAAAAAGCGCCCGAAAACGCCGACGATCGGCGCATCGCTCACAGCAGCCAGAAACGCGTTCCCTAGGTCGGGGAACGCAAGCTACAACACACCAATGCCACCACGCCCCCTCGAAATCGGACCCGCAGGACAGGCCGCCGCCCGCGCCATCGAACGCGCCCGCACCGCCCGCGGCTACTCCCAGCGCCAGCTCGCCGCACGCATCACCGCCCTCGGGCGGCCCATGACCTTCACCGCGCTCTCCCGCATCGAACGCACGGTCCGACGCTGCGACATCGACGACTTCGTAGCCATCGCCACAGCCCTCGGAATCCCGCCGCACACCCTTCTGGCCGCCCCTCCCGTGCACCCGGAGCCGGTCGGAGCGGGCGGAACATAGCCGACGATCGCCGGTTAGCCAAACCGGCGATCGTCCGGACTATTGGTGGTCCCAGCACGCCCGTCGTGCCGGCCCAGTCCAGAAGTCTGTCCATTTCATGTGGGGAACTCTTGCTCCGATCTCCGATGAGCCCTGCCCGAAATCTCCTCGATATCGAGGAGGTGGGGCGTTGATGAATTCACGCCGCTCACACGAGAAAATGACTGTGGATGAACTCTGTGCCGAGCTTCAGGTATCCCGGTCGACCTTCTACGACTGGCGCCAGAAGGGACGGGCACCCCGGTGCGTGAAACTCCCGAACGGCAGCCTGCGGATCCGCCGCAGTGACCTGGAGAACTGGCTCACCGACTGCGAGGGCAGCGCGTGACCAACCGGTCCTTCAAGGTCCGCTTCTACAAGACGGAGGTCTACAAGGGGAAGCGCGGCACCACCTACACCGTGCGCTGGTCGGTGAACGGCCAGCGTCACGGCGAGGCGTTCAAGACGAGCGCCTCGGCCGAGTCCTTCCGCGCCACGCTCCTCGTCGCCGCCAACAACGGCGAACCGTTCAACCAGAGCACCGGCAGGCCGGTATCCCACGCGGCGCCGGCGGCCGAGATCACCTGGTACGACTTCGCTCTGCAGTACGTCGACATGAAGTGGTCCCGCATCTCGGCGAACAACCGGGTCAGCACGGCCAAGGCACTCACCAAGGCCACGCTCGCACTCCTGCGCGCCGAACCCGACCAGTACGACGCCGTCGAGGTCCGCAAGGCACTGCGCGAGTACGCCTTCAACAAGAACCGCCGGGACCAGGCCCCGTCCGAGCACCGGGCGATCCTCGCCTGGATCCGGCGCAACTCCCTGCCGATGAGCGCCTGGGAGGACACCAAGCACGTCGACGCCGTGCTCCACGCCCTCGACACCCGCCTCGACAGCACGCCCGCCGCCGCCAGCTCCGCAAAGCGCTACCGCCGCATCCTGAACGTCGTCCTGCGCTACGCCATCCGCCAGAACGTCCTCCTGTACAACCCGATGCCCAAGGGAAAGGACGAGAACGCCGCCCCGAAGACCTCCGGCGCCGTCGACAAGCGCTCCCTCCTCAACCCCCTCCAGGTAGCAGCCCTGCTCACCTGGATCTCTGCCCGCCCTCGCACCGGTCACCGGCTCACTGCCTTCTTCGCGACTCTCTACTACGCCGGCCTCCGCCCCGAGGAAGCGGTCGCCCTGCGGGTCGAGGACGCCGTCCTCCTGGCGACCGGCTGGGGCGAACTCCGTGTGCATACCGCGGAGCCCGAGGTCGGCAGCCACTGGACCGACAGCGGCGAAGTCCACGAGACCCGCGACCTGAAGGGCCGCGCGGCGGGCGACACGAGGACCGTCCCCGTACACCCCGCGCTCGCGGCGATCCTCCGCGCGCTCATCGCCCAGGACCAGCTGAAGGCCGGCGACCTCCTCTTCCCCGGCGAGAAGGGTGGCCTCCTCGCCGGATCCGTCTACCGGCGGGCCTGGGGCAAAGCTCGCGAGGCCGTCCTGCCCGAGCACGAGTACAAGTCACCCGTCGGCAAGCGCGTGTACGACCTCCGCCACACCTGCCTGACGACCTGGCTCAACAACGGCATCCCGCCCGCCCAGGTCGCCGAATGGGCCGGCAACAGCGTCCCCGTCCTGCTCTCCACCTACGCCCGCTGCATCACCGGCCAGATCGCCGAACTCCAACAGCGCATCGAAGGCCCCCAGACGCTCCCCGGCATGTCAGGGCCCACGAGCCCTGCGATTCCCCGCCCTCGGGCTGCGACTCGGGCGCCGGGCCGTGCTCGCTGAATGCAGGACGGCCCGCAGGATCTTGGTTCCTCCGAGGCGATCGCTGCTCACCAGGGCGGGCGAGTGCACCGCATGGTGGCGCTATTCCGGCAAAGGGCGGTCGGCGATGACGTTCTTCATAACGAGGGTGGAGGTCAGGCGCTGGACCCCGGGCAGTCGGGCGAGCTGCCGGTCGTACAGCTCCTGGAACGCGGCCAGGTCGGCAGTCGCGACCCGCAGGAGGTAGTCGGGCTCGCCGAACAGGCGCTGCGCCTGAAGCACGTGCGGGACGGCAGCCACGGCCTCTTCGAAAGCCGTGACGGTGTCGGCGTGCTCCCAGCGCAGGGTGGCGAACACGAGCGCCTCGAAGTTCAGGCCGACGGCAGCCGGGTCGACGACAGCGCGGTATCCGCGGATCGCGCCCTCCCGTTCGAGATCGCGCAGCCGACGGTGGCAGGGCGAGACGCTGAGCTGCACACGGGCGGCCAGCTCGGTGATGGTCAGGCGGCCGTCGAGCTGCAGCTCGGTAAGAATCTTCCGGTCCAAGGCATCCATGGAGAAGATTCTCCCCCGCATCGCGCGATCATGGGGTAAAGACGCAAACACCTTCGGGCATATCCGGCCTAACCTTCCCTCCAGAGCAAGAAATGCGAGAGGGAACGATCGATGGATACGACGACGCTGGCGGCCTTCCTGGCTGTGGACCTGCTGCTGGTGTTCACTCCGGGCGCGGACTGGGCCTACGCGATCTCCGCCGGTCTGCGGGAACGCTCGGTCGTCCCTGCCGTCACAGGGCTGCTCGCCGGGCATGCGGCCTACGCGCTGGTGGCGGTCGCAGGTCTGGCGGTGATCGTAGCGAGTTCCCCGGCCGCGCTCACCGCCCTGACCGTGGCGGGCGCCGGCTACCTGCTGTGGCTGGGCTGGGGTGTTCTGCGGCAGCCGGCCGTACCGGCGGCCGCTGGAGAGAGCGTGGACGCCTCCCGCATGCAGGTCATGCTCAAGGGAGCCGGGATCAGCGGCCTCAACCCGAAGGCGCTGCTGCTGTACTTCTCGCTGTTCCCGCAGTTCATCGACACCGCCGACGGCTGGCCGGTCGCTGCGCAGACCGGGCTGCTCAGCACGATGCACCTGACCGCGTGTGCCGTCGTCTACCTCGCCGTCGGCGTCCTGGCCCGCACGGTCCTGAGGACCCGGCCCTCGGCCGCCCGGGTCGTCACCCGCATCAGCGGGGCCATGATGATCGCCATCGGCGCCTTCTTGCTGGTGGAACGCCTGGCCGGCTGAAGACCCCGTCCCACTCCACCCGACACGGACCCGAAGGAGAGCACGTACGTGGAAGACCAGACACAGCAGGAACAGGCGAGCCCCGCAGTCCGCAAGCGCGTGCAGGACAGCTTCGATCTGCAGGGCCTCATGGCCCACCTCGGCGCGCGCCTCGCGCACATCGGCCCCGGTCGCGTCCACATCGTGCTCCCGGCCCGACCTGAGGTGACCCAGCAGCACGGCTACGTGCACGCCGGCGCCGCCAGCGCCATCGCGGACAGCGCCGGCGGCCACGCGGCGCTCACGCTGTTCGACGAGGACTCCGAGGTCCTCACCGTCGAGTACAAGATCAACCTCCTCGCGCCCGCCGCCGGCGACCACCTCGAAGCGATCGGCACCGTCCTGAAACCCGGACGCACCCTGACCGTGTGCCAGTTGGAGGTGTACGGCGTCCAGGGCGACGGCGAGCGGAAGCTCGTCGCCAACGGCCAGCAGACCTTGATCCGCGTGAACAGGCCCGCCGAGTGAACCCGCAGCCATCTCTGCCGTCCTGGCTGACGTGGTGGCAGCGCCCCTTTCCCGACGCCAACACCCTGCTGCTGCACGGCCGTCGGTCGGCCCTGGTCGACACCGGCTTCGTCGGTCACGCGGAGGAGACCGCCGCCTGGGCTCGCGCGCAGGCCAGCGACGTCGACCTGGTCGTCAACACCCACTGGCACTCCGACCACGTCGGCGGCAACGCCCTCCTCCAGGCCCGGGGCGCCGCCGTCGCCGCCGGAACCCCGGAGGCCGAGGCCATCTCCCGCCGCGACCCCGGCTGCTGCTCGGCCGAGTACCTCGACCAGCCCGTCGCCCCGTACACCGTCGACCTCGCGCTCGACAACGGGCAGGTCCTCCGCCTCGGGGACACCGACTGGGAAGTCATACACACCCCTGGGCATACCCCGGGCCACCTCGCCCTGTGGCAGCCGGAGGAACGGCTCCTCGTGGTCGGGGACGCGCTGTCGGACTACGACGTCGGCTGGGTCAACCTCGCGCTCGACGGCCTCGATGCCGCCGCCACGGCACTCGCCTCCCTCAAGCGGTTGGCCGACCTCGCCCCGCGCGCGATCCTCCCCTCCCATGGACCGATCCCCGCCGACCCGGCCGCGGCCTTCGCCCGTGCCCTGCGCCGTGCCCAGCGGCTCGTCGACGACCCCGACGGAGCGGTCTGGTACGGCGCCCGGCGGATCCTCGCGTTCGCCCTGATGATCCGCGAAGGGATCCCGGCCGCCGAGGTCGAGCCGTACCTGCACGCACGGGCCTGGCTGACCGACGCCGCACGGCTTCTCGACCTCACGCCCGAAGGGCTCGCCGACGATCTGGTCACGACCATGCTCGGCAGCGGCGCCGTCGTCCTGCGTGACGGCCGCCTGCATGCCGCCGCCGAGCACAGCCCGGTCGAGGCCGAGTCGCTGCGCGTGCCCTACCCGCGCGCGTGGCCGGCCCCAGAGCCCCGCTGACCCGTGGCGGAACGGGACGGGCGAGCGGCCTTCCGGCCGCCCGCCCGTCCACTCCGCCCGGACCTCCGGTCAGAAGGTGTGCTCCGGCGCCGGGAACGTCCCCGCCGCCACATCAGCCGCGAAATCCCGGGCCGCGTCGCGCAGTACGCCGTGGACGTCGGCGTACTGCTTCACGAACCGAGGCAGCCGCCCCGTACGCAGCCCCGCCATGTCCTGCCAGACCAGCACCTGCGCGTCACAGCCGTTCCCCGCGCCGATGCCGACCGTCGGCACCGCCACACTCCGAGTGATCTCCGAACCGACCTCCTCGGGGACCATCTCGATCAGCACGGCGAACGCACCGGCCGCCTCAAGCGCCTTGGCGGCGGACACCAGCCGCTGCGCGTCCTCACCCCGACCCTGCACCCGGTAGCCGCCGAGGCTGTGCTCGGACTGCGGGGTGAACCCGATGTGCGCCATGACTGGGATCCCGGACCGGGTCAGCAGCTCTACCTGCGGCACCATCTCCTCGCAGCCCTCCAGCTTCACCGCGTGCGCGCCCGCCTCCTTCATGAACCGCACCGCCGTGTGGAAGCACTGCTCCGCGGACGCCTCGTACGAGCCGAACGGCAGGTCCGCGATCACCAGTGCCCGTAGGGCGGCCCCGGACACCGCACGTACCAGCGGGAGCAGTTCGTCCACCGTCACTGGCAACGACGTCGTGTTGCCGAAGACGTTGTTCGATGCCGAGTCCCCGATCAGCAGCACCGGGATACCGGCCTCGTCGAAGGTCGCCGCGGTGTACATGTCGTACGCCGTCAGCATCGCCCACTTCTCCCCACGCTCCTTCATCTCACGCAGGTGAGGGATCCGGACCCGCTTCGGAGCCGGGGCGGTGGCGGTTGAAGCGTTACCGCCGTACGGGGCGGGCTGCTCGCTCATGGATGTCCTCCGGACGCGCTTCTCGAGGCTCCCTGCTGGAGTCCCCGGATTCACCACGAGACGCTAGGCGGCTTCGCCCCGAAAGTGCTTCCAACGTTCGCCGTCACTCGGCCTGTCTGGAGGAGGTTCTTCCACGCAGACCGGTTCGATCGGAGGATTCTTGCCGCGCTGCTCGGAAGGCTGTGGCTGCTCGCGCCAAGGGTGCTGCCCGAGCGATCTGCGGATGGCCCGGACAGCGGGCGGTCCCAAAACTTCGGGAAGTTTTCGGGAAAACCAGCCGCCAGAGGCCGCCCCTGGCCGGTTTCAGCCGGACAGATCAAGCCACCCAGGGGCGCCTTCCCGACCTTCCCGCCACCGACCGGAAACCGCCCCTGACCAGCAAAAAGACCCTCCCGAAGGAGGGTCCGTGGTAAAGCGCCCCCGGCAGGACTCGAACCTGCGGCCAAGTGCTTAGAAGGCACCTGCTCTATCCACTGAGCTACGGGGGCCGGGTGGTGGCCCGGTGGCCGGGAGCCCCTGGTGGGTGGGGCGTGGCCTGCCGGGTCAAGGATAGGGCTCCGATCGCCTTGGCCCGGTTGCTTCACCTGCGTGGCACGATGTGGAGGTTCGGTGAAGCGAAACGATAATCGCAGGCAGGTGCGATTCCCGCAGTCTTTTTCACGCCACCGGGCCCGGGTGTTGTGCACTCGTTATGCCTGAGGCGCCTGTCATCAGCGGTTCAGTCGGCGCGCAGGGCCCTTATACGCTTCAAAAAGGCTTCAAAATTGGGCATTCTTCGCATGTGGTGACCTTGGACGAACGGCCTCAGCTGATCGACGCACTCTCCGCCCTGCGCGACTGTGTCGCCGCCGTGCGTCTCCCACTCCCCCTCCCAGGCGCCCCACGCGCCCGCCAGGCCCGGGCCGAGCTGCTCGCCCAGCTCGACGACTATCTGGTGCCCCGGCTGAAGGACCCCGACGCCCCCCTGCTCGCCGTCGTCGGCGGATCCACCGGCGCCGGGAAGTCCACGCTCGTCAACTCCCTTGTGGGGCGGCGCGTCAGTGAGGCCGGAGTGCTCCGGCCCACCACCCGTACCCCCGTGCTCGTCTGCCACCCCGACGACCACCACTGGTTCGCCGGCATGCGCGTCCTGCCCCAGCTCACCCGCGTCTGGCTGCCCCAGCAGGACGACGACCACCCCGGCGACGAGCCCCCCGAGGAGAACGCGCTGCGCGTCGAGACCTCCTCCGCCCTCGTCCCCGGCCTCGCCCTGCTCGACGCCCCCGACATCGACTCCCTCGTCGTCGAGAACCGGCTCCTCGCCGCCGAGTTGATCTGCGCCGCCGACATCTGGGTCATGGTCACGACCGCCTCGCGGTACGCCGACGCCATCCCCTGGCACCTGCTCCGAACCGCCAAGGAGTACGACGCCATGCTCGTCACCGTCCTCGACCGCGTCCCCCACCAGATCATCGGCGAGGTCTCCCGGCACTACGAGGCCCTGCTCGACAAGGCCGGACTCGGAGACGTACCGCGGTTCACCATCCCCGAGCTGCCCGAGTCCGCCGGCGGCGGCAGCGGGCTGCTGCCCGACAACGCCGTCGCCCCGCTCCGGGCCTGGCTCGCCCACCGCGCCCAGGACCCCGCCGCCCGCCAGCAGGCCGTGGGCCGTACCGCCACCGGCGTCATCGACTCCCTCGACAGCCGGATGCCCGAACTCGCCGCGGCGGTCGCCGCCCAGTACGCCGCCGCCGTCCGGCTCGGCGGCGCCGTCGAGGCCGCGTACGAGGAGCAGGGCGAGCGCGTCCGGGAGCAGCTGCGCCGCGGCGCCGTGCTCTCCGGCGACGCCCGCACCCGCTGGCGCGGCTACCCCCGCGACAGCTCCGCCGGCGAACTCCTCGACGCCCTCGTCGAGTCGCTCGCCGCCCTGCTCCAGTGCGCGGTCGCCGCCGCCGACGAGCGGGTACGAGACGCCTGGCGCCGCGACCCCGCCACGGCGGCCCTCGGCGCCGCCCACAACGCCCCCGACCGGGAGGTGGGCGAACGGATCGAGCTGACGGTACGGCGCTGGCGGCGCGTCCTCGAAGAACTGGCCGAGGACGAGCTCCGCGCCACGGACCGGCTGGGGACCGCCCGTACCGCCGCCCCCGAGGCCGACACCGTCGCCGCCCTGCTCGCCGCGGCCCTGCTCGGCGCCCGCCGCACCCGCGGCGCCGGCGAACGGCTGGCCGAACTCCTCGGCGCCCAGGCCGCCCTGCGCCTGCGCGACAAGGGCGGCGAGCTGGTCATGACATACCTCGACCGCGCCCTGCACGACGAACGCGACCGGCGCCTCGCCCCCCTCGACGCCCTCGACGTGACCCCCGAGCCGCAGGCGGAACTGATCGCCGCGCTCTCCGTACTGCAGAAGGAGAAGTGAGGACCGGTGAGCAGCAGCAGCACGGTGGACGACCGCGCGGACGACCGCTGGGACGACGGCCTGATCGCCCGCCGGGCGGAGGAGAAGGCGACTCAGCCGCACGACGACGCCCCTGACCAGGGGGCGGAGGACAGCCTTCCGCCGCTCGGCGGGCAGTACGGCGGCCCCCTGCGCACCCGCCTCGACGCCCTCCACGAGCTCGTCGGCCTCTCCCGTACGAGACTGGCGCACGAGACGCTCGCCGAGGCCGGACGCGTACTCGACGAGGCCGCCGCCCGCCAGCGGCTCTCCGCCCGCCACACCGTCGTCGCCATCGCCGGCCCCACCGGCAGCGGCAAGTCGACGCTCTTCAACGCCCTCGCGGGCGTCCCCGTCTCCGAGACCGGGCTGCGCCGCCCCACCACCTCCGCGCCCATCGCGCTCAGCTGGTCCGAGGGCTCCGCCGGACTCCTCGACCGCCTCGCCGTCCCCGGCCGGCTCCGCCGCCGCCCCCTGGCGGGCGGCGCCGCCGACGAGGACCTGCAGGGCCTCGTCCTGATCGACCTGCCCGACCACGACTCGGCCGTCACCAGCCACCGCGAGCAGGTCGAGCGGGTCCTGGGCCTGGTCGACGCGGTGATCTGGGTGGTTGACCCCGAGAAGTACGCCGACGCGGTGCTCCACGAGCGCTATCTGCGCCCGCTCGCCGGCCACGCCGAGGTCACCTTCGTCGTCCTCAACCAGATCGACCGGCTGGGCGCCGAGGCCGCCGACCTCGTCCTGGACGATCTGCGCCGCCTCCTGGACGAGGACGGCATGGCCCTCGGCGAACACGGCGAACCCGGCGCCACCGTCCTCGCCCTCTCCGCGCTCACCGGAGCCGGCGTGGGCGAACTGCGCGAACTGCTCGGCCGGTTCGTCCAGGAACGGACGGCACCCGCGCTCCGGCTCTCCGCCGACGTCGACGCGGCGGCGGCCCGGCTCCGCCCGGCGTACGTCTCCGAGGGCCAGACCGGCCTGGGGGAGCGGGCGCGCGAGGACTTCGCGGCCCGGCTCGCGGTCGCCGTCGGCGCCACCGCGGCCGGCGAGGCCGCCGAACGCGTCTGGCGCAGGAACGCCATCCGTGCCTGCGGCACGCCCTGGCTGCGGCTCTACCGCTGGTACGAACGACTGCGCGAGCACGGCTCCGCCACCGACCCGCGCCTCCAGGCGCCACTGGAGGACGAACTCACCGCGCGGCAACGGGTGGAGCAGGCCGTACGGATCGTCGCCGACGACGCCTCCCGCGGACTCCCGGCGCCCTGGGCGCAGGCGGTGCGCGAGGCGGCGGCACGGGGGGCCGACGGGCTGCCCGAGGCGCTCGACGAACTCACCGCGAGCATCGGCGACCCGGCCGCCCGCCCCCCGCGGCCCGCGTGGTGGCCGGCGGCGGTCCTGGCGCAGGTCCTGATGACGCTCCTCCAGTTCTTCGGCGCGGTGTGGCTGGTCGGCCAGATCGTCGGCGTCGTGGAACCGGGGCTGCTGCAGCCCGTCCTCATCATGCTCGGCGGCATCGTGGGCGGTCCGCTGGTCGAGTGGGCCTGCGCGACGGCGGTGCAGGGGCCGGCGCGGCGGTACGGGCAGGAGGCCGAACGCAAGCTCCGGGAGGCGGCGGCCGCGTGCGGACGGGCGCGGGTCCTGGACCCGATCTCGGCCGAGCTGATGCGCTACCGGGAGGTGCGCGACCAGTACGTGACGGTGTCGGGGACGCGCTCGGGGGCGCGGGTGACGCGAATGGGTGGCGGGACGCGGTGGGGTGGGGCGAGGCCGGGGGCGCGGCTGAGGTGAGTTGCTGGGTTCGCCCCTTCGGGTGACGGAGTTTTCCCCAACACCTCGCTCCTCCACAGGCGTCGGCGCGCTGAGGCTGGCCGGTCCAGCATGGAACCGGCCGAAGCGCTCGGCCGAAGTGGTGCGGTATGGGGAGGGACGAACGACATGAACGACACGATGGTGACGCTGGTCGGGAACGTGGCGACGAGCGTGGAGTACCGGGAGACGGCGACGGGCGGGGTGGCCCGGTTCCGGTTCGCGGTGACGGCGCGCCGCTGGGACCGGGAGCGGGGCACGTGGTCGGACGGACACACCAGTTTCTACACGGTGTTCGCGTGGCGGGCGCTGGGCGCCAACCTCGCCGCGTCGGTCTCGGTGGGCGAGCCGCTGGTGGTGCACGGCCGGTTGCGGGTGCGGGAGGAGGACGTCGAGGACCGGCAGGACGGCCGGCGCAGGACGTTCGTGGACATCGACGCGCTGGCGGTGGGCCACGATCTGACGCGCGGTACGGCGGCGTTCCGCCGGGTCGTGAAGGGCGAGCCACGATTGACGGAACGTCAGGGGAACGGGGGAGAGGGCGCCACGGGTGGCGAGGTGGAGCGGGATCCGTGGGAGGGGCCGGAGGTTCCCAGGGTCCTGGAACCCGTGCAGTGACGAGGAGTTGTAGGGATTTGTCGACTCCGTGATCAGTGGTTCTCCGCTCAGCGGACCCCGGTCATAACGATTCCGAGTCGGAATGGTTATCAGGTCGTATGAACGGGCAGCAGGCTCTTCCCCATCCATAGGATTCCCGGGTACTCATACGGGACTTGAGTCAGCACTCGAGTCGACAGTTGAGTCAACCGGGTCTGTGAATCTGCTGGCGATGCGCTCCCCCCACGTGTCTCGACCACTGACACGGAGCAGCTCGCCCGGAGGGGAAATTCATGTTTTCTGTTCGGAGGCGCGGCGTTGCCCGCCTTGCCGCCGCGACCGTGGTCTCTGGCCTCGTCGCCGCGGGCGCGATTGCCGTCGCGGGACCGGCGGCGGCCGATGAGGGCCTGCAGGGAACGGGCGGCGCCACGGCCACGCTCGGCGACCTGAAGATCTTCGACGAGGTGAAGATCGACGGTTCGGAGTACCGCGCCGGCCTCTTCGAGATGACGGTCAAGCCCGGCGGCTCGATCCAGACCTACTGCATCGACCTGCACACCGACGCGCTGAAGGACCAGGAGTACAAGGAGGTCGGCTGGGACCAGTCCGTCCTCCACAACAACAAGAACGCGGGCAAGATCCGCTGGATCCTGCAGAACTCCTACCCGCAGGTGAACGACCTGGACGCCCTCGCCAAGAAGGTCGGCGCCGAGGACCTCACCGAGAAGACGGCCGCCGCCGCCACCCAGGCCGCGATCTGGTACTTCTCCGACAACGCCGACGCCAAGCCGGTCGACAAGGACGCGCAGGCCCTCACCACGTACCTGCGTGAGAAGGCCGAGGACCTGGCGGAGCCGAAGGCCTCCCTCAGCCTCAGCCCGTCCACGGTGTCCGGCAAGCCCGGCGAGCGCCTCGGCCCGGTCACCGTCGACACCAACGCCGCCAAGGCGACGGTCTCGCTCGCTCCGGGCGCCCCCGCCGGTGTGAAGCTCGTCGACAAGGACGGCAAGGTCGTCACCGACGTCGCCAACGGCGGCAAGGTCTGGTTCGACGTGCCCGCGGGCACCGCCGACGGCTCGGCCGAGCTGAACGCGAAGGCCGACACCACGGTCCCGATCGGCCGTGCGTTCGTCTCCACCAAGGTCAAGAGCCAGACCCTGATCCTGGCCGGCACCAGCACGTCCACGGTCGAGGCGAAGGCCTCCGCGACCTGGGCGAAGAAGGGCCCGATCCCGGCCGTCTCGGCCGAGAAGAACTGCGCCAAGGGCGGCCTGGACATCACCGCCTCGAACGAGGGCGACGAGGACTTCACCTTCGAGCTCGCGGGTCTGAAGCACACGATCCCGGCCGGCAAGTCCCAGACGGTCACCGTCCCGGTCGCCGAGGACCAGGCGTACGACTTCACGATCAAGGGCCCGAACGGCTTCGAGAAGACCTTCAAGGGCGTCCTCGACTGCAAGCCGGCGGCCACCCCGGCCCCCTCCACCACCCCGTCCAACGAGCCCTCCCCGGCCACGGCCGGCGGCTCCACCACCGGCTCCACGACCGGCGGCGGCGACCTCGCCGAGACCGGCAGCTCCAACGCCACCCCGATGATCGCCGGCATCGCCGCCGTCCTCGTGCTCCTCGGCGGCGGCGCGGTCTTCTTCCTCCGCAAGAAGAAGACGGCCGGCCAGTAACACCCCGCCTCACGGCTCCCGACGGCCCCGGCGCGCACTCCGCGCACCGGGGCCGTCGCGCGTCCTCGCCCGCCGGCCGTCGAGCCACCCGCAGTGACGGACCGGTCACAGCAGCGCCCCGTGGGAAGCCCCAGGTCGGGGCCGTCGCACCGGACTGGTTTCCGCTTGAGGGTGGCGGTCAGGCAAGATGGGGTGTATCTGCCCACTCACTCTTTGCCGGACGGTTTCTCTTGGCTGAGTACATCTACACGATGCGCAAGACGCGCAAGGCGCACGGCGACAAGGTCATCCTCGATGACGTGACGCTGAGCTTCCTGCCCGGTGCGAAGATCGGTGTGGTCGGCCCGAACGGTGCCGGTAAGTCCACCGTCCTCAAGATCATGGCCGGGCTCGAGCAGCCGTCCAACGGTGACGCCTTCCTGTCCCCCGGGTACACCGTCGGCATGCTCCTCCAGGAGCCCCCGCTCGACGAGTCCAAGACCGTCCTGCAGAACGTCCAGGACGGCGCCGCCGAGATCATGGGGAAGCTGCACCGCTTCAACGAGGTCGCCGAGCTCATGGCGACCGACTACTCGGACGCGCTCATGGAGGAGATGGGCAAGCTCCAGGAGGACCTGGACCACGCCAACGCCTGGGACCTCGACGCGCAGCTCGAGCAGGCCATGGACGCGCTGGGCTGCCCGCCCGGCGACTGGCCCGTCACCAACCTCTCCGGTGGTGAGAAGCGCCGCGTCGCGCTCTGCAAGCTCCTCATCGAGGCCCCCGACCTGCTGCTCCTCGACGAGCCCACCAACCACCTGGACGCCGAGTCCGTGCAGTGGCTGGAGCAGCACCTCGCCAAGTACCCCGGCACCGTCGTCGCCGTCACCCACGACCGGTACTTCCTCGACAACGTCGCCGAGTGGATCCTCGAGCTCGACCGCGGTCGCGCCCACCCCTACGAGGGCAACTACTCCACCTACCTCGAGACCAAGGCCACCCGCCTCAAGGTCGAGGGGCAGAAGGACGCCAAGCGCGCCAAGCGGCTCAAGGAAGAGCTCGAGTGGGTCCGCTCCAACGCCAAGGGGCGTCAGGCCAAGTCCAAGGCCCGTCTCGCCCGCTACGAGGAGATGGCCGCCGAGGCCGACAAGATGCGGAAGCTGGACTTCGAGGAGATCCAGATCCCGCCGGGCCCCCGCCTGGGCTCCATCGTCGTCGAGGTCAACAACCTCTCCAAGGCCTTCGGCGAGAAGGTACTCATCGATGATCTCTCCTTCACGCTGCCGCGGAACGGGATCGTCGGGGTCATCGGCCCGAACGGCGCCGGCAAGACCACGCTCTTCAAGATGATCCAGGGCCTCGAGACCCCGGACTCCGGCGACATCAAGGTCGGCGAGACCGTCAAGATCTCGTACGTCGACCAGAGCCGCGCCAACATCGACCCCAAGAAGACGCTGTGGGCCGTCGTCTCCGACGAGCTGGACTACATCAACGTAGGCCACGTCGAGATGCCGTCGCGGGCCTATGTCTCCGCCTTCGGCTTCAAGGGTCCCGACCAGCAGAAGCCGGCCGGCGTCCTCTCCGGCGGTGAGCGCAACCGCCTCAACCTCGCGCTCACCCTCAAGCAGGGCGGCAACCTGCTGCTCCTCGACGAGCCGACCAACGACCTGGACGTGGAGACGCTGTCCTCGCTGGAGAACGCGCTGCTCGAGTTCCCCGGTGCGGCCGTGGTCGTCTCCCACGACCGCTGGTTCCTCGACCGGGTCGCCACGCACATCCTGGCGTACGAGGGCGACTCGAAGTGGTTCTGGTTCGAGGGCAACTTCGAGTCCTACGAGAAGAACAAGGTCGAGCGCCTCGGCCCGGACGCGGCCCGTCCGCACCGCGCCACGTACAAGAAGCTGACCCGAGGCTGAGGTCAGTGAGGCACATCTACAGCTGTCCTCTGCGCTGGTCGGACATGGACGCCTTCGGGCACGTCAACAACGTCGTCTTCCTCCGCTATCTGGAGGAGGCGCGGATCGACTTCATGTTCCGGCTGGCACCGGGCGACGGTTCGCCGTCGTTCTCCGGCGGGTCCGTCGTGGCCCGGCACGAGATCGACTACCTGCGGCCGCTGGTGCACCGGCACGCGCCGGTCACCATCGAGTCCTGGGTCACGAAGATAGGCGCGGCCTCGCTGACGATCGCGTACGAGATCAAGGACCCGGAGGTGACGTACGTACGGGCCTCGACGGTCGTCGTCCCCTTCGACCTGGAGGCCCAGCGGCCGCGGCGGATCTCCGCCGAGGAGCGGTCGTTCCTTCAGGAGTACGTCGACGACGGGATGACGTCAGCCGCATGATCGCCCCGCTGCACTTCGCCGACGCCAGGGAGGCGGCGGACCTCGCCGCCTTCCTGGCCCGGCTGATCCACTACGACCGCGCCGCAGCCGTCCGACTCCAGGCCGGCGGTGGCGCGCTCGCCGTCTTCGGGCGGCCGCCGTCGTTCGAGGTGCTCGCGATCCGTACGGCACGGCTCGTCGACGCGATGGATCTGGACGTCACCGTGTCGGCCGGCGAACTCCTGGAGGGCATCGAGGAGTCGGCGGGGAAAGCCGTCGTCCCCGACGCCGTCACCGGGCCGCCGTGGGCCGGCGTCCTGCCGCCGCGCGGCGGCTGGGAACCGGTCGCCGGAGTGCCCGGTGTGGCCGAGATGCGGGGCGCGGTCGCGGCGGCCGTCGCCGAATTCCGGGCCCGGGACGAGGAGTTGCCCGAGGAGCGGCGCACGCGGGCCGAGCGGGACCGTATCGGCCGCGAGATCTGGTCCCGGACCCTCGCCGACACCGGGCTGCCCCTGCGGGCCGTCCACGCCGCGCAGTCGCTGGGCTTCCTGCCGCCCCAGGAGATGCCGGTCGCGCTGTTCGCCTCGGGGCCGTGGCTCCGGCTGCGTACCCCGTACGGCTCGATCGCGCTCCGCACCGTACCGACGTCCCTCACCGTCACCCCGGGCCCCGCGGCGCACTGATCACGGTCGAGGTCGACGCGCCCCTCACCGGCGACGAGCTCAACACGCCAACACATCCCGGACCGACGATCAGATAACGCGTCCCTGGGGATCCCTCAGGTCAAGGAGTGGCCGCCGTGTACCAGGGCGGTTCCCAGGGGTGTGCGGCTATGACGTACAGAGCCGCCCCGCCGCTCCGTGGCGACAAGACCTGCCGCGCGCAAGGCGGCAGCGTGGCGGCTCGCTGCCGTGGTGGAGACCTGGAGACGTGCCGCGAGCGTGGTGGTGCTGTGGCCGGCGGCGAGACAGCGCAGCACCGCGGCGCGGGTGCCTCCGAGCAGCTCGTCCAGGGCCGTTTCTTCCCGGTCGGTGGTGGCGATCTCGGGGATCCATAACGGACCCCGGGCTACTGGGTAGACCAATACCGGCGGAAGCTCGGGCATGGCGAGCTTGATGGGATGGTCGTGGCAGAAGAAGCTGGGGATGACCGTCAGGCCGCGCCCATCCAGGTGGAGTTCTTGCTCGACGGAGTAGTCGACTTCGAGGACGGGCGAGCTCCAGCGGGAAGTGGGGCCGAGATTGGCCAGCATGCCCTCGCTGCCGTGCTCGAGCAGATCCCGCATCCGATGCTGCCGGTCACGGTGGGTACTGACCGCGGACGCCGCGACGTACGGAGCCACGGCAATGTCGTAGTAGCGGTGCAGCGATGCGCCGAGCCGGCGCAGGGCATGGACTCGGCCCGAGGCGATGTCGTCGAGATACGCGGACGGGCGGGAGCGGCCGGCAGCGAGACGGGTGATGTCAGCGCGAAGCCGGTCCCTGCTGGTGGAGAGCACCATGTCGAGGCCCGCGTGCAGCACGGGTTCAGCACCAGCGCTGCCGACGGGAGTGAGGAAGTCCGGGAAGTAGGAAGTGCGCGGGGCCAGAGCGGCGAGCATCCGGACCTCGTGGCCTAAGCCGGCGGCGGCCAGCGCGGTGCGGACGCGGCGGCACCATGGGGCGAAGAAGGGGTCTGGACGGACCAGTTGGTGCAGGCTCAGCACCGTTTCCCACATGGCGTCCGGCTGCTGGGCAAGCCGGATCCGCCCGAGGTCGTGGCCGGTGAAGTTGATGCGAAGCACGTTTCCCCCCGATGTAGGGCCGCTGCTGTTCGCAGGGTGCCCAGAGGTCGATCGGGATTTCGAAGCGGCGCGCCGAACTGTGCATGTCAGCTGTCGACGCCCGTTGCAGTAGCACAAGGAACGCTCCGCTGTATCGGGATTGCGGTACTTCGGGAGAGCTTTCGCTCATCGGGGCGCGGCGGGCAACGTGATCCATGTCGTCCCCCAGCCCTGCGCAAGACGACGGGGGGATGAGCTCAGCGTTTGCAGCGCTCCACCCCAGAGTTCCACGACCAGAAGGGACACGATTCCTGTGCGTACGAGAACAAAGCTGGCAGTCGCTCTTTCGGCGAGCGCCCTGGCCGTCTTCGGAATGTCCGGTCCGACCTCCGCGGCGTCCACGCTCGACAGCACGATCGCGGCCCAGGCGGAGCGGGCCGGCCTCGACCGGAGCGAGGTCGCTGATCTGCAGAAGCAGATCGACGAGCAGATGGCCCACACCCCGGGTGGCGAGCAGATCGGTGTCAACCAGGTCGCCTGGCGTGACGGTAAGGCGATCATGACGTTCCCGCTGCCGGGCGAGAAGCAGGCCCGCGCCGTCGACGAGCCCCTCGGGACGCTCGGTACAGCGAACTGCAGCTATCTCTGGACCTGCCTCTACGAGCACGCCAACTACGACGGCCGTCGACTGACCTGGTCGGACTGCACCTTCAACAACCTCGCCGACTGGGGCTTCAACGACAAGACGTCGTCCTGGCACAACAACCAGAGCAGCGGCACAGTGACCAGGGTCTACAACTGGACCGGCAGCTCCTGGTCTCAGCTCTGGTCCTCCACCGCTCCGTCGAAGAGCTCCTATGTGGGCAGCACCAACAACGACAGGGCCGACGGCATCCGGGTCTGCTGACCTTCACGTCGGGCTGTTCCGCTCTTCCCGTGAGGGCCGGTCGGCCCCGGCGAACATCTGTTTCGCCGGGGCCGGCCGAAGGTCGCTCTCAGTCGGTACTTACCCGTCCGCGTCGTCCGGCCACACCCCGATGTGGTCCTGCTCCAGTTCAAGCATCACGCGGTGCTCCATGCCCAGCGTCTCCCTGTACTCCGCCGGGAGTTGCAGCCGGCCCGCGCGGTCGAGCATCGCGTACTCGCGGGACACCAGGGACTCCTGGCCCTCCGCGTCGACCTCCGTACGGCGCAGGACCTCGGAGGAGGTGCGGCCGTCGCGGATGGCGACCGTGCGGCGCACCTCGGACGCCACGGCCTGGTCGTGGGTGACGATCACGATCGTCGTGCCCAGTTCCTCGTTGGCGCGGCGGAAGGCGGCGAAGACCTGCTCGCCCGTCGCCGAGTCCAGCTCGCCCGTCGGCTCGTCGGCGAGCAGCACCGACGGGGAGTTCGCCAGCGCGACCGCGATGGCGACCCGCTGCTGCTGGCCGCCGGACATCTGGTGCGGCCTGTGGTCCCGGCAGTCCGCGACCTCCAGCATCGCGAGCAGCTCCTCCGCCCGCTCCGCCTTCTTCTTCGAGCGGCCGGCCAACTGCATCGGCAGTGCGACGTTCTGAGTTGCCGTCAGGTACGGAAGCAGGTTGCGGGACGTCTGCTGCCAGACGAAGCCCACCACGTCCCGCCGGTACCGCAGCCGCGCCTTCGCGTCCATGGCCAGCAGATCGCGGCCCGCGACCTTCGCCGCGCCCGCCGTCGGCACGTCGAGACCCGCCAGGATGTTCATGAGCGTCGACTTCCCGCTGCCCGACGCCCCGACCAGGGCCATCAACTCGCCCTCCTGCACGAGGAGATCGAGGCCCTGGAGCGCCTGCACCTCCACCCCGTCCGTGGTGAAGATCCGTACGAGCCGGTCGCAGGCGATCAGGGCGTCGTGCCCGAACGAGGGCCGGTCGCGGTGCGCGGTCGCCCGCTGCTCCAGCTCCGCGAGGCTGATGCCGGTGCGGGTCTCGACACGGGTGCCGGTGCCGGTATCGGTATCGGTGCTGGTGTCGGTCATCGTGCGTCTCCTGCTCTGAGGTCCTTGATCGATCCACCGCGCGCCGACGACCATGCCTGAACCACCGCCGCCAGGCCCGCGAGGGCCACCACGCCCACCGCCGGCAGCCCCAGCGACCACGGGTCCGCCCGCAGCGGCGCGCTGTCGAGCGTGGCGAGCCCGGGGGCCGCCGCCAGGGAGAGCCGGAGCAGGTCCACGCCCGGCGCGAGCAGCAGGATCGTCGCCCAGCCGACGAGCGTCCCGCCGACGGCCGCGAGCAGCGCCTGCGGCAGCGCCTCCAGGCCGAGGAGCCGCCGGCCCTGCCGCCGGGTCAGGCCCATCGTCCGCAACCGGGCGAGGAGCGTGGCCCGTTCCGGCGCGGACTGGAGCAGCGAAAGGAGGACGGCGAGGACGGCGTAGCCCGCGCCCGCCCCGATCGCCGCCAGGTAGATCCGCCCGGCGCCCGCCTGCATCGGCGCGTCCACGTAGGCGGCCCGACGCTCGGCCCGCAGCACCACCGAGAACTCCGGGGACTTCGCCGCGACCACGGCCCGCAGCGCGTCCCCGCGCACCGATGGACCGGAGGCCAGCAGGACGGTGTCCGCCCGGCGGGGCAGGTCGGCGCCGTTGACCAGCAGGAAGTCCTGTTCGGGCAGGGCCGGCGTGGCGGACCGCACCCCCACGATCCGCACCTTGAACGCCCCGGCCGCCGCCACCACATCCTGCGGCTCCGCCCCGAGCCGCTCCGCGACGGCGGGCGACGCGATCGCCGGCAGGACGCGAGCGGCGCTGGCCTTGCCGTCCGTTGCGGCCCCGCCACCCCGCCCCGTGGACCTCAGCAGGCCCGCCGGGAAGGGGCCGAAGCCGGTTCGGGCGGCGAGGCGGGTGTATGACTCCGGGTTCACGCCGATCAGGGGCGCCGTCCGCAGTTCCGGTAGGCGGCCCGTTCCGGGCGGTAGTTCCACGCCGTACTCGATCTGGACCGTGGCCACGTCCGTCACCCCCGCCGTCCCGCGCACCGCCTCCGCGAGCCCGGCCGGCAGCGCCACCGCGTCCGCGTTTCCCGTCACCCGGGCGTCCGCGCCCGTCTCCAGGAGCGCCGCCCGGTCCCGCGCGTCCGCGACGCCGGCCAGCACCGAGCCGCCGAACGCGGCCGTCGTCAGCGCCACCAGGAGCGCGAGCAGCGGCAGCGCGCCGGTCGCCGAGGAGCGCCCGGCCCGGGCGAGCGACAGGTAGCCGACCGCGCCGCGCAGCCTGCGAGCGGGGCGCGTCGCCCACCGCAGCGGCAGCGGATACAGCCGTACGAGAACCAGCGCGGCGATCAGCGCGACGAGCACCGGCGCCGAGCTGACCAGGTAGTCCCCGGAATCCTCCGTACCGCGTCGGCGCAGCGCCACGACCGCGCCGACGGCCAGGGCGAGGACGGTGAGTTCGGCGACCGTACGGCCCCGGGAGGGGCGGGCGGCGATCAGGTCCTCCCGCCCGCCGTGGGTGAGCGGCCTGCGGTGCAGGAACAGCGCGCGCAGCGGCAGCGCCAGCATCGCGAGGAGCGCGACCGCCCCGGCCGCGGCGAGGGCGGGCAGGAAGCGGGCGCCGGGGACGGCGAGCGTCGCGAGCAGCAGCCCGAGGCCGGCGGCTGGCAGCGCCAGGACCGCCGTCTCGCCGAGCAGCCGGACGCCGATCCCGGCGAGGGAGCCGCCGCGCGAGCGCAGCAGCGCCAGTTCGGCGGCGCGCCGGGCGGCGAACAGGCCGCCCGTCATGGCCAGTACGACCGCCGCGACCGCCCCGATGCCGAACGCGGCGACGGCGACGACCGACGCGATCGCCGTACGCATGCCCTGGTAGCCCTCGACGATCTCGTCGAGCCCGGTCGTGACCACCCCGGTCGGCCCGATCGCCCCCCGGACCCTCACCAGGTCCGGCCCGCCGGCGAGGGAGGCGAGCGCGGTGCGCAGCCCCGGCTCGTCCTGGGCGGTGAGATGGCCGGAGGTCGGTATCAGCCGCCAGTACAGCTCCGGCTCGCCGGTGCTCGACAGCAGGAGCGGGCCGCCCTCCGGCGGCAGCAGCAGAGCCGCCTGCCAGTAGAACTGCGTACCGTCGCCGCCGGACTTCATCGCGTACGAGGGGGAGCGCAGCAGGGGCTCGACGGACCAGTAGCCGCCCTGCGGACGCACCGGTTCCACGATGCCGGTGATGGTGACGGCGAGTGGTGTAGTGGAGAAGCGGTCCGGGACGTGCACCACCGAACCGGCCTTCAGGCGCAGCTTCGTGGCCGTCTCCGCGGTGACGGCGGCCTCGCTGGTGCCGTGGGCCGGGTCCGCCTTCGCCGGCAGCCGGCCCTCGCGGATCCGCGCGTGCTCGGCCAGCGCCGAGGGGGCGGACAGGATGAACTCCGGCGGCAGCCGGTACGGCTGGGGGAGCCAGGGATCGAGTCCGACGACCCGCCGGGTGGTCCGCACGCCGTGCACCGACTCCGCGGGGTCGACGCGCAGCGGGGCCGGCAGCAGCCGCTCCACCGCCGCCCGCGTGTCGGCCAGGTACGCCGGGCCCATCGCGGCCGCCCTCTCGGCCGGCGGAAGGCCGACGTGAGGCGAGGCGGCCGTGATGTCGAGGACCGTGTTGCGCGGGGCCGCGTCGGCGATGTCGTGCCGCAGGCCCTCGGTCTCGTACGCGTCGACGGTACGGGGGAGGGCGGCGGCGAGGAACGCGGTGACCAGGACCAGCAGCGCGAAGGCCCATGCCGTCCCCGGAGCGGTCCGCAGCCGGGTGCGCACCCAGGGCGCGACGGCGCGGGCGGGTCTGCCGAGCTGGGGCATGTACGTCGCCTTCCTTGCAGGTGCCTTGCTCGCCGCGCCTCGCTTCACTGGTCCCCCTGGTGGCGCAGGGTCACGGCCGGGTCCGTGCGGCGCAGCGCGATCGCGGAGACGATCAGGAGCGGCAGCGCGGCGACCCCGGCGAGCAGCAGGGCCACGTGTCCGGGCGGGAGTTCGACCAGGACCCGGGGGACGGGCTGGGCCGCCTGCCCGGTCAGCACGATCAACGGGACGACGGCCCGGGTGAGGACGGTGCCGAGAGCCACGCCCACGAACAGGCCGATGCCGACCAGCAGGCCCTGCTCGGCGGCGATCAGCCGGGCCAGTTGGCGGCGCGGGGCGCCGAGCGCCCGCAACACCCCGAACTCCGCGGACCGTTCACGCGTCGAGCCGGCCGCGCTCACCGCGAAGCCGACCGCCGCGAGCGCCGCGGCCGCCGCCGCGACCGCCATCAGCGCCGCGTTGGGGCCCGCGCCGAGCGGGTCGCCGAGCAGCTCGGCCGCCGCCTCGTCCCGTACGAGCACCTGCGCGGGATCGACGTCGGGCCGGGCGCGCAGGGCCTCCGCGACCTCGTCGGTGCGGCCGGGCGCGGTGGTCAGCCACCACTCGGTGGGCGGCAGGGTCGCGGTGGGATCGGCGGCGAGGAACTGGTGCGCCGCGCGCAGATCGACCAGGAGCGCGCCCCCGTCGTCGGGCGTGGCGCCCGGCGCCGACGCGGAGACGGTGCCCGCCCCGCCGCCGGTGGTCGGCAGCTCCCGTACGGTGTCCACGATCGTCACGTTCAGCCGCAGACCACTGAGGGACACCTCGACCCGGTCGCCCTCCTTCGCCCCGGCGGCCGAGAGGAACGCGTCGGTCGCCACCCCGCTCAGCGTCGACGGCGGGGCGGGGCGCGGCGCGGAGATCCGCAGACCGTAGGCCTCCTGGCCGGGGAACATTCCCTCCTCCGTCGTGCCGGCCGTGAAACGGACCGCGTACGGCGTCCGCCCGACGGCGCGCCCGGCGACCGGCACCGGCTTCTGCGGCGTGCCCTCCTTGCTCTCGTGATAGCCGGACTTCCAGGAGGCGAGGGAGCGCACGGCGTCGACGGGACGCTCCGTGCCGCCCTCGTGCCGCGAGACGAGCCGTTCGACCGCGAAGGTCTGCTCCCCGCCCTCCCCGATGACGACGGCCCCGTCCAGCTCCACGCCGGTCAGCGTCAACGGGCCCACGGGCACGCTCGGTTCGGCCCCCTGCGCGCCCAGGTCGAGGGTGAGCCGGTGCGGCTGCCCGTCGGAGGGCAGCGGCCCGAGGAGCCGTCGGAACGGAATGCCGTACCGGTCCTCCACGACGACCGTCACCTGCGCAGGGGCCGTGCCGCTCGGCGCCGTGCGCCGCAGATCGAGCGTCAGACCACGGCTGCCGGCCGGCAGCGCGATCCCATGGCGCGGGCCCTCCTTCGGGGCCAGCGACGTCATCAGCTCACGGGCCGGAGTGTCCGCGAGGTCGTCCCGGAACAGGAGTCCGCCGGCGGCGTGCCGGGTGTCGAGGGCGAGGACGGTCGCCGTGTGGTTGCCCGCGAAGCTGGTCGTGGCGCGGTGCGCGGGGGCGACCGAGCGGACCCCGGGCAGGGCCGTGTACCGCTCGGCCTGCGCCGGGTCGGCGGTGGCGCCGCCGGTCAGGACCCGGAGCGCCGTTCCCGTACGGAAGTCGGCCCGGTCCTCCTGCGAGCGGTCCCAGGACGCGCTCTGCCCGATGGCGAGCATGCCCATCGCGACCGCGAGCACGAGCAGCAGCACCGGGCCCGCCCCGCGCAGCGGACGGCGGCTCAGCTGCCAGCCGGCGAGCGCGGCGGCGAGACCGCGTCCGCGCGCGGCACGCCGCTCGGCAAGCCGGGCCGTGGGCGGCAGCAGCCGCAGGGTCAGGACGGTGCCGGCGAGCAGCGCGAGCGCGGGGGCGGCGACGAGAAGCGGGTCGATGCCGAGGGAACCCCCGCGGTCGCCGCTGAGCGCGCCGCCGCCTTCTGAGGCACTCCCTGAGCTGCCGGTCTGCCGGTCGAGCTGCCAGTACGCCACGGCCGCGACGACGAGCAGGCCGACGTCGGCGCCCGCCCGCACGGGCGCGGGCAGCGCCGCCGCACGCCCCTTGCGGAGCTCGCCGTCCCCGGTGCTCAGCGCGGGGGCCACGACGGCGGCCGCGCAGCACACGGAGACCAGCGCCGCGACCAGCCACACCTGGCCGAGCGGGATGTCGTCGAGCCGTACGCCGAGCGCGCGGAGCGCGGACCGGTCCGCGAGCAGCCGGGTCAGCGGCCCCGCGAGCAGCGGGGCGATCATGGCCGCGGGCAGGGCGAGCAGCAGCGCCTCCACGGCGGCGAGCGAGGCGATCCGGCGCCGCGAACCGCCACGGGCACGCAGCAGCGCAGTCTCGCCGGACCGTTCGGAGCTGAGCAGCCGGGCGACGAGCAGCAGCGCGTACGCGGCGAGCAGCACCAGCTGCACGGCGACGATCATCAGCGTGGACCGGGAGACGAGCAGGGCCCGTTCGGTCTGCTCCAGGACCGTCGGCAGCGAGGTGTGCGCGCTGACGGTGCCACCGAACGGGGCGGTGTCCGCGGCGAGCGCCTTCGGCTCGGCCGACGCGGAGGCGCGCAGCGCGTCCATACGGCCGGTGGTGACGCCGGTGAAGTCGGCAGTGGCCAGCCAGGACGTCTCTCCCGACGTGACGCGCCCGGAGGCGAGGACGGCGGGGTCGGCGAGCAGCGGACCGTACGTCGTGAACACGACGGTCTTCACGCCGCGCCCGCCCGCCGGGTCCAGCTGCCAGTACAGGTCGGTGGGATCGGCGGGCCGGTAGAGCCCGGTGATCCGGGCCTTCACCGGCTTCCCGCCGAGCCGGTCGGTGAGTTCGAGTACGGTCCCGGGCCCGATGCGCAGCCGCGCGGCGGCCGTCTCGGGCACGGCCACGTCGATCACGGCGCCCCGGGTGCCGCTCCCGCCCGCTCCCGGCCACGCGCCCTTGACCAGCGCGAGCCGCGACCGGTCGAGGGCCGCGATGTGGGTGAGGTCGGGCTCGCCCCCGCGCGCGGCCGGGCTCTGAAGGGCGCGAGGCAGCGCGTACGGCCCCGAGCGTTCCAGCTTCCGTACGCTCACCGGCAGTCCGTCGAACGTCCGGCCCGCCGCCTCCCGCGCGGCGGCGTCGGCGGACTCCCGCTTGGCCACCGGTACCTGCCCGGTCACCATCAGCGCGGCGGCGGGCGCGGACCGGCCCCGCAGGCTGCCCTGGAGCGCGGCGTTGCCGATCGAGCCCGAGAAGGCGGCGAGGGCCGCGAGCACGGAGGTCGTCAGCAGGACGGCGAGGAGCGCGGCGGCGAGGAGTAACCGGTGCGCCCTCGCACGCAGTAACACGAACCCGGTCACTCATCCCCCTGAACGCCACCGAACGTCCGTCCGATGCTTTCAGAGTGCACGGGCCGGTGGAAACCGCTTCCACAGGGACCTTGACTGGATCGTGACCGTTATCCGGGGCCCGGGCTCCGGAATGCGTCGGTCCGGGGGCGGGTCAGTCCCCGGTGTTCAGCCCTCGGTGTTCACCATCGAGGCCGCCGCGTACGTCAGGTACTTCCACAGCTGGCTCTCGTGCTCGGGGGCGAGCGCGAGCTCGTCCACCGCCGCGCGCATGTGCTTCAGCCAGGCGTCGTGCGCCGCCCTGTCGACCGTGAATGGGGCGTGGCGCATCCGCAGACGCGGATGGCCCCGGTGGTCGCTGTACGTGCGGGGGCCGCCCCAGTACTGGATCAGGAAGAGCACAAGGCGCTCCTCGGCCGGGCCGAGGTCCTCCTCGGGGTACATGGGGCGCAGCAGCGGATCCTCCGCGACTCCCTGGTAGAAGCGGTGGACGAGACGCCGGAACGTCTCCTCGCCACCCACCTGCTCGTAGAAGGTCTGCTCCTGAACCGTGCCGCGCGGAATCTCCATCACCGCTCCATCGTCTCAGATGCCCCGGCCGAGGACCGGAGGTCTAGGACCACCCGCCCCCGGCCACTCGCCTCCGCCACTCGCCTCCCCATCACCCGCGCAGGACAGTGGAGGCATGGGTGCTCAGCGGGACGAGGTCGCCGAGGAGGGCGCGCGGGCACGGCAGGCCCTGGTGCGGGAGATCGAGGCGTACGGAGCACTGCGCGACCCGGCCTGGCGCGCGGCCTTCTCCGACGTGCCCCGGCACCTCTTCGTCCCCTCCTACTACGTCTCCGGGGCCGGCGGCTACGAACGCCTCTGGTCCGGCGACCCCGACCCGGTCCGGCGCGCCCTCTGGCTGCGCGGGGCCTACCGGGACGTACCGCTGGCCACCCGCGTCCGGGACGGCGACCTGGTCACCTCCTCCAGCCAGCCCTCCCTGATGGCCGAGATGCTGGAGGCGCTCGACGTACGGGACGGGCAGGACGTCCTGGAGATCGGCGCCGGCACCGGCTACAACGCCGCCCTGCTCTGCCACCGGCTCGGCGCGGAGCACGTCACCACCGTCGACCTCGACGTGGAGATCACCGAGTCCGCCCGCACCCATCTCGCCGCCGCCGGGTACAAGCCCGCCGTGATCACCGGCGACGGCGCCCGCGGCTGCCCCGAGCGCGCGCCCTTCGACCGGATCGTCGCGACCTGCACCGTGCCGTCGATCCCGTACGCCTGGCTCGCGCAGTGCCGCCCGGACGCCCTCGTCCTCGCACCGCTCTCCACCGGGCTGCTCCTGCTCCGGGTCCGCGACGAGGCCCATGCGGAGGGGCGTTTCCTGCCCACGTCCGCGTACTTCGTGGCCCTGCGCGGCGGCAACGCCGCCCGCTTCCCCCGCGGTCGGCCGATGGGGCTGCCCCGGCACGTGTTCGACGACGACCGCTTCCAGTTCCTGCGCACGCTGGCGGAGGAGACCCTGGACGCGCGCGAAGCGCTCGCGCTCTGGCAGCGCGAGCGGCGGCCGGAGCGGGAGCGCTTCGGGGTGACGGTGAGCGGGGGCCGGCAGTGGGCCTGGCTGGACGACCCTGAAGGACCGTACGCCTGGCCACTGCCGAGCGGTTGAGCGGATATCGGATCATGGATCCTGGATCGTGGATCGTGGATCCAATATCTCGGATCCAATATCCGTGATCCGATATCCGTGATCCGATGGACCGCGTTATCCGCGCCGGATCGTGATCGTCGTCCAGGCGCCGACGTGTACCCGGTCGCCGTCCTGGAGCTGGATCGGCACATAGGGCTGGATCGGTTCTTCGGCGCCGTTGATCGTGGTGCCGTTGGTGGAGTTCTGGTCCACCACCGCCCACGAGCCGTCCGGCTGCTGCACCAGCACGGCGTGCTGGTGCGAGACGCCCGGGTCCTCCGGCGGAACCGACAGGTCGATGTCGGGGGACTCGCCGGTGGAGTGCCGGCGGCGGCCGATGCTGACCTGGTTGCCCTGGAGCGGCAGCTGCTTCGCGGGGGAGTACGCGGGCAGGTTCAGGCCCGAGGCCTCCGGACCGCTGCGGTGCATCATCGCCATGAAGTAGTCACGGTCGGGACCGATGTACGCCGACCAGCCCGCGGCCGGCCGCGGCGGCTGGTACTGCTGCTGCGGCATCTGCTGCTGCGGGGGTGCCTGCGGTTGTGCGGGCGGGGGCAGCACCCAGTCGTCGCCGCCGGGCGGGTCCTGCCGGTGGGGCGGTGCGGGCGGCGCGGCCGGCGGCGGTGCCTGGAAGAAGGCCGGCGGAGGCGGCGGCGGTCCCTGCTGGAACCCCTGCGGCGGCCGCGGCGGCGCCTGGTGGTGCGTGGGGTCGGCGGAGAGCGGCTCGGCCGGCCGGTTCATCTGCGAGGGCCGCGAGCTCTGGTACTCGTACGGGTCCGGCTGCTGCGGCTGCGGCGGTCGCGGCGGCGACTGGAAGCCCGGCGGCAGGTTCAGGCCCGGCGGCGTGCTCTGCTGCGGCGAGGGCGGCGCCACCGGCGTGTACGAGGTCGCCGTGTTGGTCAGGAAGTTCCAGCGGCACTCCTCGCAGAACGGGGCCATGGCCTCGCGCGGGGTGCGGCACTGCGGGCAGAGTTCCGCCTGGGCGGTCGCGTTCGGGTCGTACCCACCGGGCGCCTGGCCGGGGCCGGGACCGTGACCCGGACCGGGGCCACCGGGAGGCCCGGGGTAGCCGTACGAGGGCGGCGGCGGGGGAGGCGGCGGTACGGCACCCGCCGGCGCACCCGCCCCGGCCGCCATACGGTGGCCGCAGACCTCGCACCAGTCGTCGGAGACCGACTGGTGTCCGTTCGGGCAGGTCGGCATGTCGGTGCTTCCCCCTCTCGTCGTCCGGCCCGGGGCCGGGCTACTTCTTGACGCGAACCGTCTTGGTGGAGCGGGTCTCGAGAGTCATCTCGTCCGCTTCCGCGACCTTCGCCTTCAACCGCACAGTACCCGTCGCCGCGTCGACGACGTCCACCACCTTCGAAAGCAGTTTCGCAGTGCCCTCGTTGCCGGAGGCGGCCGCCAACTGCACCGCGCGCCCCAGTTTGGCGGTCGCCCCGTCGCGGTCGCCGGACTTGCGGGCGTCCAGTCCCTGCTGGATGACCTGCGCCAACTCGGCCTGGCCGGTGTAGTGCGCGACCTGCGGATTGATCGAGGTCGACATCGCCATGTCGTCCGTCCACACGGCCCGTACGAGACCCTGACCCAGCGTCTTGGGGGTGCCGCCGAGCGCGTCCGGGACGATCAGCGAGACCCGGGCGGCGAGCATCTCCTGCCCGATCCCGGCCTGCGGAACCCGGACGCAGACGTGGTAGTCGCGGGACTCGTCGCCCCACGAACCGGTCGGGTAGTCCCCGGCCCGCGGTCCCGCCTCCGTACGGCGTCCGGTCAGATCCTCGACGGTCGGCGCGACCTGCTTCACAAATCCGATCTCCACCCCGACCGGGGTCCACAGGCGGAGCGCGACATCCGCGACCTCCTTGCCCATGGCGTTCTCCATCATCGCGGTGAAGTCCGCCGCGAGGCCCTGCGGATCGGCCACGATGTCGGCCGTGCCGAGCAGCGCGGAGGCGATGCCGGTGACCTCCTTGACCTCCCAGTCCGTACCGACACCGCGCGCGTCACAGGTGAAGCGGCCCGCGCACGCGTCGAGCGCGGCCCGCAGGTCCTCCGGCGACTCGTGCTCGTTGCGGCCGTCGGTGAGCAGGATGCCGTGCCGGATCGATACGTCGGCGGAGCCGAGCAGCCGGTCGGTGAGGCGCAGCCAGGTGCCGATCGCCGTGCCGCCGCCCGCGCTCAGCCTGCGCAGCGCGTCCTTCGCCTGGCCGCGGGTCGCGGGGCCGGCGACGGCGAGCCGGCCGTTGCCGGGGTACACCTCGTTGGCCACGTGCGTGCCGGCGACGACGGCGAAGGAGGTGCCGTCCCGCAGCGCGTCGATGGCGGCGGCCGTGGCGTCCCGGGCGCCGCGCATCTTCGTCGGCGGGTAGTCCATCGAACCCGAGCAGTCGACCATGATCACCACGGCCGCGTCGGCGCCGGAACGGGCGTCGGAGCCGGCGCCCGTCAGCGCCGCGCCACCGCTCGTGCCGCCGCCGGTCGAGGTGACCGTGACGATGGCGTTGACCTCGCGGCCGCCCTCGGGCAGGAACTCGTTCTGGTACACGTCCACCGAGAACTGGGGCACGTTCGACTTGGAGAAGTTCGCCATGGGTTGAGGCTCCTCGACAAACACATGTGAAGGGGACAGATTGGCCGGCGACCGCTCAGGCCGATCCTGCCCCTTGCGGTGAGAGGGTGAACGGCAGCAGCGCCACTGTTACGTTGTCGTGGCCCCCGCCGTCCAGGGCGTGGCCGACCAGCACCTGGGCGCCGTGCAGCGGCCGTCCGGCGGCGTCGGCGGGCACGACCCGGGCCATGTCGTCGGCGGCCTCGGCGTAGTTCCAGAGCCCGTCGGTGCAGACCACGACGACACCGGGGCGGTCGGGCTTGAACGCGGCGGTGTGCGGCTCCAGTTCGTACGCGTCGGCGCCGAGCCAGCCGGTGATGGCGTGGGCGCGCTCGTCGGCGTACGCCTCCGCCTCGTTCATCAGGCCCGCGGCGACCATCTGGGCGGCCCAGGAGTCGTCCTGGGTGAGCCGGGCGGGCGGGGAGGTCCGGTCGTCCGGCACCCAGTAGGCCCGGCTGTCGCCGACCCAGCCGACGATCAGCAGTCCGTCGGCGACGACCGCGCCGACGATGGTGCAGGCCGGGGCGTTCTGGTGGCGGTGGGGGTCGTGCTCCATGCCGTCCTGGCCGGGCTCCTCGGCCAGGGAGTTGACCGCCTCGGCGGCGGCGACGATCGCCTCGTGCATGGCCTGCTGCGGGTGGGTGCCGCGGGGCAGGGCGGTGAGCAGCGACTGCCCGGCGGCCTGCGCGGCGGCGGCAGAGGCCTCGTCGGGGCGGGTCGCCGAGGAGACACCGTCGCAGACGATCGCGAGGGTGGCGGGGGAACCGTCGGGGAGCGCGGTGGCGGAGACCGCGAACGCGTCCTCGTTGCGGTGGTGGCGCAGACCGCGGTCGCTGACGGCGGCGACGGTGGAGAGCTCCTGCTCCATGTGGTCGCGCTCGCGCGGCTGGGCGTGCCCGCAGTTCTCGCAGTACCCGTCGGGGTCCACGGCCCCGGCCCGGCAGGCGACGCACAGCTTGGTCCCGGCGGGCGGGGTGGCGAACTGCGCGGCGGCCGTCCGCGGGTCGGGCGCGGCGAGCGTGAAGTCCCCCTCGGGGGCGGGGGCGGCGGCCGGCTCCTGGCTTTCCCCGGCCTGGGCGGCGAGCGCAGCGAGCCCACTGAGGGGCGCCCCGAAGGCCCCGGCACCGGCAGGCGTGCCGACCGTGCCGGCCGTACCCGCAGAGCCCGGCGTGCCGGCCGTGCCGGCCGTGCCCGCAGTGCCCGGTGCGGCGCCCGGCGTGCCAGACATGCCCGCCGCGTACGGGCCGTCCGTGCGGACCGGGATCGTGGGCAGGTCGCGGCCGCCCGAGTCCGTGCCCGGGAGGTCGCCCGGGTGCTGGGTCGCCGTCGAGAGCGCACCCGGCTCGCGGTGTGGCGGCTCGGGCCAGTTCACCGGCGTACCGATGGCCACGGTCGGGCGGTCCGGCTCCGGGACCGCCGCCGGTACGGCCGAGAGGTCGTAACCGCACGCCCCGCAGAACCGGTCACCCGACTCCAGCGGCTCCGCGCAGCCCGGGCAGGCCGAGAAATCGTGCTGGGGCATCTGGGACATACTCACACCCACGTCCGGGGGCGGAAACGGTTGGCCCGCTCCACCAGTTCGATCCTCTCCTCGCCCCGCTGAGCGAGCCGGGCGAGCACCCGGTACGAGCGTTCGAGGCCGAAGCGCAGCCCGCGCTCGTCCAGTTCGCTGCCGAGCAGCCGCGTGCCGTCCGGAGCTGCTCCGGGACTTCCGGAGAGTACCCAGTCGAGCGCCGTGCCGAGGACCTCCGTCGACAGCCGCTCCCGGCGCACCGCGTCGAGGCCGAAGCCCTGGAGCGCGGAGACCTGCGCTGCGGCCGCCGTCAGGTCCGCGCCGAGCGGCTCGTTCGCGGCCCGCCGCCGCAGCCGCGCCCGTACGGCGGCGACCCGGGCCGCGGTGTAGTGGATGGACGCCTCCGGTACGGACTCCAGGGTGCGTACGGCTCCGGTACGGTCGCCGGCCGCGAGCCGCACCCGGGCGAGCCCGAACGCGGCGCTCACGAAGCTCGGGTCGGTCGCCCACACCAGGCGGTAGTACTCCGCGGCGTTGTCCAGCTGGCCGAGCACCTCGGCGCAGATGCCGAGGGCCAGCTTGGGCGCGGGCTCACCGGGGAAGGCGTCGTAGATCGCGTCGAACGACAGCGCCGCGTTCTCGTGGTCGCCGGTCACGAGCGAGGTGATGCCGCGGTACCAGACCACCCGCCAGTCGTCCGGGTGCTCCTCCTCCAGCGTGGTCAGGGCGCGCCCGGCGGAGCCCACGTCGGCCATCTCCAGGCGGGCCCGCAGCTCCCGCAGCCGCAGCTCCAGGGAGGGCGCGGGCGCGGTGTGCAGGGCGCTGATCAGCTCGGCCGGAGCGGAGGCCATCAGTCCGGCGAGGAAACCGGCGTTGGGGTCCCCCGGATCGACCCGCGGCACGGGCAGCGCCAGCGAGGCGGCCCGCGCGTCGAGCGCCACGAGAAAGGCCCCGGCGCCCGGTGAGCCCTGCGCCGCGACGGCCCTAGTGCCCTGCGCCTGGACGGGCCCCGCGCCCGTACCGGACGCGCCCTGCGCGGCCCGCGACGTGCGGCTCCGCCGCCCGCCGCGCGGCGCACGCGCACCCAGGACCGAGACATCCTCCGTCAGTTCCGCGAACAACTCCGTGTCCGTGACCCGCAGTTCCGTGCCGAAGAGTGTCGAGAGCGCCGGGCGTGGGCGGCCCGACTGGAGGGCGACGACCTCGCGGAGGACGCCCGTCAGCTGCTCCGCCATCTCCTGCGCGGAGGCGAAACGGCGGGCCGGGTCGGGGTCCGTCGCGCGGACCAGGAAACGGTAGAAGGACTCGTACGTCCGGAGGACCTCGATGTGCTCCGGGTCGGGCAGCGAGTCGACGAAGACGTTCGTGTAGCCCTGGAAGTCGAAGGTCAGTACGGCGAGCGTGCGGGCCACCGTGTACAGGTCGCTCGCCACCGACGGGCCGACCTCGGCCACCTCCGGCGCCTGGTAGCCCACCGTGCCGTAGATCGCCGACTCGTCGTCGTCCATCCGCCGGACCGCGCCCATGTCGATCAGCTTCAGCTGGTCCTCGGTCTGGATCGCGTTGTCGACCTTGAAGTCGCAGTACAGCAGGTTCCGGCTGTGCAGGTGCCCGAGCGCCTCCAGAGCCTCGATCCCGTACGCGCACGCCTGCTCCACCGGCAGCGGATCGCGCCTGCCGTCCGGCGTCCGGCGGTCGTTGGCGATCTCCTTGAGCGACTTGCCGCCGACGTACTCCATGACGATGTAGCCGTCCAGGGAGCCGGTGCGCGGGTCGAGGTGCTCGACGAAGTTGTAGATCCGGACGATGTTGGAGTGCTCGATCTCGGCGAGGAAGCGGCGCTCGGAGATCGCCGCGGCCATCGCGTCCTGGTCGCCCGTGTCGAGCAGGCCCTTGAGGACCACCCAGCGGTCGGAGACCGCCCGGTCGACCGCCAGGTAGATCCAGCCGAGACCGCCGTGCGCGAGACAGCCCGCGACCTCGTACTGCCCGTGCACGATGTCCCCGCCGCGCAGCTTCGGCACGAAGGAGTACGGGTGTCCGCACTTGGTGCAGAAGCCCTCCGTACGGCCCGGCCGGTCACCGCGCGAACGGCCCACCGGGGCACCGCAGTCCGAGCGCGAGCAGAATCGCTTCCTCTCGGGGACCTCGGGGTTCTCCATCACCGCGGCGCGCGGGTCGGGGCGCGGCACCTCCGGGATCGTCACCAGGCCGGCGCCCAGCCGGTTCCGCCCGGACTGCGCGGTCGACGAGCCGGAGCTGCGCACCGACACCGAACGGCTGCTGCTCCCGCCCGACAGCGAGCGGGACAGCCGCCCGGAGACCGAGCGGCGGGAGGTCGACGAGCGCGAGGAGCGCGAGGAGCTGCGGGCCGAGGCCCGCGAACTCGACCGCGACGAACCGGACCCCGAGCCGCCCTTGCCGGGCACGGCCATACCCGTCGGGGTGGACTGCAGCAGACCGCCGGGCGCCACGACCGGGGCGAGCCCACAGGTGTCGCAGTACAGCTCGCCGCCACCCATGTCCTCGTACGAGCCCTCACACGAGGGACGCTGACAGGCGCTCACCACTGACTCCCCCTGGCGTCTCTGGGGCCGGACAGAACATCTGCCGCGGCCTGCTGGTACCGCAGCACCGCCTGCTCGGCGACCCGCAGGTCGCAGGGCGCGCTCCACAGCATCCGGCGCGCCGCGTCGTACCGCTCGATCAGCAGCGGATCCTCCGCCGCGCCGAGCCGGGCCACCTTCGCCTTGTACGCGTCGAGCCGGCCGCGCAGCTCGGCGCGGACCGCGAGCGGCGCGGTGACGGCGGTCAAGGACGCGCGGGCGCGCTGCAGTTCGTCCTCGGCCTCCTGCTCAAGGGACTCCAGGAGCGGGGAGAGCCGGTGCCACTGGGCGTGCCTGCGGTACTCGGCGGCCGTCGCGAGGCGCTCCTGGAGGACCGTCGGCGGACCGCTGACGGCCGGCACCTCGGAGGCGGCGATCTTGGCGAGGACCTCGCCGCGCGCCACCCGCGCCTCGGCGAGCGTCCGGTCGGCGCGCGAGAGGACGTCCCGCAGCCGCAGCAGCCGCTCCTCGGAGTCCTGCCGGACCGCGAGGACCGCCTCGATCTCCCGCCGGATGTCCTCGAGCGCACGGGCCGCCCGGTCGTACCGCTCGGTGTCCGGCCGTCCGCCGCCCGGCGCCGAACTGCCCGCGGCGGGCCGCCAGAAGGCCAGCGGGTCGGTGACGACCTGGGCGCGCAGGGTGGTCAGCTCGGCCGTGATCTCCTCCAGCTCGTCGCCTGCCGGATGCTCCCCGGGCCGTACGCCGACGGAGTGGGCCAGCGAGCGCGTCCGGCCGAGTTCGGCGGCGAGCAGGTCTATCCGCGCGGGCAGCGCGGACCAGACGGCGTCGGCGGTCACGACCATGTCGAGCGAGGACGCGTACAGCTCGTTCATCCGGTCGACAAGGCGCGACAGCGTGAACCGCTCGGAGAGCCGGGCCTCCTGCTGCGCCCCGCCCGAGACGTGGACACTCTCGCCGCGCAGCCGCTCGGTCAGCTCCTCCAGGTCCTCGCGGCTGGACCAGCGCCGCCGCGCCCGCAGCTCACTGGCTTCGCGCAGCGCGCCGGTGTACGCGTCGAAGTACGTCCAGAGCAGGGTGATCGTCCGCTCCGTGGACTGCCAGCGCTCCCGGGTGGTCCCGGTCAGCTCGGCGCCTTCGAGCAGCCTGCGGCCCGCGTGGTCCTGGAGCGCAAGCAGCGAGTCCTCGATCGCCTTGTGCTCCGCGCCGAGCCGCGCCAGCGCACGGTCCACCTCGTCCCGGTCCATCACCGGCCCGGGGGTGCCCGCGACGCCCATCGATCACCTCTCGCTCTACTTGTACATGGGTGCGGGCGGCCCGGATATCCCGGGCAGGTCCGCCTTCAGCCACTTGTCGTACGCCGCCGTCCAGGCGCCCTGGCGGTACTGCACGAGGACCTGGTTGACCCGGCGGACCAGGTCGTCGTTGCCGAGCTTGGCGGCCACTCCGTAGTACTCGGTGGTGAACGGTCTGCCCTTGAGCTCGACGGCCGGGTCCTGGGCGGCCTGTCCCGCCGCCAGCGCGTTGTCCGTGACGACGGCGTCGACCTCGCCCATCTGGAGCCGGGCCAGGCAGTCCAGCTGGTTCGGGACGGTGAGCTGGTCCCGGTCGTCCTTGGTGCCGTCGCCCTCGTCCTTGAACGTGGCGCCGAAGGAGTTCTTCTCCAGGGCCTCGTAGGCCGTGGAGCCCTCCGCCGTGCAGACCCGCTTGCCGCCGAGCGAGGAGTCGTACCCGGAGATCTTCGAGTCCTTGGGCGCGAGAACCTGCTGGCCGGCCTGGAAGTAGGCCGTGGAGAAGGCGACCTGCTCGATCCGCTTGCAGTTGATCGTCATCGTGCGGACGACGAGGTCGACCTTGCCGCTGTCCAGGGCCGCGATCCGCTGGTTGGTCGGGATCGTGCGGAAGATGACCGCGTCCTCGCTGCCCAGCAGGTCCTTGGCGATCGCCTTGGCCAGCGAGATGTCGAATCCTTCCAGCTCCCTGCTCTCGGGGTTGAAGTACCCCCAGTTGAAGCTGTTCTGGTCGACACCGACGACGAGCTTCCCGCGGGCCTTGATCGCCGCCACCGCCGGTCCTTCGGCGGTCGACGGGGTGAGCGAGGCCTCGGGGTTCTCGCAGCTGTCCGCCTTGACCTGCACGCCGATACCGACACCCGGACCGGTCGCCACGGGATCCACCGGGGCACCGCTCCCGCCGTGGGCCAGCGGCAGCAGGGTCAGCGAGGCGGTCAGCGCGCAGGCCACGGCCATCGCGCCGACACCGCCCCAGCCGCGCAGCCGCCCCAGGGGACGCCCGCTCAGGAGCCCGGCCGGGCCGCGCATCCTCGCGCCGTCGACGCCGTTCCGCATCCCGCCCCCTCTCACCGGTACTCCGACAGCCTGCGGTTGATGCCCATGACGGCGCCCGCCGCGCCCAGTATCCCGAGCACGGCCGCGCCCAGCGGGAGCGCGGTGAGCGCGCCCCGCCCGCCCTCGGCGGCCCGGGTGAACTCGCTCTGCTCGTGGTCCAGGGCCCGCTTCAGGGCCGCGTCGACCTGGTCGAAGGACTGCCCGGTGGACTCGCCGGGTCCGACGACGCTGGTCCGCGCGCCTTCGTAGTTGCCCGCGTCGTCCTTCTCCCGGGCGTCCTTGTGGCGCTGCTTCCACTCGGCCGTACGGTCCGCGGCCGCGCTCAGCGGATCGCGTCCGGCGTCGTCGTCGGCGAGCTCCCGCGCCTCGGCGAGCGCGTCCGTCAGCGTCTTCATGCTGCTCGTGTAGTCGGTTTCGTACTTGTCGTTCTTGCCGTCCTCGGTGAGGACCGCGCCGCGCGCGACCAGTGTCAGGTTCTCGTTGGCCCGCGCCTTCAGGGAGCTGATCCGGGCCGCGTTGAGGACCTGGAGCGAGCTCTGCCCGTGCACGCGGGCGTCGTCGAGCCCGGCGCGGGCGACCGTGTGCGCCGCGGCGAGCCAGAGCAGCACTATCACGGAGGCGGCGGTCGCGGCGAGCAGGCCCTGGTTGAACACCCGGTTCGTCCGCGCGTAGGTGCGGCGCTGGGCCCAGACCAGGACGGCGAGGGCGGCGCCGCCGAGGGCGAGGGAGAGGAACGGCCAGTCGCGGGCGTCCTCGTCGTCCTGCTGGAGCCGCGCGGTCTCCGCCTCGTACAGCCGCTCGGCCGCCGGCAGGAGCTGCGTGGTCATCAGCTGGTTCGCGTACCGCAGATAGGCGCCGCCGAGCGGCAGGCCCTGCCGGTTGGCGGCGCGGGCGCGCTCGATCAGGCCGGTGTAGCGGGGGAGTTGTTCATTCAGGGTGGTGATCTCGCGGGCGGACTCCGACGAGCCGCCGGTGCTCGCCGCCGCCTTGACCAGGAGCCGGGACGCGGTGGTGATGTCGTCCGCGTACCGCTTCTGGAGGTCCGCGGGGTCCCGCTCCTTGGAAAGGAAGGCGCTGGCCGCGGCCGTGTCGGCGTCGGCCAGCGAACGGTAGATGCTCGCGGCGTCGGCGCTCAGCGGCTGGCTGCGGCTCACCACGTCGTCGGCGGAGGAGGCCCGGTCGGACACCTCGTAGGCGGCGACGGCCCCGAACGCGACGACCAGCAGGGCCAGTACGGCACCCAGGATCTGCAGCCGCCCCGGCTCGGTCGTGGCGGCGCGCCGCAGCCGCACCCGGACCTCGTCCCAGGCCCCCCGCCCGCCAGGCGTCGGCGCGACGGAAGGCACCGGCGGCGGCCCCTGAGCGGGCACGCCGGGTCCCGTCCGCGCGGGCGCGGTGCCCGGCGCCGAGGCGGCGGGCGCATTCGGCGGGTATGTCAACGTGGCCTCCCCCTCGGTCCGACGTCTGGTCCGTGCTTCCGGCCTGTCCGGAAACATGGAAACCCGGCCAGCAGTATGGCCTCAGGGGCCCCACCCGCACACCAGGATTGACTGGATCTTGTTCCTATCGTGCCCCAACGCGCCCACCCCCCGTAGGCGAACCCCCTGCTATGAATACGCTTTCCGGCCGGAATCGGTTCCACGATCGACCACCACGAACGGGTGAACGAAGGCCTGGGCGCCCCCCTGCGCGGGAGACGCCCCGGCGTACTACGCCTGTGACACCGCCTGTGACACCTCAGGCGAATTGCGCCCGCAGCCGCGCCGCGGCCTCCGGCCCCGCCGCCACCGCGTCAAGCCCCAGCAGCGCCGCGCCCAGGACCGGCGGGGAGGTGACCACGTCGATCACCGCCTTCGGGGCCTTCACGGCGAGGAGTTCGGCGATCCGGCTGTCCAGCTCGGGATGGCGCGCGGCCAGCACACTGCCGCCCAGCACCACCGGGGCCTCCTCGTCGAGCAGCCCGAGCCGGCCGAGCGCGACCGTCGACAGGGCGGTGACCTCGTCGGCCAGCCGGTGCACCAGGGAGCGGGCGACCGCGTCACCCTCGGCGCTCGTACGGAACAGCACGGGCGTCAGCTCGTGCCGCCGCTCGTAGGGGATGCTCCCCAGATGCAGCGCCTCGATCAGCGCGTACATCGTCGGCAGCCCGAAGTGCGCGGGCAGCGTGCGCGCGAGCGCGGTCGGCTCGCCCCGCCCGTCCTCCGCGCGGGCCGCGAACCAGAGCGCCTCCTCGGCGAGTCCGCTGCCACCGCCCCAGTCGCCGGAGATCTTCCCCAGGGCGGGGAAGCGGGCCGTACGCCCGTCCGGCAGCATCCCCACGCAGTTGATCCCGGCCCCGCAGACCACGGCGACCCCGCGCGGCTCGTCGACCCCGGCGCGCAGGACGGCGAACGTGTCGTTGTACACCCGGACCGAGCGGCCCCAGCCGCGCGCCTCCAGGGCGGACGTCAACCGCGCCTCCTCCACCGGGAGATCGGCGTTGGCGAGACAGGCGGAGACATGCGCGTACGCCGGTGGACGGCCCGCCTCGGCGGCCGCGCGCCCCACCGCCTCCGCCAGCCCGTCCACGGCCGCCCCGACCCCGACCACGGGCGGCTGGAACCCGCCGCCGCGCGCCGTGCCGAGGACGGTCCCGTCCGCCCCCACGACCGCCACGTCCGTCTTGCTGTTGCCCGCGTCGATCGCCAGGAGCACGCCGTCGAGGTTCACGCCCACGCGAGGTGCTCCCGGTTGTGGGC
Organism: Streptomyces sp. NPDC029169; assembly: GCF_055563935.1. Classification (NCBI taxonomy): domain Bacteria; kingdom Bacillati; phylum Actinomycetota; class Actinomycetes; order Kitasatosporales; family Streptomycetaceae; genus Streptomyces; species Streptomyces sp. NPDC029169. The sequence goes on from NZ_JBVHXA010000013.1 coordinate 185,011, forward strand.
GATCAGCCGGTCGGTGAGGCCGTCGGCGTACGCGTACTGCCCGACCAGCGGGTGCGCGAGCAGCGCCTTGAACACCCGGTCGCGACCGCCGCGCAGCGCCGCCTCCAGAGCCAGGTCCTCGTACGCGGTCACGTTCGCGATCAGCCCGGCGTACAGCGGGTCCACCGACGGGACCGGCAGCGGCGTCGCACCGCCGGAACCCACCGCGGCCTGCACCTCGATGACGGCGTCGTCGGCGAGGAACGGCAGCGTGCCGTTGTTGTACGTGTTCACCACCTGGTACGGCGAGCCCCCACCGCCAAGCAGCGAGGCGGCCAGGTCCACGGCGGCCTCGGAGTAGAAGGCGCCGCCGCGCTTGCCGAGCAGGGCCGGCTTCTCGTCGAGCGCCGGGTCGCCGTACATCTCCAGGAGTTCCTTCTCCATCGCGGCGACCTCGGCGGCCCGCGAGGGCTTGGTGCCCAGCTCCCGTACGACCTCGTCGTGCGCGTAGAAGTACCGCAGGTAGTACGAGGGGACGACGCCGAAGCGGTCCATGACCAGGCGCGGCAGCCGCAGATCGTCGGCGATGGTGTCGCCGTGCTCGGCGAGCAGCCGCGGCAGCACGTTCTCGCCCTCCGGCCCGCCGAGCCGTACGCCGGTCTCCCAGGTCAGGTGGTTGAGCCCGACGTGGTCCAGGTGGATCTCGGCCGGGGCGACACCGAGCAGCCCGGCGAACTTGCGCTGGAAGCCGATCGCCACGTTGCACAGCCCCACGGCCTTGTGCCCGGCCTGGAGCAGCGCGCGGGTGACGATGCCGACGGGGTTGGTGAAGTCGATGATCCAGGCGTCCGGGTTGGTGCGCCGGACCCGCTCGGCGATGTCCAGGACGACCGGCACGGTCCGAAGCGCCTTGGCGAGACCACCCGCGCCGGTGGTCTCCTGGCCGACGCAGCCGCACTCCAGCGGCCAGGTCTCGTCCTGGTTCCTGGCCGCCTGCCCGCCGACCCGCAGCTGGAGCAGGACGGCGTCCGCGCCCTCCACGCCGGCATCGACGTCGGAGGTGGTGACGATCTTCCCGTCGTGACCCTGCCTGGCGAAGATCCGCCGGGCGAGCCCGCCGACCAGCTCCAGGCGGTCGGCGGCCGGGTCGATGAGGACGAGTTCGGTGATGGGCAGGGTGTCGCGCAACCGCGCGAATCCGTCGATCAGTTCGGGGGTGTAGGTGGAGCCGCCCCCCACGACAGCGAGCTTCATGTGTCGTATCAGCCCTTCACTCCGGTCAGTGTGACGCCCTCGACGAACGCCTTCTGGGCGAAGAAGAAGACGACGATCACAGGGGCCATGACCAGTACGGTCGCGGCCATGGTCAGATTCCAGTCGGTGTGGTGCGCGCCCTTGAAGGACTCCAGCCCATAACTCAGTGTGTACGCCGCCGGGTTCTCGGAGGTGTAGATCTGCGGTCCGAAGTAGTCGTTCCAGCAGTAGAAGAACTGGAACAGCGCAACGGCGGCGATGCCGGGCCTCGCCATAGGGAGCACGACCTTGAGGAGGGTGCGCAGTTCGCCGCAGCCGTCCAGCTTCGCGGCCTCGATGTACTCGTTCGGGATCGTCAGCAGGAACTGGCGCAGCAGGAAGATGGCGAAGGCGTCACCGAACGCCAGCGGGATGATCAGCGGCCACAGGGTGCCGGACAGATCCATCTGCTTGGCCCAGAACAGGTACATCGGAATGATGACCACCTGCGGCGGCAGCATCATCATCGAGATGACGAGCAGCAGCGACAGATGCCGGCCCCGGAAGCGGAGTTTGGCGAGCGCGTACGCCACCGGGATCGAGGACACCACCACGAGCGCGGTGCCGAGCCCGGCGTACAGCAGGGAGTTCTTCCACCAGTCCAGGAAGCCGGGGGTCTCGAAGACCCGGACGTAGTTGCCCCAGTGCCAGGTGTTCGGCGTGAGGTCGCGGGTCAGCGCCTGCTGGTCGCTCATCAGGGACGTCAGGAAGACGAAGACGAACGGCAGCACGAAGAACAGGGCCGCGGCGATCCCGAGGGAGTGCACCGCGATCCAGTGCAGTGCCGCCGTGCGGCGGGCGCGCTTCTCCGCGCGATTCGTCAAGGGACGGTCGAGCGTGGATACGGTGGATACGGAGGTCATGGTCAGTCACCCGAGCCGATCAGGCCGCCCCGCCGGCGCATCAGCAGCGCGGTGAAGGCCATGGAGAGGGCGAACAGGACGAGGGCCACGACGCAGGCCGCGCCGTAGTCGAAGCGGCCGAAGCCGAGGTTGTAGACCAGCTGCGGCAGGGTCAGCGTGGAGTCGTCCGGATAGCCCGGCTCGAAGGTCTGGCCGGAGCCGCCCATCACCCCCGAGGCGACCTTCGCCGCCACGATCGGCTGGGTGTAGTACTGCATCGCGCCGATGATCCCGGTGACGACCGCGAAGAGCACGATCGGCGAGATGTTCGGCAGGGTGACGTAGCGGAACCGCTGCCAGGCCGAGGCCCCGTCCAGCTCCGCCGCCTCGTACTGCTCCTTCGGTACGTCGAGCAGCGCGGCCATGAAGATGACCATGAGGTCCCCGACGCCCCACACGGCGAGGACGGTCAGCGCCGGCTTGGCCCAGGCGGCGTCGTTGAACCAGGAGGGCGCCGGGATGCCGACGGCCTCCAGGACCGAGTTGACCGGCCCCGTGCCCGGGTTGAGCAGGAAGACGAACGCGAGTGTCGCGGCGACCGGCGGGGCCAGGTACGGCAGGTAGAAGAGGGTACGGAAGACCCCGGCGCCGGTCTTGATCTTGGTGATGAGCAGGCCGATGCCGAGGCCGAACACCACCCGGCAGGCGACCATGACGACCGCCAGCCAGAGGGTGTTCTGCATCGCAGGCCAGAACTTCGGCAGGTCGGCGAAGACGTACGTCCAGTTGTCCAGGCCCCGCCAGGTCGGCGGGTTGAGCCCGTCGTACTTCATCAGGGAGAAGTAGACGGTCGAGACGAGCGGGTACGCGAAGAAGACGCTGAAGCCGATCAGCCAGGGCGACATGAACGCCGCGGCGCGAAGCGCGCCGCGCACGCGCTTCGACCGGAGTGTGTGCGTGGTCATGGGGGTTACTTCGCCTGGGCGATGTCGCGGTCGATCTGGGCCGCGGTCTCCTCCAGGCCCTTCTTCAGGTCCGGGACCTGGCCCTTCTCGTACTTCTGGGCGAAGTCCTGGAAGGTGTCCTGGTACGTGGAGCCGTTCACGGCGCCGTCCGACGTCGTGGACTCGGGGTGCTGGGCGATGTCCAGGAAGGTCTTGAAGCGCTCGTCGAACTTCAGGTTCGGCGACTTCAGGGCGTCCAGCGTGGAGGGGACGTTGCCGATGGCGTTGGCGAACTCCACCACCGCGTCCGTGTCCATGGTCATGTACTTGACCAGTTCCCAGGCCGCATTCTGCTTCTTGCTCTGCGGCGCGATGCCGATGATCGTGCCGGAGAGGTAGCCCTTGCCGTACTCGGCAACCTCGTCGTCGGCGACCGGCAGCGGCGCGACGCCGACCTCGAATCCGACCTTGGCGTCCTTGATGAAGTTCAGCCGCCACTCGCCGTCCAGCTGCATGGCGACCTGGCCCGTGTGGAAGGGGTGCTTGGCACCCCACTCGTCACCGAAGGTGGTTCGGTACTTGTCCAGCTTCGCGAACCCGCCCAGGCCGTCGACCAACGACTTCTGGTAGGTCAGCATCTCGGCGAAGCCCGGGTCCTTCGCGAGGTTCGACTTGCCGCTCTCGTCGAAGTACGTGTGGTTCCACTGCGACATGTAGTGGCTCGGGACGGTCTCGTAGCCGAGGTAGTTCGGCATGAAGCCGAGCTGCTCGTAGGAGTCGCCCTTCGTCTTCGTCAGCTTCTTCGCCACGGTGGCGAACTCCGACCAGGTCTTCGGCGGGGCGGTGATGCCGGCCGCCTTGAAGGCGTCCTTGTTGTAGTAGAGCCCGTACGCGTCGGAGAGCAGCGGCAGCGAGCAGCGCCTGCCCTCGAACTGGGTGTAGTCCTGGAGGACCTTCGAGAAGGTCTTGTCCAGGTCCACCTTGTCCTTCTCCAGGAAGGGCTTCAGGTCGGCGAACGCGCCGGTGTGGCAGAACTTGCCGACGTTGGAGGTGGTGAAGGACGCGGCCACGTCCGGCCCGTTCGAACCGCCCGCGCGCAGCGCCTGGCTGAGCTTGTCGTCGTTGATGTTGCCGACGACCTTCACCTTGATGTTCGGGTGGGCCTTCTCGAAGCGGGCGACGTTGTCCTGGATCGCCTTGGCCTCGGAGGGCGCCGACCAGCCGTGCCAGAAGGTGATCGTCGTCTTGGCGTTCGGGTCGTCGGACGCCTTGTTCTCGGTGGAGCCGGTACAGGCGGAGGCGAGAAGGGCGACGGAGGCGGTGGCGGCGAGCGCGACGGCGGCTCTGCGCGGGCGTACGGGCATGACGAAGTCTCCCTGTGGCGGAGGGGATTACGGGATTCGGGTTTACGGGGAAGGGGTTGGTGCCTACCGGGACGTGTCGAAGACCTCGTCGCGGGTGGTGGCGAGGGCGCTCTCAAGGGCGCCGCGCAGGACGGGATGCCGGTCCACGTCCGCGAGGACGAGCCGGGGCCGGGAGGCGGCGAGTTCGGCCAGTTCGGACTGGACGCGCTCGCGCAGGGGTTCCCCACCGGCGACGATCACGTCACCGGAGAGGACGACGAGTTCGGGGTCGAGTACGGCGACGAGGGAGGCGAGACCGGTGGCGAGGCGCTCGGCGTACTGGCCGAGGAGCGCCGCGTACCGGGCGTCGTCGCCGTGGTGGGCGGCGGCATGGGTGAGCAGCCGGACCGCGGTGGCCACATAGGGCTGCTCGGGGGTCTCGATGCCGAGCGCCCGGGCGATCCGGGGCACGGACTGCACGCCGGCGAGCTCTTGGAAGCCGCCGGAGTTGGCCTTGGTGACCTGTCGTACGAGCGGGGTGCCGGGCACCGGCAGGAAGCCGACCTCGCCCGCGCCGCCGGTGAACCCGCGGTGGAGCCGGCCGCCGAGGACGAGGGCGGCGCCGAGGCCCTCCTCGTTCCACAGCAGCACGAAGTCCTCGTGGCCCCGGGCGGCGCCCAGGCGCTGCTCGGCGACGGCCACCAGGTTGACGTCGTTCTCGTACTCGAACGGCATCGGGAGCACGGCCGCCAGCTCCTCCAGGAGCGTGGGGGAGTGCCAGCCGGGCAGGTGGGAGGCGTACCGCAGGCGCCCGGTGGCCGGGTCGAAGGCGCCGGGGGTGCCGATGACGAGCCGGTGGACCTCCGCCCGGGTGATCCCGGCGTCCTTGACGGCGCCGTCGAGGGCGGTGGTGACCTGCCGTACGACGCCTTCCGTGGCGCGCCCCGGGGTGGGGAGCTCGAACTCGCCGACGACCTCGCCGGTGATGTCGGCGACGGCGGCGCGGATCCGGTGCGGGCTCACGTCGAGTCCGGCGGCGAAGGCGGCCCGCGCGTTCACCGCGTACAGCTGCGCGCTCGGACCCGGCCGGCCCTCGATGGTCCCGGTGGCGACGACGAGCCCGGCGGCTTCGAGCCGGGCGAGGAGCTGCGAGGCGGTCGGCTTGGACAGGCCGGTGAGCTTGCCGATCCGGGTACGGGACAGGGTCCCGTGCTCCAGGAGCAGATCGAGGGCCGCGCGGTCGTTCATGGCCCGCAGCACACGCGGGGTGCCGGGAGTACCGGGGGTCGTACCGGCCATGACGATGCACCTGCCCTTCGGTTCTGGAGGGGCCATTCTGCTGCCCCGTCGCCCGCTCTCCCCCAACTTCACTGTTAGGAAAGTTTCCTATTTGGTTGGGAGGACGGTAAGGCGGTGGTCGGGGATGCGTCAATACCCTGACCGCGGTCGTTGCGTAGGGGCCGCTCAGCGACCGAGGAGTCTCGGCCTCTGACCGGGCCCTACGACGAAGGGGCGCCCCGCCGCAAACGGCGGGGCGCCCCTCAGAACGTTGAACGGCCATGGACACGGGGTTCGGTGAGGTCTGTCCGTGTCCGGGGCTGCTCAGTTCGGCAGTCTTGCTGCATAGATCCAGTCGAGGCCGTCGTATCCGGTTTCGTCGAGGTGCTCTGCTCGCGTCAGGCCGGCGCGCACTGCCACGCGTTGCGAGGCGATGTTGGCCGGCCGGACGCGGGCGATCAGTGGGAGGTCGGGAACGTGGCGGGATGCCCATGTGGTGACCGTCGCTGCGGCCTCGCCGGCGAAGCCCTGGCCCCAGGCCGAGGTGGCGAAGCGGTAGAAGAGGTTGAGGACTTTCATGCCGTGCAGCTCCATGGGCTTGATCCCACAGAATCCGAGTTGCAGGGCGGAGCCGTGGCGTCGGACGACCCAGTACCCGTATCCGCACCGCTGCCACTGGTCGTTCCAGCGGCGATACAGTTCCCCGGCCTCGTCGAGCCGGGTGAGCGCGTCGGAGGGGTTGTGCAGGCAGGTTTCGGGGTCACGGTGGATCGCGAAGATCGCGTCGATGTCGGCTTCGGTCGGACGCCGCAACGACAGTCGGGCGGTCTGCAGTTGTTCGTCTGCCGGGTTCGGGTCACTCATGTGTAGATCGTAGAAGTGCGTCAGGCGGCCCTGGCGGGTAGTCGATCAGCTGTAGCCTCAATTGTCCTGTCTCGGCCCTGTTCTCCCGAAGCTCCGCCCGCCCGCCCGCCCGGACGGGCGGCGCAGGGCCCGCTGACGTCACGGTTCGAGGTCGACGACCCCCTTGCCGCCCAGGATGTCCAGCGGCACGGAGACCTGGTCGTGCGTGATCAGCCATTCGCCGTCGATCTTCCGGAAGCAGAAGGTGACCCGGACCCACATGCCGCCCGCCGCAGTCCCGTCGGGCAGCGTGCCGCTGAGGCGACCGAAGCCGTGTGTGAACGCCACGTCTTCGCCCACCGTGGGCATCAGGTCGCGCACCTCGTAGGTCACCTCCTGGAAGAACGTGAACACGTTCGCCCAGTTCTTGAGCTTCGCGTCGATCCCCACGTGCTGGAGGGGCGGATCGATGTCGAAGGACACGACGTCCGTCGAGTAGAGCCGCCTCAGGCCCTCGAGGTCCTTGGCCTGGATCGCGTCGATGATCCCGTCGATGTGGCGGCGGATCGCGGCTTCGTCCGTCTCGCGCTGTGTGGGGGTGGCTGTCCGTCCTTCCGCGCTCTGGGTGACGACGTGGTCCAGCAGTGTGTCGAGGGCGCTGACGTGGTGGGCGCCCGGCTCGAGTGTCGTGTGGTCCTCGAAGTCGGTGTGCAGGGACAGTGAGACCTGCGGTGTCACTGCACCCATCTGGAGGAGCTCACACAGTGCCCGCAGCTGCCGGGCCGCATGGGTGCCGCCGCCGGCGCCGTAGGAGACGAACCCGACGGCCTTGTGGGTCCACTCCGCGTACAGGTAGTCGATCGCGTTCTTGAGCACGCCGGGGATGGAGGCGTTGTACTCGGGGGTGACCATGACGAATCCGTCGAAGCGGGCGATGGTGTCCGCCCATGCTTGGGTGTGCCCGTGCCGGTACCGCCCGGCGAGCGCGGGCAGCGGCTCGTCGAGATGCGGCAGCGGGTGGTCGAGCAGGTCGATCACCTCGAATTCGGCGTCGCCGCGGCGGGCCGCCCGCTCGTGGACCCACCGGGCGACATGGTCGCCCTTGCGGCCGGGGCGGGTGCTGCCAATGAGTATTCCGATCCTGGTCATCGCTGTCTCCTGAGGTGTCCCACCCGGGTTCTCCGGGCCGGTGGCGTCTCCGAGCGGTACGACGACACGACTCCGCGGAACGTCAGGGAGAGTCGAGGACCTGACAATCGGACGTGCTGTCTCGTCGGACCGGCGAGGGACGATCCGAGAGCAGGGAGCCCACCGGAACCATGACCGATCACGCGAAGTCACGGCACGACGAGTCCGACGCACGCTTGGACGCGATCATCAGCGAGCGGCGGCGGCTGATCGGTCTCGCCTACCGGCTCCTCGGTTCCCTGGCCGAGGCCGAGGACGCGGTCCAGGAGACCTACACCCGCTGGTACGCCATGTCCCGACAGCAGCAGGACGCCATCGAGTCCCCCGGCGCCTGGCTGACGACGGTCGCCACCCGCGTGTGCCTGGACCTCCTCGGCTCGGCGCGGGTCCGGCGCGAGCGCTACGTGGGCGAATGGATCCCGGAGCCGCTGCCCGAGCGGACCGACTGGATCAGCGGGCGCCAAGGCACCGCCGCGACGGACCCCGCGGACCCGGCCGACCGGGTCACACTCGACGAGTCGGTGAGCATGGCGTTTCTCGTCGTCCTCGAATCCATGACCCCGGCTCAGCGCGTCGCGCTCATCCTGCACGATGTCTTCGGCTACCCGTTCGCCGAGATCGCCGGGATCACCGGCCGCACCCCGGCAGCATGCCGCGAACTGGCCTCCTCCGCCCGGCGCCGCGTCCGCGCCTCCCTGCCCCCTGCAGCCCCGGCAGCCCACCAGGCGGGCCTCGTCAGGGACTTCAAACAGGCGTGGGACACGCAGGACATCAACGCCCTCGTCAGACTCCTCGCCCCCGGCGCGACGTTCACGGCGGACGGCGGCGGCGTGGTCGCCGCCGCGCTCCACCCGATCGAGGGCGGCGAAGGGATCGCGCGTTACCTCACCGACCTCGCCGTCCGGGCGTCCGGCGGCCTGACGGTCCTGGAGCGCACGGTCAACGGCCGGGCCGGTCTGGTGATCGAGTACGAAGGCGTCACCGTGGCGGTGTACGCGTTCGACGTCGCGGCCTGCCGGATCACGCACATCTGGGCGGTGCGCAACCCCGACAAACTCCGCCCGTGGACGGCGGGCTGACCGGCTGGACTTCGACCACGGCGTCATCGAGCGCGAACTCCACAGCCACCACCGCTCGGTGCCGCTGGCGGCGAGGCCGCGGCGGCGAATTACGCGAGATCGACGATGACGAGGGCAGACGGCTGCTTCGGATCACCCGCAGGGGGACCGGGTCGACAGGGTGAACGTTGCCTGATACGGCACGGGAGACTCGTGGATCTCAGTCCGGGGCTGCCGCCGTGATGTGGCTCAGCACGCACAGCCAGCGGCCGTTCCGGTTCACGAACACGTCGGTCGTCCACTCGTCGGCGTCGAAGCGTTGGCCCCTGTAGTGGGCCGTGTTCGTCACCCGCGCCGTGAAGACCGCGGTATCGCCGTACACCCGGATCCTCGGCCGGCTGACGCTGGTCATTGCCGAGTGGGTCAACTCCCCGGACTCGACGAGCGAGAGAAACTGCTCCTTGGCGGAGACGCCTGACTCGGAGACGATGACCCACTCATCGGCCATGAAGCTACCGATCCGGGTGGCGTCGTTGGAGACGATGGCATCCGCCCAGTCCTTCGCGAGGGCGATGAGCCGGGTGTGGACCGGGTCGCCCTCGGGACCCTTCCGGGGAGTGTCAGCGATGTCGCCCATCGTTCGAATCTAGTGGGGAGTGCCGGCTGCCACTGCCTGCCGCGCCGACCACCGGCGCCTACGCGCCGTCCTCGACGGCACTGGCTACTTGCTGAGGTCCGGCTTCGGCAGCGGGGTCGCCGCCGCGCCCTGCGGGGACGTCGGCGAGGCGAAGGCCGAGGGGGCCGCCATCGACGCCGTCGGGTCCGCGGGGGACTCCTCCGCCTGGGCCGGGAGCCCGCCGACGATCCGGATGCCGGCCGTGTCGAGCGCGCGCTTGATGCGCCAGCGCAGCTCGCGCTCCACGCCGAGCTTCTTGCCCGGCATCGTCTTCGCCGAGACGCGGATCGTCATGGAGTCGAGGAGCACCTCGGTGAGACCGAGGATCTCCACCGGGCCCCACAGCCGTTCGTTCCAGGGCTCGTCCTTCGCCATGGCCGCCCCGGCCTCGCTGATCAGCGACTGCACCTGGTCCAGGTCCTCCGTCGGGCGGACCGTGACGTCCACGGCGGCCGTCGCCCAACCCTGGCTGAGGTTGCCGATCCGCTTGATCTCGCCGTTGCGGACGTACCAGATCTCACCGTCGACGCCGCGCAGCTTCGTCACCCGCAGCCCGACCTCGATGACCTCGCCGGACGCCACTCCCGCGTCGACCGAGTCGCCGACGCCGTACTGGTCCTCAAGGATCATGAAGACACCGGACAGGAAGTCCGTGACCAGGTTCCGGGCGCCGAAGCCGATCGCCACACCGGCCACGCCCGCGGAGGCCAGCAGCGGCGCCAGGTCGATCTGGAAGGCGCCGAGGATCATCAGCCCCGCCGTGCCCAGGATCAGGAACGACGCCACCGAGCGGAGCACCGAGCCGATCGCCTCCGAGCGCTGCCGCCGCCGCTCGGCGTTGACCAGCAGCCCGCCGAGGGCCGTGCCCTCCACCGCAGAGGCGGAGCGGTTCATCCGCTCGATCAGCTTCGTCAGGGCGCGGCGGATGGCCATCCGCAGCAGCAGGGCGACGACCAGGATGAGGAGGATCCGTAGACCCGTGTTCAACCAGGTGGACCAGTTCTCCTCCACCCAGCCCGCGGCGTTCGTCGCCTGCTGGGCGGCCTCGTCGAGACTGACGGGGACCTGTTGCGGAACGTCGACGGTCGGCAGAGCTGACCAGGACACGGAGAACCTCCAGGCGTGGCGTACGCAGAACATCCACACTAACGGGGCATCGGGTGTGCTCCTGTTGCCCTGTTCGAGGGAGAGACCGACCTCACGCGGGGATGAGACTGGGGACGATGCCGAGGTGTGGGCGAGAACACTTCAAGCCCGTTACGGGTACGTAGTGGCGCTCCGACCTGGCATGAGGAGAGACTGAGAGCAGTTCGTCCCGGCGCGAGCCACGCGCCGCCGGCGTATTAGGAGGCATCCGTGCCGCATGTCCTGGTCCTCAACGCGTCGTACGAGCCCCTCGGCGTCGTACCGCTCCGCCGCGCGCTCGTCCTCGTCCTCGAGAACAAGGCACTCTGCCTCGAGGAGTCCGGCGCCTTCCTGCACAGCGAGACCCGCGTCATCGCCGCACCCAGCGTGGTCCGGCTGAAGCGGTTCGTGCGGGTCCCCTACCGGGGGCCCGTTCCTCTGACCCGCAGAGCCCTCTTCGCCCGCGACGGCGGGCGTTGCATGTACTGCGGTGGCGTCGCAACCAGCGTCGACCACGTCATTCCGCGCAGCCGTGGGGGTACGCACGCCTGGGAGAACGTCGTGGCGGCCTGCCGCCGCTGCAACCACGTCAAGGCCGACCGGCACCTGCGCGAGCTGGGCTGGCGGCTGCGCCACCAGCCCGCGCCGCCCAGCGGCCTGGCCTGGCGCATCATCGGCACCGGCCACCGGGACCCGCGCTGGCTGCCCTACCTGCAGCCATACGGCGCGGACGACGTGATGGCCCGGATCGACGCCGTCTCCACCGCCCCCACGGGGGCCGTGAAGACGGCTTGATCCGGGCCTTCGTCGTAGGCGGGCCATCGCCGTAGGGGCCGCGCCCGGACCACGGGCGCTGGCCTGGGGGCCGAGCGCGGGCTCCGCCGCGCGGCGTCAGGGCGGGGCGCGGGCTGCGCCGCGCGGCCCCAGGGCGGGGCGTTAGCTCCGGCGTGCGGCCCCCAGGGCCGGGCGCGGGCTGCGCCGCGCGGCGCCGGCGACCCGCCCGCGGCGGCGCGCTCGCCCGCCGGGCGTGGCCTTTGCCGACGGCCCGGGCCTCCGGCCCGGCCCGGGCCGTACCGGTACCGGTACCGGTATGGGTCCGGGGCTCGGCGGAGCCGGGCCCTGTCCGGGCGCCGCAGGCTTCGCCGCGGCACGGCGTCTGACGGGCCAGGCGGAAGGACTGGCGGGGCGGGGTGCCGTCACGCGGCGTGGGCCGGGCCCTGCTCGCCGGGCCCCGGCGGGGCCTCGGGCCGGCCGGCGCGGCGTGGGACGGCGCCTACTCGCCCGGCCCCGCAGGGGCCTCGGGCCGGGCGGGCTTCTCGGGGGTGGTCGGTGGGGCCACCGCGTACGTCTCGACCGACCAGAGTGAGTAGCCGTACTCCGTCGCCCGCGCGTCGCCCTGGATGCGGAGGAAGCGGGTGTCCGTCGCGTCCATGCGGACGGTTTCGCGGCCGCCTCTGCCGTCGGTGACGGTTGCCGCCGTGCGCCAGGTGCGGCCGTCGGGGGAGACCTGGATGCGGTAGCGGGAGGCGTAGGCGTCCTGCCAGTGGAGGACGACCTGGCCTATCCGGGCCGGCCGGGGCAGTTCCAGTTGCCACCAGGCGCCGTCCTCCGCCGGGGAGGACCAGCGGGTGGCCGGGTCGCCGTCCAGGGCCGAGGCCGCGGGGAAGTCGGGGGTCTCGTCGCCGGAGGACGCGGCCGACGCCGTGCGCGCCAGGTCCGGGCCCGCCGTGCGCGGGCAGGCGCGGACCGTCAGGGTCCGCTCCTCGCCCGCGAAGGACACCGGCACCTGGTACGAGCCCGCGGGCACGTCCGGCGCGACCGACACCTCCAGCGGGACCGTCGCGCGCGTGCCGCGCGGCACGCGGGCCTCCCTGGGGAGCCGTACCACGATCCCCTTCGGCGCCCGCGCCGTCAGCGCCCCGCGCACCTCGTCGGCGCTCCGGCCCACCAGCCGGACGTCCACCCGCTGCGCGGGTCCGCCGATCTCGGCGTCCGTCTCGGTGCGGGCCAGCTCCAGCTCGGCGCGCGGCTCGTCGGCGAACCACGGCACCAGCGAGCGCACCTGAGGGGCGCCCCGCCCGTCCGCGGCGTCCCACACGATCCGTACGGCGTCCGCGCGCAGGCCCTTCACGGCCGTCTGCGTCCAGCCGGTCGGGGACACCGGGCCGAGCGGCCGCCAGCCCTCGCCGGTGACGTACGCCTCCACATGAGCCGACTCGCCCGAGCCCGGCTCCGTCATCACGGTCACTGTCTCCACGGGCCGCGAGCGGTCGAGCCGGACGGTGTACGCGTCCCGCTCCCGATCCGCCGTGCGTCCGGCGTCCCGCTCGCGGTCCGCGCCCGTCCAGGCCGCCGACTCCGTCACCGCGCGCGTGAGGAAGGAATCGAGGACGCCCTTGCCGACGGTCGCCCCGCTCGCCGTCAGCGCCTCGCGCAGCGGCTCCAGCTGGAGCTGGGACTGCCAGGCCGCCGCGCCGTCGCCACGGGCCTGGGCGAGCAGCATGTCGACCGCCGTCTCGCCCGCGAGGCCGTAGCGGGACAGCTGCTCCAGCCAGGGCCCCGCCTCGTCGTCCAGGGTGCCGTCGGCGGTCGTTGCCAGCCGCCGGGGCGCCTCCCGCATCACGGTGAACGCCGCGCGCAGCTCGCGCGCCGCCTTCTCCCGTACCGCCGGGTCCTGCGCCGTACGGCTGTTCCAGAACGCGGTCATCAGCGGCTTGAGGTACGCCGACTCGCCCGCCGGGTCGAGGATCGAGGACGCGCCGTTGCCGGCCAGCGCCCGCAGCGCCTCGCGGGCGGCCGGGTCAGGACCGGCCAGTTCGTCGACGGCGGCCCGCCAGGACTCCTGAGGCCGGTAACCCTTCGGGTTCCAGGCGTAGTCCGCGGCGGTGAACAGCGGGATGCGGGAGACCGCGGCCTGTTCCATGGCGTTGGCGAGGAACGCGGCCGAGCCGGCCGCCACGGCCGGCTCGCGGCCCATGGCCGGGCCGAGGAAGAGCCGGTCCTGGGCGTAGTCGTTGACCGGATAGTTGTCCATGGTGACCAGCGGATGGCGCAGCGCGTCGCGGGCGCCCGCCAGTTCGCGCCCGGTGATGGTGCGCGGGACGGCGCCGACGCCGGTCCAGGCGACCTGCACCCGGTCGTCGAGCGCGGCGGCGAGCGCGGTGCGGTACGCCGTCGCACCGTCCTGGTAGTACTCCGTCGGCATCAGCGTGAGCGGCTCGGCGTCCGGGTACCGGGCGGCCAGATGCCGGGCCACCGCGCTCGCCACGCGCGCGTGGGCGGCCGCGGCCGCCTCCGGCCCGCGCCCGAAGGTGTCCGAGTCATCGGAGCAGTGCCACTCGCTGTAGCTGACGTCCTGGAACTGGAGTTGGAAGGAGCGCACGCCAAGCGCCCACATCGCGTCGATCTTGCGGGTGAGCGCCCGCACGTCGTCGTCCGAGGCCAGGCACATGGACTGGGCGGGGGCCACAGCCCAGGCGAGGGTCACATGGTTGGCGCGGGCCCGCTCGGCGAGCGCCCTGAACTCCGCGCGCCGCTCGGCGGGGTAGGGGTCGCGCCACAGGGTCTGGCGGTACGGGTCGTCACCAGGCGCGTAGAGATAGCGGTTCTGCTTGGTGCGGCCCATGAAGTCGAGCTGGGCGAGCCGCTGTTCCTGGCTCCAAGGGCGGCCGTAGAAGCCCTCGGTCAGCCCGCGCACGGCGGTCCCGGGCCAGTCGCGGACGACGACACCGGGGATCTGCCGCGTACCGTCTGCCTGGCCGCCGATCAGCTGACGCAGTGTCTGGACGGCGTGGAACAGGCCGTCCGTACCCACTCCGTCCAGGGCGACGGTGTCCCGGCCCTGGAACCGGCCCGTCGCGAGCCGGTAGCCGCCGCGCGGCAGATCGGCCCGCTCGGGCACGCGCAGCGCCCGCAGGGCGTCCTGGGAGGCGGCGGAGCCCGCGCGGATCACGGTCCCGCCGCCCGGCAGGGCCGTGTGGACCGTCCGTACCCCCGCAGCCCGCAGCACCTCGCGGAGCGCGGCGACGGCGTACGGATCGGCGTCGGCGTCCGCGAGCAGCGTCACCTCGTCGCCGAGCGGCACGGCGGGACCGGCGGTCCGCAGGGACTGCGGGCGGGGCCAGACCGCCGGCCCGGCCGGGCTCTGCGGTACGTCGGGGGTGGTGACGGGGGAGACCGGGGCGGCCTGGGAGACGCCGGTGAGGCCGCTGCCGAGGAGTCCGCCGATCACCGCGGCGGCCACGGCCGTCGCGGTCCGCTTCCTGCGCCCGAGGTACACGGGGACTCCTCTCCAGGGGGGTGCTTGAGGTCACGAGTGGGTCACGAGCCCACCACCCGTCCGGCGGAGGTGTCAATGCGGGTGGCCGATGTGTCTGCTTTGCCCGGTGGCGATTCGGCGAGGTGGCGTCGTTTCGCCGAGTTCCGCCGGTAAAACGAGGTGCGGTGGGTAGGGCTTGGTCGTTCCACCTGTCGAGACGAAACCGGGAGAACCCCCGTGAGCGTGACCACCCCCCACACCACCGAGACGACCGAGATACCTGGACTGAAACAGGGCCCCCTCACGAGTGAGCCGGCCCTCGCCGACGCCGCACCCCTCACGAGCGAGCCGCCCCTGACGTCGGCGACCCCGCTCACCAGCGAGCCGCCACTGACCCTGGCGGCCCCGCTCACCAGCGAACCCACCGCCCCCGCCCCCGCCCCCGGCACCGCGGCCGGCGCGGAGTCCCCCGGAGTGTGACCGCCGGGCCACCAGGCCACCGGGCCGCCGGGCCTCCCGCCACCGTCCCCAGACCAGACCTCTGGAGTGTGTGAAGTGACCCTGGCCCGCCTCGCCGCCCTCCACGGCGTCGCCACCACGTACGAACCGTCCGAGGGCGTCACCGTCCAGGTGCCCGACGCCACGGTCGTGGCCGTGCTCGCCGCCCTCGACGTGGACGCCGGGACGCCGGAGGCGGTCGACGCCGCCCTCGAAGCGGCGCGGCGGGCCGACGAGGACCGGCTCCTCCCGCCCACGCTGGTGCGCTGGCAGGACGGCCCGGTGAGCCCGCCCCAGGACCTTCCGCCCGGCACCCGGCTGCGCGTCACGACCGAGTCGGGGGAGGTGGTGGAGGACGTGGCGGAAGGGGGCGGCTGGGACGGGCTGCCGCTCGGCATCCACCGGGTCGAGGCCCGGGCCCCGGAGGGCCGCGACGGTGTGAGCACGCTGATCGTCGCCCCCGCGCGCGTGCCCCGGCCGGAGGGGCGGGCCTTCGGCCTGCTCGCCCAGCTGTACTCGGTGCTCTCCACCCGCTCCTGGGGCATGGGCGACCTCGGCGACCTGCGCGAACTGGCCACCTGGGCGGGCCGGTCGCACGGCGCCGGCTTCGTGCAGGTCAACCCGCTGCACGCGGCCGTGCCCGGGGCGCCCACCGATCCGTCCCCGTACCGCCCGTCCTCCCGCCGCTTCCCCGACCCCGTCCATCTGCGGATCGAGGACATCCCCGAGTACGGCTTCGTGGGCGACCGGTACCGCGACGAGCTGGACGCGATCCTCGACGACGCCGCCGAGCTGCGCGAACGCGTGCTGCGCAAGGGCGCGTTGATCGACCGGGACGCGGTCTGGGAGGTCAAACGGCGCGCCCTGGAACTCGTACGGACGGTGGAACTCGGCCCCGGCAGACGCGCCGAGTACCGCGACTTCCTCGCCGAACGGGGCCGCGCCCTGGAGGACCATGCCACCTACAACGCCCTCGCCGAGCGGCACGGGCACCACTGGCGTTCCTGGCCCGAGGAGCTGCGTGACCCGCGCTCCGCCGCCGCGGCCGTCCGCGCGGACGACGAGCTGACCGCCCGGGTCGACTTCCACTGCCGGCTGGCCTGGCTGACGGACCGCCAGCTCGCGGCCGCGAGCGAGGCCGCGCGGGAGGCGGGGATGGCGGTCGGGATCGTCCACGACCTCGCGGTCGGCGTCCATCCGGACGGGTCCGACGCCTGGGCGCAGCAGGAGGCGTTCGCCGCCGGCATGTCGGTCGGCGCCCCGCCCGACGCCTTCAACGCCCTCGGCCAGGACTGGGGCCTGCCGCCCTGGCGCCCCGACGCGCTCGCCGCCTCCGGCTACGCCCCGTACCGCGGCCTCCTGAGGGAGCTGCTGCGGCACGCGGGCGCGCTGCGCATCGACCATGTGATGGGCCTGTTCCGGCTCTGGTGGGTGCCCGAGGGCCGCGAACCCACCGAGGGAACGTACGTCCGTTACGACTCCGAGGCGATGCTGGCCGTCCTCGCCCTGGAGGCCCACCGGGCCGGCGCGGTCGTCATCGGCGAGGACCTCGGCACGGTCGAGCCGGGCGTACGGGAGCGGCTCGCGCGGCGCGGGGTGCTCGGCACGTCCGTGCTCTGGTTCGAGCGGGACTGGTCCGGCACGGGCCTGCCGCTCGCCCCGGAGCAGTGGCGCACCGACTGCGTGGCCACCGCCACCACGCACGACCTGCCCTCCACCGCGGCCCGGCTCTCCGGCGACCATGTCGCCCTGCGCCACCGGCTCGGGCTGCTCACCGGCGACCTGGAGCGCGAGCGCGCCCGGGATGCGGCGGAGACCGGCGAGTGGCTGGCGTACCTGGAGCGGCTCGGGCTGCTTCCGGAGGGCCCCGGCGACGAGGAGGCCGAGGTCAGGGCCGTCCACCGGTTCCTGCTGCGGACCCCGGCCACGATGGTCGGGGTGTGGCTGCCGGACACGGTGGGGGACCGGCGGCCGCAGAACCTGCCCGGGACCTGGGACCAGTACCCCAACTGGCGGCTGCCGGTGGCGGGCCCGGAGGGTCAGCCGCTCACCCTGGAGGAGCTGGCGGCCTCGCCCCGGGCACACCGCCTCCTCGCGGTGTTCGGATCCGCGGGGGGTGTCCGTACGGCACCCCCGGACGCGCGGCCGGTTTAGGTGTTCGCTACGTTTGCACCGTGGACAAGAAGAACGCCCTGCGCGCCGGTGCTGTCGCGGCCGGTACGACGCTGATGATGCTGCTCATGTCGTCCCCCGCGCTCGCGATCACCCGCGACGACGGTGACGACCCGGCCCCCGAGCTGAGTGTCGTCGAGACGCTCGGTCTGTACGTGGCCCTGCCGATCGTGCTGTTCCTGGTGATCGCCGGTCTGGTGATGGTGACCGACAAGTCCAAGAAGAAGGCCTGAGGCGAAGAAGGCCTGAGGCCCGGTCGCTTCCGAGGGCGCCGCGGCGGTACGCGAGTACCGCCGCGGGGCCCCTTTTCCCCTCCCCCCACCCCGCCGCCCCCCACCTTGCGGTCCTCCCCTCCCCCCCCCCCCCGCCCCCCGAAGGCCCTGCCCTCAGTCCCCCCACTTCTTC